>NZ_VTZU01000018.1 GCF_008370685.1 Aquimarina sp. RZ0
AATATCTGTTGTTTATTTTTTCAAAAAATAGTGTCGTCTGAGCTTGTATTTTCTGCAAGATTTCTTGTAGAGCTAATGCCCCTGCAATTTTTATACTTTTACCTTTTATTATTTTGGTATTAAACGAAAATTTAACGTTATAAATGTCTTCGAGAGAATTCAAAACCTTATCCAAAGATGTATCCTGATACGCTGCGATAGATTTTTCTTGCGCGCATATTTTAGAATTCCAAAAAATGATTATAAACAAGATACCGATAACTTTATTAATCCTCATAGAACGTACCTATTTTGAAAACAGACATTTGTACAGTTAATCTTTGTCTTGACTCCAAATATGTGAGAATTCAATACAGAACATACCTATAAAGTTTCAGTTATATCAAATAATTGTCATCCGTAATTTGATCAATAATCTTATGGTATTAAATATTTCTTTTAAAAATTATAGTTTTTTTGCTCTGTAAAGTTGGTTTCAAGAATATAATTTTCACACAATTCACTACTCATTAAACAGTTTAAGAAGGTAAAACCCTAAAAAATAATGGGATTAATTTTTGAGTAAAGTCTGTTTCATTACTTTTTTTGAAATAATAGCTTTAAATATTAATACAGAAACAAAGTGAGTGCATCTATGTTAGAGTATTACAAGAAATGTGAATAATAGACCTAACTACTATCCACTTTTAGAATATCTAAAAAAGAAATTAATATGCTGAAATTCAGTTTTTTTTTAGTATTAGAATTATTTTTTGCTCCACTTTGTGAACACTTTGTCTTGGTGTAGCATTCTTACCAATATATTTTTGCTATGAATTAATAATACTCAGTTTATTCATATAAATGATCAAAATTTACTAAAATGAAATTTTTAAAAACCATTTATTTACTACTATTTATAGTATGGTTATCATCTTGCGAAAAAGAAGAGCGTACAAACATAAATACAGATAAAGAAACTACTGGTGCAATGGACTTGGAGGAGGTACAATTGAAAGCACCACCTCGGATAATTGCACGTTTTTTTTTAAATGTAAGCGCAAATAGTAATGTTGTAGCTAGAAATTATAGAAAACTAATTTTTCAAATAAGAAATTTAATGGATAATAATCGTGTGATTATTAATAGAGTTCGTGAAATGAGAGCCCCATCAAATGATGTCTATAGAATTCGAGTAGGCAATGGCAACAATGTATATACAGATTATTATTTTTCTACAGCGAATATGTACCTGATAGGCGTAGGCTATATAGGGCGTACTAATCAGTATTCTTATAGCAGACTAAGAACTAGTGGTGATCAGACTGTATTCGAAGGTTCTTATAGTCCTGGTGAGGCTGGGAATCGGATATTTAACTTACCATTTTCTGGAGAGTATGGAGCTCTTCAAGCTGCAGCAAGAAATACCAGAGCTAGATCTAATATTAATATTAGGAATATGAGAAGTTTAGCAGGTTCAGACGATGGAATAAGAGCAGGCTCTTTTTTTGCTAATAGTCAGTCTCCTAGTGAGCGAGCTTATATCATTATGAATGCAGCCATAGCTTTTTCAGAAGGAGCTAGATTTCATGCTATTAGTGATTATGTGATACGTAACGTTCGGAGAAGTGAAGGAGGTGAACAATTAGGGGGTAATTTGGAGACCCTTACAAATAATTGGGGTAGAATCTCTCGAAATTTGAGAGATAGATTAAGAAATCCAAATACCGCAACGATTCGAGTAGGTCAATTTACTTTTAACAGCCTTCAAATATTTGGTCGGGTTCTGGGAATTGCTTTAAGACCTACTTGTTGTCGACCTAGGCATCATTAATTTGTGTTATATGTGTAAGGAAATTGATTACCAAGAGAATACTTGTAAAAAAAGATGTATTCTTCTATAAAAATTTTACTCTAAAATGCTTTTTTATTCTTAGGAAATCCTTTGTGTTACCAGTTAATCTACTAAATAAATACAGGGGCTTTTTTTATTAAAAAGAACCCCTGTATTATGAGTTTTAGAATTACACTTTGACCAGGAGTGTTAACTAAAATATTTTATTTATTGTTTGAAAATCTTTTGAGTTATTATTTTTTTGGCACTCACCATCTGGATAAAATACATTCCTCTAGAAAGCATACTCATATCGAGAGTTGTCGTACTATTTTTATTGGGAGTTGTGTCATCCAGTTTTACACTTTGCAGCATGTTTCCTTTAATATCCTTGATATATAAGGTAGCTGATCCATCCGTTATATTGTTAGTTTCTACGGTTAGTATGTCGTTAACAGGATTAGGGTAGTAAATAAAACCAGTAGAGTTAATTGGTGGAGCAATACTTGCTGCAAGTTGTCCTGAAGTTGATGTTTCACAAGAACTAATTTCTCTCCATCCAGTACTTATACGCTCAAAAAGACTTCCATCATTAACTACACGTGCTCCTATATTATAGTTTAAACCTTCTACCCATTGGGCTACACCTACGCAAGGTCCGGAGTTACAAACGCCCAATTGTTCCCAGTCATTGCTTGTACGTCTAAACAAGTGACCTTCAAAAACAACCAGATATCCAACAGGGTAGGTAAGATTATTAGAATAGAAAGGTATTCCGTTACAATTTACTTCATCAGTACCGGGTCCTCCACCGCCGCCAGTATTGCCGTCATCACAGGTAGATACACATCTTGCTCCATTTATGGTACGACGTATAATATTTCCTGGTTGAGTTCCAAATCCTTTATTAAAATCGATACCAACATTAGTAAGATGACAATAACTCATAATAGTACCACCGCCAGAAGGTAGTCCAGGTCTCCCACAACCTCCTTCTGTTCTATAACAACCGTCTATCGCAGTGCTATTTCCGTTCCATGAACAAGAATGAGTGTGTTGCGAACCAAAATTATGTCCTAATTCGTGAGCAACTACAGATACAGACCAGGAATATCTTGGGACATTACTAAAGCTTCTGGCAATACCAGATACAGCATATTTGTAAGATCCACATAATGCATTAACCCAGGCAACACCACCAGAAAAGTTATATGTTACAAAATGTCCTAAGTCACCATTAAAAGCATTTCTATTTCGATAATTTCGATAATCTTCAAGCCCCCTAAAAGGAGTAGCAGAGGTCCATGCATTTAAACCAGATAGTTTAATTTTTACATTTTCATTAGCATATAAAATAGCTACCTGATTGAATAATGATTGAATATAGTTAGATGCCTGTTGTGCACCTCCTTTATCACGTACAATATCATTACCAATATCAAAAAGTATTTCAGGACATTTTACTTGATTTTTTGCAGGGATGCTAGTATCAGATAGTTCTTGTTTGTGCTCAATACCGGTGTCTGGTGTTTGGCAAACAAAATCATCAAGATGAGTAATATCCTTATCTTCATATAGGATGTGATTTTTGCTGTTCTCTAATTTGGCAAGTACTAGATTGTTAGGGTCATCTTCTATACTAATAAGACCAGATACTTCGTTATCAAAAATACTAATAGCAGCTATTGATTTTGGATTTCCTTTTATAATACCTCTATAATGAGATATAGTTTTAGACGGAACAATAGTTTTTCCTGCAGGCATTTCGACAATCGTAAAATCATCTGTAGTAATATCTACTTTTACTAATTCTAAAGATATCAAAGATTTTTTTCCAGGTATCTGCAGACTCATAGTTTTTGGAGCATCAGATTTTAAAGAAGCCATTTTTTCTTGTTGAATAGAAAATATAGTATATTCCTTAAATTCTTTTGGGATTTGATTTTCAGAGCTTTTCAGATTTACAGCTTCAAAAAGATTTATTTCTTTAAAAGCAATACCAGAAGATTTTGCTGATTGGACTTCTTGTGCGGGCTGAATTGCTTGAGCTTGTGTGGCATAAATCGTCATTAAGAAGACGATGAGAATCGTAGTAATACGTTTCATAGTTTTTGGGTTTAAAATTGAAGAAAATCCTTTAATTACTGATGGTCAGTCATATGTAAAGAAAAAAAAATTCTTCAATGAGTTTAGTGTTTATTTTGTGCAAATGAACATAAAAAATGGGGAAATATCGCCTAGTTTGGTAGTTGTTTTTTTTATACTGAATAAAAATATCAGTTTGCGATATTTTAGAATCAAAGACCTCAGAAATGATAATAATTTTAGTTTTTTTTTATCTAATTTTAACTAAATAGTGAATACTAAAAAAGTGTTGTCTTTTATTAGTAAATTTAGAGTCTTCTATTTTTTTACAATTATAATAAGAAAGAATATTTTTATAGCGAATTGAAAAAAGCTTACATCACTTCATTGTCCAGATTCAAAAATTATATAAAAAGGAGACCAATACATTTCGTCATTTTGATGTTGCTGTTACTTTGGTACTATTTCTCAGTACCAAAACAATTATTCAATGATCCCACAGCTACTATAATAACCTCTAAAAATGGAGTATTATTAGGAGCAAAAATTGCGAAAGATGGTCAATGGAGATTTCCGGAAACGGATAGTATTCCAGCAAAGTTTAAGCATTGTATTCTAAAATTTGAAGATCAGCAATTTTACAGACATTTTGGCTTTAATCCAATTGCTATGATTCAAGCTATAAGTGATAATATCAAAGCGGGAAAGGTGATTCGTGGAGGAAGCACGATAACACAACAAGTAATTAGATTGGCAAGAAAAGGGAAAAAGAGGACATATTTTGAAAAATTAGTTGAATTAATTCTAGCGACTCGATTAGAATTTGGGTATTCAAAAGAAGATATTCTAAAATTATATGCATCCTATGCGCCATTTGGAGGAAATGTTGTAGGTATCGATATGGCCGCATGGCGATATTTTGGGGTGTCAGCCCACCAACTATCTTGGTCAGAGAGCGCTACCTTGGCTGTTTTGCCTAATGCTCCGTCTATAATTTATCCAGGGAAAAATCAAAAAAAATTATTAAAAAAAAGGAATAGACTACTTAGATTATTATTGAATGAAGGCGTCCTGGATTCATTGGCATATGAATTATCAATTAGCGAGCCATTACCTCAAAAACCATATCAACTTCCCAGGATAGCACCCCATGTATTGGATTTACTGGCAAAAAAGCATACTGGAAAAAGATTGCAGACTACAATTAATACATCGCTACAAAAACAAGTCAATCAGTTAGTAAAAAATCATTACGAAGTATTACAACAAAACGAAGTCTATAATATGTCTGTTTTGGTATTGGATGTTCACACTAGAGAGGTTCTGAGTTATGTTGGGAATACGCCAACGGATAAGGCGCATCAAAAAGATGTAGATATCGTTCAGGCTGCAAGAAGCACTGGTAGTACCTTAAAACCATTGTTATATGCAGCAATGATGGATAAAGGAGAGTTGTTACCAGAACAACTCGTTGCTGATATTCCTACTGTAATTGCCGGATATATTCCTACTAATTATGATGAGACCTATAGTGGAGCTGTTCCGGCAAGTCGCGCCTTGTCACGTTCACTAAATATTCCTGCAGTACGATTATTACAACAATATGGGCTACAAAGGTTCAGAGATGAACTTAATGTGTTTACCATAAAAGATCTGACTTATAGTGCTGATCATTATGGCTTGTCCTTGATTGTTGGTGGTGCAGAAGGTAGTCTTTGGGACTTATGTAAAACATATGCTGGGCTTGCCGGAATATTAAATCACTATCAAGATACCTCTAGTGAATATTTTGATAATGAATTTGTAGAACCTATAGTTTTGACTAAAAAGAAGGTTGGTTTTGGAAAAAAAGTAAAACAAAAACCAAGCTTTGGAGCAGGTAGTATATGGATGACTTTTGAGGCCTTAAAAAAAGTAAATCGGCCGGAAGGAAATGAAGCGTGGGAATTCTACGATTCGTCCAAAGAAGTTGCCTGGAAGACCGGAACCAGTTTTGGAAACAGAGATGCCTGGGCTATTGGGACAAGCAAAGATTATGTAGTAGGTGTCTGGATAGGAAATGCCGATGGCGAGGGAAGACCAGAACTTACTGGGTTACATGCCGCGGCACCGGTATTATTTGATGTGTTTAACCTGTTGCCGGATTCTAACTGGTTTTCTATGCCATATGATGATTTATTAAAAGTTACCGTATGCTCAAAAAGTGGTTTTTTGGCGAATAAAGAATGTCCCGAAAAAGAGATGTATATTCCTATTAAGGGAGCTACAACTAAACCTTGCCCATATCATCAAATAGCCCATTTAGATGCTACCAGACAATACCGAGTTAATTCTTCTTGTGAGCCTTCGGATACTATGATTCATGAATCGTGGTTTGTGTTACCTCCATTGCAGGAATACTATTTTAAAACTCAGAATGCAGATTATAGATCTTTACCCTCCTATAGATCGGATTGTACACCCGAATCTCTAGAGCATATGGATTTTATATTTCCGAAAGGAAATACCAGTGTATATCTGCCAAAAGGATTTGATGGTACTCCTAATGAGCTAGTATTAAAAATTGCGCATACTAAACCTGAGACACGTGTTTTTTGGTATATTGATGATCAATTTATAGGAGTGACAAAGCAGTTTCACGAAATGCCAATACTGCCAAGGCCGGGAAAATATACGATTACTGTTATAGATGAAAAAGGGAATGAATTGAAGAGAAGGATAGAAATTAAAGAGTAAACTTTTATCTGGATATGATTTTTGCCCAATAAATCACATAGCTGATATGTAAAAATCCCATTAAAACTTACCTATTAGTTTTAATGGGATTTCATTTTTGGAATATAAGCTAATCTATAGAGGCTTATATACTAATCCTAAAGAAAATGAAGATTCTTTACTAAAATTACGTCCATCTAGATTTTGATTGTATGCCGTAGATACGCCGATACTGTTTTTGTACACAGGAACATACAAATTAAAGTTTATATTAGTAAAATCTACTTCGGTTTGAGGTAAGGCCGCGGGTCCACCTGCAGCTGCAAATTCTGGAGTTCCTATATCCAAACCATCCATAGAATCCTGTATGGCTAACTGTGCATGAACATAAAAATAACGATTAAAATACCCTACTTTGGCTCCATATACCATGGCATTTGGAACAGCATGTTCACTACTTTCTTTAAGACTGTAGCCAGCTTGTAATTCTGTGAATACATTGATAGATGATGTAAATTGTGCTAATAGATTAAGGTTATAAGCATTCGCATTATTGCCTAAAGAAAGGACTCCTTCTCCTTCATAATCACCAATTGGAATACTTGCTCCTAAAGCGGCACCCACTTCTAGGTTTCCAAGGTTGCTGACTTTTGTTCCTGCTATTTTTCCTTTGACAAATAGGCTGAGATCCTGTAATCCGCTTGTAGAAGATTCACCTAATACAGGATCCGGTGCTCCCGTTTCGCTTTCTATATAAATATATGGTAAATTAATGGATGCAGAAAGCCAGTTCGTAATACCATATTCTCCAAACAAATTTATGATAGAGGAACTTATAGAACCTAATCCAGCCGGATTTCCATCATTAAGTTCTGTTCCTATATAGAATTTATCATAACTCTTATAGGAATAGCTAGGTGCAATGGTAAGCTCATTTTTCTGTGGATAAAATCCACTTACTTCTGTCTGCGCCATTACGGATGGGGATATCAATAATAGCAGTACTGCCCCTATGAGGCTTTTTTTCGATTTGTGTAACATTTTATTTTTAATAAAGTTAATAAGTCTGCTTAGACGCAGGATACTCCCTTTCATTTCTTAATAAGAATGTTATAAATCTGTTAAATAAAATATCGTTATAAATAAGCTATTTTTTTTACCAATTTTTTTAAAAATTTCCTGATAAATGAGAATTGTAATACCGTTTATCTCCTGTAACTTCCTTTCCTAACCAGGAAGGTTTTAAAAAAGTTTCGTTTTCTTCAGAAAGTTCAATCTCTGCAACAATTAATCCTTGGTTTTCTCCAAGAAATTCATCTACTTCATATACGTGATTTCCGAGAGGGATGTTATACCTTATTTTTTCAATAATTCCTTTTTCACAGAGTTTTATAAGTTCCTTGCTTTCAGTAAGGTCAATCTCTTTTTCCCATTCGTATCGAGAAGTTCCCGAAGCATTACTTTTTCCTTTGATTGTAATAAATCCTTTGTCGTCTTTAATACGAATTCTTACAGTGCGCTCAGGGTCAGCATTTAAATACCCCTGGATAATATGAGTTTTTTTTTGAGCATCTTGCTTAAAATTAGTCGAGGTCACCAGAAATTTACGTTCTATTTCTATCATGAATACTTTTTCTGTATTTTAGTTAGTATACTATTCTTTTGATTGTTTTTACTTAATGGCTAGCATAGTAGTGTTATAAGGATCGCAATCCTCATTATTTTGGTTAAATGAAAATTCGACCTGTGCTTCGTTTTGATCTGAAGCTTGTAGTTTGATAATTATAGTAAAAGTATTTTTTTGATCTTCGAATTGAAAATATGAAAATGTATAGTCTCCTTCTGGATATTTATGAATTTCTGATAGTGCCTTATCATTTTTTAAGATTGCTTTTCCTGTACATTCTCCATCACATAATTGGTTGCTATATATTAAATGATAATCAATTTCGTTTTTTGAAGTTTTAAGGAAGGATAATTTCTGAAAAAAATCATCAGTACCACCTTCTGATTTTGCAATAAAGACTCTTTCATATAATTTATCCAGCTCCTTTTCTGGATCTTTCTGGTTATTAATTGTTGATTCAGAAATTTCGACTGTCTTTTCTTTTAGTTTTTCTGTCGTTGGTTTTTTTAGTTTTTTATCAGAAGAACAAGAACCAAAAAACAAAATAAACAGAAGTAGAAGGTTTCTCATAAACTTATTTGTGTTTCTCCGAAATTTCTTTGATTTCATCAGAAAGAATTCTTTTTTTAGCAAACGTATTATTAGCTAACCATATCATGGTATAAGCAATTGCCTCAGGATGGATGGAACGATATTTTTTAAATGATCCTATCAATAGTGGGTTAACAACTTTCATCAGTTGTTTGAATATGTATTCCCCTATTCTTTTTTCACCTCTTTTTCCGCTGATTAATGAGGGTTGCAGAATATGAGTTTTGGGAATTTCTATAGCTAAAACAGCTTCTTCCATTTTACCTTTGGTACGATTATAAAATAGCTTGCTTTTAGAATCAGCTCCCAAAGCAGAGATTACAATAAACGTCTTAATACCTTGTTGGTTGCAGAGTTTAGCAGTGGCAACAGGTATCCCATAATCTATTGTATGATATAATTCTTTGTCAGGGGTTTTTGCATTGGTCGTCCCTATACAGCAATATACTTCATCACCAGTAAAATCTAAAGCAATATTTTCTAATTGAAGCATATCAACCAAATATTCTTCTATTTTTGGACTAGAATATGCAATACTTTTTCTGGAGAACAGCTTGATTCTATCATAGCGATTATCCAGATGAAGTCTTTTGATAAGTATACTTCCTGTTAATCCTGTTCCGCCAAGTACGATAGCTGTTTTAGGCACCTTACATTTCGTTATTTTTGTAAAGGTAGCTAAAGAGCATGATTACTTTAATCAAAGAAGCTATAAATTTGTAATTGATATAGATTATTTTTTTGGAAGAGCAAATACCACATAGAAAGATTATTCATGTTGATATGGATGCATTTTATGCTTCTGTAGAACAGATGGATTATCCAGAATTAAGAGGAATACCACTAGCTGTTGGTGGTGGAGGAAAACGTGGTGTGGTGAGTGCGGCTAGTTATGAGGCTCGTAAATTTGGTGTTCGTTCAGCAATGCCAGGTTTTACAGCAAGACGATTATGTCCTGATTTAACTTTTGTACGCCCCAGATTTGATCGATATCAGGAGATTTCATCGCAGATACGCGCGATATTCTTTGACTACACAGATTTGGTCGAACCCTTATCACTGGATGAAGCATATCTTGATGTAACAAAAAATAAAAAAGGAAATCCCAGTGCTTCCCTAATCGCAAAAGAAATCAGACAACGCATTATGGACGAGGTTGGGATTACAGCTTCTGCGGGAATATCAATCAATAAGTTTGTAGCAAAAATTGCAAGTGATTATAATAAACCTAACGGACAGAAAACTGTAAACCCGGAGGAGGTAATTGAGTTTTTAGAAAAGTTGGATGTCAAAAAGTTTTATGGAGTAGGTAAAGTAACCCAGGCGAAAATGTATCAGATGGGGATTTATACCGGAAAAGACCTAAAAGAAAAATCTGAGGAGTTTCTAACACAGCATTTTGGTAAATCTGGAAATCATTATTATCGAATTGTTAGAGGAATCCATGTGAGTGAAGTAAAACCAAACCGGGAACGAAAATCACTGGCGGCAGAAAGAACCTTTAGTGAGAATATTTCTTCAGAAATATATATGTTGGAACGATTAGAAAATATTGCAGAAGAGCTACAAAAACGCTTAAAAAGAAGTAAGGTATCAGGAAGAACCATTACGCTAAAGATTAAATATAGTGATTTTACCCTCAAGACCCGGAGCAAGACGTTACCGTATTATATAAGTGATGCCGCCATACTTGTGGAAACGGCAAAAGAATTATTATACCAGGAGAAAATGAAAAACTCGGTTCGTTTACTCGGTATATCACTCTCTAATCTGAATACGAGCAAGAAGGATCAAAAAAAGAAAGTAAATGAAGAAGTAGAGATTATCCAATTGAGGTTTGATTTTTAGACCTGTAAATTGGATGTCCACTGAAATTTCTTTGCTTTGTGGTGATACTTATTAAAAAAGTAAACTACCTCGGGGCAAGCCACGAGGCATTTATTGAAAAAACATTTTGATTTCGAGGCAAGCCTCGGAGCATTTAAACCTCGATTATCGAGTAAATTATCAGGTAACATTTAACCAGATTGAGACACTAACCAGAAACAATAAAACTCATTAAACATGAAAATACTACTACTTATTTTATACTCCGTTATTATAGCTGCTCAGGTTCAAATAGGAGATGATATTGATGGAGAAAATGGTCTGATAAGAAATGCTGCAGGAAGTTGCGTAAGTTCTCTGCCGATGGTGCTATCGTAGCTATTGGAGCACCTAGCAATAGTGATAATAGATTGAGCTCTGGTTACGTACAAGTATATTAGGAATGAAGCGGGAGTTTGGACACAGGTAGGAAGTGATATCAATGAAGCAGCAGCAGCTGATATATCTGAGATTATTTATTTTTAGCGAATACGATAATCACTGGGTAATAGATAAAAATTCAATGCTAAAAACATGTGGTTTCATGTGCTATGCGAATTTCAATCATTGCGATTTATATATCACACAATATCTCTCCAGCTCGTTTTAATGTATCTTCTGTTTTTGCGAAACAAAATCGTAGTACCTTATCATCTCGATTATTCAGATTAAAAACAGAAATAGGTATTGACGCTATTTTATATTCTTTAGTCAGTCTTTTGGCAAAAGACACATCATCTTCATCAGTAATTCTAGTGTAGTCTAATAATTGAAAGTAGGTTCCTGCAGCGGGTTTATATGTAAACCTGGAATCTTTGATGAACGTTAAAAATAAATCTCTCTTTTTCTGATAAAAATTTGGCAAAGCAAGATAATGTTCAGGCGTTTTTAAGTAAGTAGCAAGTGCAAATTGTATTGGGTGATTACTGCAGAAAACATTAAACTGATGTACTTTTCTGAATTCTGACATTAATTTTTTTGGAGCAAGGCAATACCCCATTTTCCAACCGGTTGTATGAAAATTTTTTCCGAATGAAGCAGTGATAAAAGCTCTTTCTGCCAGTCCGGGAAACCTGGCAATGCTCTGATGTTCTTGTCTGTCAAAAATAATATGTTCATACACCTCATCACTTAACAGAAGAATGTTTGTATTGTATAGTAATTTTTCCAATTGCAATAGATCATTTTTTGATAGGACAGAGCCGCTGGGATTATGCGGAGTATTGATGATTAGCATTTTGGTTCTGGAAGTTATTTTACTGGCAACTTCCCGCCAGTCGATTGCAAAATCAGGTGATAACAATTGAATCGGAACGACTGTTCCTCCAAATAGTTTTACAGAAGGCTCGTAAGAATCATAAGCCGGTTTAAACACAATGACCTCATCTCCAGTAGATATAAAAGTAGCAATAATTGTAAAAATTGCCTGAGTAGCACCAGAGGTAATAGTAACTTCTGTTTCTGGATGATAGTCATGGGCATATAATGAATTTGTTTTTTCTGAAATAATTTCTCGTAAAGAGAACGATCCAGGCATTGGAGCATATTGATTATACCCTTTTTGCATAGCTGAAGAAACCAAATCAACTAATCTGTTATCGGTTTCAAAATCAGGAAAACCCTGTGATAAATTAATAGCCTGTTGTTTTGTGGCTAGTTTACTCATTACAGTAAATATGGTCGTAGATACCTCTGGAAGTTTAGACTTTATATAGTGCATTGTGTAAAATTAATATAATTATAAAAAGGAGACATTGCTTTTTGTTTAAACTTGAGGTCGTATTTCAAGCAATTTAATCAGGAATGATCAACAAATTGAGATATCTATTTTAATTCATTATAAATACTGTATAAAGAAGTCAAAACCTTGTTAAAAACAAGTTTGAAGCTTATTTTTGTTTTTCAAAATTTTAAACATTTTAAATAATGGGCGGATTGATAAAATCTTCAATAGCTAGAAAAGTTGCGATGGCACTTTCTGGACTTTTCTTAGTATTCTTCTTATTACAACATTTTACCATTAATTTCACTTCTCTTTTTAGTCCTGATATATTTAACGAATTATCTCATTTTATGGGGACTAATCCGGTTGTGCAGTTTGCCTTGCAACCCGTATTAATTTTTGGAGTAGTATTTCATTTTATAATGGGTTTTATTTTAGAACTAAAAAACAGGAATGCGAGAACAGTAAAGTATGCTAAATTTAATGGAGGCGCAAATGCTTCTTGGGTATCTAGAAATATGATTCTCTCTGGAATTGTGATTTTGGCCTTTTTAGGATTACATTTTTATGACTTTTGGATTCCGGAAGTGGTACATAAGTATATAGAGTTCGCTCCAGAAGACCCAACTCGTTATTACCCAGAATTATTACATAAGTTTGTAAGTCCTGTACGTACAGGATTGTATGTAGTTTCATTTGCTTTTTTAGCATTACATTTATGGCATGGATTTGCATCTTCATTCCAGTCAGTAGGATTTAATAATAAGTTTTCTGTCGGTGCTACGAAGTTTGCAAAAGCGTTTTCAATTGTAATTCCTTTAGGATTTATTATTGTTGCAATCGTTTTACATCTTAATCATAATCACTAAAACCACTAATTATGTCAATTTTAGATTCTAAAATACCAGAAGGGCCACTGGCAGATAAGTGGACGAAACATAAAAATACTATTAACCTGGTGAATCCGGCTAACAAACGAAATATTGATATTATTGTAGTTGGTACTGGATTAGCAGGAGGAAGTGCTGCCGCAACCTTGGCAGAGCTTGGATATAATGTAAAGACATTTTGTTATCAGGATTCTCCGCGTCGTGCACATTCTATTGCAGCGCAGGGAGGAATTAATGCTGCAAAAAACTACCAGGGAGATGGCGATTCTAATTATCGTCTTTTTTATGATACTGTAAAAGGAGGAGATTATCGCTCTCGTGAAGCAAACGTTTATAGATTAGCAGAAGTTTCAGGAAATATTATAGATCAGTGTGTAGCACAAGGAGTTCCTTTTGCTCGTGAGTACGGGGGGTTATTAGATAATCGCTCGTTTGGTGGAGTTTTGGTATCCCGAACTTTTTATGCTAAAGGGCAAACCGGACAGCAATTATTACTTGGAGCGTACTCCGCAATGAATCGTCAGATTAATAGAGGAAAGATAAAGGCTTTTAATCGTCACGAGATGCTGGATCTGGTAAAAGTAGAGGGTAAAGCAAGAGGGATTATTGCCAGAGATCTGGTTACTGGAGAAATTGAACGTCATTCTGCACATGCAGTGGTATTGGCAACTGGAGGATATGGAAATGTTTTCTTTTTAAGTACTAATGCCATGGGAAGTAATGTAACTTCTGCCTGGAGAGCACATAGAAGAGGTGCTTTTTTTGCAAACCCTTGTTATACACAAATTCATCCAACCTGTATTCCTGTTTCCGGGGATCATCAGTCTAAATTGACATTGATGTCAGAATCATTGCGTAATGATGGACGTATTTGGGTGCCAAAAAAGAAGGAAGATGCTGAAGCAATTAGAACAGGGAAGTTAAAACCTACAAAGTTAACCGAGGAAGAAAGAGATTATTATTTGGAACGCCGTTATCCTGCATTTGGTAACCTGGTTCCTCGTGATGTAGCATCAAGAGCTGCAAAGGAACGTTGTGATGCTGGTTTTGGAGTGAATAAAACGGGAGAAGCAGTGTATCTTGATTTTGCTGCTGCAATACAAAGATATGGAAAAGAAAAGGCCTTGACCAGTGGGATTCATAATCCTACTCCGAAGCAAATATTAGAATTAGGAGAGAAAGTTATTGAAGACAAATATGGAAACCTTTTTCAGATGTATGAGAAGATTGTAGATGAGAATCCTTATAAAACCCCTATGATGATTTATCCAGCT
Source organism: Aquimarina sp. RZ0 (assembly GCF_008370685.1). Classification (GTDB taxonomy): domain Bacteria; phylum Bacteroidota; class Bacteroidia; order Flavobacteriales; family Flavobacteriaceae; genus Aquimarina. Next base: position 14,585 of record NZ_VTZU01000018.1, read on the forward strand.
GTTCATTATACGATGGGTGGTTTATGGGTTGATTATAATTTGCAAACAACAGTGCCAGGATGTTATGCTGCCGGAGAGGCTAATTTCTCTGATCACGGAGCAAATAGATTAGGAGCTTCTGCACTAATGCAAGGATTAGCGGATGGGTATTTTGTGTTACCATATACGATAGGAGATTATTTATCTCACGATATACGTACAGGGAAAATACCGACAGATACTCCAGAGTTTGATCAGGCAGAAAAAGATGTTAAGGATCGTATCGGGAAATTAATGAGTGGATCGGGAGAACATTCTGTAGATTATTATCATAAGAAATTAGGTAAGATCATGTGGAATAAGTGTGGAATGTCCCGAAATGAGAAGGATTTAAAAGAGGCGATTGAAGAGATTGCTGCTTTAAGAAAGGATTTCTGGAAAAATGTAAAAGTCCCGGGAACTACCGATAGTATGAACCCCGAGTTAGAAAAAGCCGGTAGAGTAGCAGATTTTCTGGAATTAGGAGAGCTATTTGCCAAGGATGCTTTGGATCGTAACGAATCTTGCGGAGGTCATTTTAGAGAAGAATCTGTAGAACAATCAGGAGAACAAAAAGGAGAAGCATTGCGGGATGATAAAAACTTTAAATATGTTTCTGCATGGGAATATAAAGGAGAGCCCAAAGACGCTGTGCTTCATAAAGAAGATTTGATTTTCGAAAATATTGAATTAAAAACGCGTAGTTACAAATAGTTGATGGTTGATAGTTGTTAGCTTATAGAATTTATTTTGAAACTAACAACCGACAACTGACAACCAAAAACTAAAATATATGAATCTTACACTAAAAATATGGCGTCAGAAAGATGCTAAATCACAGGGAAAGATAGTAGATTATCCAATATCCGGAGTTGAGGGAGACATGTCTTTTTTAGAAATGTTAGACGTGTTAAATGAAGAATTGATTACAAAAGGAGAGGAACCTGTAGTTTTTGACCACGATTGCAGAGAAGGTATCTGCGGAGCTTGCTCTTTGCAAATTAATGGAGAACCACACGGTCCCGATAGGCTAATAACTACCTGTCAATTACATATGCGTAAATTTAATGACGGAGACACTATCTATATTGAACCGTTTAGGGCAAAAGCATTTCCTGTTGTTAAGGATTTAATGGTCGATAGAACCTCATTTGATAGAATTCAGCACGCAGGAGGATATGTTTCTGTAAATACCTCTGGTAATACAATCGATGCGAATGCTATTCCTATCAATAAGGATGATGCAGATGATGCGTTTGCGGCAGCAACTTGTATAGGTTGCGGAGCTTGCGTGGCTGCATGTAAAAATGCTTCGGCTATGTTATTTACATCAGCAAAAGTATCTCAATATGCATTATTGCCGCAAGGTCAGATCGAAGCAACAGATCGTGTATTGGCAATGGTAAATCAGATGGACGAAGAAGGTTTTGGAAACTGTACAAATACAGGAGCGTGTGAAATTGAATGCCCTAAAGGAATTTCTTTGGAGAATATAGCACGTATGAACCGCGAGTATTTAAAAGCAAGTCTGAAAGGATAAGCTAAAAATATTATAAGTGTTAAGGCTCCAGATCTTCTAAGGTTTGGAGTTTTTTTGATTATTCAAAAATGAAAAAAAAAGTTAATTTGAATGAGGAATTTTAAATCGGTAATATCATTAATGTTAATTTTTATTTTTTTGAAAACATTCTGTATATATAGTCAATCAATATCTGAAACTTTATACAATAAAACTGAGCTTCTAAATCGGTTAGAAGAATTGTCGTCAGACACTTATGAAGGAAGAGGTATAGGAGAAAGAGGGAATACACTTGCAAGAACGTATATCAGTGAAGAGTTTAAAAAACTTAATGTGTTTCCGTTGCAAAAAACATATGATCAGGGATTTAGTTTTTGGAGTATTGGCAAAGAATATCAAGGGACAAATGTGATAGGAGGTGTTAGAGGAACTGATTTTCCTGAGAAATATATTGTAATCAGTGCACACTTTGATCATTTGGGGACTAAGGATGGAAAAATATATAATGGAGCAGATGACAATGCTTCTGGAGTTTGTGCTCTTTTTGCGTTTGCAGAATATTTTTTTAAAAAACCGCCCAAGCATTCTGTTATTTTAGCAGCATTTGATGCTGAGGAAACAGGATTACAAGGGTCTAAGTATTTTGTAAAACATCCATTGTAGGTATAGAGAATATTGAATTAAATATCAACATGGATATGATTGGAAGGAATATAAATAATGAATTGTATGCAGTGGGAGGAAGGTATACAGAAAAAATAAAAAGAATATTAGATAACTTTAAGAACAAAACTACAGTTAGATTATTACAAGGGCACGACGGATCGGATGGTAAACAAAATTGGACCTTAGCTTCGGATCATGCACCGTTTCATATACAAAAACTTCCTTTTATTTATTTTGGCGAAGAAGATCATCCAGATTATCATAAAGAAACAGACGATTTCCAGAACATACTTCCAGAATTTTATAAAAATTCTGTAGAACTAATCATTCGAGTTTTTAAAGATATTGATGACAGTTGGAATAAAAAATAATATCATTTAATGTGGGAGTTGTGAAAAAGATTAAATGATTATGGGTATATCAGGAATATACTGAAAAGCAGGCAGCTTCTTTTTTTTGACACTTATACAATTTATAACTAAAAATTTCGCATATTCATCGTTTCTTTTTCCTTTCTACTTCGTTTAAAAAATAAACCGTAGCTATAGCTATGCTTGATTTTTTTGCCTTGCATAAAGAAAAAATAATTCAATGAATTTATACGAATTTTTTAATCACAAATCGTATTATTCTGCTATTTCCGGTTGTTTTGTAACTATAGAATCACTGATTTTTTCCACATATTCCAATTTTACAGTTTTTTTGGTCACAATGGCATCATTAATAAGAAATGGTTTGGGAATCATCGTTTCATCTCTTTTTGGAATTGAGAATAAATCATTTTCTAATAAATCATAGGAAGATTCATAAATTATAATTTCAGGAATAGAATCTTTATGAAATTGCATACGTAATTCTAAAGGTTCGTTATCTCTCATGATGTAAGTCAATAATCGGCTTTCTTTTCTTTTTGTAAAAAAATTAGAGAGGTTGCCATCTTTATCCTTTATATCTTTAGGAGTGATTCCATTTGCTGTCAAACTATTGAAATTAAAAGATTTATCCATAAAAAAATCCATGCGATTAATAGTTCGTTGAGGCCTTATACAAATATCTAATATCCTAATATTCCCTTGTATGCTATCAAAAGACGTTTCGATCTTTGATGATTTAATTTGTTTTATAGGAGCCTCGTTAATGTAATTAAACGGTTTATTGTATTTACTTTCTAATGTGTTTTGATTCCAGTTCTCAGCAAGATTTTTAAGAGGGTTTAGGTAGTTTTTAGTCCATGAGTCCAAGGTGTGGTCATAAGATGTCCAATACGCTTTATCATCATCTTTGTGTACTAAATAGACAAGGCTATTAGGTTTTGGATTTTCTTTGTTAAAATCAGCATGTGTATGAGATAGTATGAGGCATACGACAGCCAAAATAAGCGTGATAGTACCTAGTGTCTTTTTTTTAGTATAAAAACCAACTACAGGTAATAATAATGAGCATAATAGGACAGTTAATATAGAAGAAGCGAATATTATTTTTAACCCCAAAGCTACCGGAAAAGAAACTATAAAAGGTGAAATCATAAAAACGGATGGCAAACAAAGTATCAACATTAATAATGGAGATGGTTTCTTTTGATTAATTAATACGAAAAAACATATCAGGCAAAATATCAATGGGATAATAAAATAGGAAGCACCTTTTAGATATATAGCAGCTGCTCCACAAAGTATAATCCAAAAAAACAAAGGGGTAATAAGTAAGCTAGGGAGTTCTTTTATGTTGTCAAAAAGGCTGTATACCATAAAGAATACCGTAATAGCTATAAGTACAGTAACCGCTATGTAATAATATCCGTTATACGGAAACCCATGCAGGATATCATGGAACTGTGGATATATTATTAATACTAATTTCCAGAGTACAAAGCCTAGAATTCCTGCTGAAGTAGTAGAAATGATAAAGGCTAAAAAGCCATTTCTGATTTCTCTAAAATTAATACGAAATCTAGCTTTTCCATAAATAATTAATCCAATAAATAATAAAATTGTTAACCCAAATAATGGATAAATCCACGAAAAAGGATATTTTATCATTTTAAAAATAGGGATGTTAAAATAAATATAGTCATCTTTTGATGTGAGGTTTGAAATATCAGAATCAGAGAAATAAGATAACAATGGCATTAAATAACTGCCCTGATGTTGTAGTGTATTTAGATCAAGATTTTGCCAGATATCATTAGCAGTATGGTAATCAAAATGATCGTCTATGAAAGCAAAATTATAGCCTTCGTTATTCCCATGTCTTCTGAAAACTGTTAAATCCGTATCGTTAGGCAATAACTTATAAATACTATACGCTAGAGAATTGGCTACAGGAAATTCTGGATCAGCTTTTATAAATTCTTCTATCATTTTGCCATTCTTACCATTGGTTTCCATAAGCATATATGAGTTACCACCACTACCTCTGGCTTCAAAATTCAAAACTAAACCTACATTTTTTGCCCAGGGATGCTCTGACACAAATAGATCAGCTCCATTAAGACCTAATTCTTCACCATCGGTTATACATATAATGATGTCATTCTTAGGAAGTTTTTTTTTAGAAAGATAAGCTCTTATTCCTTCTAGAATAGTAGCAACTCCACTGCCTGCATCACTTGCTCCATAGGATGAGTGAGGGCTACTGTCATAGTGAGAAACCAGAAGAAGTGATTTGCCATTTGATCCGCCTTTTATCTTAGCGATAATATTTTGTGGTTTACTAATACTTCCTTTATCACTAATAGAAAAACCTTCTTGTATTTCTGGTGATAATCCTAATTTTTTAAGTTCGTTCAGAATATAAGTTTTTGTCTCTGAATGAGCAGAACTACCGAGATAGTGCGGCTGTTTAGCGATGTTTTTTACGTGTGCTAAGGCTCTCATCGTAGAAAATTCCTGATCTGGAGTATCAAGACCAGAAATCTGTTGGGGCATGCTACTATAAAATGCATACCAAATAGCAACAAGTAGTATTAAAAGTGTAGAAACTGAAAGAATTTTTTTCATCAGTTGTGGTTTGTTTAAAATGTTTGTAATTAAGTTTTTATTGAAAGGTTTGGCATGATAAAACCAATTCTTGACAGTTATACTTTGTGGTCTTCTTTTTTATTATGCTCCTATGTTGGGTCATGTTTTTTAGCTTTGATTGTTATGATTATTGTCGATAATAACTAAAATTTATATGTTTTATTGGTTCAAATAAAGGTAATGAAATAGAAGTTTATTCGTCTAAATGTTAAAGTACTATTGATTAAGTAGTTAAAATTACTTATATTTAAGAATCACTAAATCACTATAATATTATGGGAATAATAAGTTTTCAGGGTGCGAGAACCAAGGTAAAGAAGCAGGATGACACGCTAATTAAAGTTTCAGATTACATGACGAGAGATTTAATCACATTTACTCCAGAACAGTCCGTTATGGAAGTTATGGAGACATTGGTGAGGCATAAAATTTCTGGAGGACCAGTAGTTAATAAGAATAATGAATTATTAGGAATTATTTCTGAAGGAGATTGTATCAAACAGCTTAATGAGAGTCGTTACTATAATATGCCAATTGATGATGCTAATGTAGAAAGGTTTATGGTTAAAGATGTAGATACTATAGATGGTAATGCGAGTATTTTTGATGCAGCAAATAAATTTCTAGAAACAAAAAGAAGACGTTTTCCAATCATTGAAGATGGTAAATTAGTAGGGCAAATTAGTCAAAAAGATGTCATGAAAGCGGCACTTATGATGAATAGTCAACGTTGGAGAATTGTATAAACGTTTATCCCTGTTTTTTAATAAGTACAAAAAGACAATCATTGTTTTACTTAATTGTTAAATTCCCTTGTGTTGGCGGTATTTTCGAATAAGTAGCTTATTTTTAAGCTGTCATTAGGTATATACGCTTTTGTATGAGTATCTGATCAAAATACTGATTAGATTCTTTTTAAAGTTCTTATGGGTATAAGTGAACTGTTTTATTGACTTAACGTTTATTTTTTTTGTTCAATTCAAAATCTAGTACCTTCTTTTCTTTCGTATTTATTTTAGAATAAAATATTCTCTTTACTAATAAGAAGAATTGTTAACTATTAATTTTTCTTGTAAAGTTGAATTCTTTTAATATAAAAAGGATTATATTTTTTTGTGCCTGAGATAACAAAAACAATACGATACAATGCTTTCTGTATTAGAGCTTGTTTAAAAACCTTACTTCTTGAAAACAAATATTTTAAGAACCGTGAGCTTACTTCAAATAATTAAAATATCTCGATATTCTCATCATTTGAAGTGCCCTCAGAACCTCAAACTATTGATTTTCAATTTGTATTCTTTTTAAACATACTCTTAGTTATTTCTTTTTACCAAAGCATAGTATTCATTTTCGAGCGGGAGATATCCTTGGTCATATACAAAATAGTAGATAGTACCTATTTTGGTGGTATAGATACTGGTGAAAAACTGGAAATCAAAACCTTTTGCAATCAATTTAGATTTTGTAGTTTTTGTTTTGTCATTAGGGTTTAGTTCTTCAAGAATTCTATAATTTTTTCTGAGACGGTTGTTGATATTTCTAAGGAGATTTTTGCTGTCTTTATTTAGTTTATTGTTGAAGGCATTTCTACAATAATCACTACAAAATTTTTTGTCAGCTCGACCTATAATTTTTTCGCCACATTCAGGGCAGTTTTTTTGCATCACTATGAATTGATTTGTAATTGTTTAAGTGATGAATGTACAATAAAAAACCGAATACAGATATGGTGTACAATCTGTATTCGGTCTTAGTATTAAATTATGAGTATTTTATTTTTTAGAAAACTTTTTAGTTATTGTTTTCTTAGTGGCAGTCGTAATCTGTGTCATATATAAACCAGAGGCTAATTTTGATGCATTATACGCATAAGAATTTGTCAATGATGATGAAGTATCTATATAATCTATTTTTCTTCCGTTTATATCAAAAATACGTATAGAAGTAATACTATTATTTTCAGAATTGAATTGAAGGATGTCAGATGTAGGATTAGGTGAAATAACAATATCATTATTTAGGCTATCAAAATCTGTAACAGAAAGAACACTTCCAGAACAATTAGGAATTGGATTAGAAAGTATAGGTTGTAGATAATCCATTTTCCATTGTACAACTGTACTCCAGTCATTTGCCAATATCCCACCTGTATCACCAGAATTAGGATTTAAAGCCCAAAATGTAAAATGAAGTTTCTTTTCTTTAATAAAGTCTATAAACTTCTGAAACCATATTTCATCTTTTCCTCCTTGTCCTTTGATCCCTAATTCGCCAATAAGTAATGGTGAAGTACCTTCAGTGTTTAAGAAATTAAATTGTTCTTCCCAGATGGCAGGCATGTTATCAGGAAAATCAGGAGCAGAAAACCAAACCTGATCAAATACTGTTGGGCCATATTCGTGAGGAGAGTACATTAATTTACTTGGGATATCAAGTCTAACCGGGAAATCACGAGCTCCCTGTAGATTACCTCCCCACCAGTAAGAAGTAGGCGTACCATCAGGTTTATTGTAAGCTTCAATCCCTTCTACCATAATAAGGACATTAGGATTAGCTTTCAAAATTGCATTTCCACATTTTTCTGCTGCTAATCTCCAGTCTGTTGCTGGATCATCATTACCCCATCTGGCGCCGTTAGGATTGTCAATTTTTCCATTAGGTTCGTTATTGATATCCATACCGATTACAGCATCAAAATTTTTGTAACGCTCTGTTATAAATACCCAATCATCTATCCATTGTTGTTCTGATACATTATCCGTGTACCAAAGTTTTTCTTGCAGATATCCATCAGCATTACGAGAATGGCAGTCTAAAATAACTTTCATATCATTATCCTGGCACCATTGTACAAGATAATCCATAATCTCAATAGGTTTTGTCATTCCTTGTAATCCAAGGTTAGAAAATGGTCCAACCTCTGGAGTTCCATCATAAGAAAACGGATCTTTTACCCAGTAATTCGGGGCTTGAAAAGTAGCACCATCCCTAAGCATTCCATTATGCCATGGAATTCTCAAACAATTAAAACCTAAATCTTTTGTTTGTTCCAGCATCCCTTCTATGTCTCTGGCATATAATCCATGTGGAATACTGATTTGTGTTTCAAAACCAAACCAGTTAACTCCTGCCAGAATAACTTCGGTTCCGTTTGAGTCTAAAAGTCTGTTGCCGTCAACCGTCAACCAATTACCAGGACAGCTTTGCTGTGAGTGCATGCTTGAGGATAGCAGAAGTACTGCAATAAGCACTGTGTAAAAATGTTTCATCTTAAAATTATAAATTTGTGTTTACTATAAAACATAACGGTAAAAGTGTAGTTCTGGTATTATAAGAATCAATATTGATGTTTATATCATTTTTAGTGATTCGTTTATTAAATAATTAAAAATCAATTGTTTGCATTTTTTACGAAAAAAATATTATAGATTAAGTTAAGAAATTTGTAAGCAAATTTTAGTTATAAAAAACAATAGTTAAGAATTTGTATATAATTTTTTTCTAAAAGAAAATCGTTTGAGCAAGCCTGAAAGTATTAGTGTGTGCTTGTATAATAGTTTTAATGTCAGGAGAATATCCGCCTCCCATAGAACACATTACCGGAATTGAATGATCTTTACAGGTTTGCAAAACAAATCGGTCTCTTTCTTTACAGCCTTCTATAGAACAATTTAGTTTACCCAATTTATCTGATCCAAGGATATCTACTCCACAGAGATAATAGATGAAATCAGGGGTTTCTGAAGTAATTAATTTGGGAAGTGTTTCTTTCAATATGGCTAGATACGCAACGTCTGTTGTATTATCAGTAAGAGGGATATCCAGATCTGATTGCTCTTTCCTGAAAGGATAATTTGTTGCCCCATGCATGGAAAACGTAAAAACATTGATGTCTTTTCTAAATATTTCTGCGGTTCCATTTCCCTGATGCACATCTAGATCTACTATGAGTATTTTCCTTGCTAATCTTTTTTTGATTAAATAACGTGCTCCGATAGCTTGATCATTTAACAAACAAAATGCTTCTCCGTGATCAGTATATGCGTGGTGTGTGCCTCCAGCAATATTCATAGCGATTCCATATTTGAGGGCATACTCTGAAGCTTTTATAGTACCATCTGCTATGATTACTTCTCGATTTACTAATTCTTGAGAGAGTGGAAACCCTGTTTTACGAATCGCTTTTCTATCCAAACTAAGTGCTGTAAGTTGCTGGTAGTATTGTTGTGTATGTACGGCTAAAATTGGTGCTGAATCTGGAATTTGAGGTTCAAAAAAATTATCTTTAATACAGGTCCCTTCATAAAGTAGTTGTTGAGGTAGCAATTCATACTTGATCATCGGAAACCGATGTCCTTCTGGTAATGGGTGTTTGTAGATAGGATGGTATGCTATTTTGAGCATAGCCTTTATTTTTCGAATTTGTATAGTTTATATGTTTTATCCTTCCTGTCGAAATATCCAAAATGCAACTGTTGATGATGTCTGAATAAGTTAACTGCAAAAGGGTCATCCAGTGTGTCTTCAAAATCATTTATACGGTCAAAAGAGTTTAGCGGAATATCACCTTTCACGTGATTAAAATTAACATCAAACAAACAATTGATATAAGTTGATTTAGTTGAAGAGTAACCACCATATCCATAAAATGTAGGATTAAAGCCAACGGAGAATGCCCCTGTTGAACCAATGGTTCCTACTGTTCCAAAACCTGAAGCAAAAGTTCCACCACTATTTATTTTCTTAGTACCGCCTAGTATTATATTGTATTTTCCATCTACCTTATATACAGAAATCCCTAAGTTCGCAGAAGATATTTTCCGTAAGTACTTAGCCGTTTTTTCCATTTCTCGAACTTGGTTTTCTGATATCCCAGGAAAAGCGCCTCCACCTTCCTGAATGATTGGAGAATTTTTGAAGGTAATAGTGTCTTTTTTATGTATAGCGTATTCTCGTATTTTTTCCTTTGTACTCAAATCCTTAATGGTAAACTTCATTTTTTTATTAGAACTGGCTATTTGAAATATTTTGTTGTCAAAAATATAAGAGTTACTTTTTACGAAACCTTCCTCCTTGTAAGAAGGTTTTTCAATGGTTTTATGCGTTGTTTGATATGTGTTTAGGTCTATATAGTATAAATGAGTATTTTTAATACGATGATCAAAACTAAGAATAAGTTGCTGGTTTTGCTGATAAATTTTGATTTCCTTAGAGGTGGTTTCAATTACATTTGGACTGTTAGATTCGATTTTTGCAATATCATTATGTGAAAATATATTGTGCGCAAAAAAAGTAAAACCATTAATGGGGTTCTTATATTCTAAATGCTTTAAGGAAACTACATTTTTATGAGCTGTTAAGTTTTTATCAAAAGTATAGATGTTTAGATCAGAAGTACCTTTACTTACAGTCAAAATATGAATTTTGTTTTTATAATTAACTGCATCTATAAACATTTCTTTTTTTAGTTTAAAGTCTAATAACTTTATAGAGGATACTTCATTTTTAAAATCAAATATTTGAACTCCAAATTTAGTATTTCTATTATTTGTAAAAAATAAAGAATAGTTGTTTTCATGTATGTTATACCCCAATAGGTTTTTATATTTATGGGGTAGTACTTCGGTAGTTATTTTTGCTTTTAGCGCATAGTTTGCATCAAAGAGATAGCTTTTAAACTTTTTTCTCTCTTCTAATAAAAGCATCAATCCATCAAGTAGCTGGTTGGGTAAGGCGTATGATTCCTTTGATAAGCTAGGAGTACTGGAAAAACTATCAGGTAATTCTAAAACTTTTTCCTGTGCTTGGACAGAAAAATACGTACAAAGTATACTAATCAGTAGGGCAATCTTTTTTGTCATTGCTTTTAGCATTTATTAGTTAGTGTTACAACTATGAAAAATGTTACCCTTATTCTTAGTTTTTGTTAATGAACTTTTATGTTGAGCTATAATTAACTAATTACCGCTCCGGGATGCACGCCATCTTCATCAGGATTAAGAAATACTATTTTTCCTGCGGGGTTTTCTGTCATCAAGATCATCCCTTCGCTCTCTACACCTCTTAGTTTTCTTGGAGCAAGATTTACTAAAACAGTTACTTTTTTACCGATAAGATCTTCTGGTTTGAAATGTTCTGCAATACCAGAAACGATTGTTCTCGTGTTTATACCAGTATCTACTTTTAGCACCAATAATTTCTTCGTCTTTGGCATTTTTTCCGCTTCGACAATCGTACCAATTCTCATATCCAATTTTGTAAAATCCTCAAAAGTAGCAGTATCTTTTTGTGGTGTTACTGTTTTATTTTCGATTTCATTGGCCTTTTTTGTAGCCGCTAGCTTATCCAATTGTCGCTGGATATCTGTATCTTCTATCTTAGAGAATAATAATGTTGCTTTTTTAATTGTGTGCCCGGCAGGGAGCAGTACTTCTTTGGTAGCAATTTCATTCCAGGTAGTTGCTATGGTGTCCAGAGATAGCATATTCTTTAATTTCTGAGCAGTGAATGGTAAAAAGGGTTCTGATAACGTTGCTAATGCAGCTGCTATTTGCAGACCAACATACATGATTGTTTTTACGCGCTCTGGATCTGTCTTCATTAGTTTCCAGGGTTCTTCATCTGCCAGATATTTGTTACCTAATCGGGAAACATTTAACAATTCCTGACTCGCTTCTCTAAATCGATATCTTTCTATGGAGCTACTGATTACATTCGGGTATGCTCTTAATTCTGTTAGTGTTTGTTTGTCTGTTTCAGTAAACTCATTGGGAGCGGAAATTATACCATCATAATACTTATTGGTTAACACAATGATTCTATTTATGAAATTCCCAAAATTACCGACCAGTTCATTATTATTTCTATCCTGAAAATCTTTCCAGGTAAAATCATTATCCTTTGTCTCTGGAGCATTAGCGGTTAATACATACCGCAATACATCTTGTTTGTCAGGAAAATCCTCTAGATATTCGTGTAACCAAACTGCCCAGTTTTTAGAAGTAGACAACTTATTACCTTCCAGGTTTAAGAATTCATTGGCAGGTACGTTTTCTGGTAAAATGTAATTACCTTCAGCCTTTAACATGCTAGGGAATATAATACAATGAAAAACGATATTATCTTTGCCAATAAAATGGACTAATTTAGTGTCTTTATCCTTCCAATAAGGTTCCCAATCTTTTCCTTCTCTGACTGCCCATTCTTTTGTAGAAGAAATATATCCTATTGGGGCATCAAACCAAACATATAATACTTTTCCTTCTGCTCCGTCAACAGGCACGGGGATTCCCCAATCCAGATCACGGGTAACGGCTCTTGGTCGTAAACCATCATCAATCCATGATTTGATTTGCCCATAAACATTGGTTTTCCAATCCTTCTTATGACCTACCAGAACCCATTCTTTTAAGAAATCTTCATATTGATCTAATGGTAAAAACCAGTGTTTCGTCTGTTTTAAGGTTGGTTTTGCTCCAGAAATTGTGGATTTTGGACTGATTAAATCTGTAGCATTTAGGGAGCTACCACAGTTTTCACATTGATCTCCATAAGCTTCTTCATTACCACATTTTGGGCAAGTACCAATCACAAATCGATCTGCAAGAAACTGATCCGCTTCCGGATCATATAATTGTTCGGATGTTTCTTCTATAAATTTTCCGTCTTCATATAATTTTTTAAAGAATTCTGAAGCTGTTTCATGATGAATAGGGGCAGAGGTTCTGGAATAATTATCAAATGAAATACCAAAATCTTTAAAAGACCTTTTTATGATAGAATGATATTTATCTATAATTACCTGTGGAGAAACGCCTTCTTTTTTTGCACGCATCGGGATTGCAGCACCATGCTCATCACTACCACAAATAAAGGCAACATCATTTCCGGTAATTCTAAGGTATCTGGAATAAATATCTGCAGGAACATAGACTCCTGCAAGATGTCCTATATGAATTGGTCCATTAGTATAAGGTAAAGCTGATGTGATTGTGTATCTCTTTGGTGTGCTCATAATGCTTTTAAAAATAAGGGCAAAGGTAATAAACAGCACGATAAAAAGAGCAGGCTTTATTTAATTAAAAATAGGCAAATTATAGTTTATTTATACTTATCCGATTTCTAGAAAACCCATTTCCTTTGAAATTAAATACTCCAGCATATATAGATGTATATACGCTGAGGTAATATGCAAAAGGATATATGATTAGAGAATCATTATAGACTTGCTGTAACTTTGATTGCCTTTTGTGATTTTATAGGCATAAAAGCCTTCTGATAATTGAGTTTTTGAAGCTTCTTTTACATTAATGACATGGGTGCCTTCCAGAAGTACTTCATTCTTAAGTGTAGCTACTTTTTGCCCGGCCATATTATAAAGATCGATATTGGTATGACCGGATTGCGTATTGGTGATATGTAGAAATGATTGATTTTCTGAATATGTCACGACATGTTCAAATCCCTGAGTATTCAAAGTTTCTTCATCAATGCCAAGCGTATTACAGCTAAACCCTATATCGAGAGTATCATACTCTTTACCCAATAAAACCTCATCGACAAGATTTTTATCAATACATAACCATTCTTTCATTAAGGTGGCATATATCTGTCTAAAATCGGTAGTATTATAAAGATTTCCAGTATTATTGAGGTTGGACAGATCCGGATGTTCACCAATAAACCCATTTCCTTCTAGACCAGTTCCAAAAAGCATCATAGGTGCTGCTGTTCCGTGATCTGTTCCGTTTGACCCATTTTCTTTTACTCTACGTCCAAATTCTGATATGGTCATGGATACTACTTTATCATCCCATCCAGCTGCTTTGAGGTCATCATAAAAGTGTGCAACTGTTTCTGATAATTGAGTGATCAGTTCCTCTTGTCTATTGAGTTGATTATTATGCGTGTCAAAACTACCAAGAGTGACCAAATACACTTTGGTTCCCAGATTCCCTTTAATTAATCTCGATACGACACTTAATTGCTGGGATAATTTATTATCAGGATAATTCCCGAAGTCTGAAGTACTTTCATAGGCTTCATTGATTACGCCTGCATAAGCGAATGTAGTATTCGCAACACCTTTTAAATACCCTACTTTTTCACCATGGGTACAATCAGGCAGATTGCTTAGATCATATAAAGATCCATTTTGCGCAATCTCGAATAATTTTTTGGGATCTGCCACAGAAAATGCAAAGTTAGCATCGTCTCCATTGAATATGAGATTACCGCTACTTCCTATCTGTATGGCGGCAGGTTTTTCTGGCGGGTTAAATAAATAATCGGGATATAGTGTTTCAAAATATCTCCCCATCCATCCCGTAGTTTCTTGATCAGTAACATCGGTTGTAGCCCATATATCAGAACCAGAAAAATGAGACAGCGCACTATCTTCATACCCTACTCCGTGCACTACTTTCATCTGCCCATCACCCCATAATTCTTGGAATTTATTCGCGTACTTGGGTATCCCATAATCACTATTCAAATTATATATATCATTTTCTTTTATTCTGATGGTAGGACGGGCATTTGCATAAGTATCATATTGATTAACAGGTATAATGGTGTTTAATCCATCATTTCCTCCTTTTAATCTTATAATAACAAGAACGCGATCTGTTTCTGCTTCGTTAATAGCAACTGATAGTGGTGAGGGTTTAGAGACTGATAAAGCAGTATTAGCAAAAGCTACAGTTCCTCCTCCTGCAATCCCTAGTGCTTGTAAAAATGAACGTCTGTTCCATTTTTTATGTTCCTGGTGATTGCAACTACCAGGCTTGTTAATTATTTTTTTATGATGAGTATCACACATGATGTTTTTATTTAAGTTGGAATTCTGGAATGGTAATAATAAATTGAAGTAATCTATATACCTGTTTCGGAACTAAACTCCAGTTTAGATCCCAGGTGCCGTCTTCAAAATAATTATCTGGAACCTGATCTTTAAAAATTTCTAAAGCCTGGCTATATTCTGTGGCGTTAGTCAATTCCTTTGCAAGAAAGTTGTTCATGATAGATCGTGAAACCAATTCTACATTATTTGAGTTACCACCCATTATATTCGTAGCAACTGCTCTGAATTGTTCTTCATTATGTCTCCAGGATCTCCATAAGTACCAGCTGAGTCTATCCCACCTTGTCGTAAGCGTACTAGAATCAATCCAATCTTTATCTCCTTGCCAGCCAGCTACATCAATCGGACTTAATAATTCTTGACCTAGTTCCTGGCATCCACCTCTAATTTTATTAGTGAATTCAAAATCTGCAGGTAGTTCAAGGTTTAAATCCTTGAAGAAAGCTATCTGTACATCGCTAGGGCTTTTAATAAGAACACCTTGACTCTTTTTATCAAAAAAATGTTCGCTTTTAAACAATTGTCGGAGCACTGGGGAAATTTCAAAATCATTGTCCTTGAACGTCTGAGCTATCTGATTGATGATATCTTCGTTAGGACTCGGGCTTACAAAATATCGATATAATTTGCCACATATAAATTCAGCTATTTGATCAGGTCTTTCATCAAAAAGGATGTTTATAACATCATTATAACCCCAATTGCCGGTTTTTCCAAAAATGGTTTTGTTTTCATTATCAAATTTATTCGGATTAAAGGTTATTGGAGACCAAAATCTTTCTCGCTTATTCCATCCTGTAAGCGCTCTGGATGTTTCTACTATATCGTTTTGCGTATATCCATTATCAACACCTAATGTAAAAAGTTCGTAGAGTTCTCTCCCGTAGTTTTCATTAGGTTTATTTTTCGTGTTTTCATACCCATTGAGATAGATCAGCATCGCTCCGGTGAGCCCTACGTCTGTGGTAAAATCTTTGAAGTTTCCTATCGCATGAAGCTGCAATAGATTATAGTATTGGAACATATAAGCCGGACTCCCATATGCTTGACTTTCTGTGACAAAATGGTTGCTCCAAAACAGTGTTAACCTGTCTCTAAGATTATTCTTGGTAAGATCTTCAATCATTTGGTTTTTCCAATCCCTTCTGTATTCAAATGGGTTTTCTGGGGTTGCCTCAAAATCTTCTCGTATCCAATATCCCCATACAGGTGCGGGGGTAGGGTTTAGGTTTACAGCTTCATCTATCAGTGAATCAATGAGATCAGAAGGATTTTGATTAAGTGCATTGGTTACCATTTCTGGAGATGCTCCAAATCCAAGTCTTCTGTACAAATGATTGACTTTTTGTCTATTCCAGGGATTTTGATTAGAAGGAGAATAGACCGCTAATGAAGCAACATTACACGAAGTGTCGATTGTTGTCATAGGTGTTTAATTTTACGTTAGTCGAGTTTGTAAATTTTTATTATTTTAAAACGTAAATATTTGAAAACTAGTTTCTTATTAGGAAAGGTTTAATGTGTTTTATGAAAACTTTTAATTTTGTTTACTTCTACCCAAGATGATGATGATATAAACAAAACTTATCAAGATATTAATTATATATTTAAAAATTTAAAGACTAAGATCTGTTATAGAATTCGTTAATCATAGACTAGAATCCGTTTTGATTATCGTTTGATAACTAAAGTTTTATGGTAAGAAGAAATAGAGTACTTTTAATGTGCCAAAAACAAGCAGTTGTGAGATGATTAGTGATCAAAAGAGTAATTCTGATCTATTTTTGATAAAAATTGGTGATAATAATTTTTTTGGGAAATCAATGGTAAGAACTTGTTTAAAAACCTTACTTCCTGAAAACAAATATTTTAAGAACCGTGAGCTTACTTCAAATAATTAAAATATCTCAATATTCTCATCATTTCAAGTGTCCTCAGAACCTTAAACTATTGATTTTCAATTTGTATTCTTTTTAAACATACTCTAAGGTGAGTGTGGCTGATACTGACAATACAATATCTTTATATTATTCAATAAATCTTTTAATGAATTAAGTGGTTAAAAGAAGAAGATTAAAAAAGAACTAAGAGGGAATATTATCATATTGATTGGAGTATCCTAAAACAGTATCTATCTTTCTTAATTCATTTTCAATTCCATCTAATCTTTTATTGATACTT
Source organism: Aquimarina sp. RZ0 (assembly GCF_008370685.1). GTDB lineage: Bacteria > Bacteroidota > Bacteroidia > Flavobacteriales > Flavobacteriaceae > Aquimarina. The sequence goes on from NZ_VTZU01000018.1 coordinate 31,854, forward strand.
TTAAAACCTAAGTTGATATCAGTAAAACCTAAGTTGATATCAGATCTTAAATCCGAAATTGCCTGTACTATTTCTTCTTTATCACTCATTATTTGACTATTATGAATTTTTACAAATATATATTATAATACAGAAAATATTTCCTATTAAATATTATTTATATTAATTATAAATAAAAATTTCATACTTTTTATTCCTAGATTATAATAGAAAGGTCTATTTATAACATTACTTAGGTCTTTCTTATACGATTTATAACTAAAAATTTCGCATATTCATCGTTTCTTTTTCCTTTCTACTTCGTTTAAAAAATAAACCGTAGCTATAGCTATGCTTGATTTTTTTGCCTTGCATAAAGAAAAAATAATTCAATGAATTTATACGAATTTTTTAATCACAAATCGTATTAGATGAATGTTGAATTCTTATTTTATAGTGTTCCTGGAATATTTAGACTAATTAAAAATAAAAAAAATACAGATACAAATAGACTAGCTCAATAAAAAAAGCTTCTCAAAACCGCTGAAAAACCCTGTATGGAAAGTTAAATTATAATAATAGACCAACCTCACTTTTTGAAAAGTTATTACTACTGTATGCTAATTCCTTATAAAATTAGTACTTTGTTGTCTTACTCTTTGACAGACTTAGTATTAGCAACTCAAAAAAATTAACATCAAAAGGAGGCAACTTGATTTTGATACAGAATTAAAATTTAAGAAATCAGAAGTGCTTTGCTAAATTCTTCTGTTGCTGTTTCTATTCTATAAACATATTGCCCTGTACTTAGTCTCACATTAGCGGCTTCATTTACATTTATTACATGCTGCCCTTCCATAAGCATCTCATTTCTTAAGGTAGCAACCCTTTGTCCAATAATATTATACAGAGAAATATCTACGTGGGTAGTTTCTGGGTTTGTGATATTAATAAATGTCTGATTTTCATTATAGGTAACTATGTGAGTAAGCGAATCCGAATCTACTGTAGGATTGGTAGAACCATCACAATTAAATCCAAGATCCAGGGATTCAAATTCTTCACCTAATAAGGCTCTGTTAACGGTTTCAGCATCAATACACAGCCATTCTTTCATGACGGTAGAATAAAGTTGTCTAAAATCATTAGTATTAGATACATTTCCACCACGGGTAAGATCCGAAAGATCTGGATGTTCTCCAATAAAACCATTACCATTAAGTGCTGTACCAAAAAATAACATAGGAGCGGCAGTACCATGATCGGTTCCCAAAGATCCATTTTCTGCAAATCTTCTTCCGAACTCTGAAATAGTCATAGTTAATACTTTATCATCCCATCCTGATGCCTGGAGATCAGCATAAAAACTACTGATACCTTCTGATAAGGAGTTTAATAAATTTTGATGCCTTTGTATTTGATTGTTATGCGTATCAAAACCACCCAAAGTGACCATATAAACCTTAGTGCCTAAGTTTCCTTTTATTAATCGAGCTACGATACGTAGTTGTCTTGCAAAATTATCATCTTCCAGATATCCTCCAAAATCAGTAGACCTGTTGAATGCTTCGGATATTGCCTCAGCATAATTGTAGGTAACATTAGTAGATTCCCTTAAGAATCGTAGTCTATCACCATAAGTACAATCGGGTAACATATCCAAGTCATAAAAAGTCTGATTTTCTATGATTTGTTCCAACCTGGCAGGATCGGATATTGCAAAAGAAAAATCATTTTCTGGTCCTTTAAAAATTAAATTTCCCAAGCTACCTATCTGGATAGATGGTGGACTGGCAGGAGGATTAAAAATATAATCAGGATATAGATCCTGAAAGTATCTACCCATCCACCCACTTCGATCTTCCTCTAGCAAATTAGTATTCGCCCAAATATCAGTTCCTTTAAAATGAGATAAAGTCTGATCTTCATATCCTACTCCGTGGGCAACTTTCATTTGCCCATCTCCCCATAGATTTTCAAGCTTATTCATTGGTTTGGGCATGGCAAATTCATTCTGCTCCAGATTAATAAATTCGCTGGGAGGAATCCTTATTAATGGTCTAGCATTGGCATAGGTATCATAATCATATACAGGAATGATCGTATTAAAACCATCGTTACCCCCACCAAGCCTGCAAATAATGAGAATATTGTCGTTTTCTGCCTGCGTCAATGCTACAGATAAAGGTGAAGGACGTGAAACAGTGAGATTTGTATTGCCAAGCATCATGGATCCGCCACCTACCAAGCCAAGTGCTTGTAAAAATGACCGTCTGTTCCATTTTTTATGCTCGTCTGGATTACAAACACCTTCTTTAGAAGATTTTTTATTTATTTTTATATTTTTAGAATGATTATTGTTCATGGTATGGGGTTTTTATTTAAGATGAAACTCAGGTACTTCTGCTATATGAAATAGCAGCGCAAAAAATTGATTAGGTACTCCCGCCAGATTCAATGTCCAAATGTTTGGGGCTACAGCATCAGGCTCATAATAATTATCCGGGTAGATATCTCCTTTGAAAATACCCAAAGCTTCATTAAACAGTGTTTCATCCTGAAGACCTCTTGGTAAAAAATAATCAAGAATCGCTTTTACTACAATCTCTACTTCCTCTGCTTGTAAACTAGTATCAATAACACCATCTGCAAGTGTTCCTATCGGCAACCCTACTATGAAATCTCTGAATTGAGCTTCATTTTCGTTCCATGCCATATTTACTATATATCTAATACTCTCCCATCTACCCAACAACAGATCAGGACTAATCCAATCTTCATCTCCCTGCCAGCCTTCAACATCTGTTGGGTTTAATACATCCTGACCTAGAATTCTAACAGATTCTCTGAAAAAATTGATAATATCATTAGAGGCAGGCAGGCTAAATTGTGTTTCTTTAAAAAAACTGATTAAGATATCAATCGGACTTTTTATAATAGCACCAATCGCTTCTTGATTAAAAAAATGCTCGCTTTTGAATAATTGCCTTAATACAGGTGCAATTTCGAAATTATTGTCAATAAATGTCTGAGCCATCTGAGCTACAATAGCTTCGTTGCAGGTAGGGCTTACAAAATAAGCATATAGCTTGGTACAGATAAAAGTGGCTATCTGTTGTGACCTTTGCGGAAATAAAACAGTATTAATTACGTCATCATATCCAAAATTACCACTTACACCAAAAATTGTTTTTGTATCATTACTAAACGCTCCGGGATCAAATGTGATAGGCCCCCAGGGAATATCATTGGTTTCTACCCAGCCAGTAATTGCTTTGGCAGTTTCAACAATATCATCCTCATTATATCCATTATCTACGCCCAACGTAAATAATTCATACAATTCTCTCGCGTAGTTTTCATTAGGCCTGTCTCTGGTGTTTTCATCACCGTTTAAATAAACAAGCATAGGTGATGAAATACCAATATCATAAACAAATTGTCTAAAATTACCCAAGGCATGAAATTGTAAAAGGTTGTAATATTGATATTGATATGCAGGACTTCTATAGGTGTCGTCCTCAGTTACAAAATGATTACTCCAGAATAAGGTCAGGCGATCTCTTACGCCATTTTGTAAGAAGTCTGAGATCATTCGTCTTTTTCCTTCGTTACGATAAAAATTCAGATCATTATCTTCATTAGCCATTTCTGCAGCTTCAAATTGATCACGGTTCCAAAACCCCCATAATGGTTCTGGTGAAGGAACCAGAGCAATTGCCTCATCAATAAGAGAATCTACTAATGCAGAAGGGTTATTTTGATTCAATGCGGCTAGAACCTCACTTTTAGTTGCTCCAAAAGCCAATCTTCTATATAAATGATGGATTTTACTTACATTCCAGGGATTTTCTGGTGTAGGAATATACGGGTCTAGAGATGCTAAGTTACATGATGTATCAGAGATCATAGGTTAATTTATTAATAAGTTAAGGGACAAATTCGGGTGTAATATAGTATATTAGAACGAAAACATTTGTTAATTAGTGTCTTAAATATCAAAATTTTACATATGATTACCAAAAAAAACTATTATTTTAGTTAAAAAGAAAAGAGTTTTTTGGGGAAATTATTTCTGATATCATTTGCTGTTTGAATTTACTGTAGAGAGAGTAAGAACATTTTATTCCGATAAATTCAAAGAATAACGGGATAAATACTATGTTGCGAAAAATAAAAGATACAGATTACATGGTAACACCTGATTTTGTAAGAAAAGGAGATAAAATAGCAATCGTTTCTACTGCTAGAAAAATTAATAAAAAAGAAATTAACGAAGCAATTTATACGTTAGAAAGTTGGAATCTGAAACCTGTAATAGGTGCTACAATTGGTATAGAGAACAATCAGTTCGCTGGATCAGATGAAGATAGAAGAGCCGATTTTCAACGAATGCTGGATGATCCCGAAATCAAAGCAATTTGGTGCGCACGTGGAGGATATGGAACGGTAAGAATTATTGATTTGATTGATTTTTCTAATTTCCAAAAACATCCAAAATGGGTTGTTGGATATTCTGATATCACTGTTTTGCATGCGCATATTCATAATTTTGATATCTCAACTATCCACGGAGTAATGCCTATTGATGTCTATAAATGTAAGGAAGAAGCAAAGCAATCATTAAAAGATATTTTATTTGGTAATCAGGTAGATTACAAAATTCCATTTTCTCCAAAAAATAAAATAGGTTATTGTGAAGGAGAACTTGTCGGTGGTAACTTGTCGATTTTATATTCTCTTTGTGGATCAGCATCATCGATAGATGCAAGGGGGAAAATTTTATGTATTGAGGATTTGGATGAATATTTATATCATATAGACAGAATGCTTCAGAATCTAAAAAGGAATAAATATTTTGATCAATTGGCAGGTTTGATTATAGGAGGAATGACCAAAATGCACGATAATAATATTCCATTTGGTATGGATGCAGAGGATATTATTCTGGATATTGTAAAAGAGTATGATTTTCCGGTACTATTTAATTTTCCAATGGGGCATATTGAAGATAATCGAGCTTTGATGCTTGGAGCAAAAACCTCATTAGAAGTAGGTGGGACTACCTGTAAACTAAGATATATTTAATATGGCAAAGCATCTGGAATTAGGAAAAGAAGGAGAAAAACTAGCTATAGGTTTTTTGATGAAAAATGGATATGATATTTTGGAGAAAAATTATCGATATCTAAAGTCAGAAATTGATATCATTGCCAGAAAAGATAATACTATTGTCGTTGTGGAGGTAAAAACCAGAAGTACACCAGAGTTTGGTAACCCACAAGATTTTGTAAAACCTAAACAGATACAATTATTAGTAAAAGCGATTGATTATTATGTTATTTCAAATAACTTGGATGTCGAAATTCGTTTTGATATTGTGGCTATCATAAAAAACAAATTAGGAACCAGAATTGAGCACCTAGAGGATGCTTTTTATCATTTTTAATTCAAGATGAATTGTGATATTTTTAATATTGAACAAAATTAATCCAGATACATGAACTACAGACAACTTGGGGTATCAGATTTGAGAATTAGCGAACTTTCTTTTGGATGTATGTCTTTAGAAAAGGATTTGTTAATTTCAAAAGATATTATTTATACTGCCATAGATAATGGTATAAACTATTTTGATACTGCTGATATATATCAAAATGGGGAGAATGAAGAAATGCTCGGAAAGCTAATTAGAGATTTTAGGAAAGACATTGTAATTGCTACAAAAGTTGGGAATGAATACCGAAAAGATGGTACTGGTTGGGATTGGAATCCAAAGAAATCGTATATTATTAGTGCTATTGAGAAAAGCTTAAAACGGTTGCAAACAGATTATATTGATCTCTATCAATTACACGGAGGGACTATTGATGATACTATTGACGAAACTATTGATGCCTTTGAAAGTTTACAAAAACAAGGGAAGATACGATATTATGGAATTTCTTCTATAAGACCAAATGTGATTAGAGAGTATATAAAACGCTCTAACATCATAAGTGTAATGATACAATATAGTCTATTGGATCGCAGAGCTGAGGAATCTTGTCTGGATCTATTGTACGATAATAACATTGGAGTATTGACCAGGGGTACACTAGCAAAAGGTTTATTGGCAGGTAAGCCAGCAGCAGATTATTTAGATTATACTATAACTGAAGTATCAGAAACTATAAAAATACTGAAGAAAGTTTCTGGAAAGCAAAGGTCACTATCCCAAACTGCTGTGAGTTTTGTGCTTAAAAATAGGGCAACCACCTCGGTAGTAGTTGGGGCAAGTAGAAAAAAACAATTAATAGAATGTTTAGGAATCTCCACAGTGCCGCCACTATCTGATACAGAGTTAAAATTGCTTAAGGAGAGTAATAAAGTTTATAAGTATCTTAAGCATAGGTGATTCGTAAAAACAATGGTTGCAATAACTCTGTTCATAACATATCTTTTTTATAGTGTGGGTACCCCTATTAGATTGATGAAATTAATAATTTCCTTAATTTTGAGAACTAACCTTTAGCTGTGCATGGATTTTTTTACAAGTGTTGATTTAATATTGTTTTTAGGAATTAGTCAAGGGATTTTTCTGGCTATTACACTTCAGTTAGTTAGTAATAGAAATAGGTCTGCAAACAAAGTTTTGTCGCTTACTTTACTTATTGCGGCTCTTATGCTTGCAGGTAGAATCATTTCTGTCCAGTCTCCCAATCTTATGTTATTTCGGATTGCTAGTTTTGCAGATACAGTGATTTTTTTATTTGGTCCTCTGGTTTATATTTATGTAAGAAGATTAACTTTTCAGGAATTTCCGGAATTTAGATTGTCTTTTTATCATTTTATACCAGCGTTTCTTCATGTGATTTTCTTTTTGTTGACGTTGTTATATTCTCTTGAAGAGTTTGGAACTTTACTTATGAATGGAAGCTTTTTTGAAATATATGCAATCATCGAAGGTTCTGGTGTAGTATCTGTTTTTTACTATTGTTTTTTGTCCTATATATTGATTAAAACCTATCAACAAAAAGAAAAAGATAACTTGTCCTATGTACAAAGTGTGATGTCTTATTTATATGTCTTTTTGCTTGTTATATTTTTGTTTTCGGTAGTATGGCTTATTAGTTATATGAACTCATATTATCTAAGAATTCCTTCATTATATTTTATTAGTTATAACCTCATTTGGATGTGTATTCCAGTTTATATTTATGTAGTTGGTTTTTATAGCTTGCGGCAACCCGAAATTTTTAGAATAACAGATAAGAAAAAGAAAGATACCGTCCAGAAAGAAAGGTTAGAAGGAGAAATTTTAGATAGATTAAAAAAAGACTTAGAATATCTAATGGTGACAGAAAATATATATTTAAATAACAATCTTACATTAAGAGATCTTTCTGAAAAGCTGAGTACTTCTTCTAATAACATTTCCTGGTTATTAAATAATATCCATCAATGCAGTTTTTATGATTATATCAATCACTATCGTGTGAAAGCTTTCATACAGAAAATTCAGAATGGAGAGCATCACAATCATACGTTACTAGCCCTTTCTTTGGATTCTGGATTTAATTCTAAGTCTACTTTTAATAAGGCATTCAAATCAGAAATGAATGATACACCCACAAACTATATTAAAAAGCTAACCACTGCTGTTTAATCACTAACCGAAGGTTGCATTTATCCAATTATCCGGAAGAAATCAAAGCCTCTTTTTTTTAACGACATATCTGGCCTACTCCGAGATAGTTTGCTATTAGGATACTGATTGGATATAAGGTCAGAAATTCGTCCTATTGTATCCAGACGGTCGATTTTAAGAACTACAGGAGATATTTTTGAAGAAACTTAAAATTTAAAAAAATGAAAACTCTTATTAAAAAAAATGAAACAAAAATTGTAATGATTTTTATGCTGGTAATGGCCTCTTTTATACTTACTTCTTGTTATGGAGATCCTGTAGTGATTGATCCGGAAGTAGAAACAGTTGTTAGTGATTTTTTGGGAAATGATGCAGTTAGTGTAGATAGATTTGGGAATGTGTATGTATCTGAATTTGGTCAGTTTGTGGGTTCTTCAGGAAATGGAACCAGTGTATTCAAAATATCAAAGAATGGAGAAATTACAGAGTTTATCTCGGATTTAGTGGGACCTTTAGGAAATGCAATTGATTCGCAAGGAAATTTTTATGTGGTGAACGGTAGCGGAGATGGAGTAGGAGATATTTTAAAAATAACGCCGGATGGAGTCAGAATAGTTCTGGCTTCTATAGAAGGGTTTCCTGCGGGATTAGCATTAGACAAAGATCGAAATATATATATATCTAATTTTGGCACACCCACTGTACATAAAATTACGACAGATGGAGAAATTACTGTCTTTGCATCAGATCCAAGATTAGCAGGTGGAGTGGGTATTGAATTTGATCGAAAAGGAAATCTTATTATTGGAAATTTTTTGACAGCAGATATTTTATCTGTTGATCCAGAAGGGAGTGTGTCTTTGGTAACTACAATTCCGGATATCGCAGTGGGAGGAGGACTGGGATACATAACCGTTGCGGGTAATTCAGTATTTGCTACAGGGATTGCAATAAATAAAATATTTAGAGTATCTCTTAGAGATGGAAAAATAGAAGAATTTGCAGGAACGGGAGAAGCAAGCACTATAGATGGATCAGTATTAGAAGCATCTTTTAATGGTCCTAACGGAATACGAGCAGATGTTTATGGAAGAATAATTTATGTTTCAGAATTTGGAGGAACAGGTGCAGTACGTAAAATCAGTTTAAGGTAAAACCACAGTGGATTAGGGAGATGCCATGATCAAAAAATTGTAAAGTTTATGTTGGGATATTAAGATTGGGAGGTGATCACATCCCAATCTTAATATCATACGATTTACGAATAAAAATTTCGCATCTAATGATATTCTTTTTCTACTATATTTTCTTCATAAAATGAAACAATAGCTATGGCTATTCTTTAATTTGATTCATCAATCTAGCGAAAAATCCTTGCCATTATTTTTACGAAATTCTCACCCGTAAATCGTATCAGACTATTTCTAATTTAAAATTACCCATTAAAACTCACTCTTCTTCAGTTATATTTCAAAATAAAAGATAGTACAGCTATGCTTATTTTTCTTTTTTGTCTAAACAAGAAATTGCCGTTTTCTATTTGAGTATTTGAAATCCTTTATTACAGTAAATGGTATAAAAAGTCATCTGAAAAATAATGAATAGGCTTAGTTTTTGTATATCAAGCTTATCAGAAGATGTAGAAATAATACATCCAGGAATTAGAAAGGGTTTATTAAAGTCGATCTTACATGAGACTTTAATATTGCGTATGATACCCGTCCTCAAATGAAATTGCTTACTAAAATCATTTCTTTCTGTTTTACACTACAAAATAAAAAGCATGGATAGGCTGCTATCTGTGAATTTTCGTTCTCGTCTCAATTAAAAAATGGTATGATTCAGTTTTCGATGATTTTATCTAAGGCTTTTATAATGAAGATTCTGCAAGGAAAAGAATGCCAAGTCTATGTAAGCTTCAGTAGTACGCTAAAAATAGCCCCAGACTAAGTAATCGATAAAAATACTTTCAAAAAACAACAAAAGGCAGGAATCCTTGTCAACAGAAAAAATAGAGGAAAATTATTAGGTTTTTAATGCTCATATTCTTCTATTTTTTGTAAGAATTATTGCAATAAAATATCATTTTTATAATTGTAGTACAAAGCTCTTTTTTTTCAAAAGGAAAAGTTAAAAAAAAACCTGCTATGGTATGTTTGGTGTCAAAAAAAGTACTTTCAAAGTTGTAGGAGTTGTTGTCTTTAAACTAGATTTTAGGTGTAAGTGAGTATTTGGAAATAATCCAAAAACCAGAAAATACTTTAACACTTATATGTGAATAATTAACACGTCGTTAGGGTAGGGTGAGAGCTGTCCATCTTGTTTATATTGTATATAATCATTTACAATAAAGCAAAAGTAACCTCTTAAAAAACTTTAATATTATGTTTAAACTAGCTATTAATTTTATAAGGACGAATATTTCGTCTCGATTATCTATTTTTATATTTCTTTTAACATGTAATTGTCTATTTCTTCAGGCCAAGGATATAGATTTTAATGCAGAATATGGTCATAGTGGTAATCTGATTGAAAAAATACAGAGAGCCATTGATAATGCTTCCAGTGGTGATGTTATTATTTTTAAAAGTCTTCATTATAATTTGGGTGGAGGTCTAGAAGTTATTACAATTGATAAACCACTTACGATACAGGGAGCTGAACCAGAAGGTTTTGATCCTTCTTTTTTTGGAGCCTCAGGGATACAAACCACTTTGGGGGATACGGTAACATTTGCTTTCCGTTCGGATGATATTGTTTTCAAGAATATTTCTATTGTCCGCAAGGATGATGGAGAAGCTGTTTTTGATATTCTTATTGATGCGCGTCACACTACTTATTTAGAGCCAAATCCTGAAACTATTGAGCAGGAGCACTACACAGGAATAAAATTCGAAAATGTAGTTTTAAATGGAGGCGCATTTGGAGTGCATTCTGGTAATGGTATTGGTGTAGAGATGACAAATACATCATTAGTCAACTGGCGTAGAATTGGATATTGGGCTAATAGATTTGGTCGATCAAAAAGTACGCCAAGAGGAGTATTTACATCATGTGTTATAACACCTAAAAAAGATGTTATTGGTTTTGATGATAGAGCTGTATCCTATGATGCAGGGAATTCTGAGTATCCAGAGGTTTGGGATACCAATGATACCACATTTGATAACTGTCAGATTAATGAGACTGGTATAGCAGTATCCAGATGTAAAAACTTTACTATTAAAAACACTACTTTTAATGATAGTACCGGCGCAGTAGATTTGGTACATATCGAGGAATTTTCGAATGATATAAGAGTTCAGAACAATATCTTTAATTGTTCTGTAGAAGATTTCACAAAACTTACAAGAATCTGTCAATTGGATAGAGAGTTACAACCTTCTTATAATATTCAGTTTACAAATAATAGGATCATTGGTACGTATGACTTTTTTATCTCAGCGTATGCATCTAGAGATATTACAGTGATAGGAAATGATTTTAGATCTGGAGATGCAGGGAACGAAAATTCTATTGATTTCACATATTACGAATCTAGAGAGAGAGAGCCAATTCCAGTAGAAATATTGTCTGATAATATTATTATTATGGGTAATCCAGGATTAGGATATTCTCAGAATAAAAATTTTAAAGTACAAATACCTAATGAAAACAACAATATATATGTTGAAGGATATACAGATGTTCAGCAAAATATTATTGAGCTTGATCCAGCACCTCCTGTTGTCGAAGACGGGATGTATGAAATTGTAAATAAGGCGACTGGGCAAAGGTTATCTGCAGCCAGTGATGGTTCAACATTAATGACGACAGATACGGCAGATGAAAACTCTCAATGGAGAATAACTTTCAATCCACCATATTCTTATCATATCCAGAATGTTGGGAATGATAAATATCTGGAGACTCACGTAGGATATACTGAATTTGATGTATTTACTGATCAACCTCAGACACTACAGCCTTTTTTAAATGATGTTCCTAGTGGAGATGCATTACCTTTTTGGAGTATCGCAGGTCTGGAAGGAAGTGAATATTTTGAGATTTTCCCAGGAGGGAATGAGCGACAGGCTGCGTATTCTGCAAATGATGATTCTAGTACAAACTTTGTATTCACCTTTGAGTTTGATATGTATTTTAGAAGAATAAAATTACCACTTACAGATGCCGAAAAATGGGAAATCAGACCTGTCATTGCTAGTCCTGATCCGAATCCTGATCCAAATCCAGGTATCACCAATTTAGCACTTAATAAACCAGCAACACAATCCAGTGAACTTTATGGATTAACAGCTTCTTTTGCTGTGGATGGTGACAGAGATAGTTTTTCTCATACAGATAACGATGCAAATGCCTGGATTGAGATTGATTTAGGTGACCAATTTAATATTAATGAGATTAAAGTCTGGAATAGACCGGATTGTTGTACAGATCGTTTGGGTGAGTATCAGGTATTTACTTCGGATGTGCCATTTGATTCAGAGGATATTGTTGCTACTGCGAATCAATCGGGTGTTGGAATTTTCTTTCAGGAAGCTACTGCAGCAAGACCTACAAGTGTTGGTATGGATGCAGGTAGAATAGCGCGTTATGTAAGAATTCAATTGATTGGAACCAATTTTTTACATCCATCAGAAATAGAAGTGATGGGTACACCTCTGGACTCTGGTAGAGATTCTGGAATAGATACACAGGAAAATGCTGTATCCATATATCCTAACCCTATTCTAAAAGGAGACCTGGTAACTGTTCAGAATACCAAAGAAGGAAAAGCAATTTCTTTAGTTGATTTTGCAGGAAGAACATTGGTTAAAAAAATAACTCAAAAAGGACAGACTACGATTGATACTTCTGATTTATCTAGTGGTGTTTATTTTGTCGTAGTAGACAAAAATATTACAAGATTAATGGTAAACTAGTTAAACGTAGATGAATTTTAATCAATATATTGAATTAGCCATTTAGCCACACTGATTAAAAACAAGATATAGTATATATTCAAGAATATGAAGTTATATACAAACAGGTTTACGTAGATCTGATCTGTTCAAATGTATTTGTAAATCAAGTATCTAAAAAATGAGTTATAAATAAACCCCATCTCTAAATATTGAGATGGGGTTTATAATTTTATGAACCCAAAACAAGCTATATAAATAAACTGTACTGGCTTGCATGATGTTTATATCATTTCAGATATACTTCCTGTAACCATTGATCCGCCATTAGGAGGATCTTTTTTACTCGATAATCGAGATTTAAATACTCCAAGGCTTGCCTTGAAATCAAAATCTTTTTTCAATAAATGCCTTTTGGGCTTGTCTCGAGGTAGTTTGTCTTCAATTATTTTAGCAGTTACTACAGAATCTTCTCTTCCAGTATTTTATACAATAGTTCTTAGCGGAGATTCAATAGCACGGTTTACAATTTGTAAACCAGTTGCCTCATCAGCATTCAGAGTTGCCAACGCTTCTCCATCTAAAGTTTTGGTTTTTGTACTCCAATTTTGTTGGTCAAAGCATTACTCGAGATGAGTTCAATAATAAGATATATAATTTCTCAAGATCTGATGTCATTTTTTCGTTATTTGTAACGAAATAAGGAGAAAAATGCCCTTTGTCAAACTACATTCCTTTTATGATGTCTACAGAAGTAAGTTAGAAATAGTCCCGCACTAAGTAATCGAGAGAAAAAATACCTTCAAAAAAAAATGTTTAGAACCTTTGTCAACAGAAAATATGGGGAAAAATATTAATTTTTTAATGCTAATATCCCGCTCTTTTTTGTAAGAATTATTGCGATAAAATATCATTTTAGGAATTGTAGTACAAAGCACTTTATTTTTTCAAGAGAAAATATCAAAAAAACACCTAAAAGTGGAGCATTTAATGCTAAAAAAGTGTAGGAATTTTTATACAAAAACTAGATTTTATCTGTAGGTGAGTGTTTTAAAAATAATCCAAAAAGCAAAAAAAACTTTAACATTTAATACATAAAATTAACATTTCATTAAGGTAGGGTAAGAGCTATTCGCCTTGTTTTAATTATACATGACCAGCTTAAAACCAAAACATAACCTCTTAAAAACTTTAATATTATGCTTAAATTAGCTATCAATTTTATGCAGACGAATATTTCGTCTCAATTTTCTATTTTTGTATTTCTATTAACATTTAACTGTCTATTTCTTCAGGCCAAGGATATAGATTTTAACAGAGAATATGGTCATAGTGGTGATCTGATTAAAAAAATACAGAGAGCCATTGATAATGCTTCCAGCGGTGATGTACTCATTTTTAAAAGTCTTCATTATAATTTGGGAGGAGGTTTAGAAGTTATTACCATAGACAAACCTCTTACCATACGGGGTGCTGAACCAGCAGGTTTTAATTCTTCTTTTTTAGGAGCCTCTGGTATACGAACTACGTTGGGAAACACCGTAACATTTGCTTTTCGCTCTGATAATATTATTTTCAAAAATATTTCTATTGTTCGCAAGGATGATGGAGAAGATGTTTATGACATTCTTATTGATGCACGTCATACTACCTATTTAGAGCCAAGTCCTGAAACTATTAAGCAGAAGCATTACAAAGGAATAAGGTTCGAAAATGTAGTTTTAAATGGAGGAGCATATGGGGTGCATTCTGGTAATGGTATTGGTATGAAGATGATTAATACTTCGCTGATTAATTGGCGTAGAATAGGATATTGGGCTAATAGATTTGGTAGATCTGATAGAACTCCTAAGGGAGTGTTTAAATCCTGTATTATAGCGCCCAAAATGGATATTATCGGTTTTGATGATAGAGCCATATCCTTTGATGCTGGAAATTCTGAGTATCCGGTAGTTTGGGATACAAATAATACCATAATTGATGATTGCAAGATAAACGAAACAGGTGTCGCTGTATCCAGATGTAGAAATTTCACTATTAAGAACTCTACATTTAATGATAGTACTGGAGCCGTAGATTTGATACATATCGAGGAATTTTCGAATGATATAAGAGTCCAGAATAATATTTTTAATTGTTCTGTAGATGATCCTCTGAAACGTACCAGAATCTGTCAATTGGATAGAGAGTTACAACCTTCTTATAATATTCAGTTTAGAAATAATAAAATTGTTGGTGCGTATAACTTTTTTATCTCCGGATATGCATCCAAAGATATTAAGGTTATAGGAAATGATTTTAGATCAGGAAACGCAAGAAACGAAAATTCTATCGATTTCACCTATTATGAATCTCGTGAGAGAGAGCCAATCCCAGCAGAAATATTATCTGATAATATTGTCATTAAGAGGAATCCGGGATTAGGGTATTCTCAGAATAAAAATTTTAAAGTACAAATCCCAAAGAATAATAGTAATATGTCTGTAGAAGGATATACAGATGTTCAGCAAAGTATTATTAAAATGAATTCACCTGCACCTGCAGTTGAAGATGGAATATATGAAATTGTGAATAAAGCTAATGGGCAAAGGTTATCTGTTTCAAATAATGGTTCGACCTTAATGACCACTAATAGAGCAAATACGAACTCTCAATGGAAAATAACTTTCAATCCACCGTATTCTTATTATATCCAGAACGTAGGAAATGATAAATATCTGGAGACTCACGTAGGATATACTGAGTTTGATGTATTTACTGATCAACCTCAAGCACTACAGCCTTTTTTAAATAATGTTCCTAGTGGCGATACATTGCCTTTTTGGAGTATCGTAAGCTTGGAAGGAAGTGATTATTTTGAGATTTTCCCTGGAGGGAATGAGCGTCAGGCAGCATATTCTGCAAATGATGATTCTAGTACGCGTTTTGTGTTTACTTACGAGTTTGATAGATATTTTAGAAGAATAAAATTACCTCGGACAGATTCCGAAAAATGGGAAATCAGACCTGTTAGTGGTAATCCTGATCCTGATCCTAACCCAAACCCAGGAATCACCAATTTAGCACTTAATAAACGAGCAACGCAGTCCAGTGGACTTTATGGATTAACAGCTTCTTTTGCTGTGGATGGTGACAGAGATAGTTTTGCTCATACTGATAATGATGCAAATGCCTGGATAGAGATTGATTTAGGTGCGCAATTTAATATTAAAGAGATTAAAGTATGGAATAGACCAGATTGCTGTGCAGACCGGTTGAGTAAATATCAGATATTTACTTCGGATGTGCCATTTGATTCTAAGGATATTGTTACTACTGCGAATCAACCAGGGGTAGGAGTTTTCTTTCAGGAGGCTACTGCGGCAAGACCTACAAGTGCTGGTATGGATGCAGGTAGAATAGCGCGTTATGTAAGAATTCAATTGATTGGAACCAATTTTTTACATCCATCAGAAATAGAAGTGATGGGGACACCTCTGGACTCTCGTAGATACGCAGGAATAGATACACAGGAAAAAATTATATCTATATATCCTAACCCTATTTTAAAAGGAGATTTAGTAGCCGTTCAAAATACCAAAGAAGGAAAAGCGATTTCTTTAGTTGATTTTGCAGGAAGAACATTAGTTAAAAAAATAACTCAAAAAGGGCAGACTACAATTGATACTTCTGATTTATCTAGTGGTGTTTATTTTGTCGTGGTAGACAAAAATATTACAAGATTAATGGTAAACTAGTTAAACGTAGATGAATTTTAATCAATATATTGAATTAGCCATTTAGCCACACTGATTAAAAACAAGATATAGTATATATTCAAGAGGATGAAGTTATATACAAACAGATATACGTAGATCTGATCTGTTAAATGTATTTGTAAATCAAGTATTTAAAAAGTGAGTTATAAATAAACCCCATCTCTAAAAATTGAGATGGGGTTTATAATTTTATGAATCCAAAACAAGCTATATAAATAACCTGTACTGGCTTGCCTGACGTTTACATCATTCCAGGCATACCTCCACCCATTGGCGGCATTCCGCCTCCACCAGCAGGGGCATCTTCTTTAATGTCAGTTAATGCACATTCTGTTGTAAGGATCATTCCTGATACAGAAGCTGCATTTTCTAAGGCGATACGCGTTACTTTTTTAGGATCGATGATTCCAGCCTTTAACATATCTACATATTGATCAGTTTTAGCATCGTACCCAAAATCTTTTTTACCTTCAATTACTTTAGCAATTACTACAGAACCTTCTCCACCAGCATTTTCTACAATAGTTCTTAGCGGAGATTCAATAGCACGGTTTACAATTTGTACACCAGTTGCCTCATCAGCATTTTCAGTTTTAACTTTATCTAATACTGCTTTTGCTCTTACTAAGGCGACACCACCACCGGCAACAATGCCTTCTTCTACAGCTGCTCTGGTAGCATGAAGTGCATCATCTACACGATCTTTCTTTTCTTTCATTTCTACTTCAGAAGCAGCACCTACGTATAATACAGCTACACCTCCAGCTAGTTTAGCTAAACGTTCTTGTAACTTTTCTTTATCATAATCAGAGGTAGTAGTTTCGATTTGAGCCTTGATCTGATTTACTCTGTTTTTGATTAATTCTTCTTCACCAGCTCCATTTACAACAGTAGTATTGTCTTTGTCAATCGCTACTTTTTCTGCAGTTCCAAGGTGTTCTATAGTTGTATTTTCTAAGGTGAATCCTCTTTCTTCAGAGATGACAGTACCTCCTGTGAGGATAGCAAGGTCTTCTAACATTGCTTTACGTCTATCTCCAAATCCTGGAGCTTTTACAGCAGCAATTTTTAGCGCACCCCGTAGTTTATTTACCACTAGAGTTGCCAATGCTTCTCCATCTACATCTTCTGCAATGATTAAAAGAGGTTTCCCAGTCTGAGCTACAGGCTCTAGAACAGGCAATAAATCTTTCATTGCAGAAATTTTCTTATCATATAATAAGATATATGGATTCTCAAGATCTGATGTCATTTTTTCGCTATCAGTAACGAAATACGGAGAGAGATACCCTCTGTCAAACTGCATTCCTTCTACGATATCTACAGTAGTATCTGTTCCTTTTGCCTCTTCTACGGTAATCACACCTTCTTTACCCACTTTTTCAAAAGCCTGAGCAATAAGATCTCCTATAGTTCCGTCATTATTAGCAGAGATTGCAGCTACCTGCTTTATTTTATCAGTAGAGCTTCCTACTTCTTTGGTTTGTTTTTCCAGATCCGCTGTGATCGCTTCTACTGCTTTATCAATGCCTCGTTTAAGATCCATTGGGTTAGCACCTGCGGCAACGTTTTTAAGACCTTCTTTAACAATAGCTTGAGCTAATACAGTTGCAGTTGTAGTACCGTCTCCTGCAAGATCATTTGTTTTAGAAGCAACTTCTTTTACCATTTGCGCTCCCATATTCTCCAGAGCATCTTCTAATTCTACTTCTTTTGCTACAGAAACTCCATCTTTAGTCACCTGTGGAGCTCCAAAAGATTTACTAATAATTACATTACGACCTTTAGGTCCTAACGTTACTTTTACTGCATTTGCCAATGCATCTACACCACGTTTGATTCCGTCACGTGCTTCTATGTCAAATTTTATGTCTTTAGCCATAATATTTTTTAATTTGTTTTTTTTTGATTCAGTTTTTAAACAATTGCCAGGATGTCGTCCTCACGCATAATTAGATAATCGTTACCATCTAATTTTAGCTCGGTACCAGAGTACTTCCCGTATAGTACGGTGTCTCCTACTTTAACGGTCATTTCATGGTCTTTTTTGCCATTACCTACAGCGGCAACCTTACCTTTTTGCTGTTTTTCTTGTGCTGAATCAGGGATATATAATCCTGATGCCGTTTGCGTTTCCGCAGGAAGAGGCTCTACAACCACGCGATCTGAAAGAGGTTTAATATTTACTCCCATTATGATTAGTTTTATGTTTTAAAGATTAAAAAAAATATTTAATAAAGCTTCTATTTCAGAAATTGTGCCAGTGAAGTTATACTGACAAATTGAAACAAAAAATGCCGACTATATGACAAGTCGGCATTTTGTATTGGGTTTTTGTGAGAATTATTCTTCTGGAGTGTCATCTGCTGCTGCTGGAGCAGGTGTGTCAATTACTTCTACATCATTAGTATCAATGCTAGAATCCTGATTTGCATTTCCACTCATAAGGTCAATATTAGATAATAAAATAAGCACTAGTAATAAAGTAGCAAGTGCCCAGGTACTTTTATCTAAAAAATCAGTAGTTTTTTTTACGCCACCTAGCTGTTGAGTACCTCCACCACCAAAAGAAGATGATAGTCCACCACCTTTAGGGTTTTGAACCATAATTACTACAATGAGTAAAAATGATACAATTACTATTAGTATTAAAAAGATTGAAAACGTTGTCATTATATTTTTTATTTATTTTCTTGTATTTTTTTTATTGCTCGAATTTGGTCTGCAAAGAAACCACTTTTTTCGGGATTTTTCAAAATTAATATTTGATATGCCTGAATTGCATTTTTGTATTTTTTTTGAGCCAGATATACTTTTGCCAAAGTTTCTGTCATCATCTCATCTGCTGGAGGAGAATGTTCTTTTGCAAGATTGCGGGTGGGAGCACTTTTATCTGCAGGTTTGATTTTGGGATTGTTGGTTATAAATTCATCGATTAAGTTGAATTTATGCTTTTGTTCAGATAGCTTTCCATCTCCTTCTACAATTTCCGGCTCTTCATTCTTGTCTATACTTTTTTCATCAGCATTTCTTATTATAGGTTGTAAAGAGCTTATTTTTAGCCATTCAGAAAAAGAATGTGTTTCTTTTTTGTCAAACTCCAATGGTTTGTCAATCTCTAATGTTTGCTCAGGGCTTTCTTCAGGTTCAGGAGCTGAGAGGGACTTGTTTTTTTCAAACTGATTTATTAATGCTTCTGCAACAGTAGTATGATGATCGATACTGGTATTTTCCTCTTTAGATGAAAACAAAGAGGGGTCTAATACTTCTTCTGCCTCTTCTATTTTCATAGTAACGGCATCATCAATAGAAATCCGTTGTAACATCTTTACTTCTTCGGGATCTATTACATCAATATCGATATTGTTCTTTTTTTCTGAAAGAAGAGATGGTGTTTTACTATCAAAAAGAGAAGAAGTGATAAAATCAAACAAAACACTTCTGTCTGTTGTATATGCAGCTGTGGTTTTTAATTCTTGATTGTATCTAAAACTTTCTTGATCTTTTAACCCTTTTAGTACTAATGATCGTATGGATTGAAAATAGGGAAACTCTTTACTGAGTTTTTCTAAACTATGCGTATGCTCTACGGTAAGTAACGTAGGGTTTTGTAACAGATATGTAAGTTCTTTAGTGTTCAAAAAATAATTTATCTAATTACCATTTTGCTAAGGTAGCGTTTAGGATATCTTGTGTGATTCTGTCATATATTATTTGTATAGCTTCTTCTCGTACTGCTGTTTCTGATTGAGCTGCTGGATAATCAAAAAAGAAAGAAAAACGTTGTTCTAAGTCTTCTTTAGGGTCTTTTGAGTCATAAAAGCGCACATTTATTGCAATGGTAAGTCGGTTCTGAGCAGCAGTGTTTTCTGATGTAGCATTTGTAGGAGCTATATAGTATTGTACAATCTCTCCTTCATATAAAAGGTCTCCATTAGAGGTAACCAGATTTAGATTTGTTTGATTAAGAATTAAGTCCTGTAATTGATTGGTAAACGTCTGATCAATTCCCGGAATAATAATAGGTGCCTGATTCTGAAAAAAGCCAACCTGAAATGAGGTTGCAGTTGTATTGATACCACTAAATGAGTATGCGCCACATCCTTGTAGTAAAGAAATACTTATTAGTAATACAATCGCATGTTTTAATCTAATCATTGGTGTTTGTAATTTCTTAATTATTTTAATTCTGTATGGAAAAAATGATGTGTTTTTTTTATTGTTTTTTGAATAGCCAAAATTATTTACTGAAACTTTATAAATCATATTGTTTAATTTTCCTATATAAAGTTCGCTCACTGATACCCAATTCTTCTGCAGCTGCTTTGCGTTTACCACGATGACGCTCCAGTGATTTTCTGATCAATTCTAATTCTTTATCATGCAATGATAATGTTTCTTCTTCTTCGATTTCTTCTGCAAAATGATATTTGTCATCTTCTTTTTGAGGAATAACAGGAGAAGTTATTTGTAATACTTCTGTTGTAGGTTTGACAGGTTGCTTATCAAAACGTATCGGCTGGTCATCTTCATCTTCATCTCTGTAAATTTTTCTAATTAACCCTTCATTTTCTTTTTGAACTTCTTTAGAATTATCGCTTTGCATTAATTCCATAGTTAACTTTTTGAGATCATTAAGATCGTTTTTCATATCAAAAAGTACTTTGTATAATATCTCTCTCTCGTTGCTGAAATCACTATCCTTTTTATCAGAAGAGATTACTGCTGGTAAATTGCTTCCTATATTAGGGAGGTATCCTCTCAAGGTATTAGCAGTAATAGTTCTGTTTTGTTCAAGGACTGAAACTTGCTCTGCAATGTTGCGCAATTGTCTGATATTACCACTCCAATGATATTTCTCTAATAATAATATGGCTTCTTCTTCTAAACGAATAGTAGGCATTTTATATTTTGTTGCAAAATCAGAAGCAAATTTCCTAAATAACAGATGGATATCTTCTTCTCGATCTCGCAGGGGAGGTAATAGAATCTCTATGGTACTTAAACGATAGTATAAGTCTTCACGAAATCTCTCTTTCTTAATAGCTTCAAACATATTAACATTAGTAGCTGCTACAATTCTGACATCAGTTTTTTGCACCTTAGAAGAACCTACTTTAATAAATTCACCATTTTCCAGTACTCTTAATAGCCGTACCTGAGTGGTTAATGGTAGTTCTCCTACTTCATCGAGAAATATTGTTCCACCATCAGCTACCTCAAAGTACCCATTTCTGGTTGATGTTGCTCCTGTAAAAGCTCCTTTTTCGTGACCAAATAGTTCACTGTCAATCGTTCCTTCCGGGATAGCTCCACAATTGACAGCAATGTATTTGCCGTGTTTGCGATGGGATAGTGAGTGTATAATTTTAGGAATACTTTCTTTACCTACACCACTTTCTCCTGTTACCAGAACCGAAATATCTGTAGGAGCAACCTGAATTGCTTTTTCTACAGAACGGTTTAGTTTAGGGTCATTACCTATAATCCCAAATCTTTGTTTTGTAGCTTGAACTGATTCCATTTGTTTTAATAATATTTAAAAATTAGTTGACTTAATTGATCCCCATTTTGATTAAAAACAGTCTCTTTGATTGGATAATTTCTGTTATTGTATTCTAGGACAATTTTATTGTTTGATTGAGGGACATTTATTCGGTTATTAGACCCTAAGTCAGATAACATAGTTGTTAAAGAACCAGAGTAAGTGCGTTCTAAGATTTTATTAATAAAATTAATTTTGTCACCTTCTGCTCTAGGGTTTCTTCTGTTATCATATTTATAAGTGCCTGATTTATTAAGAAAATCTTCTCCAATAGATATGATATTTTTGTGCAGATTTCCATTAATATATATATAGCTTTCTTCAAAAACAATTTCCTCAGAGCTTAAATTTATAGTTTGAAATCTTTTTAAAACTTCATAAGTATCATCTTCAAATGTGAAAACGAATTTATGTTCTTGGTTTTCGGTAGTTATTATATTTGAATCATATGAATAAATTAACACGGGTTCTTCATATTGGTTATTAGAAGACGGTTTAATTTTTATTATTTTACCTGATTCGTCATAAACATATTCTCTAATTCTTTCGGTTTGCCCTAATAAAGAAAAATAGGTGGATCTTCTATTTTTTTCATTATAAGTTATATCGAAAGTCACTAAACTATCTTCGTTATTAATAGATTGATTATTTACAAATTGTCCTTTCTCATTATATTTAGAATGGGATGTTTCGGATTCAATTTTTTTAAGTATCAACGGGTCATCATTAAATGATCCATCATTACTATCACAAGACAATAGTAAAGTAATAATGAAAAAAGTTATTAATGTCTTTATGTGTATCTTCATTCTTAAGGATAATTATTAGTTGTTTTTAGAATACCCAACTGCTTCTCCGAGTAAAGTTGCACTGGTGCACTGATCAATCCGTACCATTACAAAATCACCAATGTTATATGTTTCTTTAGGAAAAATTGCAACTATATTTTTTGTAGTTCTTCCGCTCCAATGCAGCGCTGATTTTTTGGACTCTTTTTCTATTAATACTTCAAAAGTTTGTCCTATATATGATTCGTGTCTATAGGCACAATGTTTACGTTGTAGGGCGATTACTTCTGCAAGTCTTCTTTTCTTAACTTCTTCGGGCACATCATCCTCTAATTTTCGTTCTGCAAGTGTGCCAGGTCTTTCAGAATAAGCATACATATATCCGTGCTCATATTTTATTTGTTCTAATAGCAATAATGTATCCTGATGATCTTCTTCGGTTTCTGTTGGGAAACCGATGATCATATCTTGTGTGATTGAGCAATCAGGAATTATTTTTTTGATATTGTCAACTAGATCAATGTATTCTTGTCTGGTGTGTAAACGATTCATTTCTTTCAAGATTCGGTCACTACCGCTTTGTATAGGGAGATGAATATGTTTGCAAATGTTTTTATGTTTTGCCATTACCTTGATAACAGCTAATGTCATATCTTGAGGATTAGAAGTCGAGAAGCGTATACGTAGTTTTGGATATTTCTCAGCAACCATATCTAATAACTTTGCAAAGTTTGTTGAGGTAGCTTTCTGAAAGTCACTAGCTTTATCAAAATCTTTTTTCAGACCACCGCCATACCATAAATAACTATCCACATTCTGCCCGAGTAACGTAATCTCTTTAAAATTTGAAAGTACCAGATCATCTATTTCTTTTAAGATACTTTGGGGATCCCGACTTCGTTCTCTACCTCTGGTAAAGGGTACTACGCAAAAGGTACACATATTATCACAGCCTCTGGTAATAGATACAAAAGCGGATACACCATTGCTTTGTAATCTTACTGGAGAAATATCTCCATAAGTTTCTTCTTTTGACAGTACAACATTTACTGCATTTCTACCTGCATCTACTTCTTCAATCAAATTTGGTAAATCTTTATAAGCATCAGGACCTACAACCAGATCTACAATTTTTTCTTCTTCCAGAAATTTACTTTTCAAGCGTTCTGCCATACATCCCAAAACACCTACTTTCATCTTTGGGTTTGTTCTTTTTACAGCATTGTATTTTTCCAGACGTTTCCTAACCGTTAATTCTGCTTTTTCACGGATAGAGCAAGTGTTAACCAGAACCAGATCTGCATCTTCTAGATTTTGAGTGGTGTTAAAACCCTCTTTAGCTAAAATCGAAGCTACAATTTCACTATCACTAAAATTCATCTGGCAACCATAACTTTCGATAAAAAGTTTGCGGCTATTTCCTTCTTTTTTTTCTAAGGACAGCGCTTGCCCCTGAACATTTTCATCAATAATCTTCTCCATTGTATACTGATATCCTTGCAGATTTAATTCAAATAGTGTGCAAAGATACTCTTTAAAACAATATATGACAAAGTGACAGGGTTATATTTCCTTAAATATATATCTTTAATAAAATTAATTAATTAAATCGCGTATGAATTCTAATCAACTCATGGAGAAAATTGAAAATAGCAACCCAATAGATTTTGGTAACATTTTCAATAAAAGCATTGAATTATTTAAAAAAGTATGGCTACAAGGGTTTGTTCATTTGCTCCTTTCTATGGTCATTGTGCTACCCTTAATTTTTGTAATGTATATTCCTGTAATTGCACTAGTTGGATTAACTGGTTTTGAAGAGTCTTATGGAGAGTATCCCAGTCAATTTGAAGAATTGTCTATAGGGTTGGCTATTTTATTTATAGTGTTAGTAATTGTAGTTTCTATGATTGCTTCAGCATTTCAATTCGGAATTACCGCTCATTTTTATCGCGTTTGTAAACAAGTGGATTTGGGTGAAAACGAAAGCTCCGGATACTTCATGTTTTTCAAAGGAAAATATTTGGGAAAGATTCTTGGGTTAGCGATAGCTACCTTTGGGATATCATTATTGGCTACCTTATTGTGTTTTATTCCTCTGTTTTATGTAATTGTTCCTTTACAGTTGTTAGGTGTTTTATTTGCTTTTAATCCTGATATAAATACTTCAGATTTAATTAAATCAAGTTTTAAATTAGGAAATAAAATTTGGTTAATAGCATTTTTGTTGATTATTATATCTTCTGTTTTAGCCGAATTTGTGGGGCTGATTATGTGTGGAGTAGGTATATTTTTTACAGTTTCTTTTGTCTATTTACCAGTGTATTTTATGTATAAGGACACGATTGGTTTCCAAAATACTAATGAGATGGATACTCGGGATAATGTAAGTATGTAATAAAGAAGGCAACTTTATTAGGATATAATATTTTTACTATAAATTTTCACGAAAAAATTTTGGTGTCAAAAAATTCATATACTTTTGTTCTCTGAAAATTAAGGATTATGGCTAAGAATTTAGTGATTGTAGAGTCACCAGCTAAGGCAAAGACAATAGAAAAGTTTCTTGGAAAAGAATACATCGTTGCCTCTAGTTTTGGACATATTGCAGATTTACCTGCAAAAGAGCTTGGAGTTGATGTTGAAGAAGGTTTTAAACCTAAATATATAGTCTCAAAAGATAAGAAAGATGTTGTAAAGAAGTTGAAGGATCTTTCTAAAAAAGCAGAAATGGTTTGGCTGGCTAGTGATGAGGATCGAGAAGGAGAAGCGATTGCCTGGCACTTGGCAGAAGCATTAAAATTAGATGAAAAGAGAACCAGAAGAATTGTTTTTCATGAGATTACAAAAAAAGCGATTCTTAAAGCAATTGAGAATCCAAGGGCAATTGATTACAATCTGGTTAATGCACAGCAAGCCAGGCGTGTTCTGGATAGATTGGTGGGATACGAATTGTCTCCTGTTTTATGGAGAAAGGTAAAAGGAGGTCTGTCTGCGGGTAGAGTACAGTCTGTGTCAGTACGTTTGATTGTAGAAAGAGAGCGTAAAATAGTAGGATTTAAGCCTGTTGCGTCTTATAGAATTGATGCAGAGTTTGCAAATGAAAAAGGAAAATCTTTCAAAGCAAAACTTCCTAAGAATTTCCCTACTAAAGCTGCTGCAGAAGATTTTTTAAAGAATAATATTGGCGCAGCATTTCGGGTTGCCGACCTTACTACAAAACCAGCAAAAAAATCTCCGGCACCACCATTTACAACATCCACATTGCAGCAAGAAGCATCTCGAAAATTATATTTTTCTGTTAGTAAGACTATGACCATGGCGCAGCGCTTATATGAAGCCGGGTTAATTACATACATGAGAACGGACAGTGTAAATTTGTCTGGAGAGGCTCAGAATGGAGCGAAAGCAGAAATTTTATCCGCATACGGAGAAGAATATAGTAACCCTAAGCAATATAAAGGTAAGGCAAAAGGGGCTCAAGAAGCTCACGAAGCCATCAGGCCTACTGATTTCTCAAGACATACCGTTCCTGCAGAGTATGATCAGCAAAGATTGTATGAATTAATATGGAAAAGAGCCATTGCTTCTCAAATGAGCGATGCGCAATTAGAAAGAACAAATGTTAAAATCGGTGCGGATACACATAAGGAGCATTTTACTGCTAATGGTGAGGTCATCAAATTTGAAGGCTTTTTAAAAGTATACTTAGAAGGAAGTGATGATGAAGATGAAGAGCAAAGTGGAATTCTTCCTGCGATGAGGGTGTCAGAAAAATTATTTAATAAGTATATTTCGGCTACAGAAAGATTTACAAGACCGCCAAGCAGATATTCTGAAGCTGCTTTGGTTAAAAAATTGGAAGAATTAGGGATAGGTCGTCCATCTACTTATGCACCTACGATATCTACGATTCAGAATAGAAAATATATAGAAAAAGGTTCTAAAGAAGGAGAAGATCGTGCCTATATCCAGATGGTACTTTCTGGAGAAGCTATACAAGAGAAAGGTCTGACAGAAAAAATAGGGAGTGATAAAGGGAAATTAATCCCTACAGATGTTGGCATGGTTGTGAATGATTTCTTGGTGAATCATTTTTCATCAATATTAGATTATAATTTCACAGCAAAAGTAGAACAGGACTTTGATGGTATAGCAGAAGGGAATGAAGACTGGACTCAGGTGATGAAGGAGTTTTATGAGGAATTTCATCCTAGAGTTGAAGATGTGTCTCAGAATGCTGATCGAGAAGTGGGTGAAAGAATTTTGGGAGAAGATCCAGATTCAGGAAAACCTGTAAGTGTGCGTTTGGGTAAATTTGGTGCAATGGTTCAGATTGGTACAGCAGAAGATGAGGATAAACCAAAATTTGCAAGTTTAGGTCCAGGACAGACTTTGAGTAGTATCACTTTTCAGGAGGCAATGGATTTATTCCAACTGCCAAAAGAGTTGGGGGTGTATAAAGAAGAAACGATTATTGTTAGTAATGGTCGTTTTGGTCCGTATATTCGTTTTGGCGATAAATTTGTTTCCTTAGAAAAAGGAGAAGATCCTCTCAATACTTCATTAGATAGAGCGATTGAGTTGATTGACGCCAAAGAAAAAGCAGATGCACCTATATATATATATGAAAATTTACCAGTTCAGAAAGGGACAGGGAGATTTGGTCCGTTTATTAAATGGAATAGCATGTTTATCAATGTGAACAAAAAGTATGATTTTGATAATCTTTCTGATCAGGATATCATCCAGTTGATTGAAGATAAAAAACAGAAAGAAATTGATAAAGTAATCCATAATTGGGAAGAAGATGGAATTCGTGTAGAGAAAGCAAGGTGGGGCAGAAGCAATATCATTCAGGGAAAAGTTAAGATTGAGCTTCCTAAAACTGTAGATGCGACTAAACTTACCTTGGATAAGGTTAAAGATCTTATAGAGAAAAATGCTCCTAAGAAAAAAGCAGCAACAAAAAAGAAAACTACTAAAAAAAAGACCACTAAAAAGAAGTAAAAAATATGTCTTTCGAATTTCTTTCTCCTGTTAGTGATGCGGTAGCTGATTATGTCAATTCAATTCAAGATCAATCTCTAGGAAAGCAAATTAAGATTCATACATCTGATACAGGTGTTCCTGATTTGAGTAAAGCAGATCTTGCAATTATCGGTATAAAAGAAAATAGGAATGATGTCGATTTTTCTGGAGCAGAAATAGATTTTAGTGCAATACGTAAATCATTGTATAGCCTGTATCCTGGAAACTGGCATACTTCTATTGTTGATTTGGGAGATATACATCCTGGAGAAGAAGTAGGTGATACATATTATTTGATGCAGGAAATTCTATCTACGCTTCTTCAAAAAAATATTATACCACTAATAATAGGAGGGAGTCAGGATTTAGTATATGCTCAGTATAGGGCTTTTGATATTTTAGAAAGAATGGTTAATCTGGTGAATGTGGATGGTAGATTTGATCTGGGGAACTCATCACAGCCAATTAAAAATAACTCTTTTATCGGTAAAATCATCGTAGAACAACCTTATAATCTTTTTAACTATAGTAATATTGGATATCAGACTTATTATAACTCTCAAGAAGAAATAGATCTGATGGAGAAATTGTATTTTGATGCATATAGATTAGGAGAAGTAATATCAGATGTAACGATTGTGGAGCCTATAATGAGAGATGCTGATATTGTGGCAGTAGATCTTGGCGCGATGTCTTCTATGGGGTATAATCAGCACTTTGTGTCTCCCAATGGTTTTGATGGAAGGGAAATATGTGCAATTTCCAGATATGCGGGTATTAGTGATAAAGTAAAAAGTTTTGGAATTTATGAATTTAAAAATTTTAAGGAAGAAGAGACTATATCTTTATTAATAGCACAAATAGTATGGTATTTCATAGAAGGTGTCAACTATAGATCTTATGAATTAGATATTAAGAATCAGGCAGGTACCCTTCATTATAATGTACCGGTAGAAGACGAAGTGTTGTCGTTTTATAAAAGTCATAAAACCGAAAGATGGTGGATAGAAATACCTTTTATTTCATCTGGCAATAATAAATTGAAAAGACACACGTTATTACCTTGCACATACAACGATTATGAGCGTGCTTGTAATCAAGAAATACCTGAAAGATGGTATAAAGCAAAACGAAAAAACGAAGTTTAACATTTTTATTAGGGAGATTTAAGGTTTTTTTTGGAAAAAAATTGTTTTTCTGAAAATAAATAAATAGGTTTACCAACTTAAATCTCAAAGATCTTAACCTAAAACACGTTATGAAGAAATTTGTATCACTCTTTGCTATTATAGCAATGCTCTACAGTTGTGGTGGCGGAAGTCGCGGAGAACTTGTCGGAGTAAAAGGGAAAAAATGGCATCCGGAGAAACCGTATGGAATGGCACTCATCCCCGGAGGATCATTCATTATGGGTAAATCCGATGATGACAAAGCTGCGCTCGCAAACGCGCCAACAAAAACAGTTACTGTTCGATCTTTTTACATGGACGAGACTGAAGTTACTAATAGTGAATACAGACAGTTTGTTCGTTGGGTTCGCGATTCTACAGTTAGAATGAAACTCGCGATTATGGCAGACGATCTTGGCAAAGCCCCTGGTGATGATGGTATCGGGGAATATGCATTCTTAGATGCCAACACAGAGGACATGTCTGTTTACGAGAAATATGTGTATGACAACTATACTGGTATAGGAGAAACAGGTTATGAAGGGAGAAAACTCAACAAAGATATAGATATCGAGTGGGATGTTGAAGATTATCCTGATGAATTCTATACAGAAGTTATGGATACTCTTTATATTCCTTTGGAGGAATCTTATAATGGTAGGCGTACTTTTGATGTAAGTAAATTTAAATTTAGATTTACTTGGATGGATATACAAGCTGCTGCACGTGCCAAAAAAGGAGGAAGAAAAGATTTTGTAAAAGAAGAAGTTATAGAAGTGTATCCAGATACGACAGTATGGATAAAAGATTTCAATTATTCTTATAATGAGCCAATGCATAATGATTATTTCTGGCATAGTGCTTATGATGATTATCCGGTTGTAGGTGTTTCCTGGGAACAGGCAAAAGCCTTTTGTACTTGGAGAACTATAGAAAAAAATTCATATCAGAAAAAGCGTAACAAGGAGTTTGTTAATTATTTCAGATTGCCTACCGAGGCAGAATGGGAATATGCTGCTCGTGGCGGATTAGAATCTGGAACGTACCCTTGGGGTGGTCCTTACGCTCTTAATGATAGAGGTTGCTTTTTGGCAAACTTTAAACCTCTTAGAGGAAACTATGCTGCTGATAATTTCTTATATACAGTAGAAGCCAAAACATTTGAGCCAAATGATTATAATCTTTATAATATGGCAGGTAATGTTTCTGAGTGGGTGCAGTCCTCTTATGACCCTGCATCTTATGAATATGTTTCATCAATGAACCCGAATGTTAATGATGATCAAAATAAACGAAAAGTTGTGCGAGGAGGATCTTGGAAAGATGTTGCTTACTTCCTACAGGTAAGTACCAGAGATTACGAATACGCTGACTCTGCTAGAAGTTATATCGGATTCAGAACTGTACAGGATTATATGGGTACTGACGTAACTGGAGAAGATAATACTCAAAATTAAGTTAAGTCCCAAAAGAATTCTATCAACTTAATTACTAACCTTTTTTATTTATTAATTTAAAATTTAAAAAAAAACTAAACACATTTATTATGGCAAATTCAAAATCAAGCAAGAAGTTAATGAACATGGTATACGGTCTCGGAGCGGCTGTAGTAATCCTTGGGGCATTATTTAAAATTATGCACTGGCCTTTAGGAAATGAAATGCTTATTGTTGGTTTGGTAACAGAGGCATTAGTATTTACCGTTTCTGCATTCGAACCAGTTGATGACGAGATAGATTGGTCATTAGTATACCCAGAATTAGCTGGTGGTTCTAAAAAAGACAAAATAGAAAAAGAAACTCCAGAAGGATTGTTATCTAAAAAACTAGATGATATGCTTAAAGAAGCTAGATTAGATTCTAGTTTGATGAGTAGTCTTGGAGACAGTATTCGTAATTTTGAAGGAGCTGCAAAAAATATTTCTCCTACAGTAGACGCAATTCAGGGTCAAAAGAAGTATAGTGAAGAGATGTCTAAAGCTGCAACTCAGTTAGAGTCTTTAAATAGTCTTTACAAAGTTCAGTTAGAGTCTTCTGCATCTCAAGCTGCTGCTAATCAAGCAATCGCTGATAATGCACAGAAGCTTAAAGATCAGATGGAAAGTCTTGCAAGTAACCTGTCTTCTCTTAATGGAGTATATGGTGGTATGTTAAGTGCTATGAATAGAAATTAGTATTTAATTAATTAAAAAATAACTACCAAAATATAACATAATAATATGGCAGGAGGAAAATTATCACCAAGGCAGAAGATGATAAATCTTATGTACTTGGTATTTATAGCGATGATGGCATTAAATATGTCAAAAGAAGTATTGTCAGCTTTCGGTTTGATGAATGAAAAACTAGCAGCTTCTAATACTATTTCGACAGAGCGTAATAACGCTTTTATGGCAGGTTTAGCAGAAAAAGTTTCTGAGCAACCTGAGAAGTATACACCGCTTAAGGAAAAGGCGGATCAGATAAGTGCTTTGTCTAATGATTTTAATGCTTTTATAGAAGGGATTAAAACAGAAATATTGGCAGAAAGTACAGATCCTACTGATTACGAGAAAATGGATCGACCTGATTTGTTGGATCAAAAATTCTTTAAAAGTGGTAAAACCACAAAGGATGCAGATGAATTTATTAGTCAGGTAGCTACCTACAGAGATGGAGTATCTTCTGCAATCAGATCAGTAAAAGAAGTTGAGCCCACTGTAGCAGATGATGTAGAAAAAACGTTCTCTACTGAAGATGTTAAAAATAGAGATAATGTAAATGTTAATTGGTTGAAGTATAACTTTGAAGGATTTCCTTTAGTAGCATCTTTGACAAAATTAACGCAGATGCAAGCGGATGTTAAAACTACAGAGAGTAAAGTGTTATCTGCATTATTAGCAGGACAGCAGGCATCTGAACTTTCTTTCAGTAATTATGAAGCGATTGTGGTTCCTGATAAAACAGCTTTCTTTAGTGGAGAGAAGTTTAAAGGACGTATTGTACTAGGTCGTTTTGATGCTACATTAAAACCAACAAAGGTAACGGTTAATGGAGTAGATCAGGATAAAGTAGAGAATGGACAAATTATGCTTGATTTCCCTGCAGGTAATGTAGGAGAAAGAGAGGTAAAAGGAGAATTACAATTTAAAGAAGGTGATTCTACTGTAACCATTCCTATCAAAAGTTCTTATGCAGTAATACCAAAACCTAATTCTGCAGTTATTTCAGCTGATAAAATGAATGTGGTGTACCGTGGGGTTAAGAACCCAATGACAATTTCTATTCCTGGTGTGCCAGCAGTAAATGCTACAGCTCCTGGTTTAAGAAAAGCTGGTGGTACTGGTAAATATGTGATGGATGTGACCAAAGTAAAAGCTCGTGAAGTGAGTATCAAAGTGAGTGGAAAACTTGCTAACGGAACATCTGTAAGTGATAGTAAGAAATTTAGAATTAAAGATCTTCCAAGACCTATAGGTACGGTTCGTGGTGAGGACGGTAGTATAAAAATGTCTAAGAGTGGTTTGGATAAATCCTCTATAGGTGCAATACTTCCAGATTTTGATTTTGATTTAAAACTTAAGGTTACAAGTTTTAAGTTTAAAGTAGAAGGTCAACCTACCGTAACAGTTTCTGGAGGAAGATTAAACTCTAGAGCAAAATCGACACTTAGAAAGGCGAAAAGAGGATCTTCAGTTCAGATTATTGATATTAAAGCCAAGTTAACTACTAACTCTACGTATAAGGTAAAGAAGATATCTCCTGTTATTGTTGAGTTAACGAACTAAAAAAAACTAACAATTATGAATTTGAGAAATTTATCATTAACTGTTTTTGGATTATGCGTGACTATGCTATCATATGGCCAGGCTAATATTCTAAACGCTAATGACCCTGATGAGATAGGAAAGAAAACACAGGAGCAAATAGATGCGGATAATGACCGTCCATTAGAATACGGATATGTTGATAAACGTGATGTATTATGGGCTAAGACTACTTGGGAAACTATCGATCTTGATGAGCGTATAAATTTTCCGTTGTATTATCCTATAGATACAGTGAATATTGGATCAGAAAGACGTGCTTTATATGATGTGTTGATGTCTAATATCAAAAACGGGAAAATACAAAAGATTTACTCAGATTCATATTTTAATGAAACGAGAACATTAGAAGATCTTGAGTCTACTTTATCAAAAATTGACACATTAGATCTTGGATATGAGCAATTTAATGCTGGTGAACAAGTAGATCCTCAGTACATAGAAAGAAGAGATATTTCTGCTGCCGATATATCAGAATATCATATCAGAGGATATTGGTATTTTGATAAAAGACAAGGGGAATTGAGATATAGATTGCTGGGAATTGCTCCGGTTGCACCAGATGTAAACTTTATAGAAGATGATGAGCCGGATATGGTTCCTTTGTTCTGGGTTTGGTATCCTGAGGCTAGGGATGTTCTTCATAATGCAACAGCATTTAATCGAAGAAATACTTCTATGCCATTTACTTATGATCATATTCTTAATGCAAGACGATTTAATTCTGTTATTAATCGAGAAGATAATATTCAGGGTGACCGCGCCGTTACGGATTATGTAATTGATAATGCTTTAATGCAATTACTGGAAAGTGAACGTATCAAAGAAAGTATTAGAAATTTTGAAATGGATATGTGGAGTTATTAGAACATCAATCTCTATAAGATATAATTAATAAAGCGCTCAGCAAAATGTTGAGCGCTTTTATTATTTTTGATCAATGATAGATTATATAATCGTAGGATTTGGATTAGCTGGATTATCTTTTGCGGAACAATTAGAAGATCATAAGAAATCTTTTATCGTTTATGAAGATGGATCTCAGTTATCTTCCAGAGTGGCAGGTGGACTTTATAATCCTGTAATCTTAAAACGTTTTACCTCTGCCTGGAAATCATCAGAGCAATTAAAAATTGCAGTACATTTTTATAAAAGTTTAGAACAAAAATTAGAAGAATCCCTTCTCATAGAATTACCTGTATTAAGAAGATTTACTTCTGTAGAGGAACAAAATTTATGGTTTGAAGCTTGTGATAAGCCAGTTTTAGAAACATATTTATCTTCAGAATTAATAAAAAATAATAATAAAGCGCTGGATATTCCATATCATTTTGGAGGAGTAAAGTATACAGGAAGGATAGATGTAAAAAAGATGCTCTCCTTATATCTTAGACATCTTGAGGAGAATGATAGGCTGATAAAACAATCTTTTGAGCACACATTTTTAGAGATTACACCTGATTTTGTAGTCTATAAAGGTATAAAAGCCAGAAATATTGTTTTTACTGAAGGTTTTGGAGTCTTAAATAATCCACTATTCAATTATTTGCCTTTACCTGGTAATAAAGGAGAATATATAATTATTAGATCAAGAAAATTAAAACTAAGACAAGCAGTAAAAGCATCTATTTTTATTATTCCGCTAGGGGATGATCTATATAAAATCGGAGCTACTTATAACAACAATGATAAAACTGCCATAATTACGCAATCTGCACGAGAAGAGTTAGAAAGAAAAGTACAGTCTTTTATGAATGTCGATTATGAAATTATAGACCAGGTAGCTGGTATTAGGCCAACGACAAGAGATAGAAAGCCTTTATTAGGTTCACATCCGGAATATGGAAATGTTCATATCTTTAATGGGCTAGGCAGTAGGGGGATTCTAGCGGGGCCTTATGTAGCAGAAAAACTGTATAATTATATAGAAAAAAAAGAGCCTTTAGAAAAAGAGATAGATTGTAAGCGTTTTGAGAAATTAAGATAATTCCTTTTCTTTTTTATAATGCATAAAAAAGTTGATCCAGATATTACGGGATATTCTTAGAATAACAGGTAAAAAAACAATCATAGTTGCTGTAATTAAAAAAAATGAAGCAACTAAGTTTAGTTTAAAAATAAAGAACCCTATAACAAAAGCTGCTACGGCAAAAGCAATTCCAACGGGATAACTTACATACATTGCACCATAGAAAAAAGAAGGTTCAATTTTATACTTAGTATTACAATGACTACAGCGTTCATTCATTTTTAGTGTTTCGCTTAGTTTGTATGGATTTTGTTGCGTATACATACTTTCTTCATGGCATACAGGACAGCTACCCGTAAAAATGCTGTAAATTTTTGTTCCTTTTAAGATACCCATAGTACTTTTATTCTATTACAAAATTAGTCATCTTTGCACAAAATATTCAAAAGCTCATGTTAAACATACATAACTTATCAATTTCGTTTGGAGGAGAATACCTATTTGAAGAAATAGCCTTTAGATTAAGCGCAGGAGACAGAGTAGGACTAGTAGGAAAGAATGGAGCAGGAAAATCTACTATGCTTAAGATATTATCCAAAGAGCAAGAGCCAGATTCTGGTCAGATTGCGATGGATAAAGAAGTGAAAATTGGTTTTCTAAAACAGGATATTGATTTTGTATTAGGACGCACGGTTCTAGATGAATCTTATGAAGCTTTTACAGAGATAAAAAAGATAGAACGAGAGATTGATGCTATTAATATTAAACTAGCAGAAAGAACGGATTATGAAAGCGAAAGCTATAATCAGCTGATAACCGATTTAAGCGACTATACGCATCAATACGAGATATTAGGAGGGTATAATTATCAAGGTGAGACAGAACGAGTTTTGCAGGGACTTGGATTTGCAAGGGAAGATTTTGAGAAACTTACAGATACTTTTTCGGGAGGATGGCGTATGCGGATAGAATTGGCAAAACTACTATTGCAAAATAATGATATTCTATTGCTGGATGAGCCTACTAATCACCTGGATATAGAGTCCATAATATGGTTAGAGAACTTTTTAAAAAACTACGCAGGCGTAGTGGTCATCGTTTCTCACGATAAAATGTTTCTAGATAATGTTACCAATAGAACGATCGAAATATCATTAGGTCGTATCTATGATTACAATAAACCATATTCTAAGTATTTGGTATTGCGCAAGGAGATGCGGGAACAGCAACTCGCTGCTCAGAAAAATCAGTCAAAACAGATTGAACAAACAGAAAAACTGATCGAGAAATTTAGAGCAAAGGCTACAAAAGCTTCTATGGCACAGTCGCTTATCAAAAAATTAGATAAAGTAGAGCGAATAGAGGTAGATGAAGATGATAATGCCGTAATGAATATCAGTTTTCCAATAAGCATCCAGCCAGGAAGAGTTGTTATCGAAGCAGAAAAAGTAGGCAAATGTTATGGTGATAAAGAGATTCTTAAAGATATTAACCTATTAGTAGAAAGAGGTTCAAAAACAGCATTTGTAGGTCAGAATGGTCAAGGAAAATCTACCTTGGCAAAAATGATAATCGAAGAAATACCCTATGCAGGGAATTTAAAACTAGGTCATAATGTACAGATCGGATATTTTGCACAAAATCAATCAGAATACTTGGATGGAGAATTGACTATTCACGACACGATGGTGAATGCTGCAAACGAAAAGACTCGCAGTAAAGTCAGGGATATGCTGGGAGCATTTTTGTTTCGGGGAGATGAAGTGGATAAAAAAGTAAAAGTGCTTTCTGGGGGCGAACGTAATCGTTTAGCATTATGTAAGATGTTATTAGAGCCTTTTAATGTGTTGGTTATGGATGAGCCTACAAATCATCTGGATATTAAATCTAAGAATATCTTAAAAGAAGCTTTAAAAAGCTTTGAAGGAACATTAATTTTAGTATCTCATGATAGGGATTTTCTGCAAGGATTGACAGATACTGTATATGAGTTTAAAGATAAACAGATCAAAGAATACCTGGGAGATATCGATTTTTATTTAGAGCAAAGAAGGGTAGCAGATCTTAGAGATATTGAGAAAAAAGACAAGAAGCCTAAAACTATTTCTACAACCAAAGAAACAGCAAAGCAATCTTATGAGGATCAAAAGAAACTAAAATCACTAAATAATAGGTTGAGTAATGTAGAGTCCAAGATCAATAAATTAGAAAGAGAGATCAAAGAAATTGATGTAGAATTAGCTATAAACTATGATCAGACAATCTCGCAACCAGGTTTTTTTGATAAATATCAGGCAAAAAAAGATCAATTAGTATCTTTTATGGAGAACTGGGAAACCTTACAGGAAGAAATTGATGCATTGTCTTAAGTATTTTTATTTGCTGTTTTTTTTATAAGTTTTATAAAGATAAAAGCTTTTATTAAGATTTTTTCTGTAATCGATGTTGTTTTTTAAAGATCATTGAATGCCTGTATGTTACTGTAATATTAAGTTATAAAATATAATACACTTTTCTAATAATTTTATCGTTACTTGGAGGGACAACTAAATATTTATAGATATTTTTGTAACCGTAAATTAAATTATGTTATTTATGAATGATACAAAAGCCATAGATTTAAATGCTCATGCCTTATCTTGGGTGGGGAAAATTCATTATGATTTTGGATTCTTAGTTCAGAAAGCGTTTAGTGAGAATGGATTAGATTTATCAAAAGAACAATGGAGTGTTCTAAAACGTTTAAAAGTAAATGATGGACAACCACAAAATGATCTGGCTTTTATTACGCATAGAGATAAAACTTCTATGACCAGATTAATAAACACCATGGAAAGTAAAGATCTGGTAGTACGAAAAAGTGATGAGAATGACAGAAGAGTAAATCGTATATTTCTTACTGATTATGGAAAAGAAATAATAGAAAAAGTGACGCCTATTATGTATAATCTTATTCCAGCAGTACAAGAAAGTCTAAGTAATGAAGAAATAGAAAATTTAATTACTACACTAAAGAAGATAAAATCTAAAATTGAAGAGATAGCAGAATAACCATAGATTTAATAATAATATTAAGAAGGGTGTCTAACTATTTTAGGGATCCTTTTTTTGTAATTTCAATTTTATGAGTTTTTTAACTGCAAGCTAGTATAGTTGTTGATAGTTTTGTGCCATAATGTAAGAGCATTTTTTAAAAGAATATAAACTAAAAATCAATAGTTTGAGAGTCGGAAGATACTTATAAATTATATGGGTATCTGAATATTAAAAATTCGCGGTTCTCAGAATAGTTGTTTTCAGGAAGTAAGTTTTTTAAACAAGCTCTAAGTGTGAAACTTATTTTTATCCTACTCTTTATATGAGAAACGTTATACTTGCTATTTTAGGATTGTTATTAATCGCTGGATCCATATTCGCAGCCAAGGAGATCATAGCAAGCAAAACAAGATTTAAGCCCAAACCTGGCAAAGTGATCAAGACTGTCTTTGTAGACACCGTAAAAAATACTTCTATCCCTATTAAAATCTCGGCTAATGGTAATTTGATAGCAAAAAGACGTGTAGCGCTATATGCAGAAGTTCAGGGAGTATTCAAAGGAGGTGCTAAACTTTTTAAAACGGGTCAAAGATTTCAAAAAGGAGAAACACTTATCAGGATAGATGCATCAGAATATTATGCATCTGTACAATCAGCAAAAAGTAATTTATATAATTTGATTACATCTATTATGCCTGATTTGCGATTAGACTATCCGGATATTTATAAAAAATGGCAAAACTATCTCAGCAGCTTTGATATTAATAAAACAATACTTCCACTTCCGGAAACTACTTCAGAAAAAGAAAAATATTTTATAACCGGAAGAAATATCTACTCAAATTATTACAATGTAAAGAATCTGGAGCAACGATTGTCTAAATATAGGATTATAACTCCATTCTCGGGAGTACTTACAGAAGCATTGGTAACAGAAGGAACTTTGATTCGTCAAGGTCAGAAACTAGGAGAATTTATAAAAACAGGAGTGTATGAGATAGAAGTGGCAATAGGAAAAGAATATGCTGATTTATTAAGGATAGGAGCGCCCGTCTCACTTTCAGATCTTAATAAATCCAAAAAATATGTAGGAACTGTGACCAGAATAAATGGTAGTATAGATCAGGCAACCCAAACGATTACTACCGTTATAGAAGTAAAAGATTCATCACTTAAAGAAGGAATGTATCTGGAAGCCTATCTGGATACCCGTAACGAAGACAATGCTATAGAGATAGACAGAAACTTATTACAAGAAGAAGATAAAATTTTTGTGGTCAGAGATAGTATTTTAGATATTATTGATGTGCAACCCGTATTTTTTTCTGATAAAAAAGTAGTTGTCAAAGGAGTTCCTAATGGAGATATAATTCTTAGTAAACCTACTCCCGGAGCATACGCAGGAATGTTGGTGAAAGTATATCAGGAAAAAAAAGAGACTTCCCCCGTCAAAAATGACAAAACTGTTAATGCTTATAAAAAACAGTAGTCATGCGTAAAGTAATAGCTTATTTTATTAAATATCACGTTGCTGTAAATGTGGTAGTACTTGCTTTTTTTGGTTTTGGCATTGCAGGAGTACTTTCTCTGAAATCATCATTCTTTCCATTAATAGATGCAAAGAATATTAATATTAATATTACTTATCCCGGAGCTTCTCCTCTGGAGGTAGAAGAAGGAATTGTACTAAAAATAGAAGATAATCTAAAAGGATTGGATGGAGTTGAACGCGTTACTTCAACCTCCAGAGAAAATAGTGGTAATATCAATGTCGAGATTGAAAAAGGAAAAGATATTGATTTTATGTTGCTCGAAGTAAAAAATGCTGTTGATAGAGTACCTTCATTTCCTACAGGAATGGAACCGCTAGTTGTAGCAAAACAAGAAGCAATTCGTCCGACTATTAGTTTTTCCGTTAGCGGAAAAGGAATACCTCTTGCTACCTTAAAACAGATAGGAAGACAGGTAGAAAATGACCTTAGAGGGATTGATGGGATTTCTCAGATATCAGTTAGTGGATATCCAGCAGAAGAAATCGAGATTGCAGTTGATGAGAATACCTTGTTGGCATATGAACTTAGTTTCAATCAAGTGGCACAAGCAGTCAATCAAGCAAATATTTTGACAACCGGAGGAACCATCAAAACCGATGCCGAAGAATATTTAATACGGGCAAACAATCGCTCTTATTATGGCAATGAGTTGTCCAATCTTATTGTTAAAACAGATCTTACAGGGCGTACTATACGTCTTAAGGATGTAGCCACCATACGGGATCGATTTTCTGAAACTGCCAATGCTACCTATTTTAATGGAGATTTATCCATTAATATGGAAATCACCAGCACCAATACAGAAGATCTTATCTCTTCTGCTGATAACGTAAAAGAATATATAGAAGAGTTTAATCAGAAATATGACAACCTCTCACTAAACGTAATAAGTGATAGGTCCATTACATTAGTCCAACGTACAGAATTGCTTACAGAAAATGCGATCATCGGGATGTTATTGGTATTGACATTTTTATCCCTGTTTTTAAATACGAGATTGGCATTTTGGGTTGCATTTGGACTTCCGGTTGCATTTATGGGGATGTTTATTTTTGCAGGATCTTTTGGGGTGACAATTAATGTACTATCGCTGTTTGGGATGATCATAGTAATTGGTATTCTGGTAGATGATGGTATTGTCATTGCAGAAAATATATACCAACATTATGAGCGTGGTAAAACCCCTGTACAGGCAGCCATTGATGGAACCATAGAAGTAATACCGCCTATAATCTCTGCAATCATTACTACAATACTGGCTTTTGGTATTTTTTTATTTTTGGATGGGCGTATCGGAGAGTTTTTTGGAGAAGTCTCTGTAATTGTAATTCTTACCCTAACTGTTTCTTTAGTAGAAGCTCTGATCATTCTGCCCGCACATTTAGCGCATTCTAAAGCACTAAAAAAACAAGATGCAAAACCCAAAAGTAGTATCGGAGCGATTTTTTCAAAACTACGTTATATAAACACCTTTGGAGATAAGATTATGAGTTGGTTACGGGATAATATGTATAGTCCTGCATTACGATTTACATTACAAAATAAGCTTTTTACATTTTCAATTTTTGTAGTTTTTCTCGTTTTAACGATAGGAAGTATAGGAGGAGGTATTGTGAGAACTTCAATTTTTCCAAGAATCGCTAGTGATCGATTGTCGATTAATCTAGAAATGCCTAATGGAACTAACGAGAAAACAACAGATAGTATCATTTCTTTAATAGAAGAAAATGCCTGGTTGGTAAATGATGAGCTTTCAGAAAAATACTTAAAAGGGGAAGAATACAGAGGTAAAAAATTATTTGAAAACGTAATAACAAATGTTGGCCCCGGATCAGCCTCTGCTTCATTGGTAATTAATTTATTACCAGGAGAAGAGCGACCGGATGAAGTATTATCTTCATTGGTTACCGATCTTATTAGCGAAAAAGTAGGCCCGGTGATAGGCGTAGAAAGTTTAGTCTATGGTAGTGGTGGAAATTTTGGGGGAAGACCAGTTTCTGTTTCCCTGTTAGGAAATAATATCGAAGAGCTAAAAGCTGCCAAAGCTGAATTAAAACAATCGATGGTGCGTAACTCATTATTGAAAGATGTCACAGATAATGATCCTGCAGGGATTAAGGAAATTCGTCTTGAGTTAAAAGAAAATGCCTATCTCTTAGGTCTTAATCTAAGAGATATAATGGCTCAGGTACGTGCAGGATTTTTTGGAGTACAGGCACAACGATTCCAGCGCGGACAGGATGAGATCAGAGTATGGGTGCGATATGATAGAGAGAACCGGTCTTCTATCTCTAATCTTAGTGATATGCGTATTACTACCAATACAGGAGAACGAATACCACTTAACGAAATTGCAAATTACACTATAGAACGAGGTGATGTAGCTGTAAATCACTTAGACGGACGTAGAGAAATTCAAATTTCTGCAGACTTAAAAAACCCTGAAACAAGCAGTGCTCCGGATATTTTACAAGAAATCAGAACGGTGACCATGCCAGAAATACTTTCTAAATATCCTACCGTGACTCCTTCATATGAAGGTCAAAATAGAGAAGCAGGTAAATTTTTAGGCTCTCTTGGTTCTGTAGGGCTTACAGTACTGGCATTAATATATATAACCATTGCTTTTACCTTTAGAAGTTATAGTCAACCATTACTACTACTTTTATTAATTCCCTTAAGTTTGCCCGCCGTAGCTTTAGGACATTGGGCACATAGTTTTTCTATCAACCTATTGTCTCTATTGGGAATTATTGCTTTAATAGGGATTATGGTAAATGATGGACTGGTATTAATAGGTAAATTTAATAGCAACCTAAAAGAAGGTTTGACATTTGATAAAGCTATTTATGAAGCAGGTCGATCACGTTTTAGAGCTATATTCCTAACATCTCTTACTACTATTGCAGGGTTGGCACCACTAATTTTTGAAGAAAGCCGTCAGGCCAAATTTCTGATCCCCATGGCAATCTCTATTGCTTATGGGATAGGTTTTGCTACGGTACTTACATTATTAGTACTTCCATTATTTTTATCATTTAGCAATAATCTAAAAGTTGGAACCAAGTGGTTAATTACCGGGAATAAGATCACAAAAGAAGAAGTAGAGCGTGCTATAAAAGAACAAAACGAAGAACATGAAGAACATTAAAAACAAGAAGAGTTGTATTCTGTATTTGGTGACCTTTCTACTTTTAACTTCTACAGGGATTGCTCAGCAATTAACAAAAGAAGAAGCAATACGAGTAACCCTGGAAAATAATTTTGGGATACTTATCGCTACCAATACCATAGAAGCTGCTAATAATACAAAAGGAATTCTCAATTCGGGATATTTGCCGTCGATATCCGGAACTGCAGGAGCAGTTCATAATATAGATAATACAGAGGCGACATTTGCCAATGGTAATGTAACCAAATTGGATGGAGCAGAAAGTGATCGTTTTAATGCCTCTGTCAGTCTTAATTATACCTTATTTGATGGACTAGGACGCTATTATAATTATAAAAGATTTAAAGAACA
Source organism: Aquimarina sp. RZ0 (assembly GCF_008370685.1). Lineage (GTDB taxonomy): Bacteria > Bacteroidota > Bacteroidia > Flavobacteriales > Flavobacteriaceae > Aquimarina. The sequence continues at coordinate 74,541 of NZ_VTZU01000018.1, forward strand.
ATATAATCTAACAGGATTACAAGCCAGAGAAACTATAGAGAATACGATTTTACAATTATTTAGTGTGTATTATGAAGTTGCCAGATTATCAGAAAATGTAGCCATACTGCAAGAAACGCTAAAAATATCTCAGGAAAGAATTACCAGAGCTACGTATCAGTTTGAATATGGACAAAATACAAAACTAGGTGTTCTAAATGCTCAGGTAGATGTAGCAAATGATAGTATTAATTTATTGAATACGCGTCAGCAGTTGATCAATACCAAGCGGGATTTGCAAGTAATTCTTAATGATGAATTAGAAAAAAGTGTAGAAGTAGATACAGGAATACAATTTATTCCAGAGTTGCAATTAGATACATATATCGAGAGCTATACAGATCATAATGTTACGTTATTGCAAAACGAAACGAATGTCAGGATTAATGAATACGATATCAAGGTGAGTAGATCCGGATATTTACCTACTATAGGACTTACCGGGACATATGGATGGAATAAAAATAATAATAATGCCGCTGCCTTTCTTACGACACAAACATCTACAGGGCTGTCTACATCATTAAATTTTTCGTGGAATCTTTTTGATGGAGGAAGTACAATAACAAGGATCAAGAATGCCAAAATTGCACTGGATAATCAGGAATTATTAAAAAAACAAATAGAAGTGCAGGTCGACAGAGATGTTAAAAATGCAATAGGTAATTTTAAAAACTTACTGAGTATCTATGAGATTCAGCAACAGAATGTACTGACTAATCAGAATAATTTTGAGCGTTCGCAGGAGCGTTTTAAACTAGGTCAAATCACATCAATAGAATTTAGGCAGGCACAGGTTAATCTTATCAATGCCAAAACCAATAAGAATTTGGCAAAATACAATGCTAAGATTGCAGAACTACAATTACTGCAACTCACAGGGCAGTTGCTGAATGTTGACTTCTAATTCTGATATTGTGGAATTGATGAAGGAGAATAATAGTTAATAGGATGATATTAGAAAAATATTAATGATAGTGATTTTTGTAAAAAACGTATCGAGAAATTTTTCAAAGGCGAGAATTTGACAGTAGCATTGAATTGTAGGATCATATGTGTTTTAAAGTAACAGAAAAATGAGTGCTATGTTTGAACACTTTTTTCAATGCCCTTATTGTTGGGAAGAAATATCAATGTTATTAGACCCTTCAGTATCATATCAAGTGTATGTAGAAGATTGCGAAGTATGCTGTAATCCTATTGAGATACGTCCAGGTTTTGAAGAACAGGAGTTAATCACTTTTGAAGCCCTGAGTATTGAGCAGTAGCATAATACCATCTTAACTTTGTAATAGCACTAATAAATTCAATTTCTATAGACACGATGTCAGAGTTAAAATGGGATAACATGTATTTCTAATTGAATAGTTACTTACTTACCTTACGCATAAATACATGCCCAGAATTGTGTCGTTTTTGTGCTTCACATAATAATGTGATTTTTTAAAATGGAGTCAAACAATCAAAGATTTACCTTATAGAAATTAAGGTAGAAGACAACATCGTGTTTATAAGATATTTCTGAGTATAGTTGAAAAATAGCTTTGATAAATGGGGAATTTTGCTTTATTTTGTTGTTTAGATACTGTGAACTGATAGCAGTTTTAATGAATATCCACTCAAAAGAGATTAAGGTATCATAATATATGATAATCTGATTTTCTATTATTAGGTAGGTTTATGTCAGAATTGTATGATACTCTTGATATATAAAATAGAGGATGTATATCTTTTATGTTGGTGTTAACAGTATTTGAAACTGAAAATTAGACTAACATCTAACACAATCAATGAAATTTTGGATTTCACTTTTATTATTACTTTTTAACTGGGCAATAATTGCTCAAGTGAATCCAAACTACCATAGAGTAATACGATTTGTGATTAAAAAATTCGTATAAATTCATTGAATTATTTTTTCTTTATGCAAGGCAAAAAAATCAAGCATAGCTATAGCTACGGTTTATTTTTTAAACGAAGTAGAAAGGAAAAAGAAACGATGAATATGCGAAATTTTTAGTTATAAATCGTATAAAAAGGATATTCTCGAAAAGACGGAACTTACATTAAGTCATATTACAGAACAAATAGAAACAATACTAATCGAGATAATTATACAACCAAACCGAACATAAACCCTCATACAGGGAAACGAGGATATATTGAACCTGACAATAAAGCAACTTATAATTACGATTATTCTCGGTCTACATATTCTAATCGAAGTACAGACCGTACAAATTATAAAAATTCAACTGTTAGTTTTTTTACCAATTATGGTCAAGCTGGTAATACGAAAATTTGGATTGACGGTTCTTATAAAGGTAATTTGAGAAGTTACTTTCAATCTGGCAGTCCAAATTGTGGACAAAACGGAACATTAAAAGTTTCTTTAATGCCTGGAGAACATAGCTATAGAGCAGAAGATGGTGCTGGGTTTTATTGGGAAGGTACATTCAGAACTACTGCAAATAATTGCGAGACATTAAAATTAAATTCAACAGCAGAAAACCGATATAATTTGGGAATTTCGGCAGCTAAAAAAAATTATAAAACATCTTATTGGAACTATGTTATTCCCTATACTGTAACTGCTTTTGACCCTTATATCGGGGCAGGAACAACATTAGCTATTGATTTATTTCCGCCAAGTCATTATAGAACCGGAGACAAAAACTTCGACAAAGGATATCGAAAAGTGGCTGGAAAAAAGAAAGTTTTAGTAACTGTAATTTCATTTAGTTTAGGTTTTTTAACTCACAAATTAATCGGAGACGGATTAAATAAAAGTTAAAATAGAACATATTAAAAACTGCTGATAATACAAATAATCAAAATTAGGTAGGTTTCAGGAATCCCAATAATTTATTACCTTGTTTTGTTTAATGCTGATTTGTTATGTTAACTAATAACTGATCATAAAAAAATATCACTCCATTATACTCAAAAAAAGAATTAATATAACTGCACTTGTTATAGATTTTCACTATTAATATAAAACAGATACAACAATACTTTTATAAGAGATCTTCTTTTTGTAAACATAATCTTGCTTAATAAATATAATCATGTTGGTAATTACTAACATAGCCTGGATATGATAAATTAATGTGTGCTTTTACCTACACTATGTAGTTTGTTTAATTATTTTTTTAGTATATTTAAATTGGTAAATACCAACATTAAGTATAGATAATAATAATAAAGATGGCAAATACTAACATAAGCTGGCATAGTTTAAGTGATACTGCAATAATTTCTCTTATAGGTAAATACATAAAACACCAACGTTTACGTCAGAATAAGACACAGGCAAAAATTGCAGAAATTGCAGGGATTAACCGGTGGACCATGAGTAAAATTGAAAATGGAGAGCCAATATCTTTAGTCTCCTTACTACAAATCCTAAGAGCTCTTGATCAGCTGGAGATACTTGATGTTTTTAAGATTCAAACGCAACCAAGTCCTTTAGAGTTGGCCAAATTGGAAAGGCAAAAACGGTTAAGAGCCAGTGCTAGTAAATATAATGATGATAACAGTCAACCAGAAAGTGAATGGTAGAGGTAACAACAGCATTTGTCAAAATTTGGGGTAGAACTGTTGGAGCCATAGCCTGGGATGAGAACCAGAAGCTTGCCAGTTTTGAATATGATCCAAAATTTAAAACGCTGGGTATAGATTTGGCACCCGTAAAAATGCCAATCCAATCCAATCAAAGCATATTTTCATTTCCAGAATTAATCGCTCCAAAAAATAGTGAATACAATACTTTTAAAGGATTGCCAGGTTTACTAGCTGATGTGTTACCCGACAAATATGGAAATCAGTTAATCAATATCTGGCTCGCACAAAATGGCCGTCCCGAAAACAGTATGAACCCAATAGAACAACTCTGTTTTATTGGAACAAGAGGTATGGGAGCTTTAGAATTCGAACCATCACAACTTCAATCGACCAAAAAAACATTTCAAGTAGAAATGAATAGTCTGGTAATGATTGCTCAGCGAATGCTACATAAGAGAGAGCAGTTTGAGGTGAATGTCGATAAAGATGAAAAACAGGCAATGATGGAGATTCTGAAAATAGGAACATCTGCCGGAGGCGCAAGACCGAAGGCAATTATCGCCTATAATGAAAAAACGGGACAGGTTCGTTCCGGACAAACAGATGCGCCCAGGGGATTCGAACATTGGTTAATAAAACTAGACAGTGTAAGCGATGCACAATTTGGAGAAAGTAACGGTTACGGGCGCATAGAAATGGCATATTATAATATGGCAAGAGATTGCGAGATACAAATGATGGCATCGGATCTACTTTGTGAAAATGGTCGGGCTCATTTTATGACAAAAAGATTTGACAGAGAAAAAGGTGCTGTAAAACATCATATCCAGACATTTTGTGCCATGCAGCATTATGATTTTAACGAAGTGAGAAGTTATAGCTATGAACAATTATTCCAGACTATGAGAATGTTACGCTTACCATATCCGGATGCGGAGCAAATGTATCGCAGAATGGTATTTAATGTCATTGCAAGAAATTGTGATGATCATACAAAGAATTTTGCTTTTCGGCTTAAAGAAGGCGACCATTGGGAATTAGCACCAGCGTATGATGTTTGCCACGCATATAGACCAGATAGTATGTGGGTAAGCCAACACGCCCTGAGCATACAAGGAAAAAGAATAGGTATCACAAAAGAGGATTTGATAAGCTTTGCTAAAGCCATGAATGTAAAAAAACCTCATAATATCATCTCTCAAATCAATGAAAAAGTACAGCAATGGAATGATTATGCTGAGGAGGTAAAAGCAAATAGCGGTCTTAGAGATGCTATAAAAGAAACACTTTTGAATCTAAAATAATAAGTCAAACCATTTCATAAATAAGCATTGAAAGAATACCAAAATATACTAGATAATATTAAGCGATATGTTTCTTTACAAGAAGAAGATGCACAGCAATTTATAGAAATTATTAGAACAACTCATATCAAACGCAGACAATTTATTGTACAGCCTGATTTTGTATGTTCACATCAAACCTATGTGCAAAAAGGGGCATTCAGAAGTTATTTTGTGAATAGTGAGGGCGTAGAACACACCATACAGTTTGCAATTGAAGATTGGTTTATTAGTGATTTTAATAGCTATATCAATCAAACCCCGGCATCTCTGTATGTAGAAGCATTAGAAGATGCTATTGTACAGCAAATAGCCTATGAGGATGTAGAAAAGCTTTGTGCTAAGAACCCAAAATTTGAACGATTCTTTAGATTAGTAGCACAAAAATCTTTTGCCTTCTCTCAGCGACGTGTACTATCCAATTTGGGTAAATCAGCAGAAGAACGCTACATTGAATTTATGAAACAGTATCCCGCTATTGTACAGCGAGTTCCGCAATATGCCTTAGCGTCCTACCTGGGAATGTCAGCAGAATTTTTGAGTAAAATAAGAAAACGATTAGCCTCAAAATATTGAACTGGTTCAAGAAGATTTCCTAATCTAGTTCATTTTCCATCTTGGTACGTTCTCACAACTTTGTAAAGTCGATTTTGACATCTAATAAAACAAAGTGATATGAATACCAAAAAACAAATACCCTCGTATCAAAATAGTCTGCAAAGACTACGAGAAAATTTAGGTGGAATGCTACCAGAAGCTGCATTAAAAGTTTTTGATTATGATGCTCAGAGTTTGCAATCCCAACAGCATTCAATACTACAACTTAATACCGGTGATAAAGCACCTGGTTTTACACTGTCGAATACAGTAAACCAGGCCATAAAACTTTCTGAGTTATTAAAAAAAGGGAAGGTCGTTCTTATTTTTTATAGAGGTGTTTGGTGTCCCTACTGTAATCTGCAATTATTCCAGTATCAAAGCGTATTGAGCAAAATTAAATCATTAGGAGCTCAATTGGTAGCGATCTCTCCGCAAACACCAGATGCATCACTAAGCATTAAAGAAAAAAATGAGTTAGGATTTGAAGTATTAAGTGATAACGGAAACATTGTTGCCAGAAATTACACTAAGGTGTTTAGAAACAAGGATGCTCCCGTAGATGCCATGACAGCACTCGGCTTTGATTTTGGAAGTCATTACTCTGATGACTCCAGAGAGCTGCCAGTTCCAGCGGTTTTTATTATCGATAGTGACAGTACTATTTCATTTGCTAAATCGCTGGGAGGTGATTACCGAAATCGCGTAGAAGTTTCTGAAATTATTGATTCATTAAAAAAATCATAACAATGTATTGTAGAATTTGGTTGATAACAGGAATATCAAGTGGTTTAGGTAAAGCTCTTGCAGAATCAGTGATGGCAAAAGATGATTTTGTCATCGGAACATTTAGAAAACAATCTCAGGTAGATGAATTCAACAAAAAACATGCTAAAAGTGGATACGGGCTGTTATTGGATATTACGGATCAGAAAGGTATTGAAGAGCATATAGAAATGGTTATCTCAAAATTTGGTAGGATAGATATTTTAGTTAACAATGCAGGTATAGGATTTGCAGGAGCTGTTGAAGAAACCTCTATGGACGAGGTTAGAATAGTTTTTAATCCTAATTTTTTTGGCACTTTAAAAATGACGCAAGCAGTATTACCATATATGCGCAAAGAGAAAAAAGGACATATCGTTCAGATCTCATCACACGGTGGTATCAAAGCATTTGCAGGTTTTGGGATATACAATGCCAGTAAGTTTGCATTAGAAGGTCTTAGCGAAGCATTGGCTCAAGAAGTGCTACCATTGGGTATTCACGTATCGATTGTAGAGCCAGGACCATTCAGAACAAAATTTGCAGGAGAGGGACTAAGGTTTGCTAAAAATAAAATGGATGACTATGCAGAAACTGCAGGCGTGTTTAGATCCAAATTAAAAGCAGTTAATGGGCTGCAAGAAGGTGATCCTGTAAAAGCATCTACTGCAATTATCAATCATGTAGATAGTAAAAATCCAACCCTGCGTTTACCGCTGGGAAAAGTGGCTGTCAGGACCATCAGAATGAAATTAGAGAATGTAATATCAGATTTGGAAATCAACAGAAAAATTGCAGAAAATGTAGTGTATTAATCCCTGAGGTATTAGCAGCGTTATCTGATCTTGTATTAGAGAAATATGGCTAAAAAAGTATCCGTCAGGTAATCAAAAGAGTAGTAAGTGTAGATATATGAATGTTTTAACAAACATATATTTTATAAAATCTACATCATGTTGAGTTAAATTTTTATTTTTTTTATGTCATATATATGTAAACAGCACTATTTTTATAGTGCTGTTTTTTAGTTGTTTATGAATTAAGGAGGTTTATGGAGTATGAACTTTAAGTTAAATAAGTAAATCTTTTTAGCACACGTTTGTAAATAAAGAAATAATATTAGATATTAGACCTGTGCAAAGTTATTTGATAGAATTTATATCATTTTAGTCCAGAATTATTCATATAAAAATCAATAAGTTTTAGTGGGTGATTTTAAGATAAAATGATATTATTAGATATATATCTTGATACTATCAAAGTAACAATCGAATATTCATTTTTTTACAATACTTTATTTTTTAGTCAAATACAAACTTGCTAATTGACCAAACGGAGTTGTGTTTACAGATGAATGAAACTTGAATCTTAAAACTAAACCAAATCTTTTCAAATGATGAAAAAAAAACTTAATTCTTCAATCTCAGATCTGCGTTGAAGAAGGCTTTATTGGAGTAAAGCTAAATAATTGACAAGTATTTTATAAATATCTAAATGAAGAAAAATGTTCAACAAAATAGTGTTTTGTAATGCGTTCTTTTTTAATTAAATATATTTTTATATAACATACACAAATCTTCCCCAGTCAAAACAGCTTTCTTGTATTTATTTGCAGAACTTTATTTTAGTAATTTACTATAACTTGCCTTGAAAAGTATTAGTTACTAACAGTTAATTAATAAAGTTTGTATAATGTCGGAAATACGTGCTCTTTAAACATAGTAAAAAAATAAAACATTAAAAATCAAAAGATTAATTAGGATTTGATGTTTGTTTGGAAAATGTTATGAGGAGAAAATTTACACCATAGCAATTATCCTTTTCAGACCATAAAATTCTTTTTTTAATTGATGTGTTTTAAACCCTAAATTTAAAAAACGATTATATAATTAACATAAAAATACATTAAACCTTGATAATCATTGATATGATTTTAAATCAAGTACTAATATTTTTTTGTTATAAAATTAATTAGATTTTATTCAAAATAACCTTACCCCATACCTTTATAAAAGAATGAAGGCAAGACATTCATTTTTATAAAATTTTAAACTTTTATTAGAATCAGACTGCATATAAACTAGTATAAACAGTATTGAGAAGTTAACCAACTAAATTTTAAGTTATGCAAGAAATACCCAATATTCATCTCCATATGGATATGGAAAGGGATATATCAAAACCAAAATTAAACAAGAATTGGTATGTGTTTTATACTGCGCCACGTGCAGAAAAAATTGTTCATCATGAATTATCTTCTCAGGGTTATGAAGTCTTTCTACCAATTAAAAAAACCTTGAGAATCTGGAAAAATCGTCAAAAGAAAGTGATTGATCAAGTACTGTTTCCAAGTTACATTTTTGTAAATACAGAAGAATGTAATTTGCATAAAATTTGTCAGATATCCAAAATCATGACCTTTATACATTGTGGAGGGAAGGCTTCAAAAATCAATGCTAAATGTATTAAAGGAATCAAAAAAATGCTGAGTTTGGATCAAGAAATATCTGTAGAACCAAATTTTAAAGAAGGAGAACATGTTCGAATAATAAAAGGACCATTAAGCGGATACGAAGGTATACTAGTAAAGCAAAAATCCAAAACCAGATTAGGAATTCGGTTAAATGAGATCAATCAGGTGATATTTATTGATATCAGTAGTTCGAATATTGAAAATCAAGAGGGGTATTTTGAGAATGTCAATCAGGAAGGCAACAAAAACAAGTTTTTTATCAGTACGAATCTGGGAGATCGCCATTAGATAATATTTGCGGTATATGTATGAGAAATATTGCTTAACATTAAAGAAAAAACGCTTAAAAAATTGTATTCTATATAATTAAGTGCAAAAAAGAATATGTATTTTTTTTACTCAAAGTCTATGTTTCCCTTTTAATAAAGGGCTTTTCTTCATGATATTTATGACATTTTTGTTATAGATGTGGAGCTCTTTTTTCCAGTTTTATAACACCCAAATGATAGTAAGGTAGGTATTTAAGATATAAATATGACTCTTACTTATAATACGTGTTATACGATTTATAACTAAAAATTTCGCATATTCATCGTTTCTTTTTCCTTTCTACTTCGTTTAAAAAATAAACCGTAGCTATAGCTATGCTTGATTTTTTTGCCTTGCATAAAGAAAAAATAATTCAATGAATTTATACGAATTTTTTAATCACAAATCGTATTAGAATTTGATTATTTCCTTAGTTAGAAATTTTTAAAGATAAAATCTTTTGTACATTTTTTGAATGTATCATTATAAAATAGCATAGACGTATTTATATTTCAAAACAAGGAAATACCAGGCAATATATGGTCATGCATTCGTTGTTTCAATTTATTGTAAGAGAAAATTCAAACAACAAATGGTAGTAGACCCGGAAGTCAATAAGAAAAACAGAGTAATTACTTATTGTAAAAAACCATTCGCCAATCTTAGAGAGAAAACTTTCTAATTAGAAAAAAAGCAACACTAATTTCACTGTTAAGAAAACATTGAGGATAAAACTTATCTCATCTAATTAAGTGCAAAAATACAATGCAAAAAGGGCTTTCTTAACTAATAATTCTGAATAATTAAAGAATTGATATTTAACCCATACACTTATTCATGTAATAATGCATGCTGACACATTTCAATAAGTTTTTAAAATTATCAAAGAGGTATAGTATGATACAAAATCTGTCTGTAGAAAAAAATAAAATAATCAAAGTAATACCATTCAACGAGCTGTTATTAGAAGATAGCAGTTTAAGTTTATTCCAGAAAACGTTACTCGTGACCGATGGAACCGTTACTGATCTTTTAAGACTTTATACGCAAAAGGAGATTACTGTTGAGAAGATTAATCAAGAAATAGCTTTAAGCGGTAAAGAAGAAAGTAAGCTATGTGAATATGAAACACCAATATTAAAACGTGAGATTTTACTAGGGAATGAAAAGGAAAATTATGTATATGCTAATTCGGTTTTTATTTTCGAAAACATGTCACGAAAAAGTCAGTATGCTTTATTAGAAACTGATAGACCCATTGGGCTTTTATGGAAAGAAGAGCGGGTTGATACATTTAGGGATATTATAGAGATTCGAACAGAATTATGTGATGATTTGACATCTTTTTTTGATGTAAAACAGGGGACTGTTTTTTTGGCTAGAACCTATATCATCTATAATAACCTGAAAACTTTGGGAATGATTACTGAGAAATTTCCTATAACCTATTTTAATGAGAAATTATGACAAACAATAATAGTCTTAAACGTCCTTTTACTTCGTTAAGTTTTTATAAGAATCTATCAAAAAAATCTACTGATAAAAAGTTATTTACTTTTAAGGATGATAACGATAATGTGACCTATCTAACAGGAGAAATGTTGGTAAAAAAGGTTATGTTGATGAATAGTACACTTCAAAATTTACTAGATCCTCAGGACAAAGCCATTATCGTATTACCACAAGGTTTGGAATATATCAGTAGTCTTCTGGCGTGTTTATATGCAAATGTTATAGCAATACCTACTTCTGTGGTCAGTATTGAAGGTGGAAGCGATATTGCAGGAAAAATTCTCCCGATCTTAAAAGATGCTGATGCAAAATGTATTATAACTGATACAAGTTTCAGGAAATTGCTAGAAAAAAATAAAGCTCTGGCGTCTGTTTCTATACTATGTGTTGATGAATTTGAAACAGCTATTGTAGCACTTGAAAAGCCAAGAAAATCTGATCCGGAGGATACCGCTCTTTTATTATATACATCAGGATCAACAGCAAAACCCAAAGGAGTGATGCTGACTCATAACAATGTGTGGAATCAAGCTAAGAAGGGAGCTGATCAATGGGGTATCCAAAAAGAAAGCTGCATTGTTTCCTGGATGCCTCAATTTCATAGTTTTGGACTGTTTTTCAATGTTATGTCACCTCTGCTAAGAGGAACTTCGAGTATTATTCTACCTCCGGATAGTTTTGTGAAAAATCCATATAAATGGTTCGAGATAATCAGTAGGTATCAGGCCACTCATATCGCTGCGCCCAATTTTGCTTTCGATTATTGTTGTGCATCCTTAGACCTTATTGAGCTAGAAAAGATATCATTAAACTCTCTTAAGGCAATTATTTGCGGAGGAGAACCTATACGAAAAGAGACCTACGAAAATTTTATCGAAAAATTTAAAGTGTTAGGATTAAAAAGTAATATTTTTTGTCCGCATTACGGCATGTCAGAAGCAGGATCAGTAGTAACAAAAAGTGCAGATGAAGAAATAGGTTTTTTATCACTAGATATTCCAAACCTGGAAAAAGGAGTAATTAAAATAGCTGATCATAGTAGTACAAGTAAGTCAGTTTTAAGCTGTGGAAAGATCAGTGAAGATGACCAGATATTGTTTGTTAATCCCAAAACTGGCAGTAACTGCCAGCCAGATGAAGTAGGAGAAATCTGGATTAAGTGTGAATCCGTAGCCAAAGGATATCTTAATCAACACAAAGAGACTGAAAAAACATTTAATGGAATTTTAAAGGATTCTGGTGAGACAGGTTTTTTTAGGACAGGAGATCTTGGGTTTATAAAAGAGAAGCATCTGTATATTATAGGAAGGGAAAAAGAAGTGATCATTGTTAATGGTAAAAATTATCACCCTGTTGATATTGAATGGGTGATAAAAAATAAGTTTCCAGACCTCACATTACCCATATGTGTTTTTTCATGTGAATTGGATCAACAGGAAAAAATAATTGTTGTTCTGGAAACAGAGGTTTTTAGCGACTCTCAGTACAAGAACTTATCTCTGGAAATTTTGAATTGTGTTGCAGAAATATATATGCTGGAGATATATGAAGTAAATCTGGTTAAGAAAGGAACAATTCCCAAAACGGGGAGTGGTAAAATTCAAAGAAAAAATAGTAAAAAATTATACACGCAAAACAAACTCTCACTTCTTTATAATTACAAGACGGGTTCAGGTCAAGAAGAAGAAGCGATGCCTGTGACATTTAGTAACGATTTTGAAAGTAATATTTTAAAGAAACTCAGAAACGATATTTTTTCCAGCGTACTTGGTATCGAACCAAAGAAACTTAAGAACGATGTCTCATTTGGAGAACTTGGATTTGATTCTATTAAATATATCAGGGTTTCCAAGAAGATTGAAGAGGTATTCAAGATTCAGTTTGCACCTGTCATGCTATTTAAGCATCGAACTATTGATAAACTCTCACAATATCTATGTACACAAATTGATAGACCAAAAATTACTGACAATCAAAGTGGTGAGTCAAAAAATGCAATTCTTAAAGTAAAAGTAGAACAAGAAGATACAAATATTGCAGTGATAGGTATTAGCTGCAATTTTCCCGGAGCAGCGACAAGCCCCGAAGCATTTTGGGAAAATATAATAAATAAAAAAGATTGTATTTCAACAATAGCCCAAAGCCGTCCCCAGATAATAAAGGATTATCAGAGTTTATATGGTAAATCTGCGGATTTTGCTCCTAAATGGGGCGGCTTCATTGAAGACGTGGATACGTTTGATGCAGGCTTCTTTGGGATATCTCCTTTAGAAGCAGAGAGTATGGATCCTCAACAAAGAAAAATACTAGAGCTCACCTGGAAAGTCATTGAAGACGGAGGATATGACCCCAAAAGTTTAACAGATAATGATATCGGTTTATTTATTGGAGTACATGCCAATGATTATGCTGAATTAATTTCAAAAAGACCAAGTCTGATAGAGAGTTACGGAGCGTATACAGATTCAGGGCTTCATATGAGCATGATTCCTCATAGGGTATCCCGATGGTTTAACTTCCACGGTCCTAGTGAGATCATAAATACAGCCTGCTCAAGTTCATTGGTTGCGATTCATCACGCAATTGAATCAATCAACAAAGGAGAATGTACTATGGCTATTGCTGGAGGAATTAACATGATTTTTTCTTCTCGTATCTATATGGCAAGTTACAAAGCAGGAATGTTGTCAAAAGATGGGCATTGCAAGACCTTTGATGACAGTGCGGATGGATTTGTACGCTCAGAAGGTTATGGTGCTGTCTTATTGAAGCCTTATAAAGAAGCTTTAAAAGATAATGATACAATTTATGGAATCATTAGAGGTACAGCGATTAATCATGATGGTCAGTCAACTTCATTGCGTGCCCCTAATCTAAACGCGCAAAAACAGTTGATTAAGTCTGCTTATGACAGAGCAGGTATTCCAGCAGAAACAATCAGTTATCTGGAAGCACACGGCACAGGTACTTCATTAGGAGATCCTATCGAAATTCAGGCGCTTAAAGAAGCGTTCGAAGAAACAGGTGCTAATTCGTCGACTTCTTTTTGTGGCATTGGAGCGGTTAAGACTGTTATAGGTCATAGTGAATCTGCCGCAGGTATTGCAGGACTTATTAAAGTATTATTATCAATGAGAGCAAAAACCTTACCAGGTATTTTACACTTTGATAAATTAAATAAGTATATCTCTCTAGAGGAAACACCTTTTTATGTCATAGACAAAACGAAGGAATGGAAACGATTAAAAGATGCAAAGAAACAGGAAACTCCAAGACGTGCAGGGATTAGTTCTTTCGGGTTCGGAGGAGGAAATGCCCACGTTATTGTCGAAGAACATATTACTGTAAAAGAACAAAGATCAACTAATGCAGGAAAGGTAATCATACCATTTTCTGCAAAAAACATAGAACGCTTACGTACTAGTATAGAAGAATTCATTGAGTATCTACAGAAAACTTCGGACAAAAATCTAGACCTGCTGAATCTTTCTTACACATTACAAGTCGGACGTAATGATATGGAAGAACGATTTGTCTGTTTGGTACAAAGCATAGATGAACTAAAGGAAAAACTTAACCTATTTATTGAAGGGGAGAAGCATATCGAAGACTGCTGGTATGGAAATACTTATCGTAGTAAAGATATAGCAAGTCAATTAGGAAGTGATAAAGATTCGCAAGAATTAATTGATAAGTGGTTTTCCAAAAATAAGTTAAGCCAAATAGCACAAAGTTGGGTTCAAGGTGCTACTATCGAATGGCATTTGTTATATAAAGAAAATAAACCATATCGAGTAAGTCTTCCTACATACCCATTTGCAAAAACACGCTATTGGATTCCTGATGAAGACCCAGTAACAGCATATTCGTTTAATAGTGAAACAATGGGAGTTATCCACCCTTTGTTACAACAAAATACTTCTGATTTTACGGAACAAAGATTTAGTACAACATTTACAGGAAAAGAATTCTTCTTATCTGATCATATTGTAAATGGGCAACAGGTTTTACCTGGTGTTATTTATCTGGAAATGGCAAGAGCATCTCTGGAGAATTCATATAGATTACTGGAGAAAGCTAATAACGGAATAAAAATTAGTAATATAAGCTGGAATCACCCTGTTATAGTCGATAAAGAACCTGTCCAGATACATATAGCTCTTTATATAGAAAGTAATAAACGAACAGATTACGAGATATATACTGAAAATCCAGAAGATCATTCAGAAACTATTTTGCATAGTCAAGGCAGCTTAATAGTTGAAAATGTGGATCCTATACTGTTGGATTTGAATAGTATAAAGACCAAATGCAGTATTACAAAGATTATGGCAGAGGAGTTTTATGAAAATTTTAGAAAAAAAGGTATTGACTATGGTTCAAGTTTTACAAGAGTAAAAGAAATTTATCTAGGGGCGGGCATTGCACTTGCAGAATTAAATGTGCCTACTTCAGAAGAAGGAGTTCTGAACCAATTTGTGCTCCATCCAGGCCTGTTGGATGCTGCTTTTCATGCTTCATCCGTTTTTATGAATGATGACGAGCAATATCTAGCACTTCCTTATAAAATAGAAGAAGTTGAAATTCATGCAAATTGTAGTTCAAGAATGTGGGCAAAAATTGAACACATTAATCACAATTCTGAGCAGGAAGAAGTCAATAAGTTTACTATTATGTTGTGTGATGATGATGGTAATGTATGTGTAAATATCAAAGAACTCTCCGTTGTAAGAGTAGAAAATAATTTTGGAAAGAACAAAAGTGAAACTGAGGTGAATACATTATTGTTTTCTCCAGAATGGAAAGAGCAGCCATTTTCTGAAAAAGATAATAAAGTAGCACTTGATAAACGTTTACTGATATTAATAGAACCAGAAACTTCTTTACTCAAACAGGTTTCAAACGAACTGGAATCAGAAGACATTCAGAGTATTGTGTTTAACACTGAAGGACAAGAAATAGAAGAGCGATATACAAACTACGCTTTAAAATTGTTTAAAGAGTTACAAAGTGTTATAAATAATAATTCTAATGAAAAAACGTGTGTTCAGGTTATCGCTTCTGTACAGAAGGAACAAAAGACTTTTAGAGGACTTGTAGGGATGTTAAAGACTGCATTTCTTGAGTATCCAAATTGTATTGTACAGTTCATTAGTATTGATTCCTGGAAAGTTGTAACAACAGTTTTACTGGATGATAACAGCAATCGCCCATGGGAAACATTCATACAATATAGGGGTAATAAACGCTATACATTTGATTGGAATGTAATTCAAAACTCTTCTTATAACAAAGAATTATGGAAAACAGATGGAGTTTATATCATTACTGGAGGAATGGGAGGTCTGGGAATATTGTTTGCACAGGAGGTCATTGATAATGCAGAAAACCCGATCGTAATCCTTACCGGACGTTCAGTCTTGAATACAGAAAGGAAAAAGAAAATCCAGCAACTGGAAAGAGAAGGAGCAACTGTAGAATATAAGCAGACAGATATAACACAAATGCAGGAAGTTTACACACTTGTTCAAGATGTTGTAGAACGCTTCGGAGCATTGAATGGTATTATTCATAGTGCAGGAATAATACAAGATAATTATATAATTAAAAAGACTGAAGCAGAGCTGAAACAAGTTTTGGGCGTAAAAGTACAAGGCTCAATTAATTTGGATAAAGCGAGTGAGATGATACCACTTGATTTTTTTATTATGTTCTCATCAATAGCAGGTAGTTTAGGAAATGCAGGGCAGGCCGATTATGCTGCTGCCAACTCCTTTATGGATAATTTTGCAGTGTATAGAAATGACCTTGTAACCTCTCAAAAACGTTTTGGACATACGCTATCGGTAAACTGGCCTTTATGGAAAGGAGGAGGTATGCAGGTGGGTTCTGATGTTGAAGGTTTGATGAAGCAAAATATGGGGATGCTGCCAATGATAACTTCTCATGGGATGGCGTCTTTCTACCAGGCTTTTACATCTGGTAAATCACAAATAATGGTTATAGAAGGGTACGAAGAAAAAATACACTCTTTTATAAAAGAACAAACGTTTAATGTCGCATTACAAAAGTCACTGAACAAAAACATGGTAATGGGTTCACCTGGCATTTCACCCGAATTACTGGAAGAAAAAGCGATACAGTATTTCAAAAAGTTACTTTCATCCGTTATTAGATTACCTGTTAATGAGATAGATGCTGATTCTCATATGGATAAATATGGGATCGATTCGATTATGATTATGCAATTGACCACGCGTTTAGAAAAGGTTTTTGGGATATTGCCTAAAACATTGTTCTTCGAATATAAAAGTATCAAGACGTTAACCGGATATTTTCTTGAAGATTTTAATGCAGAATTAATAATACTATTAGAGTTAGATAAAGAGGAGATAGAAACAAACACATCCAATACTTCTGAAGCATATAGGAAGCAGACAAAGTTTGAACCTGTAAGAAGTAAAAGATCAAGATTTACTTATGAAAAAACTTCAAAAAAAGAAAATCCTTTAAAAAAAGAAGACATTGCAATTATTGGATTAGCAGGTCAGTATCCGGATTCACAAGATATTCATAAGTTTTGGGAAGTATTAAAAAATGGTAAGGATTGTATAACAGAAATTCCAAAAGAACGCTGGGATGCCAGCTTGTATTATGATGAGGATAGAAATGCAGAAGGTAAGACTTATACTAAATGGGGTGGTTTTTTAAAGGGTGTAGATCAATTTGACCCATTGTTTTTTAATATATCTCCTCGAGAAGCAGAAATGATGGATCCTCAGGAACGGATTTTTCTACAATGTGTGCATAAAGCTATTGAAGATGCAGGATACTCCAAAGAAAGTCTGATGAATACTAGAACAGAAGATGCAGAAGGAAAAGTAGGAGTGTTTGTAGGAGTAATGTTTCAAGAATACCAGCTGTATGGAGCTCAGGAACAGACTAAGGGGAACTCTCTAGCAATATCAGGTAATATTGGATCAATAGCGAACAGAGTATCATACTTTTATAACCTTCATGGCCCTAGTATGACTGTAGATACAATGTGTTCATCTTCTCTTTCTGCAGTACATCTGGCTTGTCAGAGTTTATCTAATTCTGAATGTGAATTTGCAATAGCAGGAGGAGTTAATGTATCGATTCACCCTAACAAATATTTATTGTTGGCGCAAGGGAATTTTGCTTCAAGTAAAGGGAAATGTGAAAGTTTTGGAGAAGGAGGCGATGGATATGTCCCGGGAGAAGGAGTAGGTGCAGTATTGCTAAAACCTCTATCAAAAGCTATAGAGGATGGAGATCATATATATGGAATCATAAAATCAACAGCAATAAATCACGGAGGTAAAACAAATGGATATACAGTACCAAATCCAAATGCGCAAGCTGATGTTATTGACGAAGCTCTGACCAATGCAGAAATTAATCCAAGAACAATTAACTATATTGAAGCCCACGGCACAGGTACAAGTTTGGGAGATCCTATAGAAATTGCCGGATTGACAAAGGTTTTTAAAAAGTATGATGTAAAAGATCAATTTTGTGCCATAGGTTCTGTCAAATCCAATATTGGGCATTGTGAGAGTGCTGCCGGAATGGCCGGAATCACAAAGATATTGATGCAGATGAAACATAAACAATTAGTTCCATCTCTTCATTCAAAAGAATTAAATCCAAATATAGATTTTACTAATTCACCTTTTCTTGTGCAGCAGGAACTTACTAAGTGGGAGAGAGTAGAACTTATAGAAAATGGAAAGGCAAAAGAATATCCAAGAAGGGCAGGGCTTTCTTCTTTTGGAGCCGGAGGGTCAAATGCCCATATAATAATAGAAGAATATATTCCAACCGAAGAAAGAAATGCTGAGGTTATAATTACAAAGCAAAATCCTGCTATAATTCTACTTTCTGCCAAGGATGATGAAAGATTAAAAGAACAAGTAGAAAATTTATTAAAAGCTTTAAAAACACAAAAATTTTCAGATGAAGATTTATTAAAAATAGCTTATACATTGCAAGTTGGGCGTTCAGTTATGGAAGAGCGAATGGCTATGCTAGTAACTTCTCTGAGTCAATTGGAAGATAATTTGGTTACATATCTTGAAAATAAAATCCATTCTGAAAATGTATACTACGGAAGCATTAATAGTGATAAATCGCTTGCTGGAGTTCTGGGGCTAGATAATGATGTTAAAAAAATCATAGCATCATGGATACAGAAGAAAAAATACGAAAAGATATTAGATCTATGGGTATCCGGTATTGATATAGACTGGCAGTTGTTGTATGAACCAGGACATGTTCCTTCTAAGATCAGTTTACCGACGTATCCATTTGCAAAGGAGCGTTATTGGGTGCCATTTTCAGAGTCAAGGTTACCTATTATGAGAGGTACGGATTATTTGCATCCGTTGATTCACAAGAATATTTCTAATCTGGGAGCTCAGAAGTTTAGTAGTATTTTTACAGGTGCTGAATTGTTTTTATCAGATCATCTTATTAAAGGGGGAAAAATAGTGCCAGGTGTTGTTTATTTGGAGCTTGCCCGTGCAGCAGGTTTTCTATCACTAGAGACTTCAATCACGCAGTTTCGGGATGTTAATTGGTTACACCCTATCGAGGTAAAAGGAGTTCCTTTTGAGTTAGAGGTTGGTATTTTCAAGGATTCAGAAGGTTTTGGTTATGAAGTGTACAGCGGTTCTGGTGATAGTGAGTTGATTCATAGTCAGGGTAGTATGAGTACTTCAGTTTTCCTGCCACCTTCTCCCTATGATATTTCGGCACTTCGTTCTGCTTTTTCATCAGAGAAATCCGGATCTTCCTGGTATACTATTTTCAAGGATTTGGGGATAGAGTATGGAGCTAGCTTTCAGGGAGTAGAACATTTGTACTATAGTCCAGAAGGATGTTTGAGTAAGATAGGTTTATCCAGAGATAGCGCCTATGTTTTGCAACCAGGAGTTTTAGATAGTGCCTTACAGAGTTGTTTAGGTCTTAGCCTTAATGATTCAGAGATTAGTTTGAGTTTACCTTTTAGTATAAAAGAAGTTACAATTTATGGAGAAGTTAGCCAGGCATCCTGGTGTTATGTTCGTAAAGGTTCTGCTGGTTTTTCTGGTAATATATTGAGTTATGATATTGATTTATTATCAGCATCTGGGGATGTTTTGTTACGGATGAAAGATTTTGTGACGCTTCCCTTGGATGGTTTTCCGGATCAGGGCGTTGCTGTTTCAACTACTTCTGGGACTGATGCAGTAGATACCGGACTTCATTTATATGGTAATTCGTGGGAGGATCAGGAATTGGATTCAGTTTTAGATTCGGGAGTTATAGCTCATTTGGTTATTCTTTCAGGAGGTTCTGTTAGTTTATCAGATAAGCTTAGGGAATCTTTAGAGTGTGCTGTTTTTACAGTTGATGAGTCAGATGAATTATCATATTATCAAAAAATTCAAGAGATACTCAAGCCTTTCTTACTAACAAAAAGAGATACTCAGGTTATCGTTTTATATCGTAATTCGGAGTATTTGGATTACAGTTTTATTACCGGTTTATTACGAACTGCAGTTCAGGAGAATCCTAAGCTACAAGGAAAGACAATCGGACTGGATAGTTTATCGATAAAAGAATTAGATGAGTTGTTAAGCACTCTTCATTCGGAGTTTTCTGATGTAAGTAAGGAGGTTCGTTATTTAGATACTGTTCGTCAGGTTCGTCGTTTAACACCATTAGCTTCATTAGAAGGTTCTTCAAAGGATGCGCTAGTTAAACAAGGCGGTGTTTATCTGATTACAGGAGGTTGTGGAGGCTTAGGACGTATTTTTGCTTCCCACCTTT
This sequence comes from Aquimarina sp. RZ0, assembly GCF_008370685.1. Taxonomy (GTDB): domain Bacteria; phylum Bacteroidota; class Bacteroidia; order Flavobacteriales; family Flavobacteriaceae; genus Aquimarina. The sequence continues at coordinate 94,980 of NZ_VTZU01000018.1, forward strand.
CAGCTACCAGTGGTACTCAACTGATTTTAGCAGGCAGACGTAAAGAGAGTAGTTTGAGTGCTTCAGAGTTAGCATCGCTTAGGGCTGTTTATTATAGTTGTGATGTAAGTGATAAAGACTCGGTTTTTAGGATGATATCCGACTTGAAGGATACCTATGGTACGCTGGATGGTATTATTCACAGTGCAGGAGTTCTTCGGGATGGTTTTTTATTGAACAAGGCAGAGGAAGAAGCTTTTTCAGTACTTTCTCCTAAGATTTTAGGGACACGATACCTTGATGAGGCGAGTAAGGACCTGGATTTGGATTTTATGCTGTACTTCAGTAGTATAGCAGGAGTTATAGGTAATATAGGTCAGTCAGATTATTCGAGTGGTAATGCCTGGATGGATCGATATGCTGTTTATCGTAATGATCTTGTATCAAAAGGGAAGCGAAAAGGTATTAGTTTGAGTATCAACTGGCCTTTATGGTCAGAAGGCGGCATGAGTATAGATGCAGAGCTGTCTCATCAATTAGCATCCAGGACAGGTTTAGTTTCCTTACCTACTAGAGAAGGTATCATAGCATTTGATGGTCTATTATCAGGAGGTTTTTCTCAAGGAGTTGTTCTTTACGGAGATAAGACTCGTTTTGAGGATGTACTGCTTGATAAAGTATCAGCTACTAGAGTAGTTTCAGATAAGGATTCTGCAGGAGTCACCGATCAGTTATTGAGAGCTACGATTGCATATATGAAGTCGATATTTTCGTCAGTTTTAAAACTTCCTTCAGAACGGATTGATCCAGAGGGTTCTTTTTCTCAATACGGTATTGATTCTATTATGATTTCAAAGTTAACAAACCGTTTGAATGAAGATTTCGAGGATTTACCGGTTACCTTACTTTTTGAATATCAAACACTAGGTAGTTTATCGGCTTACCTTGCAGAATCCTATACCAAACATTTGTTAGATCTTACTGGTTTGAATAGCGATAATGAGGCTGTAGTGCCATTTTTGGAGCAGACAGCTTTTAGGGCAGATATTGATGCAGGCTTAAGTCGTAGGAAGCGCTCTACAGGTTCTTTAGAAAAAGGGATTTCTTCTATTGAAAGTTCTGTAAAAGAAGATATTGCAATTATCGGTATAAGTGGTCGATATCCAGGCGCAGCTACACTAGAAGATTTCTGGGAAAACCTGAAGCAGGGTAAGGATTGCATCACAGAGA
>NZ_VTZU01000176.1 GCF_008370685.1 Aquimarina sp. RZ0
AAGACTTACTTAAAAAGACCAATGAGTTAATAGGAAAATCTGGAGTGATCGGAGAAGAAACTAACCGATTATTAATGTACTTGATATTTACATCAAGAAAAACTAATAATCCATTGCATTGTATTAGCTTAGGAAGTTCGGGAGTTGGTAAAACACACTTACAATCTAAAGTTGCCGAACTCATACCTGATGAAGATAAAATAGAAATCACGGTATTATCTGCCAACGCATTTTACTACTTTAACAGAACCGAATTACAATACAAACTGATCTTAATTGAAGATTTAGACGGAGCAGAAAGTGTACTCTATCCATTGCGGGAACTACAATCTAAAAAACGAATCACTAAAACAGTAGTTCATAAAGATGCTCGTGGAGAGAGTAAAACAATCCATTTAGTCGTAGAAGGCCCTGTAAGTGTTGCAGGATGTACTACGCAAGAATCTATTTATGAAGATAATAGTAATCGTAGTTTTTTATTGTACATCGATGAAAGCGAGGAACAGGATAAAAAGATTATGGATTACCAACGATTGTTAAGTGCAGGAAAACGAAATGCCAAAGAAGAATTTACAGCAGCCAGATTTTTAAGAGATGTACAAAGAAGCTTGAATCCTGTATCGGTTCGTAATCCGTATGCAGAATACCTAAGTTTACCACCATCAGTTTTTAAACCTCGTAGAACCAACAGTCATTATTTACAATTTATAGAAGCAGTTACCTTTTACAAACAATGGCAAAGAGAAAAGAAAGCCGATCACGAAACAGGTGAAATGTATGTAGAAACTACGATTGAAGATATCGAAGAAGCCAACGAACTAATTAAAGAGGTTTTACTAAGAAAAAGTGATACGATTACAGGAGCAGCCAGAAATCACTTAGAGCGATTAAAAACCTATCTCAAAGAAAGTAAGCAAACGACTTTTACCAATGCCGAAATCCGTAAGCAATTACATATTAAAGAAAGTACTTTACGAGGATATCACAAACAGTTACAGGAAGAAGGATATATAAAAAGGGTGAAACGTAAAAAGACCAAAAGCTATTGTTTTGAAATCACAGATATGAAAGAGTATGATTGGCTAAAAGCCAGTATTGATAATGCTTTAAAGAGTTGTGTACTACAGATACAACTCGCAACCCCGCAACCAACCCGCAAGTCCTCTACTCGCGAATCCAAAAGCAAGAAAGCCAGTTAATTAACTGCTACTCGCTACAAAATCTTAAAAAACATATACCCTATGAAAAAAAGTAGGCTACAAAACGCTAGCTATAGAATCCTATTGACCAATTTTAAGGAATGGTTAGACATATTAGGATATAGCGAAGGGATGCGAAAGAACTATCCTAATCAATTATGTGAGTTCTTCTACTGGCTAGAGCAAAATAATATCAATCATATTGATTATATAGAAGATCATCATATTAGAAAGTATTACGGGGATTTAAAGCAACGACCCAATAAAACCAGAGGTGGCGCACTAAGCAATATCTATCTCAATAACCATTTACAATCCTTACATAAGTTCAGAGAGTACTTAAAAAAGCATAACAAGAAACCTTTTAATCTACCCATCAAAAGAGAAAACTCAACTATAGTAGAAAAACTAAATGTATTATCACAGGAAGAAATCAAGGACTTGTTTATGGCAACGGGCTACAGTAACCCATTACCAAGGTTTAGAGCCAGACAAAAAGCATTATTAGTGTGTTTGTACAGTTGTGGAATGCGAAGAAATGAAGTACTCAATTTAGAAATATCAGATATACTTTTTGATAAAGAACGGATCTATGTAAGAAAAGGTAAAAACTACAAAGAACGCTTTATCCCAATCAATTTATACAACCTGCAAATACTAGAAGATTATGTATACGATGCACGGATGAACTTTAAAAAATCAAGTGAAAGCAACTATGTATTTATTACTGAAAGAAGTATTAAAATGGGGAGTTCTGCCATAGAAAACGATTTAAAACAAGTTATTAAAGCTACAGAAGATAGCAGTTTAATCGAAAAGAATATCACACCACACGCCTTACGTCACAGTATTGCAACCCACTTTTTACAAGCAGGAATGAAAATCGAGGATATACAACAGTTTTTAGGACATAGTTCACTAGAAAGTACACAGATTTATACACATATTTTAAAACACAAATAGTTATGAGTAAACAAATAAATGCCTGCGGTGGCTCACCGCTGGAATATATAGAATACTTACACCAAGCAAATTATAGTAATACAACGATAGAACATTACCTAAAGAGAATAGCAGAGTTCACAAAATGGTTAAAAACAAGAAAGGTTACTGCTGTCGAAATTGATTATAAAACCTATATGAAATACATTAAATACTTACAGCAGAAAAGGATAAAACCACAAACTATCAATAATGATTTAGTCACATTACGAAACTACTTCGATTACTTTATTGAACTAGCAGAAAGAACTGAAAATCCTTTAGAAGATGTATCTGTAAAAGGAACGGTAAAAAAGATGCTACACAACCTTTTAGAAGCTGATGAACTCGAAGATTTATATTATAGTTATGAGACTGAAAAGTTTAATAAATACACCAATCAGTTTACCAAATACGCAGCAAAACGTAATAAAATTATCGTTGGATTAA
>NZ_VTZU01000177.1 GCF_008370685.1 Aquimarina sp. RZ0
TTGAAAGAACATAGCTTCAGCAAATCCCTCACGAGGTTAACTGTATGCTTTTCTTCAGAGTGAACAGTCAATTACTCTGATGGGATTCTCACCCACTGGATCACCACAGCTTCGTGGCACACCAACGGTTAGTATAAGAGTAGTAGCGGATTAATATGCAACTATTTTTCAGATAACAATACACTTAATTAAATGTAATAGCGGTTTGGATTAAAACCCAAACCGCTATTACTTTTATACATTGTTATAGCCAGTTTTATTTATTCAACCAGTTCCTAAATATTTTCATCAGTAATGGTTGTGCCACATAAACCATTAGGATTACCAAAATTGTAGTCAAAAGTAGTTCAGTCAAAATAGAATTTAATCCTAGTGCTATTAATCTCGGTTTGAAGAATGGCATAATGGTGAAAATTAATGGAACAATGGCAATCCATACTATGATTGCCATTTTCCATTTTTTAGGTGTTTTCTCTGCTGTCATTTTATCTATCAGTTACCTTTTTGTAATTTACTTTAATGGGAGATTGCAAAATAAATAGTTCACTTTCTTCACTAGTATTCAGGTTTATTTTATCTAAACCACTTGTTTTTGTAAAACTATCTTTTGCCATTTTATTCCCTTCAAGCTCTATATTTCCTTCCATTAAATAGAATGAATGAAAGTTATTCTTATCCAAATTGATAGTATGATTTCCCTTTGGTAGTTTATATCGCTTTGCGGAAATACTAGGAGCATCAGTTTCTATTGGCGCGTCTTCTCCTGCATATGATTTTACCTCATAACCATTTTCATTTACCCATTTAAAAGCATCTGCTTGATAATCCTTGTAGTAAGGTGCTTTGTTTAGTGCTTTACTAAAATCTGGGTCAAACCATATTTGAAAAGCTCTTGAACCTTTCCAATATTTTTCTGAATGTTGTAAACCACTTCCAGCTTGTATGTGCTGTACGCCATCTGCTGGTAAAGGTGTCCATTTGTTAGTGGCTGTATCGAAATGTTCTAAACCACCTTCAAAAATGAAAGTTAGTATTTCAATGCCTTTGTGTGGATGCATTGGAAAAGCACCTTCTTCAATTGCGTCTACGTTTGCCCAATAAATAAGATTTGAATATAAAGGTTCTCCAGCTAAAGGCTTGTTTTCGTGAAGACTTCCACCAAAAAGTGAAACACCTTTTTGTTCTTGTTTTGATTTTATATGTAATTTCATTTTATGTATGTTTTTAATTAATAATTCAACGTTATTTTCTCTGCTTTACTGACGATAAATAACTTTCATAAATCCATCCATAAGAAGTGAATTGTCCTAAAACACCACCTAGTTCCATAGATTTCTCATCTCTCCAATCGCGCATTAACTCTGCATTTACGGATGCCCAAGTAGCAACTTTAGCACCAGCCTGTGATAAACGATGCATTGTTGCATCTTGAACCATTTTGTTCCAAGTTCCAGAAGCATCAACAACTGCATATGGGTCGTAACCATCACGAACAGCAGAAATGGCAGGAAATAATAAGCATACGTCTGTTACAATACCAGCCATAATAACTTTCCTTCTTCCAGTTTTGTCAATCGCAGCTTTAAAATCTGGATTATCCCAAGCGTTTATTTCTCCTGGTCTGTCAATAATAGTTGCATCTGGAACTATATTTAATATCTCTTGCCAAAATGGTCCGTTTGGTCCATCTGCCATACTCGTAGTTATGATTACTGGTATTCCAGCTACTTTTGCCATTGTTGCAAGTGCTTTTAGATTGTTTTGCAATAGGAGTGGGTCAATATCTCTAACACTAGCTAATAAGCCTGTTTGATGGTCAATTAATGTTAGTACTGCATTTTCTTTTGTTAAGAATTCTGTAAATCTGTTTTCTGTGCTCATAATATTAATTTTAATTTATTATTGTATAGGTAATATTTGTATAGGAGAATATTTGTGTAAATTTTTTTATCTCCTGATTTTGGTTAAAATTTTTGATACTACTCTTGCTTCATCTTCAGTAATAGAGTAGAGGACTTTAATAAGTTCGTCTATTTCCTTTGTAACCTCTAACAATACTCGTTTACCTTCTTCGGTAATGTCTATATCCATCTGCCTTCTATTAGTTTCACAAAGACAACGTGTAACCCATTTTTTAATTTCCATTTTATCGATTAGACGTGTAATATTGCTGCCTTTATCAATTACTTGGTCTTTTAAATAAGCAGCTGAAACTGGACGAATATCTGCACCATTTAGTATTCTCAATATGTTGTATTGAGCAGGTGAAATGTCATAGGGCTTTAAAACTGTTTTCAATTGATGCATATACCAACTATGGGTAGTTAACAGTTCGACTGCAACATTTTGATATAAATCTTTTTTATTTATCATTGTATAGGTAACATTTTCCTATGCAAATTTATAATTAATTTTTAGAACTACAAAATAATTAGTGATAAGCTTTCGGTTATGTGTAATTGGCTATAACATTATAGGATTAAATCATTTAAGCCAAAGGCGCAATTTGATTTAATCCGCTGTTGTACTATGCGTTTTTTTTTTTTTTTTAACCTTCTATGGGGATTGAATCCACTTGTTGTTTACTCAAAGTT
>NZ_VTZU01000178.1 GCF_008370685.1 Aquimarina sp. RZ0
TTAATCCAACGATAATTTTATTACGTTTTGCTGCGTATTTGGTAAACTGATTGGTGTATTTATTAAACTTTTCAGTCTCATAACTATAATATAAATCTTCGAGTTCATCAGCTTCTAAAAGGTTGTGCAACATCTTTTTTACCGTTCCTTTTACAGATACATCTTCTAATGGATTTTCAGTTCTTTCTGCTATTTCTATAAAGTAATCAAAGTAGTTTCGTAATGTGACTAAATGATTATTGATGGTTTGTGGTTTTATCCTTTTCTGTTGTAAGTATTTAATGTATTTCATACAGGTTTTATAATCGATCTCGGTTGCTGTAACCTTTCTTCTTTTTAACCATTTTGTAAACTCTGCTATTCGCTTTAGGTAATGTTCTATCGTTGTATTACTATAATTTCCTTTGTGTAAGTATTCTATATATTCCATTAGTTGTATTTTAAAATATGAGTATAAATTTGTGTGCTTTCTAAGCTGCTGTGCCCTAAAAACTGTTGTATATCCTCGATCTTCATTCCTGCCTGTAAAAAGTGGGTTGCGATACTGTGACGTAATGCGTGTGGTGTGATATTCTTTTCGATTAAACTTCTATCTTCTGTAGCTTTAATAACTTGTTTTAGATCGTTTTCTATGGCAGAACTTCCCATTTTAATACTTCTTTCAGTAATAAATACATAGTTGCTTTCACTTGATTTTTTAAAGCTCATCCGTGCATCGTATACATAATCTTCTAATATTTGAAGGTTGTATAAGTTGATAGGTATAAAGCGTTCTTTGTAGTTTTTACCTTTTCTTACATAGATTCGTTCTTTATCAAAAAGGATATCTGATATTTCTAAGTTGAGTACTTCATTTCTTCGCATTCCACAACTGTACAAACACACTAATAATGCTTTTTGTCTGGCTCTAAACCTTGGTAATGGGTTACTGTAGCCCGTTGCCATAAACAGGTCTTTGATTTCTTCCTGTGATAATACATTTAGTTTTTCTACTATAGTTGAGTTTTCTCTTTTGATGGGTAGATTAAAAGGTTTCTTGTTATGCTTTTTTAGGTATTCCCTGAACTTATGTAAGGATTGTAAATGATTATTGAGATAGATATTGCTTAGTGCGCCACCTCTGGTTTTATTGGGTCGTTGCTTTAAATCCCCGTAATACTTTCTAATATGATGATCTTCTATATAATCAATATGATTGATATCATTTTGCTCTAGCCAGTAGAAGAACTCACATAATTGATTGGGATAGTTCTTTCGCATCCCTTCGCTATATCCTAATATATCCAACCATTCCTTAAAATTGGTCAGTAGGGTTCTATAGCTAGCGTTTTGTAGCTTACTTTTTTTCATAGGGTATGTATTTTTTAAGATTTTGTAGCGAGCGGCAGTTAATTAACTGGCTTTCTTGCTTTTGGATTCGCGAGTAGAGGACTTGCGGGTTGGTTGCGGGGTTGCGAGTTGTATTTGTAGGATGCAACTATTTAAAGCATTGTCAATACTGGCTTTTAGCCAATCATATTCTTTCATATCTGTGATTTCAAAACAATAGCTTTTGGTCTTTTTACGCTTCACCCTTTTTATATATCCTTCTTCCTGTAATTGTTTGTGATATCCTCGTAAAGTACTTTCTTTGATATGTAATTGCTTACGGATTTCGGCATTGGTAAAAGTCGTTTGCTTACTTTCTTTTAGATAGGTTTTTAATCGCTCTAAATGATTTCTGGCTGCTCCTGTAATCGTATCACTTTTACGTAGTAAAACCTCTTTGATTAGTTCGTTGGCTTCTTCGATATCTTCAATCGTAGTTTCTACATACATCTCGCCTGTTTCGTGATCGGCTTTCTTTTCTCTTTGCCATTGTTTGTAAAAGGTAACCGCTTCTATAAATTGTAAATAATGTGCATTGGTTCTACGAGGTTTAAAAACTGATGGTGGTAAACTTAGGTATTCTGCATACGGATTACGAACTGATACAGGATTTAAGGTTCTTTGTACATCCCTTAAAAATCTAGCTGCTGTAAATTCTTCTTTAGCATTTCGTTTTCCTGCACTTAACAATCGCTGGTAATCCATAATTTTTTTATCCTGTTCTTCCGATTCATCGATATATAATAAAAAGCTACGATTACTATTATCTTCATAAATAGATTCTTGTGTTGTACAACCTGCAACGCTTACAGGACCTTCTACGACTAAATGTATTGTTTTGCTTTCTCCACGAGCATCTTTATGAACAACCGTTTTAGTGATTCGTTTTTTAGACTGTAACTCCCGCAATGGATAAAGTACAGATTCTGCACCATCTAAATCTTCAATTAGGATAAGTTTGTATTGTAATTCGGTTCTATTAAAATAGTAAAATGCATTAGCAGATAATACCGTGATTTCTATTTTATCTTCATCAGGTATGAGTTCGGCAACTTTACTTTGTAAATGTGTTTTACCAACTCCTGAACTACCCAAACTAATACAATGCAATGGATTATTAGTTTTTCTTGATGTAAATATCAAGTACATTAATAATCGGTTAGTTTCTTCTCCGATCACTCCAGATTTTCCTATTAACTCATTGGTCTTTTTAAGTAAGTCTT
>NZ_VTZU01000179.1 GCF_008370685.1 Aquimarina sp. RZ0
AAGGCAAACCGTTCAAAAAAATGCATTTGATTAGTTTTCCTTTGGCATGCCAATGCCTAACAGGAATTTGCAAGGGGATTATAGATACGCCTATCAAGGACAAGAAAAAGACCCAGAAACTGGAAAACCTGCATTTGAATTAAGATTATATGATCCAAGAATAAATAGATGGCTCACTACGGATCCAGCTGGGCAGTTCCATAGTCCTTATATGTCAATGGGTAATAACTGGGTAAGTAGAGTTGATCCCGACGGTGGGTATAGTCCTCCTACTGATTTTGAAAATACACAAACAGGAGAAAAAGTACACGTTGAAGATGGTATTGACCAAACAGTAAGAGTAGACAATAAAGATTGGGGGCAAGTATTAGGATTTCAAGATGCTTTTAGAAATGGTAATCTTAACCCTTCTGGGTACTCTAATTTTATAAATGCAAGAGGTGCGACACCCAATTTAGGTGCTTCGCTGCCTTCTTTTTCAGATTTAGAAAGTAATTATCCGAAATATGGTAGGTTACCAGATGGTACTCCTTGGGGTGTTTCAAATGAACAATTCGGAAATACTGTAGGTGGGAGAGTCGAACAAAATATAGATGGAGGTATATTTAATAATACTTGTGCCTGTAGAGTAAGTCATTCTCTTAATTTGTCAGGAGCTAATATTCCTTACATTCAAGGTCAAACATCCTCAAATGCAGGTAAAACAGCTTGGTATATATTTAGGGTAACTCAATTGGAAAAGCATTTAACTGCTACATATGGGCCACCTAATGTTATCAGTTCTGATATAAGTAACTTTTCAGGATATAAGGGTGTGATAATTTTTGACACTGGTGGTTTATGGTCTGATGCAAGTGGTCACGGAACATTATGGAATGGTAGTGATAGGCTTGGAGGTAATTATCCAGCAAGTTATTATTTAGGTAACGGAGTTGGTAAACTATGGATAACAAATTAAAAATGAAGAATATATTATTACTATTAACTCTTTCTTTTTTTATTGGATGTAAAGCACAAAAACAGAGTACTTCTAATAATTATCAAGAAATAAAAGATTTTAAAAAATATGTATTATTTCAATGCTTATACAAAGGTATCCCTGTTAAAGATTCTCTTCTAAGAGCAGAAGGGAGTGCTGCGATGTATGTCCAAAAGGGTAGCTACGATATTGAATATTATGAAAAAGCAGTTGATTTTATAAACGACTATTTAATAAGGTCAGAAGATAAATATAATAGTAAAACCGGTGCTAATTTAACAATGATCAAATGCATTGATTTATATGAAAGCGAAGAATTAAACGAGTTTATAAAAAGCTTAGAGAAATAGAAAAAGTATTTGATTAAGCCAGTTTATCCTGTAACGTATTATTCTGTGCATCTTTAAGCATTACATCAAGCATATATAAAATCCTGTCTTTGTAGGCAGGATTTATTTTTTGTAGAAGTGCTACCTTAAAGGTTATAAATGTGACCAATAGTGTACATTTATAAAACAGTAAATTTTAACATTTTTAAGGTAGTTTTTTACAATGCTTCGATATTCTCTTTAAAAAAGGTCTTAAACTTTTTAGAGGTAAGCATTTTATCGATTATCTTAAAGATAATAGTTCTATCATCAGTATCAAGTTCAGAAATCAGGCGTAATTGTTCCTTTGCTTCTTTATCTTCAATAACTACTTCTTTAGGCAGTTTGTCATCAAGATTGATAATCTGGTCTACAGTAATATTATAGAAACTAGCTAATCGTTGTATCTCAACAACAGAAATCTCGCGAGAGCCATTCTCAACTTTGTTGTAACTGGTATAACCCATATCAATGGCATTAGCCACTTCTTTCTGGCGTAAACCTTTGTCTTCTCTTATTCTCTTTATGTTATCTGCTAAACTCATAAATAGTATTACAACACAAAAATAGCTATAATAGATATAAAATACAATTTATTGCTTTTTAAGAAATAATTTTATTGCTAATATAGAAATAATATATTAATTTTGTTATATCTAAAATCGCAATAAATAATTTTATGAAACTTCAAACTGACAGCACAGACCAATTAGTTTATGAGAATGATTTACTACAATTAACAGTTTTGGGTGGTATCAAATTAGAAGGTCTAGACAGGATGCGAAGTACCTTAAAAGTACAGTTACAAGAAAGTAGTAGACCACCAGTACGACATAACCTAGATTTATACAACGTACACAATTAGAGAAATTTATCCGTAAATGTGCAGAACGTTTAGAAATAGGCACATCAATTATAGCCGCTAGTTTATTAGAACTCACAGAAGAACTAGAAAAATATCGTTTGCAAGAAATCAAAGCCAAAGAAGAAACCCTAAAACCAAAGTTTAAGAAACTCAATCTGGTAGAAATAGAAGAAGCTGAAACCTTTTTAAAACAAAAGGATTTATTAGTAAAAACTAACGAACTCATCGGTAAAAGTGGCGTAATCGGAGAAGAAACCAACAGATTATTAATGTATGTCATTTTTACGAGCAGAAAACGGGAACAACCATTACACGTTATAGGCTTGGGAAGTAGCGGAACAGGAAA
>NZ_VTZU01000180.1 GCF_008370685.1 Aquimarina sp. RZ0
TGGTTAATTCGGTTCGATTTGTGCCAATGATTTCGGAGTTATAGTGCCAGTCATTTCGGTTCAAACTGTGCCATTTATATCGGTTCGATTTGTGCCACTACGAGAGATCAAGTAATTACCTTATCGCCAAAATAGCGATATGGCCAACACACTTGATCCGATGGACTTAAAACAAATTATCACATTACATTTAGATGGTTATAGCAACCGTAAAATTGGAGCTACCTTGGGTATTTCTCGTAATACTGTAAACAGCTACATTGGCTTGTTTAAAGGCAGTGATTATTCTTTCAAGGAGTTACTGAGCTTTGATACTACTGGATTAGCCTCTCTTTTTCCTTCCCACACGACCATCAACAACCCTAGATACGATGAGTTGATGCGCTATTTTGAGGGTGTAAATAAGGCTCGTAATCATCCAGGTTTTACATTTCTTTATCATTATGGAGAATATAGTGAGCGCGCAGCCAACCCTTACAGTTATACTCAATTTATGGAGCATTACCGTAGGAAATATACCAAGCAAAAAGGTTCTATGAAACTAGAACATCAAGCTGGTAACGATATGTTTATTGATTATGCAGGTAAAAAACTTCATATCGTAGACAAAACTACAGGAGAGCTTATTGCTGTAGAGGTATTTGTAGCTATCTTACCTAATAGTCAATATACTTATGTAGAAGCTTGCAGCAGTCAAAAACGAGAAGATTTGATTCGTTGCAGTGAAAATGCGTTATATTTTTATGGAGGTGTTCCAAAAGCAATTGTGTCTGATAATCTAAAATCAGCTGTAACCAGATCTAGTAAATATGAAGCTCAGATTAATCGTAGTTTTAAGGATTTTGCCAGACACTATAATTGTGTAATAAACCCTACTCGAAGTTATTCACCTCAGGATAAAGCATTGGTAGAAAATGCAGTTCATCTTGCCTATCAACGTATATACTACCCATTAAGAGAGATGACTTTTTTTTCTTTAGAGGAATTAAACAAAGAAATACGAATTTTATTAGAAAAATATAACAACCTTCTTTTTAAGAGAAAAGAAGCCAGTCGTTTAGAACTCTTCCAATCTGTAGAGCGAGAATATTTAAAACCACTACCTACTAGTAGGTATGAACTTAAAGAATATCGAAGAGCTAAAGTTCAGAAAATAGGGTATATCTATTTTTCTCCGGATAAAACCTATTATAGTGTTCCTTACAGATATATAGGAAGAGAAACTACCATTCATTATACCACTAGCACAGTAGAGGTTTATTATAATCATCAGCGTATTGCGCTACACTCTCGTAATCCATCCAAAGGCTCTTACATTACCAATAAAGAGCATTTGAATAGTACTCATAAACACTATAGTGACTGGAGTCCTGAGTTTTTTAAAAACAAAGCAGCCCAGCATGGCACTCATGTTGCCTCTTGTGTTACGCAAATCATTGCTAGTGTAGACTATCCAGAAATAGGCTATAAAAGAGCGATGGGACTTATCCAATTACATAAATCCTATGGATCAGATCGATTAGATAACGCTTGCAAAAGAGCCTTACAGGCGGATGCTGTAGGGTATAGACGAATCGAGAATATCCTCAAAAATAACCTAGACCAAAGCTCCTTGTTTTTTCAAGATGAACAACAAGAAAAATCACATATCCCAAAACATCAGAATACCCGAGGAGCATCCAATTACAATTAAAATAATGTATCACTTAAATTTTAAACAATGAATACAAATCAAACTATCGAAAAACTAAAAGCAATGCGATTATCTGCAATGGCTGAACTACACTACAACCAATTAAAAGATAATCGGGTAGAGACTCATACAGCCGATTCCTATTTAGCATTGCTTACTGATCATCAATGGGAAGATCGAGAAAACCGAAAGATAGAACGCCTACTACAGCAAGCTTGTTTTAAACAAAAAGCAAACCTAGCAGATATCGACTATACTCAAAACAGAAATCTAGACAAGAATATGTTTGAACGCCTAGCGGCATTAGATTTTATAACTAGAAAAGAAAATATAATCATTACAGGAGCTTCGGGAGTAGGTAAAAGTTATCTAGCTCAAGCTCTAGGACATCAAGCCTGTATGATGCAACATAAAACTATATATGCTAATACTGCTAGACTTCTCAAAAAATTAAAACTGAGTAAAGTAGATGGAACATACCTCAAAGAACTTGCTAAATTACTAAAAGCTGAACTATTAATATTTGATGACTTTGGTTTACAGAGTTTTGATAATCACGCTAGAGAAGCTTTAATGGATATAATAGACGATAGATATAATAAGAAATCAACCATTATTGCATCACAAATACCTGTATCTGCTTGGTACGATATCATTGGTGAAGGAACTATAGCTGACGCTATACTAGATCGAATTGTAAACTCATCACATAGAATAAATCTGGTGGGTGAATCGTTAAGAAAAGGAAAATTAAAAAACCAATAATAATAAAATTTAACTATAATTGCAGTATCTCTCAAAGTGGCACCATTTGACCGAAATAGGTGGCACGGTCACTCCGAAATAGCCA
>NZ_VTZU01000181.1 GCF_008370685.1 Aquimarina sp. RZ0
ACCCCATTTGGGAAAATTATCTGGCAGATTACGCCACTGACCACCGATGCGTAGTTGCCATAAGATCGCATCAACAATATCACGCAACTTATATTTTCCTTTTTGTTGATTGCAAAGTAGAAGCTATCCAGCTTTTTTACATAAATTTTAGCATAATTTTATTTTTAAACATGCTCTTATACGATTTTGTCTTGAGTACTTTTTATCTGCCAAATTTATATAATTCTGGTCTTAATCTAAATTCTGATTTAAAAAATACTGAGATAGAAAGCAGTAATACGATTTATAACTAAAAATTTCGCATATTCATCGTTTCTTTTTCCTTTCTACTTCGTTTAAAAAATAAACCGTAGCTATAGCTATGCTTGATTTTTTTGCCTTGCATAAAGAAAAAATAATTCAATGAATTTATACGAATTTTTTAATCACAAATCGTATAATTTCTTGTGTAGACAAAAATAAAATTAATTCTAATTCTTAGATGAAATCATTGTAAATTGAATCAAATTGTTTTTTAATTCAGAAAAGCGGTTATGTTACCGAATTTTTGATATTCTTTTTAATAAATCATAGCCAGAAATAATCCAGAACCCCTTCACTCTCGTATAGAGAAAACTTTTTTTAGCCCGAAACTCAAAAATGAGGTATACAACACTATTATTTATTCTTCCTTGTTGATCTTATTTTTTTTCTTCAGACATTGTCTTCATTACTTTATAGACTATCTCAGAAGTAGATGCTAAATATTTAAAGTTTACAGTAGTATATTTATCAGAAGCTTGATGCACATAAGGAGAGTTATCACCGTTCTGTAATTCTGCAGTTATGGTAATAGTTTCATACCCTAATGTAGAAAACACTCGTGTTTCTGGTGTAGAAACTTTTCTTTTAAAAACAGGAACCGAGGATTCTAACCTATATGCAGATTCTAAACTAATATTGGATGCTAAAAGCTCGATAGCTCTGTCTTCATCATTATCCCATCCCATATAATCTACACGATGCATAGAATGTACATTGAATTTTTCATCCTTTAATTTTTTAACAAACATTCTACATCCAATCATATTGGTTTCCTGTTGATCAAAAAATACGATTATAAAATTTCTGGATCTATTGGGAAGCTTTACCAGTTTTGTTGCGACATAATATGCCAATGCTACTCCTGTAGCATTATGCACAGCCCCAGGACTACCTTCTGTAGTATCATAATGTGCACCAAAAATTACATATTCATTACTCCCATTTGTCGAAGGAATCTCTGCATATATATTGGATCCAGTGTATTGCTTTCCTTTTTTATCCTGAACATTATAAGAGTTTCTGCTCGGTTTTAATCCAATTTCCTTTAAAGAATTAAACAAATAGTCAGCCGCAGTTTTTCTTTCTGATGTACTGGATCTACTAGATAATTTTTTCTTACCTTTTATAGGAATATATCCAGTAAGTTTTCCCACCATATCCTTTTGAGCATTAATAATTTCTGCTTCTCGTACCACATCATCTGATTGTGACAGAGAAACCTGAATGCAAAAAAGAAAAAGTATTAATAGCGGTGTATATCTATAATTTTTCATTTTTAAAATTTAGTATTCCTAATTTTTCCTAGTATAAACAAATTTATAAAACAATAAATAATTATACAATTAGTATTTTTAATGTCTACAAATTATTAAACTTATTTATGTCTTTTCCAAAAACTATACCATTATTACTATTGACACTTTTTTTGTGTATTCAATGCAAAAATGAAGATTCATCAAAGAATCCATTAATAGCCTCAGAAAACTGGAGAAAAGAAACGTTTGATTTCCCCCTAGCATTCGCTCCTTCTCTAACTCACAAAGGTACAGAATATGTTCGATTTACACCCGGATGGAGTGAACAAGATTCTAAAGATTTTTTTTCTTATGTTTTTCTTTGGGATATTGATAAAAATCCTCGGTTATCTGCGAGAATGCTGGAGACGGAAATGGAAGTATATTTTGACGGAATTATGCACAATATTTCTAAGAAAAATTCTAAACATTTACAAGAGATTCCAAAGGCTAAAGCTTTTTTTGAAAAATTAAATGAGCATTCTTATGTTGGAAAAATATTAACGTATGATGCTTTTTTTACTAAGAAGGAGATTAGCCTTACTATCACAGTAGAATACATTCCTTGTGACATCCTTAAAAAGCAATTGGTTTTATTCAAAATTTCGCCACAACAAATTAATCATCCAGTATGGAATAAGCTAAATTCAATATCTATAGATTTACAGTGTTCCTGAATAAGTTCATGTGTATGTACCTAAACTATCCTTTGAATTTACTGTAGGGGACCTCTATTAATTGGTTTTTAAAAATATTCTATATCTATTCTGCTATATTTTTACTTTCAAAAATGATCGTTATTTTTTCATTTCAACTCGATTTTGTGTAAGTTATTGTTTTATAGCTAC
>NZ_VTZU01000182.1 GCF_008370685.1 Aquimarina sp. RZ0
TACTACCAAAAACCAACGATCTACTAAAAAACTCCTATAACCCAGCTGTAATTCAACCAACCAAACCTAACGAAAAACCCATAGAAACAAAACTATACGGCAAAGCAGCCGGGGATAGTCAACACTGCGTTCATATATCGGCGCTACGCACCATACGAACGCTTAGTTGTTGGCAGGAGTTATTGTTTTATTGCCTTAGTTTTTCTATAATCCTTGTACTTACCCAAAAAATATCTACATTTTCAAAATCGTCCGAACCTACATTTCTATTAAAGAAAAGGTATTTACTATCTGGAGTTATGCTTGCAGAAGCTTCCCATGCTTTGGTGTTTATTTTATCTCCCAAATTAATTCCTTCACCCCAATTACCATCATTTTGTTTAAAACTGATATGGATATCAGAGTCTCCAAAACCATCTTCCCGTTCAGCATCAAATAATAAATACGATTCATCTGGGGCTATAAAAGGATGGCTTAAAAAAGTTCCTGTATTTATTGCTTTGGGCAAAGCTCTGGGTTCTTCATGCTTTCCATCTATTAAACGGGAATAGCGAATTGGAAAAGTTGAATCATTCTCTTTATAAGTGTCAAAATAATACGTACCATTTGCCGATGATGAAAGACGCATAATATACATAGAATCATTACTTACAGTAGGAGGTTCAAGATTTTGTAATTCGGACCATCCAGATTCCGTTCTTTTTAGATATCTGTCACCTAAATGCATGGTTTCACCATCTGGAGCTATTACTGGTCGGCCTATCCATGGAGATGCTACTTCTGATTTTTCCCACATCCCATTAATTTCATTGTATTTGTATTCGTAAAAAGCTGATTTTTTATTTTCTTCTCCTTTTCTAATAAAATAAAACGCCTTCATATCTGGGGTAAACGCACCATCGTATTCATAAATTTCTGTTGACACAAGACCTGGAGCAAATGGTATAGGAGTTAATCCTGGTGGCTTTTGACCAAGATATGGGTTTTCTATGGTCAAATAATCATTTTCATTGGCTTTCGAATTATCCGTTTTACAGGCACTAAAAAATATTACAGATAACAAAGCTGAAAATTTAATTATGTGGTTATTCATTTTTTAGTTTGTTTTAATTACTGCCAACGTTGCTTGTATGTTGCGTTTGCTTCCCGAAGGGAGCATATGCAATATACAAACTGTTGTGTGTATGTTTTATTTAGTTTCGTCCATTATTTCTTTCTCAATATCATCAACTATTTCTATTGGAGTTTTTTCATCCCAATATTTATTATCCTCAAATAAATCAACCACACGTCTGTGCGCGTAGAAAGTCAGCGACTTTCGGAATAATCACAAGGTGTTACACTTTTTAGTGTTTTAAATTGAGTGTTAAAATAATAAAATTTGTAGCGCCGACCTTACAAAAAGAAAACAACCTAAGTTCCAAGCACAAAAAAGCATAGCGTTTACATCTTGTTGTAATTCGTTTGTTTTATAATCATTTTTAGATTTCTCAAAAACGGAGGTTATCAATTATATTTTTTGATAAATAGTCGAGTAAATGTCGGTTAGGGTCAATTGAATAAAATCAGTTGGGAGTCAGATTATCAATCGGCTTACTCATTTACAGCAATTAGTTAGGTATTAAGAAAATGAGATTTTAAATTAATAACAAGCATTCGGTATACTAAGAAATGAGTTTACCGAATGCTTACTTTTCTATGTGAGCTAGCACTCACCTTAAAATTTTCGACGAGTAGGTTTTTTTAATCTTATATCTTTAACTACATTTGTTTGATATGGTTTGTCACCAAAGACTCCCTGTTGAACCAAGGAAAGGTCTGGCTGTTGAACCAAGGAAAGGTCTGGTCGACTGGATGAGTTGTTTCTAGCCTTGCTCTTCGCATCGTTTGCTCTGCACCTTTTAATATTCAACTTCGATAATTCTTTAGTTTCATTCTCAGTAAGATATCCGTTCTTATGAGGCGAATTTTGCTTGTTCATTAATACTCTAATTCTATCACTTTGGTCTTTAGTTAATCCAGGATATTGTTTTCCCATAATTTAATTGTTTTAGACCATTTTTACTTTGAAATCGCGCATTAATAATTTGAATTATTTTTTGCTTATATGTTTTTAAAAAATCGAAGCACAGCCATAGTTACGGTTCTATTTTTTGAAAACATATAAGTGAAAAAGAAACGAATTATGTGTGCTATGGTTAATTCGGTTCGATTTGTGCCAATGATTTCGGAGTTATAGTGCCAGTCATTTCGGTTCAAACTGTGCCATTTATATCGGTTCGATTTGTGCCACTACGAGAGATCAAGTAATTACCTTATCG
>NZ_VTZU01000183.1 GCF_008370685.1 Aquimarina sp. RZ0
TAGCAGCTAATCAAGCGGATGGTGTGGTTGCAAGTAAGGTGGTAGAACCTCTATTAGGGTATTTAGATCGTATGGAAAAAATCTTGGCAGATGATGCTTACAAGAAAACATTTATGAAGTGGGTAGAAGGAAATATAGCTGGACTCGAAGTCGAGATCTCATCCGCACCTCCTTCCTCCAAAGGATTTGTTCCGTTAAAATGGAGATGGGTAACAGAAAGAACTTTTGGAATCTTTAATTTATTCCGAAGGCTTGACAAAGACTATGAAAAAACAACAGAAAGTCAAGAATCTTGGATATTATGGCAAAATTGTCAAATGATTCTCAATAGAATCACAAAATAATTGAAAATTATTTATTTATGATTGAATATAGAAAAGGGGAGTGATCAATTTGTCTTATATTAAAAATAATAGTAAAGATGTTATTTCCCTTTTTATCCTTTGATATTGATAGTTCTGATGTTTTCTTTTTTGTTCTAATCGGGGGTATGATTTTATATGGTATTAAGCCAAGTATTATTGAAACGCTGTAAACCTATGGTCATGTACCTGACCATAGGTTTATAAATATGTTATATCTTCCGCAGATTTTTAATTAAAACCAGGAGCCAATACATACTCAAAGGTTTCCCATGCATTTATACCATTGGGTGGTGTTACTATTTTTAGCTCAGGTTTTGCTATATGATGTGGTGCCTGTACATATCGATTTTGCCCAGGTATTTTTAAAGCAAACTTTTTACCACCTCTTGGAATCCACTCAAATTCTGATCCCCCACCAAAACCTTTTACTACAGTTAGGCGACCATTTCTTACTTTTAAGAAGTAGTTTTTATCCCCAAAGTTATCAATACGCAATTTAACTTTATTTCCGTTTGTAGGTTGTACCAAAAATCGCTCCCAATCTCTAATCGTATTATTAGGCCCAAAAGCTCCTGAGGCTATAGTTTTACCTTTGTTAGGATTACCAAATCTATAAGAAATTAATAACTTACCTGGAGCAGCAGGCTTAAAACCAATCACTTTCCATTTAGGGATACTACCACTACCAGCTTTTTTTGGATAGAGTTTGTTTAGAGCATTAATGTCGCCTTGAGAAAGCCAATTACGATTTGTTGTAGGTTGTGGCCAAGTTGACCCATTTTTTCTTGTCATCGTTGGTTTTCCATTTCTAGTGATTCTATTAGAGCCGTATATCATAATACTCTGAAAATCTAATGATTTAGTAGCCAAAGTGGTTTGATTACTGGGTAATTTATTAAGTAAACCTATAAAACCAGAAGGTACATTTTTTATATTTATATTTATATATTTATCCCTATCCGAACGCGTATGTTCATGCCAGAAGCCTAATGCGTGCATAATTTCATGTAAGGCAGTACCATGTTGTGCTTGAGAAGCACAAGATTCTGTTAAGTTAACATTGGTTACACCTCCTGTTGTACCTACGTTTGCTGTGCAGCCACTAGTGTTATAATTAATTTTTATATATTTTTTTTCATTGGTTCTCCATTTAAACTTTAGATTGCTTTTTTGCTCTATATGTTTAATTGCATTATAGATTGCTTTAGTATTTTTAAATCTTTTATCGACGGTAAAAGGAATAGTGTTACTTGACCATAGTTTGTTGCGAGTAGTGGCAAAACCTTTGGCATTTGGATCAGCTTCATCAGGTGTAACAATCATATCTCCTCCGATAATATATTGTCCATCAATTTTTTGAGCAGTGATTTGCTCTCCATAATACGAGATAGTTTCTAGTGTACCTCCTTCGGCAAATAGAGGGTTACCTTCTTCTTGAGCTATAGTTTCGACATTAGGAGAAGTTAATTCATCTTTTTCGCAAGAGAAAAAGAATAGTGATGCACAGAATACACCAATCGATAAGAATGATTTTATTTTCATATTTTTTAATTTTAACATACCTACTCTTATATAGACAAGTTCCTTTTAACTTTTATAAAAACAAACTTGTTATGGGTAAACCCTATTATCTGGACTGCCTAATAATTTTCGGACAAAATTTTTAAGCCACTTTTTTGTTTTTAATATTTAGATATTCTTGTTCTACTTCTAGAGGAGTTTTATACCCTAAAGCAGAATGTATTCTTTTAGTATTATACCATTTTATATATTGATCAATTATATAATAAGCTTCTAAAAATGATTTAAACTTATGTCTATAAACACACTCGTACTTTAATGTTTTAAAGAAGGATTCTGCTACAGCATTATCCCAACAATTTCCTTTTCTACTCATAGATCGAGATATTTTCAGGTTTGAATCTAGTAAGTT
>NZ_VTZU01000184.1 GCF_008370685.1 Aquimarina sp. RZ0
CGGTTTTATCAACTCTGTAAACTCCTCCACTACTAACCGTCAGTGTCTGAGAATTTCCTATAACCATACCAGTGCCTAAATCCGTCCAAACATAAGTCGGAAAGCCTCCTCCTGCCGTCAGATCCAATGTACCTGTACATAAAAAAGCATTAAAATTACCATCGCAACTATCCAAATCTATTAAAAAATTTGAAGCTCCAGTAATATCAAACTGGCAAACATCCTGATCTAAAACACTATCTTCTCCAGAATTCGTAGTTCCAGATATTAATCCAGTATAAGTGGATCGTGCTATATTCTCAATCTCATTACTACAAGCATCTCTCAAATCTGCACAACTTGCTACTACCTCTACCCCAAAACGAATATTTATTGGACCATCAAAACGTTCTAATACGCTATCATCAAAGGTAAAAGTGATCTCACGACCGGTTGGGTCTATCACCGCGGTAACACCTGCTGGTGTCGTAATTGTTCCTCCTACAAAATCAACATTGGCAGGGAGAATATCCAAAATACTCGCATTGATAATATCTTCATTACCCTGGTTCTCAACCGTAAGCTCATAAAACAATTGGTCTCCTAGATTAACGCCTCCTCCAGTAATATCTACAGCATTTATATCCAATACCCGTTTGAATACTGCTAGTTCTGGTTCTATGATCTCAATACTAAAAGTGCTTAAAAAAACACTATAACTATCACCCGAAGTACTGGCAGTAAACTCCACCTGAGTCTGATCATTTCCTATTATACTATTACCGGTATTTGGAATATTAAAAATATCAATATCAAAGCCCAAAGTGTTCTCTGAGGCTGGGTTACGTGCCATATTATAGTTACCATCTACAGAGATTGAACTGTTAAAAAAGTTTGTTGGCGTATTTACCGGATCTACTGATAAGGGGATCGGAAAACCTCCCAAAGGTTCTGCATTGATAGCTAAACCATCTCCGGTAATATTTGTATCTCCTTCTAGAGCTGCTACACCAAATCTTGCATTTACCGGTAAAGGAGCAGGTAAGGTCTGAAAATTATCATATAAAAATGTTTCTGTTGCCCCTCCGTTGCCTGATGCTATCTGCCTGAAACCATCTCTGGAGCTAATAAATTTTTCTGTTTCTGTAGGGTCTTCATAAATAACTACCATTGTCCAACCAGAAGAAATTCCTGGCGATGACAATCCTGTAGCTGATCGAATGTTGGCTATTGTATACTCTCCCTCGGGATTAGCAAGACCTGTTAGTATATCAGTAACATCAGCATAACATACATACGGAATATCTTTTGCAGCTCTATCATTTAGGTTCGTTGCAGAGTTTCGGTATCCATCATATATGACACCTCTATCGACTGCTATTGGAACGTCTAAATAAGTAGCCCCTCCAGGAGTTCTTAATTTTACACTTCTAAAATCTGGTCTGGGATCTGGAAGAGGTAAATTTTGTGTAACTGGGCTATTGTTATTTTTTTCGATATAATAAGTAGCCGACCAATATAATCCAGCGTATACAATACGAGAACACCCTGTGTTACTCATAAAAGTTGCACTACTAGAACTAAAAGTATCATCAATACCATCAGAATTTTCATCAACAAAACCATCTACATCAATATATGAAACAGTTTGCCCATTATTATTCCCTGGCGTATTATTATTACCATTCGGATTACTTGATAATCCGGTAATAGCATTTCCGATTAAAACTAAATCTCCCTGTATCCTAATTTCACTTGCTGCTCTTGTCTCAAAAGGTCTATCACCTATAACTTCTTGTGAATACGATTTGTTAATAATAAAACATAATAATAAAAGTATCCAGTAATTACACCTTGATGAACAGTACATAATATCTAATTGTTTACGTTAGCTATAAATGTCCTAAAGCAGTTTTTTTACGACTACCGTTAGAAACAAAATATATTCAAAAATTAGGGTGTCTAAAAAAATAAACAGCCAATTTTTTATTTTAAAATTATTCAATAAAACATCTAATTTTTAGTGTTTTGCTGAGTTTTAAGAAGTAAACTAAATATTGTGTAAAGAATATATAAAGAAACTGCAAAAAAAATACTTTTCAGGCAGTCTTATGTTAAGTTTTTATGTTATTAATATGTACATCCACATTTACTTTGTCTGCACCCAAAGTCGATACCCAAGGTAATCATATGAGAACCTGCTGCTGTGGTAGGAGCAAGTACCTCATTTACATTTACCTGATATCCATAAGCTACA
>NZ_VTZU01000185.1 GCF_008370685.1 Aquimarina sp. RZ0
ACAAAAGATGAACAACCACTTCCTTTTTGGAAAAAGATATAAGCACCTTGGTTTGTTCTTTTTACAAATCGCAAAGCTGTCTTGGATTCCCAATGTCTGATGGCATCGGTTATTCTTCGTTGATTAGGCATTCCGTTCTGAATCTCATAATACACCGTATTATTGGGCCATCTGCCACCGGTTCTACCTGCACTCCTAACAGCACCATCAGATTCATCTGTATAAAACAGCATATCACCTATAACTGATACATTTTTTTCTCCAAAATTTTCTGCAATTACTGTTTCGTCGTTTAATTTCAAGGAATGTAGTGTTCCTTCTCTACCAGGATATGCCTCTTCTGTAGCAAATCCTTCTCCTTGCGAAGGTTCATCCTGGAATGTTTCTGTTTCACAGCCTACAAAAATTAAACATACAGCTGTCATAATCAGGGAAGTTAGCCCGATTTTGAAATAATTTTTCATAATTCTTAAAATTAAGTTTGTGTTTAATCAGAAAAACTACAAAATCTTTTTTTACTTGTTCATGTTTTTTTAAACTTTTCGATCTTTTTAAGAAAAACAGGGTGATAAGTAATGTATACTCTTTATTACCCCTACAACTGTAAGAAAAAAGAAGTAAGTATACAGAATATTCTCTTACAATTGTAAATGTTCAAAAAAAATCAGTACAGCCTCTTTTTTGATTTTGGGTATTTTATTAATAGTTGTTTTATACGATTTGTGATTAAAAAATTCGTATAAATTCATTGAATTATTTTTTCTTTATGCAAGGCAAAAAAATCAAGCATAGCTATAGCTACGGTTTATTTTTTAAACGAAGTAGAAAGGAAAAAGAAACGATGAATACGCGAAATTTTTAGTTATAAATCGTATTATATAGTGAACTCATCTTGAGTACTGCTTGACTACAGAATTTACGTTTTGCACACTAATTTGTTGGTTTTTTTAACCAGGGCTATACTGAAAAAGAAACTATTTCATTATAGTACAAAAGCCAAAATTTTCGATTAAAAACCACTACGCAAGATGAGTTCAGTACTCCATTTGTTACTATTAAAAAAGAATGATTGAAACCAGATTACACGAAGCTATTATGTTCAAAAATTACTTTGTAGTTATATAGAGATTCTTTCTATTATTCTTCAAGATTTTGATATCATTTTCGATTCAAAATTACGTATTCAAAATATGCGTTATTCGTTTATACGTCTATCTAAAAGTAAACGTTTAAGGCTATGCTGATACCATCCTCAAATGAAATTAACTGCAAAAATCATTTCTTTTTGTTTCACACTTCGAATTAAAAAATAATTCGATTCAGTTTACGATAGTTTCATCTAAGAATTGTACCGCTATGAACAAAAAATTGTTGCTTTATATTTGAGTGTTTTTATAGTGATTATGCAAGATGTTTTTTTTATTATGCTTTTTTTTAAAAAAATAGCGCCTTAAAAAGACGCTATTTTCTATAAAATTTGTTTAAGGAGATGTATTAATTACACTCAAGTATGTACTATCGCAACCTTCTCCCATTGACTTTTACTTCTGCCAGGTGTAAAAAATCTGTATCTCTTAATTGAATTCTTACAACTCTACCTCTTGCATTTACGTTATAAGCTTTTCCTCTTCTTGCCTCTTCATTCACTCTGATAGATTTTATCTGTCTTCCTCCTCTTCTATCATAAATTTTGATATCAAAATCACTCAATCTATTTTTACAACAGTCAGCTCTGTTCCATATCTGAACATTTTTGATATCTGCGTTAACTCCAAGATCAACTTCCCACCAAGCTTTATTCTGCTTGTTAGTATGAGTAATATTACCTGTGTTGCCATCAACAGCTTTACCTGATCCATATCGATTAGTATCATTTCGATAAGTACTCGATTGAAAAGAAGATTTACCAGCCGCAAGATCAGTTGTGTTCCCTCCGTTTCCGCCACCGCCTCCATTTCCAGGATACATTTTATTTACCCCTATAACATCAGCATTCGATAGACCATTACGTTGTGTACGGTAAGAACTCCCATCCAACTTGGTGATTGTTGGCTGTCCGTTTTTAGAAAAAGATTTGGGACTATACATCATAATACTCCCAAAATCCAGGGTGTTTGTATATTCAGTACCATCACGACCTCTTTGTACATAGGTCTGAAAATTATGCTCTTTTCCGTTTTGTATATTTTGAAACAATACCCTTACAAATCGATCACGATC
>NZ_VTZU01000019.1 GCF_008370685.1 Aquimarina sp. RZ0
AGCTATAAAACAATAACTTACACAAAATCGAGTTGAAATGAAAAAATAACGATCATTTTTGAAAGTAAAAATATAGCAGAATAGATATAGAATATTTTTAAAAACCAATTAATAGAGGTCCCCATAACATAATGATTAAGTTCCTGATAACGAAATTAAGGGAATTTTTTGTATGTTTACATGGTAAACACGTCCGTTTTCCCTTCCCCACAATTTATAGTAAGAATAAAGAAACAGTTATCATATTTTATGATATTGTTTTTTTGATAGTCTGTGCTATAACTTTTGTTTTTTTAGAATATAAATCATTTTAAATACATTCATTATGAAAAAAGTAATTTTTAGTGTAGCTATCTTATTTTGTGTAGCTACTGTGACAGCACAATCAAATACAAGTACTATAACTCAAAAGTCATTTACGAGTAGTATAGATGTTACCCAAATTGGTTCAGAGAATAATGCTGATATTGTTCAAAGTGGAATGTATGACAATCAGGCAGTTGTTGTTCAGGGAGGTGATGTAAATACATCTATAAATGGAAATATTACTCAAAATCAGTTTGGGAGTTATAGTGAAGTTTTTGCTCAGCAAGAACAAGAAGAAAATACTATATCCCAAAAACAGACAGGAGCTTTTGCAGTAGGGTTTGCGACTCAGAACTTACATAGCTCTGGAGGGAATAACGTTGCTATTCAAGTACAACATAGTGATATTGAATCTGGTGGCGCTTTAGCAGAATCGGTACAAAATGGATCAGACAATATAAGCCGTATCTTTCAATTTTCTACACGTCGTAGTACAGCAACTATAGAACAAACAGGAGAACGTAATTTATCAGAACAATTACAAAGAGCAGCAAATCTTGCAAATACCTCGCGAGGAGTGCAGTTTGGATCTGATAATGTATTGATGCAGACGCAGAATGATATATATAGCAGTTTATACGCTATACAAGGAAATTCACTTATAGGATCTAATGGTAATATGATTGTACAGGAACAAACAGGAACAAGTCATTCTGCAAGCGCAGAGCAACAAGGCGATGGCACTTCTAGTGTTCATGGGAACCTTACTATGCAAAAACAACAGGGAGATAGTAATCGAGCAGTTTCATACCAAACCGGAGTAGCAAACGTGATTGATATTTTTCAGGACGGATTTGATAATATAGCAGAAGTTACCCAGACAGCTACAAATAACTCTATTACAATACATCAAACAGGTTATTTTCATTCTACTGTAATTTCTCAGGGAAATGAATATAATATTGGTGGCAGTACAATTACGGTATATCAATCAGGAAGTTTATAATAATTTACCTGACATATAAATATTTATAAAATAAAATGCTATGAAAATCGTCTATTTCAGACCAGACACTGATTAGACGTTATACAATACATAAGAATAGCCATATTGTAAAAAATCAGTATGGCTTTTTTTGAACGCATTTTATAAATAAAATAGAAATGCTGCCAGAGGTTCCGTGGTTTATTTTTTGTTAATCAACTTAAAAAATACATTTGGATTAATTAGTAAGGTTTTTTATCAAGAGTAAAGATTTTGGTGAATAAATATATCTTATCAGAAATTTTGTACGTTTATAAAGTGGAAATATCCACTTTATTGATTCGCGTTTTGTAAGAAAAGAAAAAATTATTTAGAATGGTTAGTTTTTACAAAATGGGGTTTGATCGATTTTAACTCTTAAAATACATTAATCATTTTAAATATATTCATTATGAAAAAAGTAATTTTTAGCCTGGCTACTTTATTAAATGCAACTTTTATTATAGCACAATCAAATTCAAGTACGGTAATCCAGGAATCATCAAGTAGTAGCATCAATATTACGCAAGTAGGTTCTGGTAATAGTTCTGATAGTTTTCAGGTAGGTAGGAGTAATCAGGCGATAATTATCCAGGGAAGTGATACCCATTCATCTATAAATGGGACTGTTACACAAAGACAAGTTGATGTTATGAATGATGTTTTTGCGCAGCAAGAACAGCAAGGAAATACGATATCTCAAATCCAGGAAGGGCGTAATAATGTAGCATCAGTAACTCAGAATCTGGATAGTTCTGGTGGAAGTAATATTGCCATTCAGGAACAAGAGAGTTCTGAGTTTGGAGGTGCTTCTGCGATATCTATCCAGAACGGATCAGATAATATAAGTCGCAGTATACAATCTGATTCTCGCAGAAGTAAAGTAACTATTGAACAAGCAGGAGTCCGTAATTTATCAGAGCAATTGCAGGCAGGTACTGTAAATCTTGGTAATCAAGCTAAGGGCATTCAGTTTGGATCTGATAATGTATTGTTACAAACACAAGACGGACAATTTAATGATGCAATTTCTAATCAGGGAAATTCACTTTTAGGTATTAATGGCAGCACAGTTAGGCAGGAACAAATAGGAGAGTTTAATTCTGCAAGTGCAGAACAACTGAGTGATAATACTTCTGATATGGATACTAATATAATCGTACAGAAACAAAATGGATATGGTAATATGGCAGTTTCTATTCAGAACGGAACTGAGAACTCAATCGATATTATACAAGACGGGATGGATAATTCTGCCGAAGTGACACAGTTTGGAAGTAAAAGTTCAGCTACAATAAATCAAAAGGGAGATAATCATTCTAGTGTAATTCATCAGGAATTCGGGTTTAAAAGTACTGTCATCATAAATCAATCGGGAGGTTTTTAGTAATGAAGCAGTTTAAGCTTTTTTCAATTCGTTATAAAAACCCTCTTTTCAACTCAATTTTTGGCTTTTTCTTACTTCGTAGCGCCGCTATGAAAGGCAAAAAAACATTTCAATTGACCAAAGAATAGCTATTTTTCATCAGGATCAAAAAAGTTTAAACTTCTTTAAAAGAAAAGTTTTCTGTTATACTAAAAGAGCTATGTTTAATTTTTTATACGATAGCTCTTTTATTAGTTTATAGATATCCTTTAACACAAGTATTTTGTCACATAATCAGACTAAAATCGTTATTTTGGCAGAACATTTGATTATTGATGGATATGCGATTTATTATATATATACTATGGTTTGTTTTTTCTATTAAAAGTTTTGCCCAACAGATACATGAAGTAGATTTTTTAAAAGGAGAAGTAAATGTGTTTGTGGATTCAAAGTTTAAGAAAATTGAAGGAAAAGTTATGTATACTTTTAAGATTTTGAAATCTACAAAATCTTTGATTATAGATGCACAGAAGATGCAAATTATGGGCGTTTTACTAGATGAAAAAAAAACTGATATTGTTTATAATAATAAGAGTATAGAGATAGTATCAGATTTTATAGCAGGGTCAGCGCACACGATAGAAATTCAATATATTGCAGTTCCTGAGAAAGCATTATATTTTGTAAATGATTACAAGGGAAATGATCAAGTCTGGACACAGGGTCAAGGTAAATATACATCGAATTGGTTACCCAGTTTTGATGATATGAATGAAAAAATAGAGTTTGACCTCACTATTAATTATGATAGAGGATACGAAGTTATAGCCAATGGTGAACTTATAAAGAAAGAATTAGTAAATGATTCTATTCTGCGTTGGCAATATGATATGAAACAGCCTATGAGCAGTTATTTATTGGCATTGGCAATTGGAAAATATAAAAAAGTAACAGAAATTTCAGAAAGTGGAGTTCCATTAGAAATGTATTTTTATCCAGGAGATGAGAGTAAAGTAGAACCTACATATAGAAATACTAAGAAAATATTTGATTTTTTAGAGAAAGAAATAGGGTATACCTTTCCCTGGCAAAATTATAAGCAGATTCCTGTAAAGGATTTTTTATATGCAGGTATGGAAAATACGGGAACTACTATTTTTTCTGATGTTTTTGTAGTAGATTCTATAGCATATAAAGATCGCAATTATATAAATGTAAACGCCCATGAGTTGGCACATCAGTGGTTTGGAGATCTGGTAACCGAAACAGAGGGAAAGCATCATTGGTTGCAAGAGGGTTTTGCTACGTACTACGCTTTATTGGCAGAAAAAGAAGTTTTTGGGGAGGAGTATTTTTTGTATAAGTTATATGAGAGTGCCGAACAATTAACAGAGCAATCAAAAGCAAAAAAAACAACGTCTTTATTAGATGCAAAAGCAAGTTCTCTTACGTTTTACCAAAGAGGAGCTTGGGCAATACATGCGCTAAGAAAATTAATAGGAGATACTAATTTTAAAATTACAATTCATAATTATTTAGAAAAACATAAATTTAAGAATGCAAAAACATCTGATTTTATGAATATTGCCGCAGAAGTGTCGGGGATGGATTTATCTAAGTATCAAAAAACCTGGTTAGAGGCAGTGCCATTTCCTTCGCAGCAAGCATTAGACATATTAACAGAGACCGAATTTATAAAAACATATTTAGGTTTGGCGCAGGAGCGCACACAACCGTTAGCAGGAAAATGGGGAACGCTTGCAAATGCGTTGGATTTTCCTGTAAATGATTATATAGGTCAGGAGGTAATATATCAATTAGAAGGAGATACCTCTAAAGAATCAATAGCCCTACTGGATAAAGCATTTGAGACAAATAATATTTTTGTTAGACAAACAATTGCCAATACCCTGAATAAAATTCCTCCAGAATTAAAAGAACAATATGAATCTCTCTTACTAGATTCGTCGTATGCTACTATTGAGCCTGCATTGTACCATTTGTGGATTAATTTTCCGTCTAATAGGAAGAAATATTTGGATCAAACTAAAGATATAGTAGGGTTCAATGATAAAAATATACGGATACTTTGGTTAGTATTAGCCGTTAATACACCAAGCTATCAAACAGAAAAGCATCAGGATTTTTTTAATGAATTATCGGAGTATACCTCTTATAAAAATCATTTTAGTACTAGAGAGAATGCCTTTGCATATTTGGAAAGTTTACAATCATTTTCCGACCAATCTCTTATAGATCTCATTCAGGGGTCGTTACATTACAATTGGAGATTTAGAAAATATTGCCGTAAATTATTGGATAATCTATTGAAGGATTCTAAATATCAAAAGAAATATGTAGATTTAAAGGATGATTTGTCAAAGAGGCAACGAGAATTTTTAGAAAAAAAATTAACCCCATAAATATCATATGCGCGCATTAGTTATTTCCGGTGGAGGCAGTAAAGGAGCATTTGCTGGCGGTGTTGCGCAATTTTTAATACAAGATTTAGGAAAGCAATACGATCTCTTTGTAGGGACATCTACCGGTAGTTTATTGGTATCACATTTGGCATTATCCAAAATTGAAGAAATTAAAAAACTATATACTTCTGTAAATCAATCTTCTATATTTAGAAACTGCCCTTTTATTATTAAAAAGAAAAGAGGATACAATACCATAAATATTAATCACTTTAATGTATTAAAAAACCTAATTAAAGGAAGAAAATCTTTTGGGGATAGTAGGAATCTGAGAGATCTTATTAAAAAATCGTTTTCCAAAGAGTATTTTAAAAGACTCCAAAATGGAAATATAGATGTGGTTGTTACAGTAACTAATTTATCTGCTAACGAAGTAGAATATAAATCGATAAAAGAATGTATGTACGAAGATTTTCTGGATTGGATCTGGATTTCTTGTAATTATCCTCCCTTTATGAGTCTGGTAAGAAAAAATAACTGCGATTATGTAGATGGAGGTCTTGGATCTATGGTGCCTATAGAAGAGGCTATAAAAAGAGGAGCGACAGAGATTGATGTGATCATTCTTGAGACAGAGGTAAATTATATAAATCGCATGCCAACAAAGAATCCATTTTCCTTGATCACTAATATGGTTAATTTTATGATGGATCAAATAGAGAAACAAAATATCAGAATAGGTAAATTTAAAGCTTCACAAAAAGAGGTCACAATGGATTTATATTATACACCTACTATATTAACAACCAATTCTTTAATTTTTGACAATGAAAAAATGACAAAATGGTGGTCAAAAGGATACGAATTTGCTGAACAAAAACACACATCTAATCGATTATAGTATGAAGGCATTAGTAATTTCTGGAGGAGGAAGCAAAGGAGCATATGCAGGTGGTGTAGCTCAATATTTAATGCAGGAAGAAGGAAGAAAATATGATCTTTTTTTAGGAACATCAACAGGGAGTCTTTTGATACCACAATTAGCATTAGGTAATATTGATAAGGTATATGATATTTATACAAATGTGAATCAACATACTATTTTTAGTATCAATCCTTTTATTACCAGAAAAAAAGGAAATCGAGAATTTGTATCAATTAATTTTTTTAGTACCGTATTACAATTTTTAAAACGTAAAAGAACTTTTGGCGAAAGCAAAAATCTGAGGAAAAATATTCGTAGAAATTTTTCTGAAGCAGATTTTAATTTGGCAAAAAAAAGTGTGAAAGATGTAGTAGTGACGGTTTCTAATCTAACAAAAAATAGAACAGAGTATAAATCTATTAACGATTTCTCCTATGAAGATTTTTGTGATTGGATCTGGATATCCTGTAATTATGTACCTTTTATGAGTTTGGTTACCAAGAATGGGTGTGAATATGCTGATGGCGGTTTTGGATGTATGGTGCCTATAAGAGAAGCTATACGAAGAGGTGCTACAGAGGTTGATGCTATTATTCTGGAATCTGAAAATATGGAATACCAAAAGGTGTTAGGTAAAAATCCTTTTTCTTTAATGGTAAACTTATTTAGCTTTATGCTGGATCAGGTAGAAGGTCATGATACGCTGGCAGGAAAACTAGCGGCAATCAATAAAGATGTTCCGTTAAACTTATATTATACACCATCAAAACTTACAGAAAACTCTTTAGTGTTTAATAAAAAACTAATGCGTAATTGGTGGCAACAAGGATTTGAATATGCTGCTAAAAAATCTAAACTGGCTGAAGAAAACAAAATTAAAAATATCGATATGACTGGATAGATATCGTTTTTCTATTTTCAGTTTGTTTATATTTAATTCTTCAAATACTTGAGTGCGATTATTTTTAAGCCTATTTTTCTAGTTCCTATGAAATATATCTGGTTTTCTTATATATGAAGCGAATATGGTCGCCATAAGAATTAAAATTACAATTTCAACTGGTTTTCCTTTGTATATATGAATTAATACAATAAAAGCCATATACAGGACCAATATTGATGTTCCAATTAACATTGTTTTGTTGTATAAGAAAAGAGCTGTACCTGTTAAAATAAAAGCTCCGGCAGTAATCATTACTGCAGTACTTTCTACGACTTTTCCAGTTTGAGCATGATTCACTAATTTGTCTAAAGCGTTCGGAATATAGAACAGAATTATTGCTATTGAAGGCAACCATATCAATATTTTACTTAATATTTTTTTTATCCCTGATTGTTGTTCGGTCATAATTTATTTATTCAATATGCAGTTTGTTCTTAATGGTTGCCAACTTTGATGTATTGCCTACCATTTCTGATTTAAAATTAGCTCTTTTTTATTAATACTTCAAAATAAAATGCAGCTATAGCACTGTTATCTATGCGTTTTTTTCTTACCTGAATTAAAAATAATTTGATTCGGTTCACGATGATTTCATCTAAGAACTTGTTTAAAAACCTTACTTCGTGAAAACAACTATTTTAAGAACCGTGAGCTTACTTCAAATAATTAAAATATCTCAATATTCTCATCATTTGAAGTGTCCTCAGAACCTCAAACTATTGATTTTCAATTTGTATTTTTTTAAAACAGAATCGAATAATAGTTGAAAGTTGATGTTTATATCTGGATAGACCTCAAATTATACGATTTACGGGTGAGAATTTCGTAAAAATAATGGCAAGGATTTTTCGCTAGATTGATGAATCAAATTAAAGAATAGCCATAGCTATTGTTTCATTTTATGAAGAAAATATAGTAGAAAAAGAATGTCATTAGATGCGAAATTTTTATTCGTAAATCGTATTATAATTTTTTTACACAAAAAACCTAAAAAAAATGTACATACAACTTTGAATAATATTGAGGCTGTATGTACACATTTTATGTTTGATCAGTACGTTAAATAGTATCAGATAGAAATGATTTAAACTGATGTATTACTCTTTAAAAATTTTAAATACTGAAGTTGTCTGATCATTATTCGAACTAAGATGAGACTTTATCGCTATCATATAAAGACCACTATTTAGATCAGAGATATCGATAGACTGATTTTCATTTAAATTTTTATCAATAGTTTTAACAATGTTTCCTAAAACACCATACACAACAATGGAGTAAACTTTATAATCTTTCTGAAGTGTATCTATATACAAAATTCCATTAGTGGGATTTGGATATATAGAGAATGCTGAGGACTCATCAAAATTTCTGGTAATACTAACAGGGATTAATTTAAACTTTTGATTATTATTGTCTGTGTTAAAATTCCAAAGCTTTACATTACCATCAATTCCTCTACTTTTGTCCATAGCAAAATCTTCGCAATGTGATGGTCGTAAATAATGATTATCTCCAATTTTGGTGATTAACCATTGTTGGTGATTTCCTCCATTTAAGGTAGGCCAGGAATTAAGATTTGTGTTTCTTCCACATCCTCTTGCAAAAGATTCTAGATATCTACCTGTTTTTACATTCTTAATAGTATGTTTTCTATTACCTATGTGTTCAAAAACCCATTGTTGATCTTTTGCAGACAATTTGCGATACATTCTAACATTAAAATCTTCCCAATTAGGGGAAATTACATGCTGTCCAGTGTTTGCACTCTCTATGGTATAAGTGCCATTTACTATAATAGTATTAGAAGCGTTTACAGGAACAAGCTTGAATTTCTGATTTTTATTATTCTTATTATATTTCCATATTTTAACGTTACCATTACTTCCTATACTTTTATCCATGGCACGATCTGTACAATGTAATGGTCGCAAATAATGATTTTCACCAATTTTTGTAATATACCATTTATGATGATCGACATTTGCTGTAGTCCAGGTGTTTATGTTAGCATCATTAGCACATCTACCTCCTCCGACTTCTAGATATCTTTCGGTATTAATATTTTTTATTTTATGAATTCCATTACCCAAATGTATGAATTCCCAAACCTGATCTTCTGATTTAGAAGTATTAAGCATTGTCGCATTATGATTGTCAGATTGAGATGCAGTCATATTCTGGGCGGTATCGATATTCTGGATATTATAGAATCCGTTGACTATAATATTATTTTCTGAATTTCCTGATTCTTTTGCAACTTCCAGAAGTAAAACCTGCTCTGGTATCATGTCAAAATTATTATTCAATTTAGTACCTGTGAGCATATTTGTAATTGATACATTGGTATTGGTACCTAGTGATAATTCTATTTTGGTCTTATCTTTTCCAACATTTACTAATGAGATGATATTTTTGCCATTTTTTGTTCTCACTGATCTAGGAAACACTCCTTTAAATCCGGCAACAGAGTTTGTTTCCATAACTTTTACAGCAGGTTTGTAACCTCTTTGATCTAATAATGCCAGAACTTGAGCTTTTATATTTTTATTGCTAATATTTAGTAAAGTTCCTGATCCGGATGTCAATCTTGCACTACGATTTTTTCCATATTCATTTTTTCTTAAGCTTATTCCATCTATAAGGACTGTTCCTCCATTATCTAGATAATTTTGGATTGTTTTAAACTCATTATAGGTAGCATATTCAGTATTACTGACCACAATAAATTCCCAGTTCTTGGCATTTTGTTTTTTGATAATGTTTTCTGTGGCAAATCCTAATCTATATCCTTCAAAATAAAAATCTTCATACAACTCTTTTAGTTGTGTCATATGATTGGGTTTATTAATAGCAGAAGTTTCAGAATAAAAAAAGCGCATTGGGCTTTTGATATGTTGTAAATCAGAAATTTCTTTGCCATACGTATTGAGATCAATCATCGTAGCGTGCAGCTCATTGAGGATTCGGGGTTGTTGGGTGGTAGACGCAGCCAGTTTAAAATTAGATTTTAGAGACCCGTCAGCGTTTCTCAGCCAGGCCCAGTTGGTGGTTACATCACCTCCGTGAATAGTCGATATCCATTGAGATGCTCTGGCATAAGAAGGTCGCAAGAAAACATCCATGGAACTACCTAGTAAAGAATGTCCTTCAGAGTTATAATTAATTGCATTTGGTTTTATAGATTGAAAAAAATCATATGAAATTGCTAAATCTCTCCATTCTAAGATATATTTTTCTTGCCATGGGTTGTTTTTACCCCAACGCGTGGAGTGTTTCATTTCTGCATCGTGGCCTATTATTTCTGTAAGATTTGTCAACGCTTCAAAATCTAAACCATTATCTCTGGAACCATCATACCACTGTCCTGGAATTAATTTTATGTGGGTTTTGGCATCAGGATCTATTTTTTTTATTTCATCACGTAAAAATGTGAACCACTCAGTAACTCTATTTTGATTAAATCTCATAAAATCGTAATATTGAGGACTCCCTCTTAACGATTTGTTTACTGGTGTAACAAATGAATTAGCCGCTTGTCTAAAGTTAGAAAAGGAAGTACTCCATAGGTTATTTACTTCAGTAATAGTACCATGTTTCCTTTTTAACCAATCTACAAATTTAGATTTCGTATGTGCAGTAATTTCGACAACGTCCCAGGTTCCTGAGGTATTCCAATGAGGTTCATTGGATAGCATATATCCTAGTTTGCTCATATTCTTTCCTTTAAAAAAAGGGACATACTTTTCAAACAGTGTTTTGTGTAATTTTCTTGCTTGAGGGTGGTCAATGTCGAATCCCGTAAATGTGGATCCACCTTTTGTGAAATCAGGATACGCTTTTTTTATAAAATCGGGAACCAGACGCATTCCTAAAAATGGAGCTCCAAAATTTCCAGACTTTAAATTTCTTAGCCTAGCTTCTTGTCCGGGATTTATACCAATACTACCGTCTGCATTTTCCCGTAAAAATTGAATAGAGTAATAGTATCCTCCTAAACTGCCAAAAAATTCTCTGGTGTCAAACCCCATAGTAGAGCCTGGTTTGAAATTCCAGTCTAGTAAAAATACTGGAGTACCATTTTGTTTTATGTCAAAACCATCAATATCCAGGGATTCCCAATCCAACTCTAAAGTAGGTTTTCTTTTTTCCTGCCCAGCGATTAACTTGTTTAGTTTTGAGATCGCTTCATCGAGTAACAAAACTACTTCTTGTCTTTCATATTCAGGAAGTAAATTTGCGTATTCTTCGGGTGTTTTTTGCACTGCACTATTAGGAACTACTCTGCCAGCTTTTCTAAAATCAGCAGCAACTTCTCCTTTATGGTTTTGATCCCATTTAGCATATTCTAAAAAAATATCTGCAACTCGCAAAGACATTTTTTCTTTAGTTACATCAATGCCTTTATTTTTGGCATTTGTGATTAATTGATTTAATTGGTCAATTTTTTGTCGTGCCCGTTGTTCTGTGTTTTGTGTATAGCACGCAACGCTTATTAGTAATAAGATGATTAAGAGTTTTTTGGTTTTCATTACGTTAAGTTGTTTTTGGGGTTTTAATAAAAATATTTGTCTACAAAGTTAGTTTTGATCATTCATAAATTGTCTGAGTTTGTATAAACTGTCGATATTGAGATAGTATTCGTTCTACAATTTATAGAATATGTATGTCAGCAAATATGATCCACTAAAAAGATATGTAATAGCCCCTTAAATAAAACCGCTTTATTTACCAGTATAAATTTTCTTTTATAAAAACGATACAAGGTTCTAAAAGGATACCTCAAATCGGGGATATATGTTTTTTAAGATATTTTTAACATAAATTTATGTAATTCACCTTTTTTTTAATAGTAATACTAGGCAATAAGAAGTGTTTTATTAAAATCAGAATAAAAAAACCTTATTTTATATTCCTTTTATGCTTTTGAGATGTGAAATATTTCTCATATTCATAAAACGGATAGGTAGAATTAAATTTTAATTAAATATTGGGGAAAATTCTTTTATAAAATATTTCTTTTGTGCTTGTAAACAAATCCTCCCCAAGATTTAGTTTGCAATTAACCTAATTAAGAAAACCCATTTTTATTATGGGTTTTCTTATTTTATATACTGGCTTGTTACGACATTTTTTTTTGCACGATCTTGGTTTCAAATAAAAAGCATTGAAAGCGCTACTATCTATAAATTTTCATTCTCGTCTGATTTAAAAAATAATTTGATTGAGTTTATGTTGATGTCATCAAAGCCTTGTATAATTTTAAATCGGAAATAGTATTTAAGAATATCCAATAAATTGTAGTCGATAATCGGGATTTAAAATACTAGCCTTGAAATCGAATGTTTTTTTAATAAATCTCTAGTGTGGTTTCCAGAGGTATAATCTACTCGATAATAGAGATTTAAATGCTCCGAGGCTTGCCTCGAAATAAAAATGTTTTTTTCAATAAATGTCTAGTGAGGTTCACAGGGGTCTGATTTACTGGTAAAAAAATAGACAAATAACCTATATAAAATAGGCTATTTGTCCTTTCTGTATAGCTAATAAGTAGGGGGGACGATGGCTAACTAGTACGTTTTGATAAATTTCTTACTGGTTTTATTATTGAGAACTAAAAAATAGAGTCCTTCTGCAAGATTGCTCGTGTCTAATTCAGTAAAAG
Source organism: Aquimarina sp. RZ0 (assembly GCF_008370685.1). GTDB lineage: Bacteria > Bacteroidota > Bacteroidia > Flavobacteriales > Flavobacteriaceae > Aquimarina. The sequence continues at coordinate 12,656 of NZ_VTZU01000019.1, forward strand.
AATTATCATATGTTGAGATTACCTGACCTAATGTGTTTACTATTTTCAGGCTTTGTATCTTGTCTTTGATTCCATCTAAACCGTTTATATATAAAATTTCGTTAACGGGATTAGGGTAAATAATAATTGATTCTATTGGAGAAAGTACATCAGTTATTGACAAGGTGTCTATTACAATGTTTTCAGAAAAAGAGCTACACCCATCCTCATTAAAAGCTTCTAGTGTATAGGTTCCTTCCCTATCTGCAATAAGTGTAGCATTGGTTGCTCCATCAATAGGTTGATTATCCAAATACCATTGGTATGCAGTAAATTGTTGAGCTACCGTAATTTCATTTGTATTTGTATCCAGAGATATGGTAGGTGTTTCTGGCGCATCTGCTACCGTTACCGTTACTTCTGCACGCTCTGTTGTTTCACATTCTCCTAGTGTGGTAATTTCCCAATTGTATAGATAGTAATAATAAGTTTCAGGGTCATTTCCCGCCGTACTTCTTTTTATGCTAACAATATCTGATACTTCATATGGATAGTTTACATTTTTATCACTTCGAAATAAGTTAGCATTTTCTGTAAAACCTATTTCCATGTTAGTTCCTTTAGGAATAGTTATATTGATATCAACAGTATTTTCACCATCAGGAATATTAATTTCTTTAGAGATTAAGATATCTCCTGATGCGTTTTTAAGTTCCAGGGTTCTGTTTCCTGAGCCTTCTGCTGCGATAGTCGCTGTTTTAAGCAGTATAGGTTCTTCTGCATCAAAAAGAAGGCTAAACCCACCTTGATGGATTCTACCATCATTCGGGCTTATATTCTCAATACCTACTGCTGCGGTTGTAATAGGTTTGGTAGTACCTGAGACATAATATGTTGTTGTAGCTGTAAGTTCTGGTGTTACAAAACTACTACCTGTTGCAATTATAGTAGTATCATCAGGTTGTTCATACCAGAGATACCCATTACTTCCTGATACATTTATTGTAGTCGATGCTCCATTACAAGCGGTAGTTTCGAGACTCTGTGGTAAGGATGCTATTGCAATATCGATACTATTTTCTTTGGTATTGGCACCTATATCATTTGTAACAGTAAGGGATACAGTGTATGTTCCGTTTTGCGTATATACGTGATCTGGATTTTGTAAGGTAGAAGTGGTACCATCACCAAAATCCCATAAATAGGTATTCACGGCATTGATCGAAGTACTTGTAAAACTTACTTTATCGCATTCATTTGTAGATTCAAAATTAGCAACTGGTGGTTGGTTGTTATTTCCGGGAGCATATGAACCAGATATTGTATATGCACCAATGGATGAATAATCAGAATATCCTGTAGACAAATTACCTTCTCCAACTCCATCAATTTGTAAGAAGTAAGTTCCTCCCGCCACAGTAGCAGATATACTTGCACTAAGATCTCTAGTTGGGCTGGAGATTTCAATTTCCTCTCCTTGCGCGTTTATAATTTTAGCTTCTATATTCAGATTAGGATAAAAGGGATCTGGCTCAATATCAAATTTGATTTCACCACCAGAGGTGATAAAAGAAAAGACATCTTTATCTTCTCTTATAGATATTATACCAGCATTTTGTGTAGCATTTACTTCTCCTGTTGCGTTTACAACAATTTCACTAGCTTCGGTAAGTGTGTTACCGTGATCATCTTGCTTATATCCAAACCCATTACGGTCACTAGATATAATTGCTAAATCATCCTGATTGGTAGTAGCATTATTATATTCTCCTTTACTCCAATGACCAATAGGTTTGCTAACGCTCCATCCCATAATGGGACTCCAGTCTCCATGACCGGCATAATATTGATTACCAGGAACACCATCATGAGATAATCCGAGTGTATGCCCTACTTCATGAGAGCCAGTTTCTCCAGCTGATCTGGTAGAAGAATTATATGCCCAACATGGATCATCGTTTCTATTAGAAGAAAAAGAATTTAAAAAGGCTACACCGCCAGATCCGGGAGCAGCTGTGTCTGTAGACGTAAAAATACACATCATTCTACGATTAACAGGAGCCGCTTCAAAAATATCTCTATTGGTTGTTATGTTAATATTAAACGGTCTGAAATCCTCAGCCATAATTCTCCATATATTTGTGATTTTTTCATCACTAAATCCAGAAGGGACAGCATTTATAGTGGCTCCACCAGCCCATCTCGTTCCACTTACTACCTCTCCATCAAAATCAAGATACACGGTAGCTACGGCTCCAGGTAAACTTTGTAAGTCCGGAAGTCTCTTAGACATGATCGTTTTCTGGTCAGCTTCTTTATTGTCAACCTTCTTTAAATCAATACAAAGCACCTTATTAATGTCTGTTTCTTTTATCATTATCTCATTCGTATCATTAGAATAGTATTCAAAGGCTCTTTTCTGCTTATAAAGAACAATTTGTCCTTTTACAATTCCATTACTTTTAGAGATATTAAAAAATGCATTTTCCTCATTTTGTATACTTCCGGCAATACTATATGAATCCATAGTACCATCTTGTAGATTGACGACTCCTTGAAGCGCCTCACTTTCTGATATTTGAAGAGAAATACTGCTGGATTTTTTAGCCAATAAGTTATAACTGAATTCCTTTTCGTTTCCCAATTGATAGGGTACGTATTCTTGGGCTATTCCACTGTCAAAAACTAATAAAGTAAAAAGAAGTAGTGAGTAGGGAAGAAGGAGTACATTTTTTCTGGAGACTAATGCTCTGATTACATAATTTTTTAAAATGCATAAAGATTTCATAAGAGTTTGTTTATCAGTTTGTTAAGGTAAAATTTACAATTTCGATTTATTAAAGCATATTTATGTGTTACAGACATTTTATGTCTGTAACAATAATATACTTAACAAGCAAAAGAAGGAGGAGGGAGTAAGATCAACCAATTATAATTAAATTACTGTAATTTTAAAAAGACGTTTATAAAAAATCTTTTTGTGGTATTATTCTAATGCAAATTAAGGTAATTCTAAAATCTAATTTTAGAATTAAAAACAAAACTATAACTGAAAATAATCTTATTTATTATTTGTAAGATTGAAGCCTTAGCTTATAAAGTTTCGGAAAATATATGTTAAGAATCTTATTTTTTAGTCCTTAAGCAACTGCTGTATATGACTTTAGAAATAATTATGGGGCGTGTTGGCAAGATAAATGGTTGACTTAGGTAGGATTATATTTACAAGTAAAATTAATTTTTTAGACGACCTGTAAGCTGATATTTCTCATTGCGGCAAAAAAATTAAAAATTCTTTACTAGCCTATTTGTTATGGTTGCCCTCACTTCTTGTGAAAAAGGAGATACAATAGAGCAAGATCTTGATAGTATAAACAATATTGAAAATCTATCAACAAATGATTTTGATAAAGCGCCTCTAAAAAATTGTGAAATAGATCTTATTGACTATCCTAGTTTGAGAGTTATAGATGCTCAAGGAGCTTTTTTACTTGTAAGTGGTATGCGTGAAACAATTACCTGGTCAATTGATGGATTTGCAGTACCTTCAACTTCGCTAACACGATCTGTTATTTTTCCATATGTTAGTTATCTTACAGAGTGAGGAACGTATGAAATCTGTTTTGAAGCTGAATCTTCTTGTGGTACTTTGCAAGAATGTATTGAATTAGATTTTACTAAATAAATAGTTATACGATTTGTGATTAAAAAATTCGTATAAATTCATTGAATTATTTTTTCTTTATGCAAGGCAAAAAAATCAAGCATAGCTATAGCTACGGTTTATTTTTTAAACGAAGTAGAAAGGAAAAAGAAACGATGAATATGCGAAATTTTTAGTTATAAATCGTATTAAACCTGCTGTATGCATTGGAAAAATCCATTACAGCTTTCAGCTACTGCAAAATATAATGCTGCGCTACATTGTTAAGTTTAACCATAGCGGTGCTATGCTAAAACTTAGAAAATGCGATATTTTATTGCGCCTGAAAGCTTCATCGCAAAGTTCCAATACATAAAAACGGGTTAAATAAAGCAAAGTTATAGCTAAACAACTAATGACTATTAAATATAAAAATATCTCTTAATCGAGATATTCAAGGCAAGAAAGTTGCTTTAATTTAGGAATATATTTAATTTACCACTGTGTAAACAAGATTTCAGAGTGGTTATAAATTTGCTGTTGACTTTCAGTTATTTATAAGAAATGAATTCTATTTTAGAATAAATTCAATTTAATTATCCAGAATAAATTATTAAAGTAATACTTAGAAAATTTACTGAATGTGTAAGCTGACATTTGCCATAAATTATAAAAAAGCATACTTTTATTTTACAGTACATTCAGGTAAAAAATGGTGTAGATCCTTTTTTACGATACTTAAGAAGGATAACCTAAGCAAGTTACAGTTACCACAAATCTTCTACTTCTCTTTTTATAGCTGTTAATGCAGAATCACTTGGAGATCCCTTTTCTACAATCTCTGTAAGTATAGTTTGTCTCATTTTATCAACAGAATCTACTTCTTCTTTTAATATCGTTTTTCTGATAAGGGCAATTGTACCGTTTTTAGCTGATTTTACAATATTCCAGCATTCATCAGAGATATAGATTTGCTGTGTTAGATTATGATCAAACTCTTGCTCTATAGTATTTATTAATAATGATTCGTAGCTTTTTATATCATCATCCAATGGTGTAGTTCTTAGTAATAGCTTGCCAGGGGAAATACGTTCTAAAAAAAGAGCCATACGCTCATAAGCCTGGAGACGTAATGGTAAAGACTGTTTTTGATTGTCTTTGTGCATTAAATATCTACGTCTTTTTTCTTCATTATCTGTATGCAGTTTAAAATAGTATAATGCTAATAAGGTAAGGAATAAAGAAGGTATTAATGATATTAATAAAGGTAGAATTTCGAGTTTCATTGGTTTTGTGTATTCTTTTAATTGTCAATAAAATTATTTTAGCACTGTGTAAAAAATCTTTAACGACACCGTTAATCTTATAAGCTTTGGTTGGATTTTGCTTTAATTGGTAATAGACTGTTTATAATGGCCACCAAGATACGTACAATCTTTTAAATCCATGGCACAAGTGTAAGAAACAGGTGTTTTTGTGTATTGAAATGAATCTTCTAATGTTTTGGTTAATTCTCCATCATCTACATTCACATCTACATCTTTCATAGTAAACTGGCAAGGATGCTCATAACCTGCTGCGTGGGTAATTTCTATAAGTTCTTTTCTGAATGTTTTAAAATACTGAGCAAGTCGATCAGATTTTAAAGGTATATCAATTCCTTTTTGTAACCAAGTACTTTGTGTAGCTATTCCACTAGGACATCTATTGGTATGACATACTTGTGCTTGTATGCACCCGATACTCATCATTGCCTCTCGTGCTACATTGATACAATCTACTCCCATTGCAAAAGCCATAGCGGCTTTTGCAGGAAATCCCAGTTTACCACTGCCAATAAAAACAACTCTATCTGTAAGGTTATGTCTCTGAAATATCTTATAAATCGCAGTAAACCCATATATCCAGGGTAAGGAAACGTGATCTGCAAAGCTAGGAGGTGCCGCACCGGTACCTCCTTCACCACCATCAATAGTAATAAAATCAGGTCCTCTATTAGAAGAAACCATTAATTCTGCTAGTAGTTCCCACTGTTCTGTTTTTCCTATAGCAGCCTTGATGCCTACGGGTAAGCCTGTTTCATTTGCAATATCTTCTATGAATTGTAATAGCTCAGGGACATTTTTAAAAGCCTTATGAGATGATGGTGATAATACATCTTTACCAACTTCTACACCTCGTATTTTTGCAATTTGAGGAGTGATTTTTGCACCAGGTAAGACACCGCCTTTTCCTGGTTTTGCACCTTGCGAAAGCTTAATTTCTATGGCTCTGATAAAAGGGTTATTGGTTACCAATTCCTTCATTTTCTTCATAGAAAAGTTTCCATCTTCACTTCGGACACCAAAATAACCAGTTCCAAAATGAAAAATTACATCTCCACCATTACTATGATATGGAGAGAGACCTCCTTCTCCAGTATTATGATAAGCTCCTGCTTTTCTGATTCCTATATTCAATGACTCTACAGCTTTGGCAGATAAAGAACCAAAACTCATAGCAGAAACATTAATAACAGATGCAGGGCGATACGGTTTTTTACGCTTGTTATAAGCTCCTATAACTTTGGCACAAGGTAAAAAAGTCTTATCTTTTCTGTTAGGATGTTCTGCATCCATTTGATATGGGATCAGGCAATTTTTTATAAAAACGTGTTGATGTTCGTAGATATTGCAGTCAGTTCCAAAGCCTTCATAATTGTTTTCATTTTTTGAAGAAGCATATACCCAACTTCTTTCTATTCTATTAAAAGGTAGTTCTTCTCTATTATTAGCTACAAAATACTGTCTCATTTCTGGACCAATACTCTCTAATAAATATCTAAGATGTCCGATAAGAGGAAAATTATGACTTATTGTATGTTTTCTATTAAAAAAGATATCTCTAATAGTAATAATGCCTAATACTATCAAAACCCATACCCACCAGGGAACTGAACTTAAGAAATCTGTCATAACTTCCATAATATACTTATAATTATTGAGCGCTTAGATAATCTAACGCTAGTTGAGACATTACTTTAACACCTAATAACAATCCACTTTCGTCAATATAAAAATCGGGAGTATGGTGAGAAGTAACTTTTTTAGTTTCTGGCGATTTTCCTCCTAAAAAGAAATAAAAACCAGGAACGACCTCCTGAAAATACGAAAAATCCTCACCACCCGTGGTAGCTTTGGATAAAATCACATTGTCTTCTCCTGCAACTCCTTTGATTGTGGGTAACATTTTTTTAACCAACTCAGGATCATTGTAGGTGATAGATGTATTATTCTGAAATGTAATTACGGCTTCACCGCCATAAGCTTTTGCAATGGCAGGAACCATTTCATTCATTCTCTGGATAATCATTTTGCGCATTTCCGGGTCTAATGTTCTAACGGTTCCGATCATCTCTGCACTTTCTGGAATGATATTAAACCGAACTCCACTAGTGATTTTTCCAACCGTGATTACAGCGGCTTCATCAACCAATGGGGATTCTCTACTGATGATGGTTTGTAATCCATCGATAATTTTGGCCGAGATTAATATAGGATCAACTCCGGTCCAGGGTGCAGATCCATGAGTTTGTTTTCCTTTTACATCAATAACAAAACGTTCTACTGCTGCCATAGTACCTCCTGGTTTGTACCGAATCATTCCTACAGGAGTGCCAGAATTAATATGCAAACCAAAAATGGCATCAACATCCGGGTTTTTTAATACGCCTTCTTTGATCATAAGCTTTGCTCCACCATCTTCTCCTGGAGGAGGTCCTTCTTCAGCTGGTTGAAAAATAAATTTTACAGTTCCTTTTATTTTATCTTTATTTTTACTCAATACTTCTGCGACTCCCATAAGAATTGCAATATGGGTATCGTGACCACAGGCGTGACTTACACCTACCTCTGTATCCAGAAATGTTGTTTTGACGGTAGATTTAAATGCTATATCTGTACGCTCAGTAACAGGAAGGGCATCTATGTCTGCTCTAAGTGCTACAGTTTTTCCTTTGGTATTTCCTCTAAGAACGGCGACAACACCTGTTTTTGCAACTTTTTCTGTTACTTCAAAACCTAAACTCGTAAGATGTTTTGCTATTTTTTTTGCCGTTTCAAATTCACGATTAGAGAGTTCTGGGTTTTGATGAAAATCCCTTCGCCATGCTATAACTTTACTTTCAATATCTTCTGACATCTTTTTGATTTCGGGATCTATTTTTTGTGCTTGTATGCTAAAACAAAATAGGAGTAGTATGATAAGTGTATTATTTTTCATAAGCATTAGGGGTTAAAAATTAATGAGTTTATAGCCTTTATTTTGTAATTGTACCAGAGCGGTCATAGCTGATAATGCTATTTGTATATCTGGATGTACATTAGTTTTAGTAATATTTCTGTGCGCAGCTGTTTGTCCACATACTATAATCTGTACTCCTTTATCTGAAAGTGCAGATAGTAATGGAGTATTGGGATTATCGATAGTAAACCTAGTTTTATATTGTGTATTATTCAAAACATCATTGATTGCATTTCCATGAATTACCAAAGCCACTTTAAGGTTCTTCTCGGGGACATTCGCATTTAGATGCATATTTAGATATCTGGCGGCTGTATTTATAAGAGGATTTAGTTTGGTACTATCTCCAAAAGATCTTCCTACATCAAAAACTACTTTTAAATCATTGAGGATATCGGTTTTAAAATCGGGATTGTTCACTATATAAGTATTACCATATTTAGGGATGGTACCTTCTACTGTTTTTTCTTTTTGACAAAAGACTAATCCTGGCAATAAAACGAGAAAGCATAGAACTATGTGTTTCAATTGTTTTTTTGTTTCTAAAGATATTCAAAAATCTATTAAAGGAAAGTTAAAAAATATTTTAGGGTATAAAAAAACCCTCAACACTTTGATTAAAAGATGCTAAGGGTTTTTAACGCAATAAAACTTAAATCTTATCTAATGCTGATTATTCTTTCTAGCGGAATGATAGTAGCTTGTTTTAATATTACTTCTTTATCAGTGATTCCCCATATGGTGGTTTCTACTTTTTTAATCCCTGCACTATCTACAAAAACGATTCTTACTTTTTGTCGTTCCAGATTGCCTAATGATAAGGCGCGTTGAAGCTCAAGAATACGATCAATCTGATCTTTTCTTTTGGACAGCACATCTTGTTTAGGAAATGTCAGGAATTTGATTTGCTCTTTTTCTATTGTTTGTACATTCATAATCGGGGTCATAATGAAAGTTTTTGGGGTTATTGTATTTTCTTGGTATTTATAAAAATACGTATTTAATCTGTTTTATTTGATTTTAATCTGGTTTTTAACATTTTTATTTTTTGAAAAGTATGAAAAAACTTAATTTATAATCAGTAAGTGAATGAAATTGTCTGAAAAAAAATGATTTTTTAATGCACAACTTTGTTTTGTAATATCCATTTTATTCGGTTATAGGTTGTTTATAAGTAAATCTTCAGATACTTCCATAACCATTATTCTTTCCTTAAATTTCCATCTTTAAAATTAATGCAGATTTGGAAGAATATTTAGCAGGATTAAATGATGCGCAGCGGGCACCTGTATTACAAAAAGATGGCCCAATGATTGTGATTGCCGGAGCAGGTTCTGGAAAAACAAGGGTACTTACCTATAGGATTGCGTATCTTATGAATCAAGGTGTAGATTCATTTAATATATTGTCTTTAACCTTTACGAATAAGGCAGCACGTGAAATGAAGAAACGTATTGCTGATATAGTAGGTACTACTGAGGCAAAAAATCTATGGATGGGAACTTTTCATTCTATTTTTGCTAAAATCCTTAGAATTGAAGCAGATAAGTTAGGATACCCTTCTAATTTTACTATATACGATACACAAGATTCTCAACGATTAATTGCTTCTGTAATTAAGGAAATGGGCTTAGATAAGGATATTTATAAATATAAACAGGTACAATCTCGTATTTCTTCATATAAAAATAATCTGATTACTGTAAAAGCATATTTTCAAAATCCTGAACTGGTAGAAGCAGATGCAATGGCTAAGCGTCCAAGAATGGGGGAGATCTATGGACACTATGTAGAGCGTTGTTTTAAGGCAGGAGCGATGGATTTTGATGATTTACTCTTAAAAACTAACGAATTATTAAATCGTTTTCCAGAGGTATTAGCAAAATATCAAAATCGTTTTAGATATATTTTGGTAGACGAGTATCAGGATACAAATCACTCGCAATATCTTATTGTAAAGGCTTTATCGGATAAATTTCAGAATATTTGTGTAGTGGGAGATGATGCTCAAAGTATCTATGCTTTTCGTGGAGCAAATATTAATAATATCCTTAATTTTCAGAAAGATTATGCTAATGTACAGCAATATAGACTAGAGCAAAATTACCGATCTACAAAAAATATTGTTGAAGCTGCAAATTCCATTATTGATAAAAATAAAACAAAACTGGACAAGGTGGTGTGGACAGCAAATGATCCAGGGCCCAAAATTCTTGTAAATCGATTATTGACAGATGGGGATGAGGGACGTTTTGTTGCAAGTTCTATTTTTGAAAATCAAATGCAGCATCAGTTAACAAACGGTCAGTTTGCTATACTATATAGAACCAATGCACAGTCACGTGCAATGGAAGATGCACTGAGAAAGCGTGATATTAAGTATAGGATTTATGGAGGTTTATCCTTTTATCAACGAAAAGAGATAAAAGATGTATTGGCCTATTTGCGATTGATTATTAATCCTAAAGATGAAGAAGCGCTAAAACGTGTGATTAATTACCCTGCAAGAGGAATTGGTGGAACTACAGTGGATAAATTGGTGGTTGCTGCAAATCATTATGATCGTCCGATTTTTGAAATTATAGAAAATCTGGATCGTATTAATTTAAAAATCAATAGTGGAACCAAAACAAGGCTGGAAAACTTCATGAATATGATCAAAAGTTTTCAGGTCACTAATCAAACTTCTGATGCTTTTGTATTATCAGAAATGGTTGCTAAAAATACAGGTTTACTTCAGGAGCTTAAAAAAGATGGAACGCCAGAAGGTATTGCACGTATAGAAAATATTGAAGAGTTGTTAAATGGTATTCGTGATTTTGTAGAAGAACAAAAGGAACTGGCTGATGAAACAGGTTCGCTGGCAGAGTTTTTAGAAGATGTTGCACTGGCTACAGATCTTGATCAGGATACAGGAGATGATGATAGAGTTGCGCTTATGACAATACATCTGGCAAAAGGTTTAGAATTCCCATATGTATATATTGTAGGAATGGAAGAAGATCTATTCCCTTCTGGTATGAGCATGAATACCAGATCAGAATTAGAAGAAGAAAGAAGATTGTTTTATGTGGCACTCACAAGAGCAGAAAAACAAGCATATCTTACCTATACACAATCCAGATATCGATGGGGTAAACTTGTTGATGCAGAACCAAGTCGTTTTATAGAAGAAATAGATCCTGAGTATCTGGAATATATTACTCCAATTGATACGTATCGATATAAACCATTGATGAATACAGATATTTTTGGAGAAGTTGATAAGAGTAAATTAAGGCTTAAGAAACCAGTGTCTGGTTCTCCGCCGGTATCTCATAAGCCTTCAGAAGAACAATTGCGAAAGTTGAGAAAACTAAGACCCATGTCAAATGGAGAAGAGAACGGATCAAAAACAAACCTGTTTGATGGAGATCTTATACCAGGAATCATTGTCGAGCATATGCGTTTTGGGAAAGGGAAAATTATTCAAATTGAAGGTGTTGGGCAAGATAAGAAAGCTGAAATTAATTTTGAAAATGGTGGATTAAAGAAATTATTACTACGATTTGCCAAGCTTAAAATTATAGGATAGTTTTTTTGAATTTGTTCCCTAATGGTATTTGTTAACCATAGACCGTAAGGGGGTTATGGAGGTTATCTGTATTTAGTCTGAAATTAAATTATAATTCTTGTTATCGAGTACTTTAATTCTCCAACCAGATGGTAGAATAGTATGCTTTTTAAATAAGTCCAACTCAAAACTCTGTATCAGACTCTTACTTTATACAAGTTTTGTATTCGATTAAGATACAAGTAGTATACTTTAGGCTATTTTCCCTGGCATTATAGAAGCACTTACTTCTTCTTTATTTGCGTTTATTTTATCGAGCTTTTTTTTCGTATTGACGATATTTATTTTATACTATTCAGAGATATTTTTTTCATAAAAACAATTCCAACATTTTGGTAGTAAGCTATAAAAAGACAGCTAATCTACACCCGGAAAGGTTTGTGTAATAGTATAATTGCTTATTTAAAAAGTAGGCGAGTTTGAAAAAGATGATTACTTTAGCAAAAACATTAACTTATCAAAATCCAAAAATAACAAGAATTAAGTAGTTTTAATACTTAACTACCTATTTAGATACGTGCCTTTCTTGTAGGGGGAAAGACTGAGGTACTTCTTTTAGGTAGGGATGATAATTATATGGAATCAACCGTGAAATTGCATAAAAAAAATAAACAGGGATAAATGAAGGAATTGTTTGATGAAGTATCATTTAAGTGTAGTAAAATTGCTACACAAAATTATAGCACTTCGTTTTCAATGGGTATTAGATTGTTTGATAAATCAATAAGAGACAGTATCTTTAGTATTTATGGTTTTGTGCGTTTTGCTGATGAGATTGTTGATACATTTCACGATTATGACAAGGTTACTTTGTTTTCGAATTTTGAAGAGGACTATTACCGAGCCTATAATCAAGGTATAAGTCTTAATCCAATACTCAATTCGTTTCAGATAACTGTTCGTAAGTACAATATTAATGATGAACTGATACAGGCTTTCTTAAAAAGCATGCGTAGTGATTTATCAAAGAAAGAGTTTAATGATGAGGAGATTAAAGCGTACATATACGGATCGGCTGATGTAGTGGGTCTGATGTGTCTTAAGGTTTTTGTTAATGGAGATGAAGAACGCTATCAGGCTTTAAAACCGGCAGCTATGCGTTTGGGCTCTGCTTTTCAGAAAGTAAATTTCTTACGGGATATCAATGACGACATAAATCAGTTGCACCGTATCTATTTTCCAATCTTAAGGGATAACGAGTTATCTGAAAATATCAAGAAAAAAATTATCGAATATATTTACGAAGATTTCAGAATTGCTTTAGAGGGAATTAAAGAACTGCCTGACAATTCAAAAAACGGAGTATATGCCGCCTATCTTTATTATTCTAAACTTACAACCAAGATAGAGAGCACTCCTGTAGAGAAATTGCTGAATCAACGAATTCGAATACCTAATAGATCCAAAATATGGACATTAGCCTCTATTTATATAAGTAATAAACTTAAATTGACATAGAGCACAATAAAATTAAGAACTATGTCACTCTACCTAATTATACTTATTATTTCTCTTGCCGGGCCTCTAGCTTTGAGTTTTGAGAAAAATCTCAGACTCTATAAGCGCTGGAAGTATCTAATTCCTGCAATCTTAATAACGATGCTTGTTTTTGTCACTTGGGATATCATCTTTACCCATATGGGATGCTGGTTTTTTAACCCAACTTATAATTCAGGCATTTATATAAATAAACTTCCTTTAGAAGAATATCTGTTTTTTATAGCCATTCCATACGCTTGTTCGTTCTCATTTTACGCTGTTCAATTTCATTTTCCAAAATTCAAGTTAAATGAGCAATGGACAAAAGTTTTAACTTTTCTAATTGTGGTCTTATCTCTTATGATTTCATTGTTACATCGAGATCTCACCTATACTTTTGTTAATTTCCTCGTTTTGCCAGCGATACTTTTACTAAGTTATTATTTTACCAGAGAAGTAGTGCAGTACTATTTAGCAATATACCCGATTTTGCTAATTCCATTTTTTATTATAAACGGAATCTTAACAGGTACAGGAATTGAACAAGCTGTTTTTGATTATAACCCTCAGGAAATGCTTGGAATTCGTATTCTTTCAATTCCGTTTGAAGATATGTTTTATAATTTCTCATTGCTTTTATCACCATTGGCGCTGACTCATATTTTTGAAATGAGATCTAAAAAAACTAAAAACGGATGAAGGTTGTGGTGGTTGGTTCCGGAATTGATGGTTTGGCTACAACTTGCAGGTTTGCGGGCAAAGCATATGACGCTCCTGTATTTGAAAGAAATGTGTCTCCTGGGGCAATACCAATTGCAAAAATTATTGCTAATGAAACACCCGCTTAGCAGATGAATCGGATAATTAAATATAGTGTTAACGAAGGACTGCCAATAACTTTTATAGTTTTTTACTGTGTGGGACTGGTTTTATATTTTATGCCTTTCACCTATAATTTATTTATACTAATTACACCTTATACGCTGATTTTAGTTTCGATGGCTGTCTTTTTACATCATAAAGGATGGAATATAAAAGCGATTTCTGTTTTGACAAGTATTTTTATACTAAGTATTATAGCCGAAATTATTGGCGTAGCAACCGGTGAACTATTTGGGGAGTATACATATGGTAGAGGGCTGGGGATCAAAATAGTTGATGTACCTGTTATCATTGGTCTTAATTGGGTTTTCTTAACGTATGCTTCCAACGGTATTATCTCTAGATATACATCAAAAAATATTCTGATTATTGTAGGTGCAGCATCTCTAATGGTACTATACGATATCTTACTCGAAAAGGCAGCTCCCTTAATGGACTTATGGGTATTTTCAAAAAACGATCCGCCTATAAATAACTATGCAGTCTGGTTTCTATTAGCTTTAATTTTTAATTGGGCGATTCAGAAATTTAAGGTAAATACACATAATAGACCTGCGCGGTGGTTGTTTTTTGTGCAATTCTGTTTTTTTGTAGTTTTAGTTATTCACCATATTTATACTAAAAAATGATACGAGCAAATCATAATAAATTCTGGGTGATTTTTTCTAATTATTATACAAAAATACTGATTGGCTTTTTTTTTAGCAGTGTTAAGTATAGAGGTCAGTATGAAGAAAAAGGACTTCCTATTCTTATGATCAGTAATCACTTTTCGTTTTATGACGGCTTTATTCAAATTTTACTAAATCTCAAAATTTTTAAACGAAGATTTAATTTCATGATGTTAGAAAAGGAACTGAGTAAAAACATGATATTAACCAAAATTGGAGCCAGTTCAATTAGCAAAGGTAAGCGCTCAAGTATTGCCAGCCTTGATTATGCTGTTGAAATGTTACGGGATACAGAGAACCTGTTTTTGTTTTTTCCACAAGGAAAGATTAGCAGCATATATACACAAGAGTTTACTTTTGAAAAAGGCCTGCTTTCTCATGTTTTGGAAAATACAAAAAATGATTTCCAATTAGTCTATAATGTTAACCTTATTAATTATGGAACTAAACTAAGGCCTGATATGTGTGTGTATTATGAAACACATACTGTAAATATAAGTACAAATACAAAAGCTGAGGATGTAGAACGAGAATTTAATCGTTTTGCAAAAACATGCTTTATAAAACAAGGTGTAAGATGATTTATTTTTGTTATTTTTTAATAACCTTGCTTGTTATCAGATTGCTGGTCGCATTTATTAATTATCTTTCGTTTGCTTATTTACCAAAAGTGACTCCATTAATGTTGGAGTCCCATGTTTCGATTTTAATACCCGCTCGCAATGAGGAAGAAAACATAGGAACTTTATTAGAACAATTATCTACATTTGAGCATAGTAAGCTCGAAATTATTGTTTACAACGACCACTCTACAGATAAAACGGAAAGCATTATCAGGGATTGGGCGGCACGTACATCTAATATTACACTAGTAAATGGAGATGTACTTCCGCAAGGTTGGTTAGGTAAGAATCATGCCTGTCACCAATTAGCACAAGCTGCTACTGGTGATATATTACTCTTTTTAGATGCAGATGTAAGCGTAAAAAAAGACGTAATCAAGCGCAGTATTAGCTATCTTCAGAAATACGAACTTCATTTGTTATCTATATTTCCAAAACAGATAGTAAAATCTTTTGGAGAAAGAGTTTCGGTACCTCTAATGAACTGGGTTTTGTTGAGTATACTGCCTATTTACCTAATTCGCAAGTCAAAGAACAAAATTTTTTCGGCTGCTAATGGGCAATTCATGATGTTTAGAGCAACTACTTATAAGGCGATCTGGCCTCATGAAAAATATAAATCAAACAAAGTAGAAGACATCGCTATTATAAGATTATTTAAAGAAAAAGGTCTTGCCAGTGATACGCGTTTAGGAGATAACGATATTTCTTGCCGAATGTACGTTGGATTAGATGATGCTATTGAAGGATTTATAAAAAACATATTTCAATTTTTTGGGAATAGTGTATTAATAACTATTTCTTTTGGAATTTTAACGACCATTGCTCCATTTGTGGTGTATTTATATATGGGCTTGTGGTGGTTAATTGCATATCTTGGAGGTATTGTATGTATTCGATTTTTTGTAATGTTAGCAAGTCAACAATCGATCCTCCAAAACTTACTTTTGGTCCTACCTCAGCACATTGTATTTCTTTTAATAATAATTAAAGGACTCATAAATAACAAACAGAAGAAACTAATATGGAAAGACAGAAATATATTACAAGATTTGTAATTGTAATCAGCATTTTGTTGTTTTCAGTACAATTGGGCTTTTCTCAAAGTCCCTATCGCGATCAGATTTATAAAGCCTATTCACGAGGTAAAATGGATAAGTGGTATGAATTAATGCATTCGTGTGAAAAAAATGTAAATTCGAACAGTCTAGAGGAACAGTTGGAGCTTATTAGTTATTACTACGGTTATACAGCTTGGTTAATTGGAGCAGAAAAATACGACACTGCTGAGGAGTATATAGATAAATCAGAGAAAATTATTGATAAGTTATTAGATGAATCACCCGAAAACGCAACCTTACTGGCATATAAAGGAGCTTACATTGCTTTTACGATTGGTATCTCAAATTTTAAGGCTGTTTATTTAGGTAGGAGAAGTATGAGGTATATAGACAAATCTATCGAACTGGATCCAGAGAATATTCAAGGGAATATTGAAAAAGGAAACTCAATGTATTATCGACCATCAGTTTTTGGCGGTGATAAGACCAAAGCTATTAAATACTACATAAAAGCAGTTAAAAGCTTTGAAAAACAAGGGCTAGTTGTTAGTAATTGGATGTATATCAACACAATGACTGCTTTGGGGCAAGCATATGAGGCTACTGATCAAATACAACTAGCCAAATTATGTTATGAAAAAATAATTCGCATATTCCCTAACTTTATGTGGGTTGAGGATGAACTCTATCCCGATATGCTAAAGCGTAATAATCTATAATATTTATCACCAGATACCATGAAGTTTGTCATGTACAAAACAATATTAAGTAACATAAAATTCTTTATACTTTTAGGTTTTGTTGTTAATCCTATAATAATACGTGCTCAACATATGCAGGATGATGGTGTAGATCTAGGAAAGACTCCTCGTCGTATTATTAGAGCTTGTTGTGCTTTTGGTTATGATTTAAAAATATGGGGTGTGCCATTTGTTTCTATTGATCAGGTGATTAGTGTTGATGATTTAGGTGAACATCACTATTTGGGTGATAAGGGTGAAGGCACTGGAACTATTTATACAAACAAAGGTGGGTTTATTGATATTGGCCACTTACGAGATCAAATTGACTGGACGCGCTATATATACAATACCATTCTAAAATGTAGAGGAAAAGGTGCAGTAGCTATACCTTTGCGTAACGAAGCAGGACGTAAGACTTTATACTTGGATGTGCCGGTGCAGCTTGGAAATAGTGATTGCATTCTATTAGCAGGAAAAATAACGTATGACCTTTCCCTGTGGCACGAGATTTCTACTTGGTATGGTGCATCAACCGTTCCTTTTATATCAGAAAAATTTTCTAGTTTTTCGGTTGAGGATGTATATTCAAACTTACTCGGAATACACGTAGGTATGAAAACGTTACATTCTAAACACCATTTTAATAAGGCAGCAACTATGAATATCAAATCAACATTAGATAGTTTGGGTGCTGTAAAGACGGCAAAAGAAACTTATGAGGCCTATGACGCTGTTAATAATAAATGGTACACGAATAAAAAACGAATACCTAGTAAGAATATTACGCTGAAGCGTGATCCTGATGTTCTTAATTCAAGTCATCCCTGGATAATTCCTAATCAGATAAATAACATTGATAATTCAATTGTTTTAGATGTTCCGCTAATAAGTACCGAGGGAGCGTTGTTGACCAGTTTTTATCAATTTACTATTGATCTTAATTACAGGTTTCCTGTAGAAGAGATTTTTCCAGATCGCGAGAGTAGCCTCATCAATCAAGATGATTTTGGTATATTGCTCAATAGAATTACCCATGAGTTACAAATCATGGAACAAAGTACATTGACAGAAAAGAAGCTAAGTGTTCAGAAGGAGGTATCTCTGCAAATTAATCCTGATTAGTGTTCGTTTGTTGTTTTGATATTCAATTATTTGTATTTCTATATAATGATTATCATTTACATCTTTTTTACAGACGCTACCCTTAGTTATTCTTTGCATGTCTTGTAATGTAAAAAATCAGATGGATAACCATAAATACAAGTATTTAAAGATAAAAACATCGTATAATACCGTATCTTTATACAACGAAGAAGTATGGCAGAACTTATAAAACTATATAATGAGAACCCTAATCCGAGAGGAGTGCAACAAGTAGTTGACTGCCTACGTAATGGGGGAGTGGTTATTTATCCTACAGATACGGTATATGGTTTGGGGTGTGATATTACTAATAATAGGGCTTTAGAGCGTATTGCAAAAATTAAAGGAGTAAAATTGGCAAAAGCTAACTTTTCTTTTATATGCAGTGATTTAAGTAATTTATCAGATTATGTTAAACAGATTGATAATAGTACTTTTAAATTATTAAAAAGAACACTACCAGGTCCCTATACTTTTATTTTACCCGGAAGTAATAATTTACCTACAGTGTTTAAGAAGAAAAAAACCGTAGGGATTAGAGTGCCTGATAATAATATTTGTAAAACTATAGTAGAAAATCTGGGGAATCCGGTAGTTTCTACATCTATTTATGACGAGGATGAAGTAATAGAATATACAACAGATCCTGAGTTAATACTCGAAAAGTGGAACAATTCAGTAGATATCGTTATTGATGGCGGGTATGGTGATAATATTGCTTCTACAGTAATTGACCTAACTGGAGGAGAACCCGTTTTAATACGAGAAGGGAAAGGCGCAATAGATATTATTTAAGAAGAAACCACATACTTTAATTCATTTCTATACGTACTGGGGGTTTTTCCGGTGGTTTGTTTAAAGAGTTTATTAAAATGAGAAAAATTACTAAAACCACTTTCATAACAAATATCTGTAATACTTGTTTGTTTTTCGTGTAATAATTTTGCAGCGTGTACAAGTCTGTATTCATTAACAAATTGAATGAAAGTTTTTCCTGTGATTTTTTTGAAATATCTGCAAAATCCCGGAACACTCATGCTAACTTTATCTGCAATTTCATCAAGTGTAATTTGTCTTGTAAACTCTTTCTGAACAAAATTAAAAACTAAGTTGATACGATTATTATCCTGTAATGCTGTTTCTATAATAAAACCTTCTGCATTAAGTATAGAATAATCCTGAGTTTGCTCCATCTCTTTTAAAATCTTAAAAATTCCAAGTAATCTGTCAAAAGGGTCTAACATCTCTAAAGATTCTATCCGGGCTCCAATCCGTCTTTTGGTATCTCCATGAAAGGCAATTCCCTTCTTAGCCTGTTCCATTAATGTATTGATACCACTCATTTCGGGAATGTCAAAAAATGAATTACCTAGAAAATTGGGTAGCATCTGGATAATCGTTTCACTTTTATTTCCGGTAAGGCTATCTGTAAAACCACAATGAGGAAGATTTGTGCCGATAAGCATCAGGGTTCCATTTCTGTAATAAGACATATGACTCCCGATCTGTCGTTTTCCTGTACCACCGTTTACATATACGATCTCAATTTCTGGATGATAATGCCAAATAGGAGCTTTATTCTTTTTTTCATTAGTGAAATTTTCATAAAAAAATGAGCTACCAAATTCTGGTACAATTTTCTCTAAAGATGGTTTGATGCTTTTCATATGTCAATTATATAACTAAACATTGTTTTTTATGTTAATAAAATGTAAAATAAAATAAATAGTATGTTAAATTGACTTTTGTGCGGTTTTAAAGTAAACAAAGTGGTTAAAATAGCACATACATATGCAAATATAGATGTATTTAAAGAAATACCTCCAACATATATTTGCAGTGTAAAAATTAACAACAACAAAACCTAAAAGTTATGAAGAGAGTAATTAACCTATGTCTGTTAGCAATGGTAATTGCATTCAGTAATTTTGCAAATGCTGCAGGAAAAGTTTCTGTAGAGATCACTAATTCCTTAATGATTAATGTATCACTAAAGGAAGTTTCAAAAGGTGAGAAATTATATCTTAAAGATTATTATGGAGAAGTATTGTTTAATATTACTTTAAAAGAAATGCCATCCTACCAGAAATATTTTAATTTAAATAATGTTCCTGACGGTATATATTTTGTTGAAACAGAGAATGAATTTGATGTAAAAGTTACACCAGTACTAAAAAATAAAAAAGGAGTGTCCTTAATTGATAACTCTTCGGTTATTATTTTTAAACCACAGGTACTTATAGATAATAATATTGTAAAAGTATTGTATAATAATACAAAAAAGAGACCAGTTACCATTACAATGTTTGACACCAAATGGAATGTATTGGATGAAGTTATTGATAATATTGATGATGTTTTTACACATACATATGATTTTTCTAAAATGCCTAAAGGGGATTACCAAATTCACTTTACATTACAAGATAGAGTATTTATTAAGAAAATAAGTATCTAATTACTTCACCAACCAAAATTCTAAAAAAGACAGCACTACCAAGCTGTCTTTTTTGTTTTCTGGAATATTTGCTATGAAACTTTTAATGTTACCCGTTGATTTTTTGTCATTGGTTTAATCACTTCTTAGTGAAAACTTAGTTTTTAGTGTGGCTATTTTGTAGAAACCTCTACCTCCTTTTGATACAACAGGGGGTGATAAGAATTATGATTGGATTATTTTATTAGCATCTATATTACAATTTTCTATCCAAAATTATAAATCAAGATTTTTACATGTTTGACTTTAGAAAAAAGAAACCTGAAATTATTTCTTTTTTTAATCGTTTATGCAATTCATATCTTTTTATATAAGGGTTTTAGATAAAATTATGATTTTGTTCTATTTTACTCGATAATCGAGATTTAAATGCTCCGATGCTTCCCCTGAGGTAGTTTACTAAACAACCATTCATTTTATTAATGACGATTCTAAGTTATTTTATTTATTAAAAATGTCAGGAGCGTAAGTGAATATTTTATATCTAAAAATGTTTTTGAAATTTTTAAAAAGAATAAGTTACTGTAAATCAATATTCTTTTCAATTCCTGTCTTTTATCAAAAAACAGGTATGTCCAATTCTAACTAAAAAATATTTTATTAGAAAGAATTGCCAAATCCTGATATATCTTTTTTCAGAAAATAGATTTTCACTTTTTTACACACTAATTTCTTAAACAGCCACTATTTTATTGTTAATAAAATCGGAAATAAACAGAATAATAGTATAAATTAACTTTCGAAAGGTTTAATATAGCTTCATTTGGTTAATATAACATATATATATGCAAATATCGATGTATTTTGGGAAGTGCTTACAGCATATATTTGCAGTGTAAACAAATAAAAACACTTAGAAGTTATGAAGAGAGTAATTAACCTATGTCTGTTAGCAATGGTAATTGCATTCAGTAATTTTGCAAACGCTGCAGGAAAAGTTTCAGTTGAGATCACAAATTCTTTGATGGTCAATGTATCATTAAAAGAAGTTGCACAAGGTGATAAATTATATCTTAAAGATTATTATGGAGAAATGCTATTCAATATTACATTAGATGAGATGCCTTCATATCAGAAGTATTTTAATTTTAATAATGTTCCTGATGGGATATATTTTGTAGAAACGGAGAATGTATTTGATGTTAAAGTAACACCTGTGTTAAAAAATAAAAAAGGAGTATCATTGATTGAAAACTCTTCTATAATAGTATTCAAACCTCAGGTAAATACAGAAAAAAATATTGTAAAAGTAATGTATAACAATATTAAAAAATTACCAATGAATATGGCTATTTATGATAGCAAATGGAATTTACTAGAAGAGGTTGTAAATAATACTGATGAGGTTTTTAAAAATACCTATGATTTTTCTAAAATGCCAAAAGGAGCATATCAAATTCACTTTACTCTAAAGGATAGAATATTTATAAAGAAAGTAAGTATTTAATTGGTTTATTAATTATACTGTTAACCCAAATTGTACTCGAGACAACACTTCATTGTGTTGTCTTTTTTTGTTTTTAAGCTATATTGTTTCAATTGCTATATCAAATATGGTTTTTGTTAAACTTTTCAACTATTATTATGTGTATTCAGACTAGAACGGTTTATCTGTTTTCAAAATTGAAAACACAGTGCGATACACGTCATTTTTTTGTATTGATGTAGAGTTTTTTTATGTTAAAAATTGAAGTGTTTTTTTATATGATGCTTACTTTTTCTGCTATGTAATACGATTTACGAATAAAAATTTCGCATCTAATGACATTCTTTTTCTACTATATTTTCTTCATAAAATGAAACAATAGCTATGGCTATTCTTTAATTTGATTCATCAATCTAGCGAAAAATCCTTGCCATTATTTTTACGAAATTCTCATCCGTAAATCGTATAATAATTTTTATAGTTCAATTTTATTATATGCTAAACAACCAAAGAGTGTATTAAATTGATTTAATTATGGTTTTAAAGTATATTTATAAGTTAAAATAACATATATATAGGCAAATATATATGTGTTTCATCAGAGATACTCAACATATATTTGTAGTGTAAAACAATAATAACCATAAAACTAAATGTTATGAAGAGAGTAAGTAACCTATGTCTGTTAGCAATGGTAGTTGTATTCAGTAATTTTGCAAGTGCAGCAGGAAAAGTTTCAGTTGAGATCACAAATTCTTTAATGGTTAATGTATCACTAAAAGAGGTTACTCAGGGTGAACGATTATTTCTTAAGGATTATTATGGAGAAGTATTATTTGATACTACATTGAAGGCAATGCCTGCATATCAGAAATACTTTGATTTTAATAATGTGCCGGATGGTGTATATTTTGTAGAAACAGAGAATGATTTTGAGATTAAAACTACTCCAATATTGAAAAATAAAAAAGGAGTTTCTTTGATCCAAAATTCTGCTGTAACCGCATTTAAACCTCAGGTACACGTAGAAAATAAAATGGTAAAAGTAATGTATAACAATGTTAAGAATTTACCTTTTGCAGTAACAATATATGATGCTAAATGGACTGTATTAGAAGAGGTGTTTAATACAGATGATTTATTTACAAATACCTATGATTTTTCTAAAATGCCCTCTGGTAATTATCAAATTATTTTTACGCTAAAAGATAAAATGTTTATAAAAAAAGTCAGTATATAATTATTCTTTTATTTTTATTAACCTAACCACGAATAAAAGCAGCACGTATTAGTGCTGCTTTTTGTTTATAATATATTGCTACCTTTTTCTGATGTCTGATTTGCTCATTTCTCGATTATACTTCAGAATCAAAAAAAATAAATCACTTCATAGTATAGATTTACCCTAACTTTTATTTTTGATCAGAACTTTGTTGTGAAACTAACAAAGTTTTTTATAAAAAGGAAGCAATAGTTTTATAGATGACAAGTCATGAAAAGCGATATGTTTTAGCTGCTTTTGAGGAAATAGAAAAAGTAGTTTATTTACTCGATAATTGAGATTTAATACTCGGCAGGCTCTTCTCTCTAAATTGTTTTTTCCAATATATACCTCGTGGGCTTATTTAAGGTTAGTTTTATTCGGCTTCGATTTCTTCAAGATCTCCTTCAATTTCCTCCAGCTCATTTTCAATTTCTTTGAGCTCTTTTATCGCTTCTTCTTTACTGTTTTCTTCCTTTTGTTGAAATTCTTTATCCTCTGCAATTTCATCTTTTACCCATAATGATTTAGAACCACTGGAAATCATAACCAGGACTCCAATAACTAGAAATAATACTGATAATTTTTGAGGTTTTTGCTGTTTTTTGGATAAAAAATAAGCTCCTAACCCAGTAATTAGTGCTATTACACCAGGAAGTATTCCGATAGTTCCAAATGGTAATATTGCCATTATAATTCCTAAAACCGCTGCAATAGCAGCAATAGATATCAAAACAATTCTCATATAATTTAATTTTTTAGGCCCGAAGCTTGCGTTAATGATAACTGTCCCGTTCCTGCAGGGATGCTAAACTTAATTAATACTGGCACCTTGTTCAGATCTGCTGTAAGATATATAATATTTTTATTAGTTCCTTTTAGTGCATCATTATTGATTGCAATTTTATAACATTCCTTACTTCCCATTGTTTTGGTATTGATAGTCTCTTTGCCTAATAATTTTAGATAAACAATCTGTGGTTTTCTATCAAATAGGATAGTAACTTTTTGATTAGTACCTACAGGGGCTTTGTCAATGTCCATATTCCTGATATGATAAAGTGTAGATACCACATCAAAAGTATTTGCACTCATTTTTATGGTTTTTGTATTTGGCTCTTTTTTCTTTTGCATCGTAGCCTTAATAGTCTTTTTTTTATGGCTATAAACATATTTTTCTTTTTTTATATATCCACCTTCATTAATATCTCTTTTATATAGATATGGTTTTAAAGAAGATGGATTTACGTATGCTTCATATACATCCCTGATTTTAAAAAAAGAATCCCATTTAGAGTAGGTTGCTGCATTACATTTAAGACGAAGATAATTACTTTTACCAGTATTTACTCTGGTAGTTTGCATGGTTACCTGCGCGAGATTTGTTAATAATCCAGACATATTATAAGATACAGTATACACAAGTTTTTCATTTTCGCCAATAGAAGTATTTGATGTTTTTTGAGCTTTTATCGTACTTACAGCGATTAGAAAGAGTAGGGTGCAAATTTTTTTCATTGTGATTGTAATGATTATTATTCTTTAGCTTCAAAGATTTCTTTGATTAGTTTTCAATCTTCATACCAAAGTTAATATAATACAAGTTCTTGGTTAAATTTACGTACGGCAAAATTAAAGAATTTTATTATTTATAATGAACTCATCTTGCGTAGTGGTTTTCAACCGAAACGTTTGGCTTTTGTACTATAATGAAGTAGTTTTTTTTCAGCATAGCCATTGCCTACGGTTAAAAAAACAAAATCAGCGTGCAACATGTAAATTTTGTAGGTCAAAGCATTGCTTAAGATGAGTTCAATAATTGATTTTCTTTTGAAGCTTCTTTTGTTTATAGATTCAAAATTACTCATCAAAATTTGCTCTTTTCGTTGGTTTTCAAAAGAAAAAGAGGGTTAATATAATAGATTAACCCTCTTTTTTATACGTTAAGATCTTTTTAATTGCCTCCTTCTGAGGCTTTTTTCATTCCATCTTCGATCATATTATAGAATTGATCTAGTTTAGGAAGTACTACAATTCTAGTACGTCTATTTTTTGCCTTATTCGCAGCGCTATTATTATCAGCCACAGGTACATAATAACTTCTTCCAGCCGCTGTCATACGTTTTGGATCAACTTTAAAATCTTTTTGTAAAACTCTAACTACTGATGTAGCTCTTTTTACACTTAAATCCCAGTTATCCAGTAAAATTTTATTTTTAATCGGCACATTATCTGTATGCCCTTCTACTAAGAATTCAATATCAGGCTTGTCATTAACTACTTTTGCTACTTTTCCTAATACCTCTCTAGCTCGAGTTGATACATTATAGCTACCGCTCTTAAATAATAATTTGTCAGAGATTGATACATAAACTACACCTTTTTCAACATTTACTTGTATATCTTCATCGGCAAGGTTTCCTAATGCCCCTTTAAGGCTTGTAACCAATGCTAAGGTTACAGAATCTTTTTTGTTCAGTGCATCATTCATCGTTTTAATCTGTAAATCCTTTTCTTTTATACTTTCTAAAGATCTTTCTAGATTCTCAGCTTCTTTGGTAGATAAAGTAGCTAGATTACCTACATTATTTAATAAAGCAGAATTCTGGTTTTTAAGATTTGATACCTGATCTCTAAGAATTTTTAATTGAGAACTTTCGCTCGCTTTCTCTTCTAGACAGCTATTTAGCTTAACAGTAGCAGTATTTAATAAATCTTGAGTTTCTTTGTGTTTAGCTTCCAAATCTGTGAATTTCTTTTGTGATACACAAGAAGAAAGTAAAACAGCCATAGAAGCCCCAATAATCATTGCTTTTTTCATTAGAAAATTTATTTTAGTCGTATTCTGGTTATATAACTCAAAATTATTAAAAATGTGGCGTATAGACACTGCATTAACAATAATTTATTAGAATATAAATTTATAATTGGTGAAATTGTTTTTTATTCGATATATAATACTGCCATACAACGGAAGAAATTGTATAATATTTCTTCTGCATGCGATGTTTTTTTCGTTTTTTAATAAAAGTGGGTAAATAGCCATAAAAGCTCAAATGTGCTTTTATAATTGCAATAAAATGCTTAGGCTTTCCTTCTATAAGATATTTAAAGCCTGCAATGCCATCCAGGATCATTCTCAGGAGTATGATATACCAAACGGTAGCTCCAGGAATATTTTTTACCATCATTAATAAATTGTTTCTGAAATTAAGAAAGGTTTTTCTTGGATTTATACTGTCCAAGGTAGCACCACCTAAATGATAAATAACGGAGTCACTGACATTCAGAATAATATAGCCTTTATTTTGTATTCGCCAGCATAGATCTATTTCTTCCTGATGTGCAAAGAAATCCTCGTCTAATTTTCCTATTTCTTCAAAAACTGGTTTTCTTATAAACAAACAAGCCCCACTTGCCCAAAAAATTTGGTCAGTATCATACTGCCCCTTATCTTCTTCTAATGTATCAAAAATTCTTCCGCGGCAATAAGGATAACCTAATTTGTCTATAAAACCACCAGCAGCTCCGGCATATTCAAAAAAATTCTTTTTTTTATAGTCAAGTATCTTTGGTTGGATAGCAGCAACTTGTTCAGAATCTTGAAACGCTTTTATAACAGGAGTCAACCAATTTTCAGAAACTTCTACATCATTATTCAATAAACAGTAGATATCCGAATCAATTTTTGCTAAGGCATCATTATATCCTTTGGCATAACCACCATTCACCTTATTCTGAATAATTTTTACTTCCGGAAAGGATGTTTTTAGATACTCTATCGAAGTATCTGTCGATGCATTATCCGCAACATATATCATTGCATCTCTAGAATATTTTATGACAGATGGTAAGAATTGTTCTAATAAAGAACATCCATTCCAATTAAGTATGACTACTGCTATTTTCACAACTGCAAATTAATGAGTTTATTCTGAAAATAACAGTAGTCAAACAGTAATAATTTTTAATTTGTGACAGGTACAATATTCTTAGAGTAAATTGAAACGTATGATATCACTATGCTATGCATTTTTACATTTTTTAATTGACATCCATCTCTTTGATTTCTATGACCGTAGGAAGAAGCTTGCTCAGAATAGGATTTGAGATTTAAAAATCTATTCTTGTTACAATTTTTCTTCGTTTTATCATAAAAACCAATGAAATTGATGTTTTTTTCTAATTATACCAGTAAATTCAAATGGTATTATACGATTTGTGATTAAAAAATTCGTATAAATTCATTGAATTATTTTTTCTTTATGCAAGGCAAAAAAATCAAGCATAGCTATAGCTACGGTTTATTTTTTAAACGAAGTAGAAAGGAAAAAGAAACGATGAATATGCGAAATTTTTAGTTATAAATCGTATTAGTCTTAAAGTGTACAACAAGTTATATCAATTATACTATTTTATTATTATAGATTTAGATTGTAAATGGCTTTTATTATTTTGGTACGTAGCCAGCTATCCCTGCATATCTATATCCGGCAGCATTATTACCTTCGTTTCTATTGGTGGTGTAGAAGTGATTTACTCTGCTGCTATTATAATATCTATATAATGGTATTCTGTTTGCCCCACTAGAAGGATATACATAGCCAGCAATCCCACCATATCTATATCCGGCAGCATTATTGCCTTCATTTCTATTTCTGGTATAAAAATGATTTACGGCTCCAGCATTATAAAATCTATAAAGTGCAATAGTTCCAGAAACTTTTGTTCGGTATATTTTACAAGCAATTCCCTCATATCTATATCCGACAGCATTATTACCTTCATTTCTATTAGCGGTATAGAAATGATTAACGCGGCTGCTATTATAGAATCGATAAAACGAAACAGCTGCAGGTGTACCTTTGCGATATAAATTTTGTAGAGCAGTTTTATCACTGGCAATAAAAGGCCTGTTTACATTTCGTCCGATACAGGCTAACATCCAGGAATTAGCTACAGCATGAGTTGTTGGAGTACCGGGAATATGTATAGCACCTACTCCTGCAGGTCCTTCATTTCCGCCACTACCACAACTAAAACCTCTGTTGGCATAATCTGTATGTCTAAACCCAATACAATGACCTATTTCATGAGCAATAACAGAAGCAGTATTTCCTAATCTATTTGTTCCTCCATAAAATGAGGTGTTCATCCGTATTAGGTTATGGGGTCTTCCGTTTCTAGGAAACCCTGCAATAGCAAAACTTCCGCTCAGAGCTGCATTACTAGCAGGAACAATACGAATATCATTACTAGTTGCACTAGATGTTCTTCTAAGGGTAAGGCGCAGGTTAAGAGCATTGTATCGGCGTATAGCTTCGTCCAGAGCTCCCCTTACAAAAGAACCTAATGCCGGATCAACATATACCTTGACTGTTCTTGTTCCGGATACCAGATTGCTGGTTCGGTAGTGTTTTGCTTGAGAAGTATTTTCCTTGGCAAGTTCATCAATTTCTTCTTCAGAAAGAAAGATGTCATTTTCTACTACATATCCATCGTCAATACCATACAAACCTACATTTGTATAAAAGCCAGCTTTCTCTAATTTTTGAATAATATGTTTAGGGATGGTTTGCTGTTCGATTGAATTTTCATCCAACGGATCTAAATTTTCTTTTTCTTCACACGAAAAAAAAATGATTGCACAAAATGCGACAATAACAGATAAAATTTGTGTTTTTTTCATTTTATAAAATATTTAATGGTTTATAATTACCATTAAAGCTATATAATGAAATTATGTTATAAATTAATTTGGGGAAGTTTTACCTTTTTTTGTGGATTAATATAGATTTCTTTGCGGACTTATTAATAGTTGGGGCAATTAGTTCGTGTTTTTAGTTTATAAAATAAAGCTACTCATTAGAGTAGCTTTATTTTTATACGGTTTTAATCGAGCATTCGGATGATGAGATCTAAACACTATTATTGTATTTAATTTTAACTCGATAATCGAGGTTTAAATGCTCCGAGGCTTGCCTCGAAATCAAAATGTTTTTTTCAATAAATGCCTCTTGAGCTTTGCCCCGAGGTAGTTTACTAAAAATTTCTTCTACTGGCGGCCATTCTAAATGCTCTTTTATCTTCTTCTGTAAAATTCGCAAAATTAGAAAAACAAGCTTTCATAATTGAATTTTGTAAAAAACCTGTTCCATCTGTAGTAGGGATCGGCTCAAATCCAACACCAAATGGTATTTCCGATTCTCCCCCTACTGTTCCACGGCAGGACCCTGAGTTTTTCCAGTCAGAATGTCTAAATCCTATTGAATGCCCTATTTCATGAATCATAACTGTTACCTGTTGCTCAAAAGGTAAAGCAG
The DNA here is from genome assembly GCF_008370685.1 of Aquimarina sp. RZ0. Taxonomy (GTDB): domain Bacteria; phylum Bacteroidota; class Bacteroidia; order Flavobacteriales; family Flavobacteriaceae; genus Aquimarina. Next base: position 42,281 of record NZ_VTZU01000019.1, read on the forward strand.
TATGGCTTGAGTTGAAATTCATTTGAATAGAAGGTCTTTTTCCTCTTTGTAGAATAGCAGCACCAAAAATTGTAGGATTATCGTTAAGAACAGCTTGACCAGTAGTGACTAGCACTGTAAAGGTTTTATCTGGCAAGGCTCTAAAAGCATTAGCTGTAGTTTCAAAACCTATTAATTCTAATCCTTCTAATCCTAGAGCATTTATTCTTCTGAGAGCCTCATAAAAAGCATTTATTTGTCTTCTGTTTAATGGTCTTATCGGGTCACTGGACACTAGACCATAATATATCCGTCTTTTAAAATTTCTTGGTATTTCTATGCGGTTGGTATTGTTAGAAATAAAAATTTTTGAATCAATTGGTGCTGTTGCGGCATCAGAATTTTCAGAATTATTTTGTGATTCGATTTCCTGCATGACACTTTCAGAGATCGCCGTATCACCAAAATTATAAAATGTTTCCATTTCTCCCTCAACATTTAAGCTTTCAGTAATATCTACATTTTCAATATCAGCATTGATCCCTATAGATAGTAATGCTTTTTTTTGATGAGAGGATAGTACATTGTTTGAAGTAATTTCTAGATCATCATTCTCTTTACTACAAGAGAAAAAAAATAAAGCAAGTGTTAAGGTAATAAAAATTAACTTTTTCATTCGTGTTTTTTTTATGTGTTTGTATGTATATATAACAGCTCAACAATTATTATCCCTAAATACAATCCAAAACATGTTATAATTACTTAGTTCTTTTTTTTAGTAGTAAAAACTGTTAAATCTCTGACTTTTATGCTTTTATGGAATTGTGATTGATGAAGTAGGTTTCTTACTGTTTAATAAAAAAAAAGTATTTAGTTAGTTGTTTTTTAGTTGTTTAGTGTAAAAAATGTTATTTTTTTACTGATTTTGTAAAATTATTCATTTTTTATGTCAAACAATTACTGAATTTTAATTGAATAGATTGGTTAATACACTCTTTTAATCTTGTTATGATGTTTTTATTAAGGTAGTGAGTAGTAGTGGAAAATCTAATTTTTTAATATTATAAGAAAATCTACTTATCTATATAAAAAGTAGATGTTTTTTTGTTTTGGGTCTGTAATGATTAGATAACAAGTAAGATGTTTTATTTAACCCTTATGTTCATAATCAGGGATATCTTTTAAGAATGTATACCGTTGCTCCTCATAGTCCATCTGGCAATAGTAATGATCCAACCCATTGGTAATCATAAGATATTCTGCCTGTAAAGAGAGATTATATCGGGCAATCTGATCAAAAACTTTTTGTGTAATGCGAACAGCATGCGATTTGCATTCTACGATAAGATAAATACTACCGTCAGGATTAAAGATGATGATGTCATAACGTTTATTGAGATCATTTACTTTTATAAGCTTTTCTACATTGATAAGGGTCTGAGGATATTTTTTTTCTTCTATTAAGTAATGAATAGTATGTTGTCTTACCCATTCTTCTGGAGTAAGAAAGATAAATTTTTTGCGAATCAGGTCAAAAATAGAAACTTTATTTTCGCTACTTTTGAATCTAAATTGATATGCTGGAAAGTTAAGCTTTTGCATAACACAAATTTGATGATTTTTTCTGAATGGATGAAGTAAAACAGATTGTAAACGATATAAGAAATGGAAATATAAAACCTATCTATTTTTTGATGGGGGAAGAGTCATATTATATTGATAAAATTTCAGAATATATCGATAAGAATATTTTGGCAGAAGAAGAGAAAGGATTTAATCAGATAATTTTATATGGCCGAGATGTTACCATAGAAGATATTGTATCTAATGCCAAACGTTACCCAATGATGGCAGAACGTCAGGTAGTTATTGTAAAGGAGGCTCAGGAATTATCCAGGACTATAGAGAAGTTGGCAACATATGCAGAGAATCCACAGCCTACTACAGTTTTAGTAATTTGCTATAAATATAAAAAGATTGATAAGCGTAAAAAATTGTATAAAATAGTAGCGAAGAATGGTGTTATTTATGAAAGCAAAAAGTTATACGAAAATCAGGTTTCTGATTGGATCAAACGCGTATTAGGTGGTGCAAAATATAGTATAGAACCAAAAGCTGCGCAGATGCTTGTAGAATTTCTGGGAACAGATTTAAGTAAGATTAATAATGAATTAGAGAAGCTTAAATTAATTATACCCAAAGGAGAACAAATTACAGCAGAGAAGATAGAAGAAAATATAGGTATCAGTAAAGAGTTTAATAATTTTGAACTTAGAAAAGCAATTGGTGTAAAAGATGTGATAAAAGCACATAGAATTATTAATTATTTTGCTCAGAACCCAAAAGATAATCCATTAGTAGTAACCATTTCATTATTATATAGTTTCTTTTCTCAAGTATTACAATATCATGGATTATCTGATAAATCACAACGCAGTGTGGCAAGTGCATTAAAGATCAATCCCTATTTTGTAAGTGATTACTCTGATGCTGCCAGAAACTACCCCATGAAAAAAGTGAGTCAGATTATTGCATTGTTGAGAGAGGCAGATGTAAAAAGTAAAGGTGTAGGAGCTGCCGGTCTGCCACCAGGAGATATTCTTAAAGAGTTACTGGTTAAGGTGATTGGATAATTGTTTTATTCGTATGATTTCTCAAAAAAACTGTAGGATTAGTATCGAAAACTAAAAATAGAGATGACTTTGTTAAAGCTTTTTTTTAGGAATAGGTAAGAATGAAAAGTCTTTTACTTCTGTCATTACAAATGAACTTTGCACTTTAGAAATATTGTCTAATGAAGCTAGTTTATTAGAAAGAAAGTATTGATAATGTTCCATGTCTTCTGCGTAAATTTTAACCAGGTAGTCAAACATTCCTGCTACATGATAGCATTCTGTAACTTCAGGAAATTGCTGAATGTCCTTTTCGAATTTTTTAAGATAATCTGTTTGGTGTAAATTTAAAGTGACATTACAAAACGCCATTAGTTGTAATCCCGCTTTTTTTCTATCTACAATTGCCTTGTAAGATTTAATAATACCTTCCCGCTCTAGTTTTTTTACGCGTTCAAAGATTGGAGTTGTGGTTAGGTTCAATCGTTCAGCAATCTCTTTGATGGTAATTTTACCATCTTTTTGTAATAAATTGAGAATAGATCGATCAGTTTTATCCATAATAATTTTCTGTATTGAATATGTTTGATAGCTAAAAATAGAATAAAATTCTTTTTAAAATTAATATTTTTAGTTTTTATTCTTAAATAGATACTTGCTATGGATTTAATTTCTTTTTTGTATAGCTTTATAGCATATATGAGAGCTATTAAATTATGATTTTTAAAAATTAATCGAATTATAGTTTTGGTAGTTTTTGTAGTCAGAAAATTAATCAAAATGTAGAAGAAATAATAACGCTATTTCTGATTTAAAATTACCCATTAAAATTTGCTCTTTTCCGTTGATATCTCAATATAAAAAGAAATGGTAGTCATGCTTCAATTTTCTTTTTTGTCTAAACAAGAAATAGCTGCTTTTACTTGAGTGTTTTTAAAACAGAAGTCGGTATAATATAATTGACTTATGAAAAATTATAATTTTAATCCAGAAAGTTTAATGATGACTTATGGTTACAAGCCTGAGTTGTCAGAAGGGGCAATAAAATGCCCGATTTTCCAAACATCAACATTTGTTTTTAAAACAGCAGAAGAGGGGAAAGCTTTTTTTGAGCTGGCATATGGACTACGTGAAAAATCTCCAAAAGAAGAACTGGGATTGATTTATAGCAGAATCAATAATCCAAATTTAGAAATACTAGAAAACAGGTTGTGCTTATGGGATAAAGCGGATGATTGCGCAGTATTTGAAAGTGGTATGTCTGCAATTAGTACCGTTTTACTAGAATTCCTTAAGCCTGGAGACCTTTTGGTGTATAGTAATCCATTATATGGAGGGACGGATCATTTTATTCATCATTTTTTAGATAAAATAGGAGTACATACAATAGGAGTAATGCCGGATGATAGTGTGGCTAAGATAGAAGCTATGATTATAGCTTCGGGAAAGGCAGACCAATTGTCCATGATATATCTGGAAACTCCTGCAAATCCAACAAATGATATTGTAGATATTGAAAAGTTCAGTGAATTAGCAGCTAAATATAGTACACCGGATAAAAAAGCACTGGTTGCAGTTGATAATACATATATGGGACCATTATGGCAACACCCATTGCAGTCTGGTGCTGATTTAGTTTTGTATTCTGCTACCAAGTATATCGGGGGGCATAGTGATCTGATAGCTGGAGCTGTTCTGGGGGCTTCAGCATTGATGCAACGTGTAAAAACATTACGTACTTTTTTAGGAAATATGGTGAGCCCTCATACTGCCTGGTTGCTATTACGTAGTCTGGAGACTTTAAAAGTAAGGATGGATCAACAGACCTTAAACGCACAGATGATAGCAGACTACTTAGCTAATCATCCCAAGGTCGAAAAAGTATATTATTTGGGATTACTACAAAAAGGAACAGAAACTTATAAAACTTATAAAAAACAATGTTCTGCTCCCGGAGCAATGGTGTCTTTTGATATCATTGGTGGAGAAAATGAAGCTTTTACATTTCTAAATAGTTTAAAACTAATGAAGCTTGCCGTAAGTTTAGGGAGTACAGAGAGTCTGGCAGAGCACCCTAAAACAATGACTCACGCAGGGGTAGATGATGTGCAAAGAAAAGAAATGAACATTACGGATCAACTAGTTAGATTGTCGATAGGAGTGGAGTATGCCAAAGATTTAATTTGGGATCTCGAACAAGCATTAGAAAAAGTAGAAGTCACTGCGACCATAGAAGTCGAAACCATATAAGATAATGAAGCTGTAGTGCTTACTAGAGAAATTGTATCCGTTTATAGTTTGTATAAAAGCAGTTTTACAATATCAGTTTTTTAGTTATTGGTAATTGATTATTGAATAAATAAATTGTTTAGGGGGGATAACTCTTTGAAAAATAGGTGATTTCCCCCATTGCAATGTATGTATTCTCATAGTATATTTGTATCAGTTAATAAAAACAATATATGAATCACTTTTACACAAAAAACATTATGAATATACTGGGCATCAATTTTCGTTTTATTTTTGAATTTATAAAAGAACTTCCTAAGGCTTGCAGTCATGCAATCCATAGATAAAAGATATTAACAATTAGAGTGAGTAAAGACCAGTATGAGGATTTATGGGAGAATTCTTATACGAGTCAGTCAGGGAAATTAATAGATCCGCATTTTTTATAAAATGCGGATTTTATTTTTCTTCAATAGATAGTATTACTTAAGAGCTCCCACCATGTCTTCTGGTTTTACCCATTCATCAAATTCTTGTTCTGTAACATATCCTAATGAGACAGCTTCTTGTTTTAGTGTTGTTCCGTTTTTATGGGCTGTATTTGCTATTTCTGCTGCTTTGTAATATCCTATTTTAGTGTTAAGTGCAGTGACCAGCATTAAAGAATTATTAAGCAATTCTGTAATACGTGTTTGATTGGGTTCAATACCTTGTGCACAATGTTCATCAAAAGAAACAGAGGCATCTCCAATTAATTGAGCACTCTGTAATAAATTAGCCGCCATTACCGGTTTAAAAACATTGAGTTCAAAATGTCCCTGCATCCCTCCAACATTAATGGCTACATCATTTCCTAAGACTTGCGCGCATACCATAGTTAATGCTTCACATTGCGTAGGGTTTACTTTTCCGGGCATGATAGAGCTTCCAGGCTCATTGGCAGGTATAATCAATTCTCCGATTCCACTTCTGGGACCAGAGGCTAGCATTCGGATATCATTTCCTATTTTATTAAGAGAAACAGCAAGTTGTTTTAGTGCTCCATGGGATTCTACAAAGGCATCATGAGCAGCCAGTGCTTCAAATTTGTTTTCTGCGGTAATAAAAGGTAAACTAGTGAATTGAGCAATAAATTCTGATACTCTTTTTGCATATCCTTTTGGTGTATTTAATCCAGTCCCTACAGCGGTGCCACCAAGTGCCAATTCTGCCATATGTGGTAATGTGTTTTCTAAAGCTTTAATGCCATGATCCAATTGAGATACATATCCTGATAATTCCTGACCAATGGTTAATGGAGTAGCATCCATAAAATGAGTACGTCCAATTTTTACAACATTCTTAAATTCATCAGATTTTTTCTTTAAGGTATTCCTGAGTTGAATAACTCCTGGAATCGTAACTTCAACTATTTTTTTATAAGCAGCAATATGCATTCCGGTAGGAAAGGTATCATTAGAAGATTGCGATTTGTTTACATCATCATTAGGTTGTAATGTTTTTTCTCCTTCGCCTATAATATAACCAGCTAATTGATGCGCTCGATTAGCAATAACTTCATTTACGTTCATATTGCTTTGAGTACCAGAGCCGGTTTGCCAGATTACCAAAGGAAACTGATCATCATGAGTGCCTTCAAGAATTTCATCACATACCTGACCGATCAGATCCCTTTTTTCTATAGGTAATACTCCAAGTTCGCAATTCGTATAAGCAGCAGCTTTTTTTAGATACGCAAAGCCATAAACTATTTCTAAAGGCATAGATGCTGGAGCTCCAATTTTGAAATTGTTTCTGGATCTCTCAGTTTGTGCTCCCCAGAGTTTATCAGCAGGCACCTTTACTTCGCCCATTGTATCTTTTTCTATTCTATATTCTATAGCCATGATGATTTGTTTTTCGAAAGCGCAAATTTAAGGATTTGTATAGCTATTTCTGAATAAAGAATATACTTTTTAGGGTACAAAATTTGTTTGATAATCAATTTTAAAATAAATCATATTTATACTATGAGATAAAAAGAAGAGTTATTATCTTTGGCAAAAATTGAAATTAGATTACTATTATGTTCGAATTTGATCAATACCTTGGTTTTTTAGCATTCTTAACAATCCTTACTATAGGATTTTGGTTAATGATATTTTTATTGACTTTTGTGGTTCCTTACTGGATTTTTGGAGCTACAATTGAGAATTTTAAATTAAAAATGGAAGCTAAACGAAAGGCAAGAGAAGAAGCTTAATACAGTATTTATATAGTAAAAAGGGAGTCAATTGACTCTCTTTTTTTGTTTCTGTATATTTTTATTTCAAATAACTTCATTTCCAATAGGGATCAAAACCAATTGTTTTGTTTCTATAAACCCAACCTCAATTTGCTCAATAAAACCAAATCTTTTTTTACCTGATCCCTCAGAATAAAAGATGATCTTGGCTATGTCTAGTGTAATTTTTTGTTTTTGCATTATACCAGTTTTTAGATAAAATTACCCTAAACTGAATCAAATTATTTTGAAGTGTGAAATAAAAAGAAATGATTTAAGAAGGTGATTTTATTTGAAAATGGATTATGTTTTCTTATGAATACTTTCAGCTCAGAATTAATATAAGACTTCTCTTTCTTCCTGTATAATATAACATTCGTCCACAAAATTGAAGCATACATCCCAGATAGAAATAAATACTTAGTATAATTCGCTTAATTAGTTTCTGAAAACTTTGATGAAAGAGAATAAATAAGTATTTAAATTATCATTAAAAAGTGGTTAGTACTGTTTTGATTCTGGCAAAAATTGAGTCTAAAAAAGCATTTTTATTGCGAATTGAAAAAAGTTTAAACCATTTCAAAGTATACAATATTATTTTTTCACTATCCATCGATTTTATAATTGAACTTATCTTGAGTAGTGGTTTTTAACCGAAAAGTTTGGCTTTTGTACTATAAGGAAGTAGTTTTTTTTAAGTATGGCCATAGCTACGGTTAAAAAAACCAACAAAATTAGCGTGCAAAATGTAAATTTTGTAGGTCAAGCAATACTCAAGATGAGTTCATTATATTAATCACAAATCAAATCATTAAAATAATTATTGATCTGCAAAACAAAATCTATGAAAAAAATTCACACATACTATTATGGGCTTGTTTTATTTATAATTTCGATAGCTTGTACAAAAGAGATTACTGATGATTTAACACAATCATTTTCTTTAAAATTTACAGAAACTACTCTGGACTCATTTTTGAATACTGCTAAACCTACAGAATTTAGTATAGAAGGTGTCAGATCTACTGGAACCGGAGATTACCAATTTAAATATTCAATACAGGAAGGAGCAGGCTTTTTTACTATAAACTCTCAAAGAATAGCACCTAATGAATTTGTCGATTTACCCGAAGGAGCATTATTTACAATTGAATATACAGGTACTGCTATTGATATAAATAGAGTTGATATAACTGTTAAAGATCGATTTGACAGAGAAGATGCGATGGCTTTGGTTTATGATGTAAAAGATACTGCTTTTGATATAGAAGTGACGCCAATACCAACTTCTGCATATATTGGAGGTATAAGTGATCTTAATTTTAAGATTATTAATCAGATAAGTTCTGCAGACTATTTAATATCTTATAAGTTTGTGGATTCAAATTCTAATACCGGTACAGGTATTATTTTCATAGGGGAAGACGTTTTGGATCAGGAGGAATTTATAGATATTGATCAGGGAGGAGAGTTCGTTTGGCAATTAGAAAGTACAACCGTGGGAGATTTAGCTATTGCGTTTGTTGTAAGAAGTAGTTTAAATGTTACGGTTGAAAAAATCGTTACCATTCCTGTAACGGAAACTCCGGATTTTACGTTTACAGCAGTAACTACCGATTTAGAACTTCCTACAAATACGGGAGCATCTGTTGATTTTGAAATTGTAGAAACAACAGGAAGCTCCGAGTATACAATGATTTATACTAGTACTGGTATAGCTGTTTTTGGATATAATGGAGAAGAGTATCAGCCAGGAGATGAAATTCCTATAGAAATAGGTGTGTCTTCTGGAACTTATACAGGTACCGAAATGGGAAATCACGAAGTAGATTTTAAGGTAGTAAATTCGAATTCTACCCGTATAGAAAAGACAAGTGCTGTTACTATTACATATACAGATCCGGATATTGAAGCTCCGGTAATTGTATTAAACGGAGCTCCAGAAATTACTATAAAAGTAGGAGAAGAATTTACTGATCCTGGGGCAACAGCAACAGATAATATAGATGCATCTACGTTATTAGAAATTTTGATAACAGGGAGTGTGGATATTAGTAAACCGGGTGAATATATAGTAACATATTCAGTTACAGATTCTTCGTCTAATACAGCTTCAATTACAAGAAAAGTAACTGTAATAGATGATCAAGCACCAATTTTAGAACTTATTGGCGATAATCCAATGATAGTATTTGTAGGAGACGTGTATACTGATCCCGGAGTTAATGTTACTGATAATGTAGATGCTCCTTCTTCTTTGATTATTGAAACTACAGGGAGTGTAGATACTAATATCGTAAATGATTATACCATTACATATGTAGTTACAGATTCATCTGATAATACCGCATCATTGGATAGAATAGTGAAAGTAATAAATGATGCTCCGCCGGTAATTACATTGATAGGACCAAACCCATTAGAGGTAAATGCATCATTTCAATTTAATGATCCTGGAGCTACAGCAGTAGATGTAGTAGATGGAGATCTTACTGATGCGATAGAGGTAGTAAGTACAGTTGTTGGGGAAATGCCTGGAAATTATACAATTACGTATAGTATTTCGGATTCGGTGGGTAATAGGGCTATGCTGGTTCGGGATGTAAAAATAATAGATACTGAGGCTCCTGTCATTATACTAAATGGTTTGTCAGAAATTACATTGAATTTGGGAAGTTCTTATATGGAAAAAGGAGCACTGGTCTCTGATAATGTAGAGACGATTGATAGTGACGATGTAGTTATTACTGGTGCAGTAAATACAGCGTTGCCAGGGGTGTATATAATACGATATAATGTTGTTGACACAGCAGGGAATCCTGCTCTGGAAGTGACTAGAAAAGTAACTGTTATTGATCATATTATTCCGGTAATTACAATAAATGGAGGAGCGAATATTTCTGTAGATGCTGGAGATCCTTTTGTAGATTCTGGAGCAACAGCTAATGATAATCTCGATGGTAACATCACTTCTTCTATACAAAAAGGAGGGACTTTTAGAAATACTCTTGTGCCTGGTAACTATACGATTACGTATAATGTGAGAGATGCCGCTGGAAATGCCGCTATACAAAAGGTGAAAACAGTAGTTGTGAGAAGTGTTACTCCAAGTTATAATAATAATTTAGGAAACAGACTTCTTAGAGCCAACCCAGGAGCTATAGTTACGTATTCTATTGGAGGTGGAGGTCCTCCAGGTGCAGTTTTTGATGCGTATGTTCAAATGCGGAGGGATGAAATAGGGGGGGCGGCAATTACATCAAAAATAAGAATCAATCAAAATAATCCAAATATTACAGGGCGTACATTTGTGATGCCTGATAGTGGCAGAGCTTTTGTTAGAACTTCAATTACTGGAGATGCAGATGCTAGTGCGGGAGGAACATTATCAGTATCAGGAAAACAATTTACATATACAGTAACCAGAGCTAGATAATAATATAGTACTCTGCGATCTATTTAGGTTTTTATTATTATCATAAACTTACGTATATTGATTAAAGAAGAGTGAATTTTATAATTATTATTTTAAAAAAAATATAAATTCATTTTTATCTTCATTTCATTATGAAAGAATATTCAACTCAGTATATTAGTATTATTTTTTGAATAGATAGCCAATATAATTATCATAGAATAGAAATATATCTATGTTAGAGACAAATTAATCAGATGAGTAAGGTTGAAGAATCACTCAGGAAATTTGTCAGTTTAGGTTATGATTGTATTCTAAATAACTGATAAAAACTAGCTTTTGAGTGGTATTTTGTCGGTATATTTGGAACTTAGAAGAATCTTTATAAATAAAAACAATATTTATTTACATATGACGTTAGGTCTTGCTAAATTTGAATCCTTATTTTGTGAAACAAAGGGGAAGTCTAACTCACATAATACCAGATTTATGAAAAAAAGTTTAATTAATAAGTTATTATTGATTGTTGTTATTTTATTTACTTCATTATCACTTCACGCACAAAGTCATAAAATTGCGGCATCCTTTACAGGAGGTTATGTACAAGGAGGTTTTGGCGGTATGGCTACTTTAGATTATAAAGTTAATGAATTTGACTATGTACAATTGAATATTCAAGCTGGTTTTGCCAAATTAGAATATCAGGATATAAAAATACCTGTGAATTTATATGGATTTAATGCTGGATATTTTTTTGATATTTTAAGAAATAATAAGAGAACCTTCGCACTTTCAATAGGAGCAGGAGGGACAGTTGGATATGAGACTATAAATAATGGTGATGAAGAGTTAGAGAATTCTCAAATCTTAGATATTGATACGGGCAAAGTTGTATTCGGTGCCTATGCCGGTATAGATGCAGATATATTTTTAATTCCTACGATTGCAATTAATATAAAAGCAAATGAGGTATATCATGCAAATAGTGATATAGGAGAGTTTACACCATATTTGGGATTAGGGATTAAATTAATTTTGAAGTAACGATTGGTGTAAATGGAAAAAATGTATAAGTATTTATTTGGAGGTGTTGTTTTATTAGTATTGGTTATTTCCTGTACTAAAGAGATTAATGATGATGTAATTTTATTTTTTAAAGTTGAGTTTGCTGAAACTTCTTTAGATGCATTTTTAGAAATACCAAAGGAAACCAATTTTGAAATATCAAAAGGAGATCAGTCTGTTAACTCTGGAGATTATCAGATAAAATATAATATAACAGAAGGCTCGGGTGTTTATTTATTAAATTCTATTGCAATAGAAGAAAATGAATATGTTGATCTACCTGCAGGACCACAATTTACAATTGAATACGTAGCATCAGTTATCGGGCTTAATAATATAACAATTACCATAAAGGATCGTGAAAAAAATACTGAAGAAGAAATTGATCTTGTATATAATGTAACGGATACTGCTTTTACTTTTGATGTAGTGCCATCATCGCCTACTACACTAGGAGGGGGTGTTTTGGATTTGGATATTAGTATAGAAGAAATGAGTCCTGCAGCGTATGACGTGAAATATATCTTTTTACGAAAAGATGAGAATGATATGGATTTTTTCGGCAGTGGTCGCATTTTAATCGATGGAGATGTTGCAGAGCCTGATACAGTCAGAGTTTTACAAGCAGGAGATGTATCCTGGCAATTTGAAGGAATTTCTGCAGGACCTGTAGGGATTCTATTTACTGCAACGAGTAGTCTTGGTATTACAATAGAAAAAACAATAAAATTAGGAATAGGTCCTGGTCCTATTATTACCTTTACTTCAACTCCTGCTGTCTTGTCAGAAGAAGTAAATACACCTGTGAATATAAATTTTGAGCTTACCGAGGTATTAAGTAGGTTCTCTTATACCATGATGTATACCGCTTCTAATGAAGGTGTATTTATGTATAATGGAGTTGAATACCAGGCAGGAGACGAGATTCCAATTGAATTAGGAGCTTCTGTAGGTGAGTATACAGGTACTCAAGAAGGAGAACATAGTTTAGAATTTACCGTTACCAACAGTAGCGATAATTCTACGATACCTCTAGTTAGTGTTGTTTCAGAATTAACCATCATGTATGAAGGAGATACTATTGCTCCAGTTATAGAATTGAATGGTGCGGATGAGATTACTATAAATGTAGGAGATGTTTATATTGATCCTGGAGCAATTGCAACTGATAATGTAGATGGAGATATTACTTCGCAGATTATAGTTGATGGTTCAGTTGATGTGAATGTTGAAGGATCTTATGTTCTGACATACACAGTTAGTGATTCATCAAATAATATAGCTTCTGCAACCAGAACTGTAAATGTAGTTAATGATAGTTCACCTATTATAACATTGATAGGAGATAATCCTCTGGTTGTAGAATTTGGAGTTGAATTTGTTGATCCGGGAGCAACAGCTAATGATGATATGGATGGTGATATTTCTTCTCAGATACAAGTTACAGGAATAGTTGACGTAAATACGTTAGGTGAATATACCCTTACATATGCCGTAACTGACTCATCAGGTAATGAAACGCAAGTTACCAGAACTGTTAGAGTAGATGATAGTATAGCACCTGTTATTACATTGGTAGGAACTAACCCTTTTATGGTAGATATTGGTAGTGCTTTTGTAGACCCGGGTGCAACAGCTACTGATAATGTAAATGGTGATTTAACTAATGATATCCAAGTTTCTGGAACAGTCGATATTAATACGTTAGGTGATTATATTATTACTTATGCTGTTACAGATGCGTCAGGTAATACAGCCTCAGTAACTAGAACTGTTATAGTTCAGGATACTATAGCCCCGATAATTTCCTTGTTAGGGTCGTCTACAATTACCATTTCTATAGGAGAAACTTTCACAGATCCTGGAGCAACTGCTTTGGATAATGTAGATGGAGACTTGACTAATTCGATTGTATTTAGTGGAAGTGTAAATATAAATGTTCAAGGCACATACACAGTGTTTTATGATGTTACAGATGCTGCGGGAAATGCCGCGGTGCAAGTAAGTCGAACTATCTTTGTTGTATCTTCGGTTAGTTTTAATAGAGCTACAGGTGTATTATCAGCACCTTCTGGATCATTAGTAGTAGTAACTATGAATAGTGGAGGTTCTGGATCAGGTAATGCAATTATATCTGTACAGAACGCAACGGGAGATATTTTAGGGACAGGGTTTACTTGTTTTGGAAGTCCAGATCAATGTCTATCAAATCCTGGTGGAGGCAGTTCTAACGATTCGGACGATTTCTCATTTACTATGCCTGCTAATGGAATGGTAAACTTTACAGGTACTCATTCAGGAGGAGGTTCGAGTGGCACTTCATTTACCATTACTGTTGGTGGAGAAACATTTAGTAATTCAATGAATAGTAGTAATCCTATTCCTCAATGATGAGTGATGTATGATTTAAATTTTATTTATAAAAAGTAAGGTTAAATTAATTTTAAAGTAAGTAGTATAAATGAAAAAAAATTATAAGTATTCATTAGTAGGGGTTCTTTTACTGTCATTAGTTATTTCCTGTACTAAAGAGATTAATGATGATGTAATTTCATTTTTTAAGGTTGAGTTTACAGAAACTTCTTTAGATGCATTTTTAGAAATACCAAAAGAAACCAATTTTGAAATATCAAAAGGAGAGCAGTCTGTTAATTCTGGAGATTATCAGATAAAATATAATATAACAGAAGGCTCAGGTATTTATTTGTTGAATTCTATTGCAATAGAAGAAGATGAGTATGTTGATCTAACAGGAGGACCACAGTTTACAATTGAATACGTAGCATCAGTTATCGGACTTAATAATGTAACAATTACTATAAAAGATAGAAAAAAAAATACAGAAGAAGAAATAGATCTTGTGTATGATGTAACGGATACTGCTTTTACTTTTGATGTCGTTCCATCATCGTTATCTACATTTATTGGTGGTGTAGTAGATATAGATATTAGTATTACAGAGATAAGCTCTTCAGATTATGATGTAAAGTTAGAATTTCTTTCGGCTCCACCTTCAAGTATTACTGGTGCTGGAGATATAATTATTGATGGAGAAGTTGTGGATACTGATTTGGTAAATGTTTTACAATCTGGTGATGTGTCCTGGCAATTTAGAGGTACATCTATTGGAGTTGTAAATATATTATTTACTGTAACAAATAACTTTGAGGTGATGACAGAAAAAACTATAAGAATTGGAGTGGGGCCACCTCCTCTCTTTAATTTAAATATATCCTTAGAGACTCCTGATGTTAATATGGAGATTAATAATCCTGCAAATATTAATTTTTCTATTGATGAAAATTTTGGTAGAGATACAACTTATACTATGGAATATACAACATCCAATGAAGGAACTCTTACCATTGGAGGAACGGAATATGCACAAGGAGATATTATTTCAATAATGAGAGGTGATACTTCAGGTCAATATGTAGGTACTCAAGAAGGAGTACACGAATTAGTTTTTACTGTAACTAATTCAAATATAGTGCCTGTAGTAAGAATGGCGACTGTGTCTATAACATATGAGGAAGATACTGTTGCGCCAGTAATAACACTAACAGGAGACAACCCTCAAATAATACAATTAGGAGATAGTTATGCAGAATTAGGTGCTACTGTCGATGATGGTTCGCCTTTGGATATAGATACGTCAGATGTTGATACTGATACTGTAGGGGAATATACTGTTAGGTATAGTGCGACGGACGCTTCTGGTAATACTGGACAAAATACAAGAACGGTAACTGTTGTAGATAACACTGTTATTAGTTTTGATAGAACTACAGGAAAGCTTATAGGACCTTCGGGTGCCACGGTGACAATTACAATGAATTCAGGAGGTTTTGGCTCTGGAAATGCTATATTGAATATTGGTTCTATAGCTGTTTTAAGAACCTGTTGGGAATTGCCGGATGATGTTGATTGTTTGGTGTCTGTGGATGATACAAACCCATTAGATGATGAAGCAGCATACGAATTTCCTATGCCGGCTGGTGATGAAATCTTGCTAACAGGTTCTCACAATATTATAGGTACTGTTACTCAGAATACGACCAGAGTTATAATTAATGTAAATGGAAACGAAGTTTTTAATAATACGATGACTGATGGAAATGGTATTCCACAATAAATAGTGGCAAGCTAATAATCAAAAAGCCCTAAAATATAAGTCATATTTTAGGGCTTTTTTTATAAAATATCAATAACCTTTTCAGGAGGTCTTCCTATAATGGCTTTATTGTTCTTAATTACAATAGGTCTTTCTTGAGTTTGACACCTTTTAGTGTTTTGGTTGGTCAGACCCCTTGATTTTACTGGGGTTTCATATTGGTTTGGACAAAAGTGTAGTGAGCCGATTTGTTTTTTTATTTATATCAATCTCAGTATTTTTGCGCCGTAATGGCATTTTTACGAGTAGAGAAAAAGAAATCTGGTCAATACCTCCGCATCTTGGAGGCCTACCGCGATGGTGGCAAGACCCGTCACAGGGTAGTTGCCTCTTTGGGCAAGGTAGAAGATTACACCCCCGAGATGCTGCGCCGTATTGGTGAGCGTCTCTATGAGCTTGGTGGTGGGAGTATAAAAGACCTTTTAGGGGAAGGACTAAAAGAACTCGCCCGCTATAATTACGGTTTTCTCGAAGCCACCCAAAAGGGGATGTGCTATTATGGATTGGACCGTGTTCTTGATAGGATTGGTAAAAAGCACAAGTTGTCTTACCGCTTATCAGATATAGTGAAGCTTTTGATAAGCGAGCGCTTAAATGATCCGGTGTCCAAGCTCAGTAGTTTTTCTAATCAACATGAATACTTAGGGCTACCTTCTTTAGAGTTACACCACATTTACCGCAGTTTGGATTACTTGAGCAAGTACACCGAATTGATTCAAAAACAGATTTTCCAAACAGGCAGGAACTTGTTCAACCAACAATTAGATATTGTTTTTTATGATGTGACTACCTTTTATTTCTCCAGCGAACAAGAAGGTGAGTTACGTCAAAAAGGATTTGGTAAAGATGGTAAGATTGGTAAAACCCAAGTGGTCTTCGGGCTTTTGATCGATCAGGATAAAAATCCTGTAGCGTATCGTCTTTATAAAGGAAGCCAATATGAAGGGCATACTTTTGAGGATGCTATAAAAACACTAAAGCAACAATATCAGATAAAGGATGTGATCGTTGTAGCGGACAGGGGGATGCTCAGTAAACATAATATTGAACTGGTCAGCAAGGAGTATGAGTTTATAGTAGGGGAACGTTTGAAATCTTTGCCTAAAAGCGTACAGTCTTATCTACTAGACCATTCTAATTACAAAAAACAATGGACCTACACCAAAAACGGTGAAGAAATCATGCTGCAATATACCGAGTTAGTGCACAAAGGAAGGAAGCTCATCGCCACTTTCAGTAAAAAGCGCTCCAAAAAAGATGCAGCCGATAGGGAGCAACGTATCGAGAAAGCCCAACACTTATTGAAAAACCCATCGTTGATCCATAAAAAACCGTCAAGATACTATCTAAAAAATCAAGATTTGGGAAAGTTCGTTTTAGACACCGATAAAATAGAGCAAAGCAAAAAATATGATGGGATTGCCGTGATTGGGACAAACAACCAAGAATTACCCAATGACCAGATACTTGATCATTACCGGCACCTCTTTAAAATAGAACAAACCTTCCGCAGTTTCAAGTCACACTTAGAGATACGTCCTATGTTTCATTGGAATGACAAACGGATAGAAGGACATATTGCACTATGCTATATGACATATGCGGTAGAAAATCATTTACTCAACAAAATGCAGAAGGCCGACAAGCCGATCAGTGAAAACCAACTCCGCAGGTCTTTATCTCAAATGCAGGTGAGCCATATTAAGCAAGGCAAAAACGAATTCTTACTCAGATCCAACCACGATCAACTTACGGCAACAGTGATCCAAAAACTACACCTGGCAAAAATCTCCAACCTGTCAGTCAAATAACTGAAAATCAATATTATAAGTCAAAATGTAGTGAGCCTAAATAATATTATATTGCTGTTAATCAAATGTTTAAACCAAAAAAGTGTCAAACTCAAGAGCATACGAATTTCCTATGCCGGCTGGTGATGAAATCTTGCTAACAGGTTCTCACAATATTATAGGTACTGTTACTCAGAATACGACCAGAGTTATAATTAATGTAAATGGAAACGAAGTTTTTAATAATACGATGACTGATGGAAATGGTATTCCACAATAAATAGTGGCAAGCTAATAATCAAAAAGCCCTAAAATATAAGTCATATTTTAGGGCTTTTTTTATAAAATATCAATAACCTTTTCAGGAGGTCTTCCTATAATGGCTTTATTGTTCTTAATTACAATAGGTCTTTCTATCAATTTTGGATTTTGTATCATTATTGAGATTAATTCTTCATCAGTCAGCTCCTTGTTTTTGTAATTATCTTTCCAGATAATCTCATTTTTCCTGATTAGATCCAGAGGTTTTATACCTATTAGATCTATGGTTTCCTTTAGTTTTTCTGTTGTAAAAGGAGTGTCTAGATATTTAATAATCTGAATGTTCTCTTTCTGTTCTTCGAGAATAGCAAGACATTGTCTTGATTTACTACATCTGGGATTATGGTATATAGTTGTCATGGTTTATTGTAAATTTAATCTTCATTTTTTTGTCCCATCATCATAAGGTATGCTTTTAAGAATACATCAATATTTCCATCCATGACGGCATCTACATTACCGGTTTCCTTGGTAGTTCTAACATCTTTTACCAGTTTATAGGGGTGCATTACATAATTACGGATTTGAGATCCCCATTCTATTTTCATCTTGGACGCTTCAATTTCATCACGTTGTGCCTGCTGTTTTTTAAGTTCTAATTCGAATAGTTGAGATTTAAGCATTTGTAATGCTTTTTCGCGGTTGTCATGTTGTGACCTCGAATCAGAGCAGGAAATTTGAATTCCAGTAGGAAAGTGAGTAAGCTGAACCTTAGTCTCTACTTTATTCACATTTTGTCCTCCGGCACCGCTTGATCTTGATGTTATGATTTCATAATCAGATGAATTAATATCAATTTCAATACTATCATCAGCCAGCGGGTATACGTATATGGAAGCAAAAGAAGTATGCCTTTTTGCATTACTATCAAAAGGAGAAATACGTACCAGTCTGTGAACTCCATTTTCACCTTTTAACCAACCAAATGCATAGTCTCCATCAATTTCCAGAGTTACTGTTTTTATCCCAGCGACGTCTCCTTCCTGATAATTTAACTCTTTAACCTTAAAGCCTTGTTTTTCTGACCACATAAGGTACATACGCATGAGCATACTTGCCCAATCACAACTTTCTGTTCCTCCTGCACCAGCAGTGATCTGAAGTACAGCACTCATGCTGTCTCCCTCATCACTTAACATGTTTCTGAATTCTAAGCTCTCCAAAAGTTCTAAGGCTTCTTCGTGTTTTTCATTTACTTCAGTTTCTGTTGCATCCCCTTCTTTATGAAATTCATAGAGTATTTCCAGATCGTCTACTAAGGAGACATTTCTCTGAAACTCTGAAACCCATTTTTTTTCAGCATTTAGTGCACGCATAACTTTTTCAGCTTCCTGCGCATTATTCCAGAAATCTGGGGCATATGTTTTTTCTTCTTCGTTCGCTATTTCGATAAGCTTGGCATCAATGTCAAAGATACCTCCTTAACGCAACCAGGCGCTCTCTAAGATCTTGTAAAGTCTCAGTATTAATCATATTTTCGTTTATTTTTGACAAAAATAGGATTTAACAGTTCAGTAGGAAATATTTTTACGTTTATTTTATAGTTTTAATGCTTTTCAAAGCTCAAATAAATCAAACTCTCATGAAAACCAACCTTATTTATTTACTATTCATAGCAACACATATAGTCAATGCTCAGTTTTTAGAAAAACAAAAAGATTTAAAATCATATCAGGGGTATTTTGATTTTTTTTATAATGAGGCTAAAGATGAAATATATTTAACTGTTGATAAGCTTGATACAGAATTTTTGTATGTACACTCATTAGTTACTGGGTTAGGCTCAAATGATATAGGATTAGATAGAGGTCAGATTGGTAATGGCGTGGTTGTAAAGTTTCAGAAGGCTGGTAATAAATTGTTACTCATTCAACCAAATCAGCAATATCGCGCTGTTACTAATAATAAATTAGAGAAAAAAAGTGTAGAACAGGCTTTTGCAAGATCTGTTTTATTTGGTTTTCCGATTAAAGAAAAAAAAGGGAATAATTATATCATAGATATAACCCCTTTTTTATTACAAGATACTCATGGCGTTATTGATAGGCTTAAAACACAGAATGAAGGAGTATATACAATAGATAGAACAAGAAGTGCTTTGGCTTTGGAAAGGACAAAAGGATTTCCTGAAAATGTGGAGTTTGAAGCATTGATTACGTATCGGGGATCACCAAGCGGAGGTCATATAAGATCTGTAGCTCCTGATTCTAAATTTCTAACAGTACTACAGCATCATTCTTTTGTAGCATTACCTGATAACAATTATAAGAAACGAGAGTTTGATCCGAGAAGTGGGGCATTGTCGATTTCTTATCTGGATTATGCGACACCAGTTCATGAACCAATTGTAAAAAGATATATCACCAGACATAGATTAGAAAAGAAAAACCCAAATCAAGCGATTAGCGAAGCTAAAGAGCCTATAATTTATTATCTGGATCCAGGTACACCGGAGCCGGTAAGATCGGCTTTGTTGGAAGGTGCAAGATGGTGGAATCAAGCATATGAGGAAATTGGTTTTAAAAATGCTTTCCAGGTAAAAATGCTTCCAGAAGATGCAGATCCTATGGATTTGAGATATAATGTTATTCAATGGGTGCATAGGTCAACACGGGGATGGAGTTATGGAGCGAGTGTCGTAGACCCCAGAACTGGTGAAATATTAAAAGGTCATGTAAGTTTAGGAAGTCTACGTATACGACAAGATTTTCTCATTGCTCAAGCTTTGTTAAATCAACCTTTTTCAAAAAATGATTCAAATTATCAGCAGATGCTGGATATGGCATTAGCCAGGATTCGTCAGTTATCTGCTCATGAAGTAGGACATACAATAGGGTTTGCTCATAATTTTGCGGCAAGTATATCTGATAGAGCATCGGTTATGGATTATCCACACCCTTCTGTTGCATTAAAGAACGGAGAAGTTGATTTAACAAATGCCTATGATACTAAAATTGGAGCATGGGATAAGGTTACTGTAGCCTATAGTTATTCAGAGTTTGGAAAAGGAGTGAATGAAAAAGAAGCACTCACAGAAATATTAGATACTTCTTATGAATCAGGTTTACGTTTTATTTCAGACAGTGATGCAAGACCTCAGGGAGGTGCACATGGATTAGCACATTTATGGGATAATGGTAAAAGTCCATCTGATGAGTTAAAAAAAGTTTTAGACGTTCGAAAAATAGCAATCCGTAATTTTTCTGAGCATAATATTAGAAGTAATGAACCCTATTCTGTCCTAGAAGATGTTTTTGTGCCATTATATTTTTTTCATAGATATCAAACAGAAGCAGCAGTAAAACAAATAGGAGGTTTGGATTATGATTATGCCGTAAAAGGAGGGAAACAAACCGTCGTTAAGGTGATCTCTGAAAAAGATCAAAAACGAGCATTACAGGGATTGTTAAGAACATTGTCTCCTGAAGTTTTGGCAATTCCGGAAGATAAACTGAAATTATTTCCACCGAGAGCCTTTGGGTACCCCAGAACAAGAGAATCATTTTCAGGTAAAACTGGTGTTGCCTTTGATGCTATAAGTGTTGCAGCTACTGCCAGTGATATGAGTTTATCTCTTTTGCTACATTCTCAAAGAGCTTCAAGGCTGGTGCAGCAAAAAAGTTTAGACAAGAAACAATTAGGACTTTCGGATGTATTGGAGCTATTAATAGAAGCAGTTTTTAAAACCAAAACTCAAAATAACTACCATAAAGAGGTTCAAAATACAGTAAAAAGCAATGTACTAAAGCATCTCATGAATTTGAGTGTGAATACAAATGCATACCCACAAGTGAATGCAATTGCATATGCTTATTTGAAGAAAACACAACAAATATTAAAGGTTGACGAGGGAACAGAATTAGATACGATATACACTAACTATTATTTAAAACAAATAGAAGATTTCTTAAGAAAACCTGAGGAATTTGCAGTTTTAGCTTCGCCAAAAATACCGGATGGCTCTCCAATAGGTAGTTTGAAGTGTGAATTCTAAATAATACAAATAAAACACAATATATTATCAATACGATTATACATGATTATAGACCTTAGAAGTGATACGGTAACAAAACCAACTCCAGAAATGCTTACAGCAATAATGACTGCAGAAGTGGGTGACGATGTTTATAAAGAAGATCCAACTGTAAATGTTTTAGAAAAACAAATAGCTGATATGTTTGGCATGGATCAGGCATTATTCTTTCCTTCCGGAAGTATGGCTAATCAAGCAGCAATTAAATTGCATACGCAGCCAGGAGAGCAATTGATAGCTGATAAGTATGCACATGTATATAATTATGAAGGGGGTGGAATTTCTTTTAATAGTGGAGTCTCTTGTAAATTAATTGATGGATATCGTGGTATGATTGCTTCGGATCAAGTAGAAGCATCGATTAATCCTCCAGATTTTTATCATAGTCCGTTGACAAGTTTGGTATGTGTAGAGAATACTACAAACAAAGGAGGAGGAGCTTGTTATAATTTTGAAGAAATTGTGAAAATAAGAAAAGTGTGTGATACGTATAACTTGGGATACCATTTGGATGGAGCCAGATTATGGAATGCATTGGTGGCAAATAGTGAAAAAGCTACTGAATATGGTAAAGTTTTCGACACAATTTCTGTTTGTCTTAGCAAAGGGCTGGGCGCGCCAATGGGATCTGTACTTATTGGTAATCATAAAATAATGCAACAGGCAATTAGAGTGAGAAAAATGTTAGGCGGAGGTATGCGTCAGATAGGATATATGGCTGCTGCCGGATTATATGCTGTCAATAATAACATAGATCGATTGGCTGAAGATCATAGAAGAGCCAAAGAGATAGGAGAAGTTTTAGAAAGCTTGTCTTTTGTTTCAAAAGTGGAGCCAATAGATACCAATATTGTTATATTTCAGATAAATGACAATGAAGAGGGTTTTATTACTAAAATGGAAGCAAAAGGTATTCTGTTCTATGGGATGGGGCAAGGAAAACTTAGATTTGTTACACATCTCGATTACACACAAGAAATGCATACCTATTTTTTGAAATTACTAAAATCACTAACGTTAAAATAAAGTAAGAGCAGTGTTTTTTACTATTTCTGGTTCTAATCTACTCAAAATAAAAGAGTGAATTTCAATAGGTAATTTTAAATCAGAAATGGTATTAGAAAGAAAGCTGTTCGGTAAATTGAACAGCTTTTTCTAATTTAATAATAACACTTAAAAAATTAGACTTCTTTAGTATCAGCTCCAGGAGCGTTTTCTTTTACTGAGTTTATACCATTTTCCATTCCAGACTCCGAAGAATACATCTGACTACTGCCTATTACCTGACCATTACTAGCTTTCAAATTAAAATAGAATCTACCATCTTTTGCCGTTTTTCGTTCATACCTTCCGTCTTCAACACAGTTTTTCTGTACAGATTCGATTCCATTAGTGGCAGCAGCTTTACTATTATACACCTCACTACTAAGAATCACTTGTCCGTTCTTAGCTTTTAGTGTAAAATGATAGCTAGACCCTTCCTTATTTTTGAGCTCAAACATGTTTCTCGGTTTTTTTGTTTAGTAAAAATGATTTTGTTAAAAATATAGAATTATTAGCAGAAAGAAAAATATAAAAATGAAGGAAGATAGTTTTTCGTCGATAAAAGATTCAGGTTGTCGAATAACCAAATTTTAAGTGTATTCTTTTTTAATATAAAATGTTAAAACGATTGTTAATTTGTATCTTATTGATGTAGAATAATTAATAACAATAAAATCATCTAAAAATGAAAAAAATCGTACTTTTTGCACTAATTATTAGTGGAATCACATTTGCGCAGGATCTTCCTCAAAACCCAGAACCAGGGAAATGTTATGTTCGTTGTACTACTCCTGATACTTATGAAAATCAGACAGTACAAGTACAGATAACCCCAGAATACAGAAAGCTAAAAATAGTTCCTGCAACATATGAAACTGTTACAGAAAAAGTTCTAGTAAAGGAAGCATCAAAAAAGTTAACAGTGATTCCTGCAAAGTATAAAACAGAAACAGTTACTTTTTTGAAAAAGCAAGCGGCCAATACGCTGAAAGTAATTCCTGCAAAACTAGGCACAGGGTCTGAAGCTGTCGAAATTAAGCCTGCATTCGCGCAATGGGAATTAGGTTCTCCTGCACCTGATTGTGCTTCGGGAAATCCGGATGACTGTCGTTATTGGTGTTATAAAGGCTACCCTGCAGAATTTACTACAGTAGGAACCCAAACATTAGTTGCAGACGCTTCTACAACAAGTGCTCCTATTGTAGAAAAATCCGCTACATATACCAAAAAAGTAGTTGCTGAGCCTGCCAGAGTGGTAGAAGAAGAGATTCCTGCAGAATATAGCACAGTATCAAAAACAGTACTGGTAAAAGATTCATATACAGAAGAAGTCGTCGTTCCTGCTACTTATAAAACGGTGAGCAAAGAAGTGTTGGCCAAAAAAGGAGGCCTGACAACCTGGAAAGAAGTAGAATGTTCATTGGTAGAATATTCAGCCTTACCAATTAACTGGAATCTTGGTAGTGCTACATTGACAGCGCAGGCTAAGAACATTATCGACACAAGACTGATGCCCGTACTTGCTAATAATCCAGGTACTAAGATGGAGATTGCTTCGCATACTGACGCCAGAGGATCTAAGTCAAGTAACAAAGATCTTTCAGAAAGAAGAGCCCAGTCTGTTGTTACTTACTTAATAGGTAAAGGAGTTAACAGTAGTCTTTTGGTAGCGAATGGATATGGAGAAACCAGGCTTAAAAACAGGTGCTCAGATGGAGTATCGTGTACAGAAAGACAACACGCAACTAACAGGAGAACAGAATTTAGACTGATTAATAACTAATAACTTTAATTAATGGATATCAAGATTTAATGCTCCGAGGCTTGCCTCGAAATCAAAATGTTTTCTTCAATAAATGTCTCGTTGGCTTGTCCCGAGGTAGTTTACTAAAAAAAATGAGGTTAAGAATACGGCCTCATTTTTTTTATTTCACGAATTTATTTAATAGCTTGTAATGATATTGAGGATCTCTCAACGAGCTATAACCTGATAGCTGATCAAGTACTTTTCCTTTTGATGACATCACCACTATTAGCGGAAAAGACTTTTCTTTATTATATTCATCTAATAATTTTAAATTATTTTTGAATTGTATTTCAGTAAGAAGGTCTTGATTTCTAGGAACGTCAACTTTTAGAAATATATAAGAATTTTCATATTTTTTGAATTTTTCAGTATCAAATACATCTTCCTTAAGCATTTTACACGGCTTGCACCAATCACTACCAGTAAAATATAGCAGGATTGATTTTTTCTCAGATATTGCTTTTTCCTTGGCAGTTTCAAAATCCTGTATCCATAGATCACCATTGTCAGTTCTTTGAGAAAATCCAACAAAGGTTATCATTATTACAATAAAAAAAGAAAAAGGTCTGGTCATAACAAGAAAACTTTTTTTAAAGTGGTCAAAAACTATTCCATAAAATTCCCTAATCCAGGGATGTCAGGCATTCCTTCCTTTGCAACTGCTGCTATTTCTGTTTCATTTACCTGTGTGGCTTTTGCAATAGCTTTATTAATTGTTAAAATTAAATAGTCTTCTAACTGCTCTTTGTCATTAAGTAATTCATCAGCAATTACAATTTTTTTTATTTCACGATTTGCAGTTATCGTAATGCTGAGAAGAGCATCTGTGCTATGTTCATCAACTAACACAGTATCGAGTCTTTTTTTTGTTTCTTCTACTTTTTTCTGGGTTTCTTTAAGTTTCCCCATCATTCCCATCATGTCTCCAAACATTTGTACTAATTTTTAGAATTTGTTAGGAACAAAATTAGTATTTTGCCTGTTAATAAACTAAAGGATTATTGTGAAAAGTCTATCATTAATATTGCTGCTTACCATTATTTTTGCAATTTCCTGTAATCAAAATAAAAATACACCATTGGAGACAGAAACTCAAAAGCCTATTGCTGATAAAAAGGCAACACATCTTGAAAAGCATGATGACATTCGCATTGATAATTATTTTTGGTTAAATGATAAAGAAAATCCGGAGGTAATTGATTATCTCGAACGGGAGAATGATTATAATGATAGGATGACATCGCATACTCAGGATTTTCAAAAAAGACTTTTTGAGGAAATGAAAGGTCGCATAAAAGAAGAAGATGCCTCTGTTCCTTATAAACTTAATGGATATTGGTATATTACCAGATATGAAAAAGGTAAGGATTATCCCATATATTCGAGGAAAAAAGAAACACTCGATGCGGCAGAAGAGATTTTGTTTGATTGTAATATTGAAGCAGAAGGACATAGTTATTTTAAAATGACAGGACTAAGTGTAAGTCCTGATAATACGCTATTGGCTTTTGGGGTAGATACCGTAAGCAGACGTAAATATACAATTAGAATCAAAAATTTACTTACTGGAGATATTTATCCGGAAACCATAGAAACAACGTCAGGAGGTAGTACTTGGGCAGCAGATAGTAAAACATTGTTTTATACAAAGAAAGATCAGGAAACGTTAAGATCAAATAAGATTTTTCGACATACATTAGGGACTGTTGCTTCTGAGGATATAGAAGTTTTTAATGAGGAAGATGATACTTTTAATACGTTTGTTTATAAGACAAAGTCTAAAAAATATATCGTTATAGGTTCCGGTAGTACATTAACATCAGAATATCGTATTTTAAGAGCCGATAATCCTACAGGGGAATTTAAGATTTTTCAGCCAAGAATTAGAGGACTGGAGTATGGTATAGCCCATTATGAAAATGATTTTTATGTGCTTACAAATGCAGACGGTGCCAAGAATTTTAAATTGGTAAAAGTTTCTGAGAAAACTACGTTTAAAGAAAATTGGGAAGATCTGATTCCTCACCGCGATGATGTATTATTAGAAGATATTGATATTTTTAAAGATTATTTAGTCATTAGTGAGCGAAGTAATGGATTGAACAAAATTAATATAAAAAGATGGGATGGTAGTGCTGATTATTACCTTCCGTTTGATAATGAGACATATACTGCTTTTGTGAGTACAAATCCTGATTTTGACACAAAAATACTTAGATATTCGTATAATGCTCTTACCACTCCTAATTCTGTGATTGATTTTAATATGGAGACTCAAGAAAGAGAGGTTAAGAAAGAACAAGAAGTATTAGGAGGTGTGTTTAATAAAGATAACTATACCTCTGAGCGTGTATGGGCAACATCAGAAGATGGAGTCATGATCCCTATATCTTTGGTATATCGTAAAGGGATGCTGAAAAATAGCAACAATCCCGTACTTCAATATGCATATGGAGCCTATGGATCTACGATAGATCCTTATTTCTCTACAGTTAGACTTAGTTTATTAGATAGAGGTTTCGTTTATGCCATTGCACATGTCAGAGGAGGTGAGTATCTGGGTAGACCCTGGTATGAAGATGGTAAGCTTTTTAAAAAGAAAAATACGTTTACTGATTTTATAGATTGCTCTAAATTTTTGATTGCACAAGGATATACTTCTAATAAACATTTATATGCCATGGGAGGATCGGCAGGAGGATTATTAATGGGAGCAATTGTTAATATGGCACCAGAACTTTATAATGGCGTTGTAGCGGCAGTACCCTTTGTGGATGTAGTGACTACCATGCTGGATGATAGTATACCATTAACAACAGGAGAATATGATGAATGGGGCAACCCAAATGAAAAGGAATATTATGAATATATGAAGTCATATTCACCATATGACAATGTCGTAGCACAAAAATACCCTAATATGTTGGTGACAACTGGATTACATGATTCTCAAGTGCAGTATTGGGAACCTGCTAAATGGGTTGCTAAATTAAGAGAATTAAAATTGGATACGAATCTATTACTTCTTCATACGAATATGGATGCTGGTCACGGGGGAGCTTCCGGAAGATTTGAAGCGCTAAAAGAAGTGGCAGAAGAGTATGCTTTTTTATTAGATTTGGAAGGGATAAAGAATTAATTAAAAAAATTAACGTAACTTCGTAACGTTTTTGTAACAGCTTTTACAGACTCTCCCTTATCTGTTCTGTATTTCTGTGTAAAACACAACCTTATGAGAGAAGATATTCAGGCTTATAATAATGTTTTAGAACTTATCGGTAATACCCCACTTGTAAAGCTTAACAAGATTATGAAAGGTTTTTCAGGTAATTTCTACGGTAAAATAGAATCCTTTAATCCGGGACACTCCACAAAAGATAGAATCGCTTTATACATACTAGAAGAAGCCGAGAAAAAAGGTATTCTGAAACCTGGTGATACGATTATTGAAACTACCAGTGGTAATACTGGATTCAGTTTGGCTATGGTAAGTGTAATAAAAGGCTATGAGTGTATACTAGCAGTTAGTTCAAAATCATCTGAGGATAAAATCGCAATGCTCAAAAATATGGGAGCCAAAGTTTATGTTTGTCCGGCAAATGTAAGTGCAGATGATCCAAGATCCTATTATCAGGTAGCAAAAAGACTTCATGAAGAGATTAAAGGTTCTGTATATATCAATCAATATTTTAATGAATTAAATATTGAAGCTCATTATAAATCTACAGGTCCCGAAGTTTGGGAGCAAACTAATGGTAAGATAACACATTTTGTAGCTTGTTGCGGAACAGGAGGGACTATTTCTGGAACAGCAAAATATCTCAAAGAGAAAAATACAAATATAAAAATACTAGGGATTGATGCTTATGGATCTGTTTTAAAGAAGTATCATGAAACAAAAGAATTTGATCAGAAAGAAATTTATCCTTATAGAATAGAAGGTCTGGGGAAAAATCTGATTCCTACAGCTACGGATTTTGATTTAATAGATAAGTTTGAAAAAGTTAGTGATGAGGATAGTGCGCATACGGCAAGAGAGTTAGCCAAAACAGAAGGAATGTTTTTGGGGTATACCAGTGGCGCTGCAATTCAAGGAGTAAAACAACTTGCTGATCAGGGAGAATTTGATGAGAATAGTAATGTTATTATTATTTTACCAGATCATGGATCTCGATATATGAGCAAAATGTTTAGTGATGAATGGATGATGGAACAAGGCTTTTTTGATAGTGTACATGAAGAAGACGCTACAAAAGTTCAATTTATTAAATAAAATAATTAATATTAAGCACTTGTTGATATCTTTATGAGTGCTTTTTTGTGAAAAATAATTTATAATACAGTAGTTGATTTTTGATATAATTATGTCATAACATCAATTTTCTGTATTTTCGCACACTTAAAGAAATCAAATTTACGGTAGATGAGAGATTTATTTGATAAAATATATAAAGACAAGGGACCATTAGGAAAATGGGCAGATCAGGCAGAAGGCTATTTTGTTTTTCCTAAGTTAGAAGGACCTATATCAAATAGAATGAAATTTCAAGGGAGAGAAGTTGTTACCTGGAGTATCAATGACTATTTGGGTCTTGCTAATATGGACGAGGTTCGAAAAGTTGATGCCGAAGCCGCTGCTGCTTATGGCTCTGCATATCCTATGGGAGCTAGAATGATGAGTGGGCATACAGATCTTCATGAGCAATTACAGGATGAGCTCGCTGAATTTGTAGATAAAGAGGCTGCTTATTTATTGAATTTTGGCTATCAGGGAATGGTCTCTACTATTGATGCATTAGTTGGTAAGGATGATATTATCGTATATGATGTAGATGCTCATGCTTGTATAATCGATGGCGTTAGATTACATCAAGGCCAGAGGTATACGTATCGGCATAATGATATTGAAAGTATAGACAAAAACTTGATGAGGGCTACTAAAATGGCAGAAAAGACTGGAGGAGGGATTTTATTAATCTCTGAAGGCGTTTTTGGTATGAGAGGAGAGCAAGGACGCTTAAAAGAAATAGTAGCACTAAAAGAAAAATATAATTTCAGATTATTTGTAGATGATGCTCATGGTTTTGGAACACTGGGAGCTACCGGAGCTGGAACTGGAGAAGAGCAAGGTGTACAGGATGAAATAGATGTATATTTTGCAACTTTTGCTAAATCTATGGCTAGTACGGGAGCTTTTATTGCTGCTGACAGCGAGATTATAGATTATCTAAAATATAATTTACGTTCGCAAATGTTTGCAAAATCACTACAAATGCAGTTGGTGGTAGGTGCGTTAAAGCGTTTGGATATGTTAAGGACAATGCCCGAACTTAAGTCAAAACTTTGGAAAAATGTAAATACATTGCAAAATGGCTTACGAGAAAGAGGATTCGATTTAGGTACTACTCAAAGTTGTGTAACTCCTGTATATCTAAAAGGTAGTATTCCTGAAGCAATGGCATTGGTAAAAGATTTGCGAGAAACATATGGAATTTTCTGTTCTATAGTTGTATATCCTGTGATACCAAAAGGATTAATTTTACTAAGACTTATACCAACAGCATCTCATACAATGGAAGATATAGAAGTGACTCTAAATGGGTTCTCTGCCATCAGAGATCGCCTGGAAAATGGAACATACAAACGAATGTCTGCTGCATTAGCAGAAGCTATGGGCGAATGATTATTTGATAAATCGCTAAAAAATAAAACCCACTCTACCAAGTGGGTTTTTTTTGAATAATACTATTGGCAATAACGTGGTCCGTGGACACATCTACCATTTTCACAAATACATTTCCCATTCAGGTTTATGGAACAATCATAAGATACACGGCAAGAGTTTACATTGTATGGGTCAAGAATTATTCCCCCACCATCAATTTTAATTTTTTCGCTTTTACTCAGTACTTTTACATCAGCAGAGTTTAAAATGTTTTTTAACATAACTATTCGTTTGATAATTAATATTCCTTGAATTTTTTTGAGACACTCAAGACTTTATGTCTATATATAATCACAGTTGAAGTATTGTTATATATAACATTGATGAAAAAATTAGAAAACATAACAATTAATATTGTACCTGTTTGAGATATTTTTTTAGGATTCTCTTTTTAAGTCTGGTAAGAGTTTAATAATATATCTCGGACTATGCTCACACTGATAATCTTGTCTAAATTGTAAGGTTTTATAGTATACATAAAAAACAGTGTTTTGAGAATTAAATGGCGAACTATATTTTTTATGCTTCGGTGCAAAATGATACTGTTTACTAATATAATTCTTACATTTAAGCGTCAATGAAATTGTTTCTTGCTATACTCCTCATTATCTGAGTTTACGGGAAAGATTTTTTTACTGTAAATTCAAAAGGTAAATGGTATCAAATGGATTTTTTCGGAAAAAAAATAAAAAAATTATATTTAGATTTTACTCGATGATTGAGATTTAAATGCTCCGAGGCTTGCTTCGAAGTCAAAATGTTTTTTTAAACAAATGCCTCGTATCCTTGCCCCGAGGTAGTTTACTTTTTATAATGAAGTGATTTAGACCTTTTTGATTTTTTAGAAAAATAGTTATTTTTTGCTCAATTGAAGTATTTTTAGCACTTCACAGCAATGCTGCGAAGTAAGAAAAAGCCAAAAATCGAATCAAAAAGAGCATATTTATAGCGAATTGATTTTTTTTATACCACTTCAATAATAAGTGTTTACGGGCACTAGCATTTTTTTGGAGTTACCAAAATTCAAGACAACTTGGAAATGAGTATTATCTTTTGTAAACCTTTACCCAGTCTACTTTCATCACGGCATTATTAACAAAAATTCCTGGATCTACACCAGAAAAGAATGCTCCACCAACTGCCAGGTTCAGGATGATTTTATGTTGACTACCAAAGATAGTTTCGATATAATTATTTTCATCAGCTATATAGGTGCCTAAGATGTTATTGTCTAATTTAATAATTAGATTGGTTTTGCTCCAGATAAGTTCATAGATATGAAAACCGTTTGTCAAATCGCTGCTTACGGTATAAGTTTTCGTAGTGAATTGATGTTGAGTAATAGGAGTACCGGCTTCAGTACCATAAAAAATATTAGATTGAAAGGTTTTAGGTTGGTTTCCTCTTGCTTCTAATATATCAATCTCGCCAAGGGTTGGCCAGGGATCACCAAAAGTCCAGAAAGCTGGCCACATACCATTCCCTTTCGGAAGCTGAATTTTGGCCATAATTCTATATTCCTTTTCTCCCTCTTGATCAGATGGGCCATAAAACTCCTTAGATTCTATACGACCTGAGACATATTGAAATTGTTTTTCAGTGTTATCAAATGGAGTTGTAGGACCTGTTACCTCATTCCTTGAAGCATTAATAGAGAGGACTCCTTCTTCTATGTTAAGTTGCTTTTGATTATAAAGCTGAATCTCATTATTAAAGGCACCACCATACCATACATTCCATGCAGAAAGGTTCGTGTCAAAGTTATCTTCCCATACCAGTATCCATTCTTTCTCAAGGTCTGGTTCCGGGTTCTCCCCAGTTCCCGAAGATGATTCTTGCGCAGTTTTATTATCAGAGCTACAAGCGGCTAAAGAGAAAAAAGTTGATATACACAACAAATAAACAAGTTTTGTACGGCTTTTCATGTCATTTTTTTTATAATATAATGAAAAAAATGCATAGTGTATAATAATGTCAAATAGTAAAAGATTTTACTGTATAAAATTAAACCATTGCTGAAAATAAGTACCGAGTATTGGAACTGGTTTTTCTTCTTCTTTTGTAGCTGTTATCAATCCAAACGCAAAAAGAACAAATATAAAAATATAAAAAGCGGATGATATTAGCCAGGAATCAAACATACTCACCAAAGCTCCTAATAAATAAAAAGCGATATGAATACCGAGTGCTTGCCTTATATGAAAATTCGCAAAAGTATTTTTATTATCCTGATTCATAAAAAAGGCAATTATAGTCCCTATAATAGTTATGTATGCTACAATTGCTGTAGTTTTTCCTTGTTTAGTGTAATCTGATTGCATTATGAATAGTGTCTTTTGTTATTTTAGAACAATTTTTCCGTTAGAGATGATTCCGTATACTTTGCCTGTTATAGTTTTTTCTAAGAAAGCACTATTTTTAGAAGTTGACAAGATATGTTCTTTGGTAAAAGGAGTACTTCCTTTTGGTGTAAATAAAGATACATCTGCCTGGTTACCTTTATCAATAGTACTATTTTTTACACCAAAAACCGACTTTCCTTGTGTCAGCATAGATACAGTTTTTTCGACACCTAAAATAGGGTTCAGTATTCCAAAAATACTTTCTAATCCTATCGTACCATATTCAGCATTGTCAAACTCTACTTTTTTATGTTCTACATCCATAGGTTGATGATCAGAAGTCACCATATCGATGGTTCCGTCTTCAATTCCTTTTAATAGCGCATCTACATCTTTTTGGGTTCTTAGTGGCGGCAATACCTTATAGTTAGTGTCAAAAGTTGTTAGCTCTGAATCTGTAAGAACCAGATGATGGGCAGCTACACTACAGCTTACCTGTGCTCCGTTAGCTTTGGCGGCTCTAATTAGTGAAACAGATTTTGCAGTAGATATGGTAGGAATGTGTAATTTCCCTTCTGTATAGTCCAATAAAAAAAGATCTCGAGAAACTTGTAATTCTTCTGCAAGTGCAGGAATTCCTTTTAGCCCAAGAATTGTACTTTGTTCTTCTTCGTTTACGTTTCCTTTTCCTGCAATGGTATGATCCTGAGGAAATGATAATACCAGTCCATTAAAATTCTGAGCGTATAATAATGCTATTTTAAGTAAATTAGGATTTTTAACAGGTTTTTTGAAATCACCAAAAGCAATTGCTCCCGCTTGTTTCATATCATACAACTCTGCCATATTCAGCCCATCTGATTTCACAGTTAATGCACCAATAGGGTAGAGGTCAACCGGATTATTGAGAGATATACCTTTTAGAAAACCTACAGAAGCGCTGGTATCTGTTACAGGTAATGTATCAGGGTTAAGCGCAATACTGGTGAAACCACTTTTGGCAGCTACGTCTAATCCGTTACGTATCGTTTCTCGTTCTTCATAACCAGGTTCTCCCAAACTTACACTGCTATCAAACCACCCAGGTGATACAAACAAGGTGTCTAGTTTAATTTCTTCAACACCTTCTTTAGCTTCGATAAAGGCATCTATATCTGTAATTACTCCATCTTTTACCTGGATGTCAATGGTTTGATTGTGATAAGGAGATGAAGGGTCTATTACAGTAGCAGCCTTTAATATGAGATTCATTTTAGATATTTTAATAGTAGAATTTCGATTAACAGAAATATCAGCGCAAAAATAATAAACCATTTCCAAAGATCATGAATACTGGTCTCTTCTTTTATTTGTTTAAATAATGCAGCTACAGAATCACTTACTTCGTAAGTAGTAGTAGTTTTAATGTTATAATATTCTAAATCACTTTCTGAAGTATTATAATTATAACTTACATGTTGTATAAATTCTTCTTTATCTTTTAATGCATAGATGCCGGATACAGAAGGAACATCATCCGTAGTAATTCTTACTTTGGTAGCAAAACTCTGTTGTAGCGGAATTACGCTTTCCTGATCAGATTCTAAAGATAATATTCCGTCTTGCCCTAAGGATACGGCTATATCATATGTATTGGTTTGTCCTATGGTATAGGAAATATCAGATAATTGTAAACTTTGTTTTCCAATATTGTATAATGTAGGTACAATTAGCGGTGAATTTTTAAAATTAGAATTTTCAGTATTTATTGATGCTGTGAATATGTAGAGTCCGTTTGTTTTGTATAAAAATGGAGCAGTATCCTCAAAAGATAAGATAGGGTTGTTTACCGTAGCCTGATAGTAACTATTTACTTTAGGGTATTGAAAATTACGAACTTTCTTATCAAAAACACCTTTATATAATGGGTGTGAGAAATGAATAGTGGTGATTTTTTTTTCTTTAGTTTGTTTCGAGAGTAACCCTTCTTTAGAAAATCCACTAATGAATTGCGTATAAGATGCCAAATCTCCATCTATAGCAGGTACAAAACAAATGGTACCACCTCGATTGGCAAAAGATTGTAGCGTATTGATCAGGGATATAGGAATTTGTTTTACTTCATTAAGTATAACCAAATTGGCATTACTTATATCATTATAGTTTAATGCATCAAACTTGCTGCTTATCAATAAAAATTCATCAGGTGTATAAATATTTTTAATAAAACTGTCGCTAGCTTCGTTGATGGCAACGACTTTAATTTTTTCTGGAGTATTGATGGTAAAATATCGGGTATTATCAAAAGTTAAAGTAGGGTCTTCTAAAAAAACTTTTCCATTAATTTTAGTGTTTTCTTCAATTCTGAATTGAGTAGTTGTGGTTCCGTTTTTAGGAATAGAAACAGAGGTTTTTGCAATTAGCTTATCATCATTATATAAAGCGATAGAGGTGTTATCTGCGTTACTATCCGTGTTACTGAGCAATACATTAAGAACGAGTTCATTATTAATATTTCTCTCCAGGTATAAGCTGTCAATCGCAATATTCTGACGCGTAACAGGCTGCAATTGTACCAAACTAGTTTTGGTATTGATATCTTCAGGCAATTCAAAACTACCATCTTTCTGTTGGAAATCCGAAACGAGAATCACACGTTTTATAGTTCCAGAATCATCACTCAACAGCTGTTTGCCCTTAAGGTATGCTGCAGTATAAGGAATTTGATTAGAAGTATAATTGAGTTGTAGCAGATCATTCTTAATATCTTTTTTAGAAACCTCTCTATATGTTTCTGTATTGGTGAAAATAGATATTTTCTCTTCTTCTGGTAATGCGCTTAATAGTTCCTGTATAGCTCTTTGCAGCATTGGGCCATTAGCACCTTTTGCTTGCATACTGAAAGAATTATCCAGATATATAACGGTTTCACTTTTTTTACCAACCACTTCTTCTGATGCTAAAAAAGGTTGTGCAAAGGCAAAAATAAGAGCTGCAAGTGCCAATAAGCGTGTCAGGAGCGTAAGCCATTTTTTAATTTGAGAACTTTTGCGCGTCTGCATAGTTACTGCTTTGAGGAACTGTACATTGCTAAACGCTACTTTCTTGAAGCGACGTAACTGAAATAAATGGACTAGAATAGGAATGATCAGTGCAAAAAGAGCGTAAAGAAATTCTGGGTGTTTAAATAGCATTCCTGATTAATATTTGTCAAATATACTATAAGATTTGGGATTGAAGGTTTTGGGTTAACGAATTTTTAAGTAGTGAATTTATTCTTCAAAAAATTGTTGGTATATCATTATGAATTTCACAGGTGAATGACGAGTTATTGATCTTTACTTCTATTTATAAAAATTTTAAAAACTCAAAACATCAAAAAAATGATATCGATAGCTGCATCTACTTTTGCAAAAAGAACTGAGACGGTGTAAAAATTTAGTAATCAAAGGTGAATTGAAAAAATCAGAATTGTGATAGTGATAGATATAGCAAAACAATCTGGAAAAAAATACATTGTTTTATTATATCTAATTCCAGATTGTCTAAAAAAATAATCCTTATCCTTCAAAGTCAATAGTTAGACAGTCAGATAAAACATCACATGTAGGAGAAAATGCTTCAAAGCAAACCTCTACAGTACCAGGTTGAGAAATGTGATCTTTCAATCTTATAAACTTTGAGTTTCTAGGAGTAATCTGTTCTCCATTTAGAGTCCAAATTACTGCATCTTGATCAATATCTTTGATAGTTAATGTTTTTACTCCAGCAAAAGTAGTTTTTCCGAATTTAAATTCTTCTATACCCTTAAAAACAGAACAGTCAATTGAAACGGGTCCAGAAGGTTCTCCATCATCAGATCCTTTATTGAATTGATTATTCATTTCTGTAATTCCGTCAATTTCATGTACTAATGTGTCTTCTTTTTCACAAGATGTCATTCCGGCTATCATTGCTAATATTAGAAATGAGGTTTTAAGTTTTTTCATAATTTTTTAATTTATTTATTAATGTTTAATTATTTGTCCAGACAGATATATAACGCACGATTTTTGGAGTACCCTACCTCAAAGAATGGATAAAAACTGATTCATCGAGTAGTTATTTTAAAAGTAATAAAGATGATTATTTTACGGGGAATTTGTAATATGTTTTGTAGCAATGATCTATGTTTTTTGAGCAAGGGATTCCCATGGTTAATAAAAAGGGAATCACGTATAAAAAAAATAGAGAAGCACTAAATTTTTGACTACTCCAATAAAAAACAATTTAGAGATTATCTGTAAAAATGAATTTTACCCTATACCATTACTAAACTTATATTGACTAATTATTATTGGGATGTCATAGTATCTTAAAATTAGATGTACCTTTGATGCCACATTCAGAAATGGCATTACAGTAAATGGTTATTTCTTAAACAACTTATATGTCATTTAATTCATTAGGATTATCCGATGCTTTGTTAAAAGCAATTGAAAAAAAAGGATACACTAAAGCTTCACCAATTCAAGAAAAGGCAATACCTGTAGTTTTAGATAGAAAAGATGTTTTGGCTTCTGCGCAGACCGGGACAGGTAAAACTGCTGGGTTTACATTACCTATACTTCAAATATTGTCAAAAGAACCAAAATATAGAAAAAGACCCGTCAGGGCTTTGATATTAACCCCTACAAGAGAATTAGCAGCACAGATATTAGATAATGTAAACGCATATAGCGAGTTTTTAGATCTAAGATCGATGGTGGTATTTGGTGGAGTAAACGCGAATCCACAGATCAGAGCACTCAGAAATGGAGTGGATATATTAGTAGCTACACCAGGCAGGTTATTAGATTTACATCAGCAGAATGCACTTTCTCTTTCAAGAATTGAAATTTTAGTGTTAGATGAAGCAGATCGCATGCTTGATATGGGGTTTCAGAGAGATATTAACCGTATTCTTGCCTTGCTACCAGACAAACGTCAGAACCTTTTATTTTCTGCAACATTCTCTAAAGAAATTAAGAAATTAGCAAGCGGAATATTACGCAATCCCGTGTCTATAGAAGCTGCACCAGAAAATACCACAGCAGAAAAAATAGATCAGAAAATGTACCGAGTAGATAAATCAAAAAAAACGGCATTGGTTGTTAAATTGATTTCTGAAGGTGATTGGAAACAAGTATTGATTTTTACAAGAACAAAACATGGTGCCAATAGATTAAGTGAAAAGTTGGTTAAAAATGGAATAACAGCAGCAGCCATTCATGGAAATAAAAGTCAGGGAGCCAGAACGAAAGCACTGGCAGGGTTTAAACAAAATAAAATAAGAGTATTAGTAGCAACAGATATCGCTGCCAGAGGATTAGATATTCCGTTGTTACCTCACGTAATTAATTATGAACTGCCTAATATTTCTGAAGACTATGTGCATAGAATTGGGCGTACAGGTAGAGCAGGAGCAAGTGGAGAAGCGATTTCTTTAGTAGGTCAGGATGAAGTAAGTTATGTTCAAGGAATAGAGAAATTACTAGGGTTAAAATTACCCAAAGAGACTATAGAAGGGTATGAACCTACTTTTACAATTGATACTAAACCAGTACTAAAGAACAAACAATCAGGGAAATCTACTTCTAGACGTAATAAGAATTATAATAGAGGGCGGAAAAGGTGAAAAAAGAGAACTCATCTGGACTTTTTATTTTGACCGAAAATGAAATGAAATTTGTGCAGATGAGTTCATTTTCAAACTATTCTTTTTTACCCCAATCTACTTGATTAAAGGATGTAATATCCAACAGAGATTTGGAAATTCGAATTTTTGGCATCTACATTTTCGGCAATATCAATTACTCCAAAATTGTATCGTATCTGACCAAATAATTTCCTGAATTTAACACTTAATCCTGCCGCAGCACCTACATCCAGAGATTCTATATTTTCAATATCGTCATCATTCACATTTACACTAAATTGAGGGCCGAATTCAATGCTAATAATTTTAAGAAACTTAAATTTTGCCAAAATTGGAATGTTTACATAATCCAGATCAATATCTTTAGCTCCCTGCGCGGAGTACATAATTTCTGGTTGTAATGAAAATCGACTGCTAAATTCGACTTCTGCTACTGCTCCAAAGTGATATCCGGTTTTGCTATCTACATCAATATTTTGATTATTAAGAGAGCCATCACCAATAGTACCTACAGTTGTTGTAACCCCCGTAGATTTAATATCAGAAAAATTAACACCTGCTTTGAATCCAAGTTTGATGTTTTGGGCATTAGAAACAGAAGAAAAACCTGTTATTGCAATGATTAATAAAAAAAGTTTTTTCATTGTATAATTGTTTATTTATTGGCATCAAATATATAAACTTAATTACTAATAAAAGGTTAAATTTTAGGGGAGGAAATCATACAAATCAATACGCTTTTATACCATTTTTAATTTAAAAATACTCAGATAAAAAGGTACCATTTTTTTCTTTAGACAAAAAAGAAAGCTATAAAGCATAACGATAATGACTGCGGCTTCTTTTTATTTTGAAATATAAACGAAAAAGAACAAATTTGAATGAATAAAATTAAATCAGGAATGTTGTAGTACTAAAAAGGAAGTTAGTATAGGTTGCTTTTATATGAAAGCAATAAAAAGATACGTTTTTCTTTTTTTGAGATTCAGAACTATGCTATATTAAAAACATATATAACTTTGCAGTCATTTATAGTATTTATGTATCTTTAAAAACATGATAAACCACACAAAATTGGCCGTCTTAATTGATGGAGATAACATTCCTTCTAAGTATGTGAAAGAAATGATGGAGGAGATTACTAAATATGGAACTCCCACTATAAAAAGGATTTATGGCGATTGGACACGGCCAGATTTATCAAAATGGAAAAAGATATTGCTGGAGAATGCTATCAACCCAATTCAGCAATATAGTTACACTACAGGAAAAAATGCAACAGATTCTGCGATGATCATTGATGCAATGGATATTTTATATTCAGAAAAAGTAAACGGATTCTGCCTTGTCTCTTCTGATAGTGATTTTACCAAATTAGCAACCCGATTGAGAGAAGCGGGTATGGTAGTATACGGTATTGGAGAAAAGAAAACTCCTGACCCGTTCATTGTTGCCTGTGATAAATTTATTTATTTAGAAATTTTAGGAAATGATGATGAAAAAAATAATGAAAAAGGAAAATCTAATAGATCGAATTTAGATAAAATTACACCAAAGATAATACGTTTATTAAAAAATTCGGTATCTGATGCGGCAGATGAAGATGGCTGGGCATTTCTAGGTGATGTAGGTTCTTTAATTTTAAAAAAACAACCTAATTTTGATTCAAGAAATTTTGGTTTTGAAAAATTGACTCCATTGTTTAAATCATTAAATCAATTCGAGATGGAGCAACGAGATCAGAATAATAAAAAATTTAAACTCGTTTACGTTCGTAATAAATAGATCTGATTTTTTTAAGTATTGTATCTTCGCAAAAAATTGAACACATACATTGCAATACGAATTCACTATACAAGTATCTCCGGAAACAGCTGCTGATTTTGAGAAATTAAGGTTTCAGGTTGCCAGAAAGAATGGGATTCCCACACAAGAGATTAGGCACATAAATATCTTAAAAAGATCTATTGATGCACGACAGAAAATCATAAAGATTAATCTGAAAGTACGCGTGTATGTCCAGGAAGATTTTATAAATACACCTATCCAATTACCAGCATACGCAGATGTTTCTAACAGTACTGAAATTGTAATAGTGGGGGCAGGACCTGCCGGGTTGTTTGCTGCTTTACGATGTATTGAATTAGGATATAAACCTATTGTACTGGAAAGAGGTAAAGATGTAAGATCCAGACGTAGAGATCTTAAAGCGATTAATAGAGATCATGTGGTTGATGAAGATTCTAATTATTGTTTTGGCGAAGGAGGAGCCGGGACATATAGTGATGGTAAATTATATACGCGATCCAAAAAACGAGGGGATGTACATCGTATTCTTCAACTTTTAGTAGGTTTTGGTGCTACGAACCAAATTATGGTAGAAGCACATCCACATATTGGAACCAATAAATTACCGGCAATTATTGCTGCAATCCGTCATAAGATCCTTGAATGTGGAGGAGTAGTACATTTTGAGACCAGAGTTACAGATCTAGAAAGTAAGAACTCTGAAATAACGACCGTAGTATTACAAAATGGAGATAAAATTGCAACTAATAAAGTTATTCTGGCAACAGGGCATTCTGCCAGAGATATTTTTGAGTTGTTATATAGAAAAAAAATAGAAATAGAATCAAAACCTTTTGCGCTTGGTGTTAGAGTAGAACACTCACAGCAATTAATAGATCAAATCCAATATAAGTGTGAGGTACGGAATCCATATTTACCACCATCTCCATATAGTATTGTAAAACAAGTAGGAGGTAGAGGGATGTATTCTTTTTGTATGTGTCCGGGAGGCGTAATTGCCCCATGTGCTACGAGTCCTGGAGAAGTTGTAACGAATGGATGGTCGCCATCCAAAAGGGATCAGCCTACTTCTAATAGCGGAATTGTTGTAGAATTAAGATTAGAAGATTTTAAAGCGTTTTCTAAACATGGACCACTGGCAGCTATGTATTTTCAAAAAAATATCGAGCAACAGGCGTGGCGGGTAGGAGGAGAGACGCAACGAGTGCCTGCACAGCGATTAGTGGATATGGTCGAACAAAAAATATCATCAGACTTGCCCGAAACTTCGTATAAGCCTGGTGTAATGAGTGCAGATATGAGTGAAGTATTTCCCGAATTTATTCATACCATCCTTAGGCAAGGATTCAAAACTTTTGATAAAAGTATGAGAGGGTATCTCACCAATGAAGCGGTAGTCCATGCGCCTGAGTCCAGAACATCTTCTCCTGTAAGAATCCCTAGAGATAGAAAAACATTAGAGCATACCCAAATCAAGGGATTATATCCTTGTGGTGAAGGAGCAGGATATGCCGGTGGTATTATCTCTGCAGCTATAGATGGAGAAAAATGCGCAGAAGCTTGTATAAATGCTATTAAATAATATCTATTTTTTAATCGAAAAATCAAAAGTAGTTCCTTGCCCAACAACCGAGCTAACTTTAATAAAACCTCCGAGGTTTTCTATTAGTTTTTTTACCGTTGATAAACCAATTCCATTACCTTTATTGCCACTTCTATCTGTATCACTGGCGGTAGTAAACAATTCAAAAATAATTTCGGTTTTATCTTTAGGAATTCCTATTCCATTATCTTTTATTCCAAAATAATAAAATGAATCATCCTCAGAGTTTTCAATAGTAATAATGATATGTTCCTTATCATTATATTTGATACTATTTCCTATAAGATTAAAAAAGATTTGTTTGATAGCTGATTTATTACAATTTAGAAAAGTATTAGATTCCGGAAAGTTTATAGTAAAATCTTCTTTGATACTAAGTAATTCTGTTATTTCTCGAATAAGGTTATTGAATCGAAATATTTCTGATTTATTTTGTACTAAGTTATCACT
This sequence comes from Aquimarina sp. RZ0, assembly GCF_008370685.1. GTDB lineage: Bacteria > Bacteroidota > Bacteroidia > Flavobacteriales > Flavobacteriaceae > Aquimarina. Next base: position 84,598 of record NZ_VTZU01000019.1, read on the forward strand.
CTCATAATGATCCAATACACCATTAATATAATCACTCATAGAGAAAGATGATTGCTTTATGTAATCAAAATATTCTAATGTTTCTTTATCCATTGAGTTTGCTAATTTTAATTTTAACAAATCAGAGGTGGTAATTACATTTGCTAGTGGCATCTTGAGATCATGAGAAATAACCCTAGCAAATTCTTTTAATGATTCATTACGTTTTTTAAGACTGCCTTGCATTTTTTGTAAGTCTTTATTCTTTTTATTTAATTCAAAAAGAACTACAACTTGATTAGCTAAAGATTTTAGAGATTCAATTTGTTTATCACTGAGTTTTTTAGGTTTACTATCTATTACACATAGTGTTCCTAATGCAAATCCATTAGTATCTATAAGAGGTATACCTGCATAAAAAACTACTAATTTTTCTATATCAGTTAAGGGGTTATTATAAAAGCGATCATCCGTTCTGGCATCTTCAATGATGAAGGGTTTAGTAGGTTCCAGGATAGCGTGCGCGCAGAAAGATTGATCTCTCGAAGTTTCACGAATTGGTAACCCATGAGTAGACTTAAACCACTGCCTCTTGCGATCAATCAATGAAATAAGAGATATCTCTGTATCACATAGGTATGCCGCAAGAGAAGTAATTTCATCAAATTTTTTCTCTGATTCGGTATTAAGGATGTCAAGAGCATTTAGAGCTTCTAATCTAAACTCTTCATTTAACGGGGTTTTCGGTACTATCATCTTCATTCAGAATTGCCTTGTGTGAAACAATTCTTAATAAAATTAACAAAAATAAATTAAAAATTAACAATTATCGCTGTCAATGTCCTATATAGCCATATAAACCTAGTATTTCATTGTTTTATCTTCCAAGGTTTTCATAAATGCGATTATATTTTCAATTTCTTGTTCAGAAAGTTGAAGAGAGACCGGAGGTAATGTTTGATACTGTTGATGAATACCAATTCCCGCACCTCCACCTCGATTATAAAAATCCATCACTTCTTCTAAGGTATTGTATACGCCATTATGCATATATGGAGCTGTTTTACTAACATTTCTTACTGTAGATGTTTTAAAAAAGTGCTTTCTTTCTGGAGTTTTATAGATATAAAACCTGCCTAAATCATCACTGATGGTTGCATTTACTGTATCCTTGTACTTTGGGACACCGATAAGCTCCATTTCGGATTCTTTATAATCCGGTGGAACTGTTCCATTAAATAGGGGAGCAAAGTGACAGGTAGCACATTTTGCCTTACCATTGAATAAATTAAAACCATCAATTTCATTCCTGGTTAATGTGCTTTCTGTACCATTAATATTGTTATCAAATTTAGAATCAAAAGGAAGTAAACTTCTGATATAACTAGCAATTGCGTTTCTGATATCGTTATTGTTAATTTTTCTATTCGGATATGCTTTTGAGAATTTTTTGGTGTATGTACTATCGCTTACAACCGTCTTTTCTAACGTTTCCAAATCTGTATGGAATTCATTTTTATTTTCTACCACATTTATAATTTGTCCTTCTAGTCCTCCTGCTCTTTTATCATAAAAAAAATCTTGTTGTAAAGCTGCATATAGTAATGTTGGGCTGTTACGGCTAACTCCTTTGGATATTTTTAGCCCATCCGTAAAAGCTTTTTCTGGTTGATGACAAGTTGCACAACTCATTTGTTTGTTATTCGATAGATTGGTATCATAGAAAAGTTTTTTACCAAGTGCAATCTTTTCTGGGGTAGTTGTACTAGAATTTTGATCTGCAAAATAGTTTATATTGAAAGTATCTGTAGAAAAAAGAGAAATAGCATTATTTTTTATAGCCAATTCAAAAGGAAATTTTACATTCCAGTCAGTTACTGTCTGATTCCAAAGATCCAATTGCTTGTGAGTATGATTTTTGATAAAATGATACCGATCAAAACTATTAAAATCGCCTTGTAAATCGGTAAGTGTAGCATTAATTTCTGTATTCCAGGAGTTAAGCAAGTTCGAGTTGTTAAATTCATCTTCTAACATGGGTAAATATGTTTGTAGACTTTTGTAAATCACCTTAGAATCTTCTAACGAATTTTCTAACACGGGGGAATCAAAACCTGTAATTCCGGTAAGTGCAATTCTAATGATCGCTTTTCTGAATAACCAAAGGAAATGATATGTTTTTAGATGTTTGAAGCTTATGTTTTCCTGAACTAAATTTAATCGATTGGATATTAGTTCTGTTTGTTTTATGACTTCATCTACATTAAGAGAATCCGCATACATCTCTTCTTCTAATACCTGATATCCTCCAGGAGATTTAATTTTGATATCCGTATAATCTTCTTCTTCAACCTTTAGGATATTAGGTTGATTGAGAAATCCATAATTTTCTACATCCAGAAAAGATAGGAGAGGCTCTGCTTTTTTAAAATAAATTCGTGAATTAATAAAATTACTTTTTATAGATGGGTCTTGTTTAATACTATCAAGATATACCCTGGCAATAGCGATATCCTTTTTAAACTGCAATTGCATTAATGTATTAAAAGGGATTTTTTCGACTTTTACATCCTGATGACAAGAGGATGAAATAAGTAATAATAAGAGGCTTATCATACGATAAGCCTCTTTTCGAATTCTATGGTTTAACAACAATTCTGGTATTTTCATATAATGTATCAAACAGTATTATCTATCTAATCCTTTGATGATGTACAACATGCTTCCTTCTTTTCTACTGTCTGCAAGATTAGGATTTGCGGTTGGATCAGTAAAAGGAGTACCATCTGATTTTTCCCATCCGTGATTCTGAGTGATTAGGGCAAAAGTTTTATCAACTCCGATCACATCAGAAATATCAATCATTCCCGTGATTTCCCAGTTTTTATCAATGGTACCATACCCTTGAGCAGTTGCAGCTACCTGATCGCATTCTAAAACTACTTTTAATGCACCAGAATTAAGATTATACTGGTATAATCTTGCAAAGTGATCTGCAGCAGGTTTGAAATCTTGAATTCCATTAGGATCTTCCTGAATGTAAACGTAGTTTTCTGTTACTACAATATTGTCAGGACTATGAAATGCTTCTGCTTTTCCGTTTTCTTTATCTCCATCCAGTAAACAGGTGATTTTTCCTGCTCCAGTTGGATCATTTTCGTTTAATGTTACTTTATAGATTCTTCCTGATCGAGTTCCTTTACCAATTAAATCAGGTTTATCTCTCCCCGTAACAGCAAAGTATACTTCTCTATTATTTGCAGCAGATCCTCTTCTCCAGTCAACATCTTCCAGTCTGGAAAATCCCATAACACCTTTTTGTTTTGCCTCAGCATCTAATAGGTCAATCTCTTTTTCTTCTAATTCTACAAACTCCATATCATATGCAACACCTTCTTCCATATCCATTTCATATGTAACATCTGGGGCAGTAACTTTAAGTCCATAAAGTTTTCCTCCAGTAAGATCTCCTCTATCACCTACATACATACCTAATTGCCCAGAAGGGATTTCATTATTACTGTTATCATCTCCAATAAAAACAACTGTTTTATCCGCATAAGCGTCTTTACCAATGGCAACTGTATTCTCTGTTGACCATTGTCCCATCGTAGTTAACATTCTTGGAGTAGAAGCGACGGATGTATCTCTATACGGGTCCGTAGCAAAAACACCTTTGGAATTACCTCCCCATTCTCCACCAGATAAGTACATTGGGCCAAAACCATGCTCATCTGGTGTAATCATAGAACCAGAACATTGAGCTGTTTCTGCAGTAGCTGTGGCATTCAATATATGTTCTCCTTTTATTGGTTTAAAAGTTTCATCTAATGTAATTCTAGCGATAGAATAATCTGCTTCTATATTATTGATAAGCGTATAGGTTCCATCAGTATTTTTTAACAATCCAGCACCATCTGCCATAGATCCATAAGTAAAACCAGGAATATAAGTGTCTTCTGATGAAAGTAAATTGTAAATTTCTATATCAGTAAAACCAGACATTTTCTTTAATAAAACAGGAGATGTAGAATGATTTTTTAATTCAATAAGACTTCCGGAAGGTGGGGTTGTGGTATCGTCGTCGTCGTTACATGCAATTAATAAAAAGCTAAAAAGTATAGCCATAAGATAAAAGTAATTTTTCATGATCGTGTGGAATTTTTTATTTTTCACAAAAGTAGATCACGACTCATTATTTAGGTTTTAAGAAGATGTTTTATGTTTATTAATATATTATTATGCTATAGTGTGTAATGTAAAATTATTGTTACTACATATATTTGTTGTGGTAAAAAGACCTATGTGTATTTTTATAAAATACTGTTGATTACTTAACTTTACGTTTTTTAGATAACATTTATATGTTTTTGTTATTGAGATAGATAGCAATACATAAACAATATTTATTTTACGGATCATTGTTTTATCAAAGAGAATATTAGCAGATATTTATACTCAAAATGATAAAAATCCTTTAGGGAAGTATTAAAATTGTTTCATTAAAAATTATTCTTAGAATTCATTTAGAGTACTGCTTTGATCTACAAAATTTACATTTTGCATGCTAATTTTGTTGGTTTTTTCAACCGTAGCTATGGATATGTTGAAAAAAAAATACTTTATTATTGTACAAAAGCCAAACTTTTCGGTCGAAAACCACTACTCAAGATAAGTTCTTAATCATACACAAAAATAAATGCTGATTTATGTCAGAATGAGAAGTACTATAAAAAAATACTTTCTTAGGTCATTCTGATATAAATCAGTATCTAAATTAAAAAAAAAATTAAAAAAAATTATCTTTTAATAGCAAAAAGACTACTATCCAAACTTTCTGCATCTTGTAATAAATACATTCCTGTGGGAAGTGACGTTATTGCGATACTGGAAGTCTGATTCGATTGTAATACTTTTTTGCCTGATAGATTGTATATTTTAATCTCTTTTATGGCTCTTTTTGAAGAGACATTAATTACATCCCGGGCAGGAACTGGCCAGATATTAACTGTTTTTTCACTTGCCAAATCGGCAATTCCCAGAGTAATATCTTCTTTGTATGGCTCGATACCAGTTTGTTCTTGTATCCAGATTGCTGCATTAGCAACATTGCCCCAAAAACCATAATCGGTACAGGGAGTTCCTTCTCCACCGCTAACAGCTCCTACCAGTATTCTTTCTGATTTGTCTTTGTTAAAAACCACTAATGGTCCACCGCTATCTCCTCTGCAAACCATTCTTCCTTCGGTTTCTTCAACTCCGATAAGTTCATCAGATAATTGCACCTCTCCAAATTTTAATAAAGCACCTTGCAAATGGTCTGGAAGTCCTCCATTAGGACCAAGTTGTCCCCAACCGGTAGCATAACATTCCATATCTTTTTGTACATACCCTTCTGTAAAAACGTCTGCGGATGCATACTTAATTGCTTTGGCATATTCACCAGATAAATCTAATGGTGTTTCTAATTCTAAAAGACTTAAATCACATTCATCACAAGGAAAACTAATGGCTCGCTTTACCACAGATGTTTGACCCAGTAGATTTATCACTTTTTTTGGTATAGCCAACTCCTATGGTTCTACCAACAATACCACCGATACAGTGTTCTGCTGTTACAATCCAGGTAGGCCCAATAATAGCACCTCCACATCCACCTAAATCTGCCTGATACGGATGATTTTCAATTAGTACATCTTCTCCATTTTTAATTTTTGTTACATCACCTGTAGATTCAATCTTTGTTTGAGCCGTTACCTGATAAGTGAATAAGCAACAAGCTAGGCTCAAAACGCACACATAAATTTTTTTCATAATCTTGAAATTTAAATTGGTTCGATTACTTTAAAAACTGTAAATTTTTCAAAATATTACTTTGATCTCAGGTTGGTTTGTATCTAAAATGTAAGATTTTAATTGCCTAATATAGAAAGAGCTTAAAATTATGATAGATGCCTGTTTTATATGTGTTTATGTATAAATTTTAGAGATAAAATATTGCTGAAAAAAAACAGATTCTTTTTTAAAAAACAGATTTCTATTTTTAGATTCAACCTTATTTGTAAGAAAAAACTTTATTGAAGCTGAAAGGTTTTGATGTCTTCTGGCAGCGTGCCATTTCTCCATGCAGAGTAATTAAAGCATGCGATAATTATTAAAAATCAAAATTTTTCAAAAACCCCAAGACCAAATAACGCATAGTCATATTTTACCGGATCTGTAGGATCAAATGATCGTAGTACACGATCTAATTCTTGTACAGCTTTACCATCATTTTGTTTTCGTTTTAATATCCCGAGTTTACGAGCGATTGTCCCTGAATGTACATCGAGCGGACAAGATAATTGTGCGGGCGATAATTTTTTCCAAATGCCCAAATCCACACCAGCTTCTGGGTTTCGAACCATCCATCTAAAAAACATATTGATACGTTTTGCTGCAGAGTTTTTATGAGGGTCACTAATATGTTTTTCGGTTCTGCCAGGGTGGGGCAGACTAAAAAACTCTTTTTTAAAATAATGGATAGCATTTTGAAGATCATTATCACCGGCATACAATCTGAAAAAACCTTCCATATCCCGATACTTATTATACAGGTGCTGTAAACTTTTAATAAAATAAGAAAGATCTGTGCTGTTGAAAGTTCTGTGTACAAAACCCTTTAAGTCTTCGAGATCCGCAGGGGTATGGTTCATAATATAGTCATAAGGTGAATCGCCCATAAAATGAACTAATTTATGCGCATTGGTAAGAATGCTTTTGCGATTTCCCCAGGATATGGTCGCTGTTAAGAATCCTGAAATCTCGATGTCTTCTTTTTTTGTGAATAGGTGTGGGATCTGTACCGGATCTGTTTCTATAAACTTTGGATGTTCATAAAAAGCCGCTTTTTCGTCTAAAAACTCTTTAATCTCAGCTTTGGTCATTTTTTTGGAAAATCTTTTCAGGATTGTGGTCTTACCCTATAAAGTTGTTTAAGTTAGATGTATTAGAGAAATAGTCTGGTTAAGTCTTATCCACTATCTTGCCATCTACCATTACTAATTTTCTGTCAGCCATATTAGCAAGTTCTCTATTGTGAGTAACAATCACAAAGGTTTGCCCAAACTCATCTCTAAGCTTAAAAAACAATTTATGAAGATTCTCAGCAGCTTCACTATCCAGATTACCCGAAGGCTCATCCGCAAATATTACTTTAGGATTGTTAACCAAAGCTCTTGCAACTGCCACACGTTGTTGTTCTCCCCCAGAAAGCTCACCGGGTTTATGGCTGTATCGATGACCCAAACCTAAAAAAGTGAGTAGTTCTTTTGCTCTTCTTTCTGCGTTGGCTTTTGGTGTCTTTTTTATAAAAGCAGGAATACATACATTTTCCAGAGCAGTAAATTCTGGTAATAATTGATGAAACTGAAAAATAAACCCTAGTTTTTCATTTCTGAATTTTGATAATTGTTTTTGTGATAAGAAATTAATTTTACTTCCGTCAATAAACAAATCACTATTTCTTTTTTCGTTTGCTTTATCCAATGTGCCAAGAATTTGTAATAGTGTTGTCTTTCCAGCGCCAGAAGACCCTACAATGGATACAATTTCACCTTTTTTAATATGTAGGTCTACACCTTTTAGTACATGTAGGTCTCCATAATTTTTATGAATCTTATTAGCTCTGATCATCTGTATATTTATTAAAGCAGTGAAAGTAACTAATATCCTAAAAATCGACAAAATTATCTATTTAAAAGAAATTTAAATCTGAAGAAATAGTTCGATTAAAGTAATTGATACGATTTATAACTAAAAATTTCGCATATTCATCGTTTCTTTTTCCTTTCTACTTCGTTTAAAAAATAAACCGTAGCTATAGCTATGCTTGATTTTTTTGCCTTGCATAAAGAAAAAATAATTCAATGAATTTATACGAATTTTTTAATCACAAATCGTATGAATCAGGATTTACACTCTTTTATTTTTTTAAATGAACTTATCTTGACTTTTTGTTTTTAACCGAAAATGAATTGAAATTTGACCAGATGAGGCACTTTTTGTACTCTATAGTAGCATTAAAGATGAAAGAGTAAAGAAATGTGGACGAATTTCAGCGATTTTTTAGGGAATAGAAAAAGTTGAGATGAGTTCATTATACATAGATTATAGTTAGAACATGTTTAAAAACAATGCAAACTGATTGTCAAAGTAATGACCAGCAGGCAGAAGGGTTTTTAAACATACTCTTAAAGATTTACCTGAAGAACCAAAAAACATACTAAGCTTGTATCTAATGGTAACTTATTTAGTTTTGTGGTTAGATAATAAACATAAGTCCGAAAGTCGTAATATAAAATGTAAAAAAAGCTTTACTTTTCCGACCTATCTGCAAAATGAATAAGAACAAGAAGATACGATACTAATGAAAAGTTAAAAAAAATAATTTTGTTTAATATACCTGTATATTTGTTAAACAAAATGATTTTTTCTAAAGATACTATGAAAAAAAATAACATACAGATCGCTGTTTTTGCAGGGGGATGTTTTTGGTGTACTGAAGCTGTTTTTCAACGTTTAGCTGGCGTACATCGGATAATATCAGGTTATACTGGTGGTACAATCAAAAATCCAGCCTATAGAGAAATCACTACAGGAAGAACGGGTCATGCAGAAGCTATAAAAATAGAATATGATGCAGAAATAATTAAATTTACTGAGTTACTAGAGGTTTTTTTTGTTACTCATAATCCTACTACACTAAATAAGCAAGGAGCTGATCAAGGGACACAATATAGAAGTGCTATTTTTTATGTTGATGAAAATCAAAGACAGATAGCAGTTACTATGATCAAAAAACTTTCTGAGGAGGCTGTGTTTGATAATCCGATAGTTACAGAAGTTACAGAATTGGGACCTTTCTATAATGCAGAAGATTATCATCAGAATTATTACAATCAAAATAGTAATCAAGGTTATTGCCAATTCGTAATTAATCCTAAACTGGATAAATTACAGACTACATTTAAGAATAAATTAAAGAAACAAATCCAGGATTAATTATATAACAATGCCATATAGAAAATTTGAAGAGTACAATATAGAGGTTACAGAAGAGGTAAAAGATAATTTTTCATCCATTATAACAAACTTAGGAGAAGATATAAAAAGAGAAGGCATTGTTAAAACTCCTGAGCGTGCGGCAAAGGCAATGCAATTCCTTACTCAGGGATATCACCAGAACCCGGAAGAGATTTTAAGGGGAGCTATGTTTAAAGAAGATTATGATGATATGGTTATCGTTAAAGATATTGAACTGTATTCACTATGTGAGCATCATATGTTACCTTTTTTTGGAAAGGCTCATATAGCATATATTCCTAATGGACACATTGTAGGGTTGAGTAAATTACCTCGTATTGTAGATGTCTTTGCCAGAAGATTACAGGTACAGGAAAGATTAACGCATGACATTCTGGAGTGTATCAATGATACGATAAAACCAAAAGGAGTCGCTGTCGTTATAGAAGCTTCTCATATGTGTATGATGATGAGAGGCGTACAAAAGCAGAACTCTGTGACAACTACTTCAGGGTTTAGAGGGCAGTTCGAAAAAATGGAGACCCGTACAGAATTTCTAAGATTAATTACTGCAGATCTGACATGATTTTTTTTTGGAATACTCTTTGCTTTATATTTTGTAAATTACTTATTATTAATATTCAAATATGGCAAATGGGAAATATAAAACATTAGGAGTGAGTATCCTCTTTGATATTGTAGGAATTGTAACTTCTTCGTATGTTATTCCTATTATTGGAGATTTAGGAGATGTTGTCTGGGCTCCTTTAGCGGGATGGTTAATGACTAGAATGTACAAAGGAAATGTGGGTAAAGCTGCAGGAATTATTACGTTTATTGAGGAGGCAATTCCAGGATTGGATTTTATTCCTACATTTACTATTATGTGGATATATACCCATGTATTTAAAAAAAAATCTGCAAAAGATGTTATCGAAATCTGATATTATAATACTATCCTCAAATGAAATTACCTGTTAAAATCATTTCTTTTTGTTTCGCAGCCCGAAATAAACAATAATTAGATTCAGTTTCCGATAATTTTATATAAGAACAGGTGTAATACGATTTGTGATTAAAAAATTCGTATAAATTCATTGAATTATTTTTTCTTTATGCAAGGCAAAAAAATCAAGCATAGCTATAGCTACGGTTTATTTTTTAAACGAAGTAGAAAGGAAAA
>NZ_VTZU01000186.1 GCF_008370685.1 Aquimarina sp. RZ0
TTTGTATTTGTTTGTCTTTCAACTTAAAAATACAATAAAATCAAGGGTTCACCAAGGTTTTCATGCTACTTTTTTCCTTTTTTAACACCCCTAAAAACCTGTAAATACTAGGTGCGAAACTTCAGTACTAAATAAATTACGGTATCGTAATTTAACATTTTAAAACCTTCTATAGCGCTTGAATTCTTCCTCTTCTAAAGCTTCATCAGGATTTATTTGACTTAATGAGAAAAAATATCGTAAAGGTATGCTCACCTTAAATTTTGACTCATTAAAAATAGGTTTGATAGTGATCAAATGCCAATAAGAGTCACGCATCAAAGTTTGTAAACCATTAGTGATTGATTTCATTCGATATGGCGAATTTTTATACATATCAGAAGAACCAATATAAAGTAAGGGTAAGTTATCTGGATCGATAGTTTTACCTTCTTTTATATATTGATTTAAGAGGTTTTTGTATCGGTTACAAAGCTGATATAGTACATAACTATTTCCTCTTCTTAATAACCAGCTATGAACCGGTTCAAATTTGTTGGAGTCTTGTATTTCTCTCCAAAGCAATCGATAATTGACAAATAAACGATGTTGTTTCATAATAATAAACTTTAAAAATGATATAATGTATTACTATAAGCTCGGGAGTTTTTTACTTTGTAAGTATAAGCCCCATTGGTTCTGCAATGAAGATGTAAGATGAGTTTAAATGAATATGATAATACCCTTTTGCATATTCCGGCATTGGCACTTCGATATGTAATACATCTAACTCCTTTAATTTTTGAAGATGTTTTTTAATTGTACTAGTACCGTACCCGGCGAGTTTCCCAATTCTAAAAGCATCAATGGTAAGTCTTCTTTTACGAAAATCTTCATCAATTACAGGAGGTCTACTGTTTATATACTCTTCATAAAGATTAAGCGTACAAATAAGTGTGTCAATGGTAGCACCTTTGATCTTGTCCTCAACCTCTTGAGTCCAATTAAATTTTTCAATGGTTTGCCATACTTTTTCATAGTTGACAAAATATCCTTGTCCTTCTTTGTGTTCAATTTCTCTAAATGTCATTTTTATATGTTTTTAATGATTAAAGAAGTTAAAATTGAGAAATTGAAATCAAAAATCCACGTACCTTTTCTCGTACCTCGGCACGTAAAAATATATATTTACAACACTCATAAGCACTAAGAGCTTTTTCAAGGGTACGAAAATAATTTTACTTATTTTTAGAGGTTATCAGGATAACCAAAAAATGAGTGATTTTAACTTTCTCTATTGTCAAACTTCTTATTATATCTATTCATATTTCAATAACCTTTAGGATCCTTTTGGTATTAAAACTGGAGTAAAGTTATAGAAGTCTAAATAGAAATCATTACACCTTTTTTACTACGGTGCATCAAAAAAAAGAAAAAATGAGTCTTTATAGTAGCTGACAAACGCAACGGTGTAGTAAAACTTTTTTGAAGGAGGTTTTAACTACCTCAAAATTCTACAAAAAAGGCTTTTTTGAATAAAAACATTCTACCTAAATAAGTTTTGGACATTAGGCAAATTGACTTGAATATTGTTAGAATTGAAAGTTTTAATGATTACATTATTCCAAAGAAAATCATTAATTCATAAAAAGATCAAAAACACAAAATCTTATGCAGTTGTTTATATATTTTGGAGTTGATTTATAATATCTTTTTAGTTTGAAATTTAAGACAGAAAGTTTTTCTAATGCAATAAAAAAGTATCTAAAAATGTATTTTTAAGTAATTTTTTCAACATAAACAGTCTTACTGATATTTATTAAATTAGAAACTTCTAACAGTGAAAGTTTTATCATAAATATGCGCATACTGTTTTAAAGGACTATAGGTTCAACAGAAAAATAGTTATATAAAATATTATGACTATCGGATTCCTTGCATAACCGGTAATTTATTTGTATCTTATTGTTTTAAAGATGGTTAATGTTATGACGATTCAAGAATTTTTTAAAAAATTTCCGGACGAAGCTAGTTGTAAGGCTCAT
>NZ_VTZU01000187.1 GCF_008370685.1 Aquimarina sp. RZ0
TCGAGTGGCACTTGATTTAGCGACCAAGCCCCAGGAGGGCTCTGGGAGCTAGATCCCAGAGCCCTCCTGGGGCTTAACCCTGAGACAGGGTTATAATTACACTTCCTATGGTCAATTATGTCCTTCTTCCAAAATTTCTATATGCCGGAGCATACCTTAAGTTTATATTATATGTTGCATTGGTGGTGGTATGGGTAATTTTTGTGGAAGAAGTTATATTAGAAAAAATCTATTTCCCAGATACGCGTGGTACCAGATTCCTGGGTGTAGCATATAATCTTATGAGCACTTTGCCAACTTTATCAGTCTTAGCAGGATTCAAATTTGGCTGGGATGCCCTTATTATACGATTTGTGATTAAAAAATTCGTATAAATTCATTGAATTATTTTTTCTTTATGCAAGGCAAAAAAATCAAGCATAGCTATAGCTACGGTTTATTTTTTAAACGAAGTAGAAAGGAAAAAGAAACGATGAATATGCGAAATTTTTAGTTATAAATCGTATTAAACAAAAAGAGGTCAAAGAATTAAAAGACTCCGTAAAGGAAAGCGAACTCCAATTCCTGAAGTCACAAATTAATCCTCACTTCTTGTTCAATAATATGAACAACCTATATTCATATGCCATCGAAAAATCCCCACGCACACCAGAGATCATCCTAGAGTTATCAGGCGTACTAAGATATATGCTTTATGAATGCAAGGCAAAATACGTTTCGCTTTCAAAAGAGGTGGAACAATTAGAAAACTTTACCAATCTTGGACGTTTGCAAATAGAAGGGCGTGGCACCGTTTCTTTCTCGAAAAGTATCATCCAATCAAATTTTTGGATAGCTCCACTTATTCTGATTGCTTTTCTTGAGAACGCATTGAAACATGGGAGTTCTAGTCAAACGGGCGATATAATTATTCTTGTAGATATCAAGATTACTGAGGATGGATTGTTGTATTTCAAATGTTCGAACACGTATAAAACGCAAACCAATACAAACAATTTAGATAGTGGAATTGGCTTGGAAAATGTAAAAAAACGGCTTGCGATTATATATCCAAAGGCACATACATTACAGATTAAGGCGAATGAAGAAACATATGAAGTTGAATTAACCATCGATCTAAAAAAGTCTCAGGAATAATGAAGTGTATCATCATAGAAGATCAATTACCAGCACAACGTATTTTAAAAAAATACATTGAAGATACAGGTTCGCTAGCACTCATAGGAACTTTTACTGATGCTCTGGAAGCTATGGAAATGATGAAATTGACCAAAGTAGATGTCATTTTTTTGGATATTCATTTACCTAAGATATCTGGTATCGACTTTTTAAAAACGCTATCCAATCCGCCTCAGGTTATTCTTACAACGGCTTTCTCTGAATATGCTTTGGAAAGTTATGAATTTGATGTGGTGGATTATTTATTGAAGCCATTTTCATTTCAGCGGTTTATTAAAGCTATTTCGAAGGTAGAGACCAAACAGCAAAATTTAATTCCGAGTAGAGAGACCTCAGAAATGAATGAAATTTACATGAAAGTTGGCTACGACCTGGTGCGTATTCTTATTGATGATATTGCCTACATCATATCTGATGCTGATTATACGGAACTTCATCTACAAAACAAAAAGCACATATCATCTGAAAGACTGCGTTACTGGGAGGAACTTTTGCCTTCAAAAAAATTTATGAGGGTACATAAATCATATATTATTAACACCACAAAAATTGAGAGAGTGTCTGGTAATCAAATTTATTTAATACATCAGAAATCAATTCCATTAGGCAGAGCTTACAAGAGTAATTTTATGAAAAAATTCTTATAAGAAAAGATTTATTAATATTACACAATAACTTATTAATAAGCACTATACGTTGGTGTGCCACGAAGCTGTGGTGATCCAGTGGGTGAGAATCCCATCAGAGTAATTGACTGTTCACTCTGAAGAAAAGCATACAGTTAACCTCGTGAGGGATTTGCTGAAGCTATGTTCTTTCA
>NZ_VTZU01000188.1 GCF_008370685.1 Aquimarina sp. RZ0
TCACAAAGATAGTTGATATTTATTTCAGATGGTTTAAAGGATGTCGTAATTGTAATTGACTCTTTAATTCTTCAAAGTTTGTATTTTTATATTGCTCGGTAGTTAATATCGATTTATGTCCTGCAAAGAGCTGTACACTCCGTAAATCTTTTCCAGATTTTAGTAAATTATGAATCACACTTTGCCTAATGAATTTAGGGATAAATTTCTTTTCAAAACCGTGATTGATCATATAATTGATGTGTTCTATATTTAGTGGTTTTCCTGTTCTGGAGAGTAGTAGTATATCGGTTTGTTTTCCTTTTAATAAATCGTCTCGATATTCTTCTATATACCGATAGATCGTTAGCATTTGTTTGGGGTTGATTTCGAGTTTTCTGCTATTTCTAACGACTAATGTTGCAGTATCTAAATCAATATCGTTTAGCCTTAAATTTCCTATTTCACTTACCGTTAATGCTTGGTATACCAAAAAACTACGGATTAGCTCATTTCTAATAGTCAAAGCTTTGCTACCGGTATTTTTTCTTTGTAAAAAATTGGCAAGTTGCTCACTACTGTATAAACGGTCTAGATCAATACGGGTATCTTGTTTATCTTTTAGTATTAAATGCTTGCAGGGATGATGTTTTATAATTTCTAAATCTATCAAACACTGATAGTATTTTTTGATACTGGCGACTTTGTTTTTTAAAATATACATAGAGTCTCCTAGTTTTCTACGTATGGCTATATATCCTACAATATCTTTATAACTTGCTGTATGGATCGTAAATGAGGCTTCTTTGGTAAATATCCTGATATGGTAGATATAGTCTTTACATAATTGTTTGTTATAGGTTTGTTGCCATTGTTTTAGATATTCCATGCGGTTACTTTTTTTATAGGATTGACATAGATTTGTGTGGTTTGTAATGAAGAGTGCCCTAAAAATAGTTGTACGAGTTCTATATTCATATCACGATCTACTAAGTGAGAGGCAATACTATGGCGTAAGTGATGCAGCGAATAGTAAGGGCGTTGCCATCCTAATCGTTCTTGCATCTGTTTAAAATAGATTCGTATGGTATTTTGGGTAACGGTAAAAAAAGTGTGTTCTGGACTTAATCCTTGTTGTATTTTATACTGATATAAATATCGTAAATGAGTTGCCTGTAAAGGAATACTACGTCTTTTGCTATTCTTGCCGTTGGTTACTTTTACAAACCCACGATCAAAATCAATATGATGTACTTTGAGTTCTGTGAGTTCTTTAGCTCTTAATCCACAACCATAACCAAAGATTAAGATTAATTTTTCATAATCATATAGGGTATTTTTCCATAAACTAAAGAGTTTGTTTTCGGGTATGGGTTTTCTTGTGTAGTCACTTTTAGGCTGGAGTAAATCAATTTTACTAAAAGGATGGTCTACGATATAATTACAGATGTGTAACCAATCGTAAAACTGCCTGAGCGTTATCATATAATAATGTAGAGTAATGGCTTTACAATGTGGTTTTTGTTGTTGTAGCCACTGATAATAGGTAGCTATAGTAGTATGGTTTGCTTCTAAAATATTGTTTTTGGCACTATAAGTAAGGTAAACAGTTAATCGTTCTATTTTTCCTTTAATTGTTTTGTTAGTATAGCCTATGGTTTGCAGATAGTTTTGGTAGGTTTTTAAGTACTCCATATTAGTGACCTTGTCTTTTTTTTGGAATATTGGAACATCAAGATTTTTTAAGGATTAAAACGCATACTATCAGTTGTTTACGTGTAAATCTGGTGTTCCGTTGCTCTGGAACACCAGTTATAATCATCTCATTATAAGTGTTCTGGTGTTCCTGTGGTGTTCCATTATATTGTATTTATTTGTTTTTGTAGTTCATTTTTGATCTTGGTGCGTAGTGCTGTATGATTATCCCAGTACACAATCTTATATTTAAATCCTCTGTTAGCATACCCAAACTGTTGTATGTATTCTAATTCGACCAATTGTTGCAAGTA
>NZ_VTZU01000189.1 GCF_008370685.1 Aquimarina sp. RZ0
TACTGCAATATGATTTGGCGTCTTCAAAACCTGATCCTCAAATAAATCAACTATCGTCTTATCTGTTGGATAATCAACCACTGTATCATTAAAAACTTCTAATAATTGATGTTCTTCCTCCTTAGTAAGTATCGATAAAGCTCCTAAGTTAGCATCAGGGGCAACTACAATACTAGACAATAACTCCTGATAATGGATACACATCCTTTGGATGGTAGCTTCTGTAAAAAGATCTGTACAGTATTCTATCGATAACTCTAAACCTTCTGAGGTCTCTCTTAAAGTAAAGGTCAAATCAAACTGAGACGTAGTATCTGCTATCCCTTCATAAGGAGCTATATCCAGCCCTTCCAATGTTATATCCTGAGTATTATCACCAATGTTCTCCAATACAAACAGAACATCAAACAAAGGAGACCTGCTCATATCACGAGTCTCTACAACACGATCTACAACCTTCTCAAAAGGTGCCAGTTGATGATCATAACCATTCAAGGTCGTTTGTTTAACACTCATTAAAAAGTCTCGAAAGGACTGTCTTGAATCTACAGTGTTGCGTAAAGCCAACGTATTGACAAAGAAACCAATCATACCTTCCAATCCTGACTGAGTTCTATTGGCAATGGGCGTACCCACACAAATATCTGACTCACCACTATAACGACTCAATAATATCTTAAAAGAGGCTAATAAGGTCATAAACAGAGTCGCTCCTGATTCCTGACTTAACGACAATAAACTTTGGGGTAAATCACTATCTAATGTAAAAGAGACAACAGATCCTGAATGACTCTGGACTGGTGGGCGTACATAATCTGTAGGTAAAACCAAAGGTACTACCCCAGACAATTGTGATTCCCAATACGATAATTCTGATTCCAAAACAGTTCCCGATACATACCTCTTTTGCCACAAAGCATAATCTGAATATTGAAATGGTAAAACCCCTAAATCAGCTTCCCTATCCGCTTGAGAGGCACGATACAATTCTAAAAACTCACCTACTAAAATATCACTCGACCAACCATCACTGGAAATATGATGAAATACGCCTACAAGGATATACCTATCAGCTCCTAAATCATATAAACACGAACGAAACATATAATCACTACTCAAATCAAAAGCCCTGTTTATATAAGTCAAAACAGCTGCTTCTAAACTATCAGAATCTCCAATGAACTCTTGATGTTCTAATTCCCACAAGTCTGATCCTAATACCTCTTGATAACCAATACCCTCTTCTGAACTGATAACTGTACGTAAAACCTCATGTCTTGAAACAATAGCCTTCAATGAACTACTCAAAATAGACCGATCTAAACTACCTCTCAGCTCTAATATAACAGGAATATGATACTCTAAACTACCTTGTAATTGATCCAAAAACCAGAATCGCTCCTGGCCATAACTTAAAGGAATACGGTCTGGATGTTCTTCTACGCTAATCAATGGTAATAAAACCTTTGTTTTAGAGGTGTTTTGACTATTGTAGTCTTTAATAAATTTAATAATAAATTCTTTTTGAGCCTTAATATCTTCCAACAATTTATTATCTATTTCATCGTTCTCAAAATTTAATATTAATTTATCATCTTCTACTTTTAGATCAATCTCACTTTCTAAAGCTCTTTCAATTATATTCAAAACTTTATTTTCCATTATAATTCTATTCTTCTTTTATAAATTTTATCATCCTTGGTATTCTCAAATAGTTCAATATACCTAATATGATTACCTAATTTAACTAAACTCGAATACTCAAAAATAGCTCTGATGAATACTTCTTTATGCATATCCCTACGAATCATAGAAACCAGACGAGTAGCCAACAAACTATGACCGCCCAATTCAAAAAAATTATCATAAATACCTATCTTATCCACGCCCAACAACTCCTGCCAGATCTCTGTCAACTGCACTTCTATTTCATTTCTGGGAGCTACATACTCCG
>NZ_VTZU01000190.1 GCF_008370685.1 Aquimarina sp. RZ0
CCAGTAGCACCTGTTGCTCCTGTGATTCCTTGAATTCCTTGTGCACCAGTAGTACCTGTTGCCCCGGTTATACCCTGTATTCCTTGACTACCAGTAGCGCCTGTTGCTCCTGTGATCCCTTGTATTCCTTGACTACCAGTAGCACCTGTTGCTCCAGTGATCCCTTGTGCCCCAGTAGCACCTGTTGCTCCGGTTACCCCTTGTATTCCTTGTGCTCCGGTAGCACCTGTTGCTCCGGTCACACCCTGTATTCCTTGTGCTCCGGTAGTACCTGTTGCTCCAGTGGCTCCTTGTATTCCTTGTGCTCCGGTAGCGCCTATTGCTCCGGTTACTCCTTGTATTCCTTGTGCCCCAGTAGCGCCTGTTGCTCCGGTCACACCTTGAATTCCTTGAGCTCCGGTAGCGCCCGTTGCTCCTTGTATTCCTTGTGCTCCGGTAGCACCTATTGCTCCGGTCACACCTTGTATTCCTTGTGTCCCAGTAGCACCTGTTGCTCCGGTCACACCCTGTATTCCTTGCGCCCCAGTAGCGCCTGTTGCTCCGGTTACCCCTTGTATTCCTTGTGCACCAGTAGCGCCTGTTGCTCCTGTGACTCCTTGTGCACCAGTAGCGCCTGTTGCTCCTGTCACACCTTGTATTCCTTGTGCACCAGTAGTACCTGTTGCACCTGTGATCCCTTGTATTCCTTGTGCACCAGTAGCGCCTGTTGCTCCGGTTACACCCTGTATTCCTTGTGCCCCAGTAGCACCTGTTGCTCCGGTCACACCCTGTATTCCTTGCGCCCCGGTAGCACCTGTTGCTCCGGTTACCCCTTGTATTCCTTGTGCACCAGTAGCGCCTGTTGCTCCGGTCACACCTTGAATTCCTTGAGCTCCGGTAGCGCCCGTGGCTCCTTGTATTCCTTGTGCTCCGGTAGCGCCTGTTGCTCCGGTCACACCCTGTATTCCTTGTGCACCAGTAGTACCTGTTGCTCCAGTGATCCCTTGTGCCCCAGTAGCGCCTGTTGCTCCGGTCACACCCTGTATTCCTTGTGCCCCAGTAGCACCTGTTGCTCCGGTCACACCCTGTATTCCTTGTGCCCCAGTAGCACCTGTTGCTCCGGTCACACCCTGTATTCCTTGCGCCCCGGTAGCACCTGTTGCTCCGGTTACCCCTTGTATTCCTTGTGCTCCGGTAGCACCTGTTGCTCCAGTGACTCCTTGTATTCCTTGTGCCCCAGTAGCGCCTGTTGCTCCAGTGACTCCTTGTATTCCTTGTGCCCCAGTAGCGCCTGTTGCTCCGGTCACACCTTGAATCCCTTGAGTTCCGGTAGCGCCCGTTGCTCCAGTGGCTCCTTGTATTCCTTGTGCTCCGGTAGCGCCTATTGCTCCGGTCACACCCTGTATTCCTTGCGCCCCGGTAGCACCTGTTGCTCCGGTGACACCCTGTATTCCTTGTGCTCCGGTAGCACCTGTTGCTCCAGTGATCCCTTGAATTCCTTGTGCTCCAGTAGCACCTGTTGCTCCGGTTACCCCTTGTATTCCTTGTATTCCTTGTGCACCAGTAGCGCCTGTTGCTCCGGTTACACCTTGAATTCCTTGAGCTCCGGTAGTACCTATTGCTCCGGTTACACCCTGTATTCCTTGACTACCAGTAGCGCCTGTTGCTCCGGTCACACCCTGTATTCCTTGTGCCCCAGTAGCGCCTGTTGCTCCAGTGACTCCTTGTATTCCTTGTGCCCCAGTAGCGCCTGTTGCTCCAGTGACTCCTTGTATTCCTTGTGTCCCAGTAGCACCTGTTGCTCCAGTTACACCCTGTATTCCTTGTGCTCCAGTAGCACCTGTTGCTCCTGTGATTCCTTGAATTCCTTGTGCACCAGTAGTACCTGTTGCCCCGGTTATACCCTGTATTCCTTGACTACCAGTAGCGCCTGTTGCTCCTGTGATCCCTTGTATTC
>NZ_VTZU01000191.1 GCF_008370685.1 Aquimarina sp. RZ0
GGGTGAATCGTTAAGAAAAGGAAAATTAAAAAACCAATAATAATAAAATTTAACTATAATTGCAGTATCTCTCAAAGTGGCACCATTTGACCGAAATAGGTGGCACGGTCACTCCGAAATAGCCATCCATTTCAGAACTATCAAGTGCATTTTTAATTTCTTGTGAAAGAGAATCATTATCCTCAAATGCTGATTTAGCCAAATGAATTATAGTTTTATCAAATCCGTCTGTTGTTACATAATGGGCTTCTCTTCCAGAAGCTCGAATAATCCTAATTAAGTTAGTTATTTCATTCGATATTTCACTTCCATAACCACACCAATATAATCTTCCAGCTCCTTTGCGAGTGAAAGCTTTTTTTAAAGCATCCAATAAAGAATCCCCGAGGCAGAGCCATAGGGGTATTCAACGGAAGAAAGTTTTACAATTTAATGAAAACCATCCGTTTTCAAACTTTCCTCTAAAACCTCCGATGCAGAGCATCGAGGAATTCTATTGATTAAAGACCTATCTCTTCCGCTATAACCAATAATTATTAAGTTTTTATCTAGATGATAATTAGATAGATGTTCAATAAATACTTCATTTTTAGAATCTAACTCTTCGACTGTATTCTTTAATGAACTGAATTTATAATCACCGTGAAAAGAGATTGCTAGAAGCTCTTTGTTGCTTTGATTCCGATAGATTCTATCTATATTATCTAGATTTATTTCTATTGGTGTTAGTTTGTTTTGATGAGCAGAGCGAACAATAAGTCCATCAAAATTAGTAGTCCAAACAGATTTAATAATATTATGCTCTGCTAGTAGGCATAAAAGTTTATATCCAATGTATGGCTCTTTATTTTCTATTAGACTTAAAAAATATTTTCTTCTATCATCACTAATTGGATATGCCTTTTCTGCAAAAAACGAATATTCTTCATTTGAATCTAATTCAGGGAATTCTCCTTGACTATCTAACCATTTTTGAATACTTTTTCTAACAGAATCCTCTTTGTAGTTTTTAAAATAATCAGATGCGTTTATGTTTTTGGAAAGATAAATGTCTTTTTTCCATTCCCAGATACAGCCATATGCAGATTGAATTCCTGAACTTATTGAAGCCCCAGCACCTAACAAGATTGAATGAGGAACGTCTGTATTTCTTTTGAAAGACCTTAAAAAAGCATCATAGACAAGATTCAAATTTTCCTTCATTTAAAGTTTTTTTAATACTTGTTTTTTTAATCTAATAAATCTAAAATAAGATATCTAAAAATCAACTAATTACGGAAAACCACAATATTGTATTAAACTCTTAAAATAATGAAATGTAAAATAAGAGAATACTTATCTACATCCAACAAATGTTCTTATGTTATTTATTTTAAGCTATAATACTTTCACAAAAAGCTACTTTAAGAAATCATAGTAGACATTTCTCCTTTAATTCTCATATGTTTAATCTAAAGATTCCTTGTTTTATATCCAAATGTACAAATTCTTTTATTTAAGGTGTAATTTCCCTTAATATCGGTTATTGAATTTGATTGGTGCAGGTAAAGGAGGTGCTAAGGCAATTACGAATCATATAAAATCATTGAATAACCGCATTGTAGTTGATAGCTTAAATTCCAATTCAACAGGATTTTATAAAAGCCAAAGCTTTGGAACAGACCCTTCTTCTCATGACTTAACTTATCCTCCTAAGAAAAAAAAGACTGGTGAGGCTTCTAGTAGTGTGAGACCACCTGAAAAGAAGGGGAAGACTAGCCCTGAGAATAATAAAAGAAAAAGAGGTAATAGATTTTGTAAATTATGTTGATAATAGGGCAATCCATTTTTTAGGGTAGTATCATACTAAATGTGTGAGTTAAAAAAGGAAGTGTAATTATAACCCTGTCCCAAGATTATAATTACACTTCCCATATTTTGA
>NZ_VTZU01000192.1 GCF_008370685.1 Aquimarina sp. RZ0
GTTGACACCAGGTACATATAGTGTATTAGTTAGCGATTCTAATAATTGTTCTTCAGGCGCTATTCCATTTACGATAGCAGACGAACTGCTGATTACAGCCTCTTTAACCAAAGATTTGGATTGTAGTGCCAGTCCGGATGCTGAAATAAATGTTACAGTATCAGGAGGCAATGGCGGTAATACCTTTGAGTTGAATACCAATGGTGGGGGTTATGTTGCCTATGGCGGCGGTTTTCCGTTTACTACGACTGTAGCCGGCACGTATCAGTTTAGAGTTACCGATAGCGCAGGCTGTGAGGCAGAGACCTCTATAATTACGATTAATCCAGCACCAGATCCTGTAGCAACGGTAGTAGCGACAGATATTTTTTGTAATGGAGATGCTACAGGAATAATTACCTTTACTATTGATACAAGTATTGGTACAGGTCCTTATGAGACAAGTATTGATAATGGAGGTACTTTTAGTTTACAAACGGTATACTCAGGTCTGGCAGCAGGCACCTATACTTATATAGTACGTGATGCTAAATCATGTACTCTTACTGGCAGTGTAACTATAGATGAACCAGACCCAATATCCGCTACGATCACTTTTGAGCCAGTTTCTTGTACTGGAGCAGGTACCTTTGATTATGGTACAGTAACGGTTGAAAATGTAACTGGTGGTACTGTAAGTACGACAGGTTATACATATACTTTACTTAATTCTGACGGTACATTAGTAACAGCAGCTACAGCATTACCAGCAGTATTTACTTCTGCAAACCCAGCTTTGCCTACTACGGCTACCACACTTACTTTTGGTGAAGTTGATTTTGGAACGTATTTTATCACTGTTGAAGATGAGAATGGATGTTTGTTTACGACTAATACTATCACGGTTTCAAGTCCACCAGATGATTTAGAGATATTATTTAATGCAGGTCCTTCTGATTGTAATGCCAATGGCGCAGTATATGATATTGCGATCAATAACGGGAATCCTCCTTTTGAAATCAGGATTGTTGGAGCCCCGGTACCTTTAGGTAATTTTAACCCTACCAATGGGTTAGGAACTCCTCCACCACCACCTTTTGTAGTTATCGGCGGAGTTGGAGGAAACCTTCATCAGTTTAGTCAGTTATTATTTGGTGTTTCCTATATTGTAGAAGTTCGAGATGGTGGAGGCTGTATTTATAGAGAGACGTTAACTCCACAGACCAATGCTACCTCACCAACGGTAACTCAGAGCGCTTTACAAAATATTAGTTGTAATGGACTTACGGACGGTTCTATAACAGTTGATGTTACTGCTTTTGGAGGCGTTGGTTTACAGTGGGAATTATTTAACAGTGCTACAGGAAACTCTATTTTAACTGGTAATGATCCGGCAGCCACAGATCCATATTCTTTAACGATTCCTAATTTGGGAGTAGGGAATTATACCTTGGCAGTAGGTACTTCTGCAGATCCCTTCTGTACAGATACGGTAGACTTCAATATCACTGAACCACCATTACTAGAGCTTAATTTGATATCACAAACCGATGCCAATTGTAATATAGATGCTCAGGTTGTTGTCAATGGAGTTGGAGGGATCCCACCTTATCAATATGCTGTAGTTCCAGATGGAGCCCCAGCCCCATTGATAGGTAGTTATGGACCTGTTAGTACATTAATATTAGATCCGGCTTTAGGACTAGATTGGGATGTTTATGTTATAGATTCGAGTGTTACCACCGGAGCCCCAGGCTTTTGTTTAGCAGGTCCATTGGATGTAACCATTACCGAGATTGCTGATCCAGTATTCACGAGTGTTCCTGTTTTTGTTGATGATGTTTGTGTATTTGACAATAATTATACATTTACAGTAACAGCTACGGGAGTAGGACAATTAGAATATGGTATTGATGATGGAG
>NZ_VTZU01000193.1 GCF_008370685.1 Aquimarina sp. RZ0
GTTGACACCAGGTACATATAGTGTATTAGTTAGCGATTCTAATAATTGTTCTTCAGGCGCTATTCCATTTACGATAGCAGACGAACTGCTGATTACAGCCTCTTTAATCAAAGATTTGGATTGTAGTGCCAGTCCGGATGCTGAAATAAATGTTACAGTATCAGGAGGCAATGGCGGTAATACCTTTGAGTTGAATACCAATGGTGGGGGTTATGTTGCCTATGGCGGCGGTTTTCCGTTTACTACGACTGTAGCCGGCACGTATCAGTTTAGAGTTACCGATAGCGCAGGCTGTGAGGCAGAGACCTCTATAATTACAGTTACCCCTGCACCAGATCCTTTGGCGACAGCAGTTGCAAATGATGCAACTTGTAATGGTTTGGCAGATGGTTCTGTAGTAATTACAGTTGATACGACCGTAGGTACCGGGCCATATATGATAGACTTTAATGGTTTGGGCGCCAGCAATCAGACGAGTTATAGCGGTTTAGTAGCAGGTAGCTATACTTATGATGTAATAGATGCTAAAGAATGTAGGGCTACCTTTAGTATAAATGTTGGTGAGCCAGATGCGGTAACTATTGGGGGGGACAACAATAGAAATATCACTTGTGATGCTTCTGTAAGCCCTTCTGTAACGACCCTTGGAGCTATCATTCTTACGGGAATAACAGGAGGTACCGGAGACTATACCATAAGCTTGTTGAACCTTGATAACACCTTAGCAACGACAAGCTCTCCAAACCCTGTTGGTCCTGTAAGTACCACTACCGTTACCTTTGATGATTTGAATTTTGGTGATTATCTTGTGGAGATTGTTGATGGCAATAGTTGTAGGTACACCTTTGAGTATAGAATAGAGACACAACCTATATTTACAGTATCGGAAACTTCGCCAGTAGGGACGTGTTTAGGAGGAGTAACAGTTGATATTTCAATAACAGGAGGTACAGGGCCTTTTGAATTAAGAGAGTTTCCATCAGGAATATTAATACCATTAAGTGCCCCTCCACGAAACCATCAATTTACAAACTTACCCTTTGATACTGCTTTCTCTTATGAGGTTATAGATTTAGGATCGGGATGTAATGATATTCGTACGATCGCTCCACAAGCGAGTCCTTCGAGTATGGTTATAGATATTACAGAGGTTCCTGTAAGTTGTAGTGGAGATGTTGATGGTAGTTTTTCATATTCGATTACGGGGTATGCAGGAAATGAATTAACATATGAAGTATATAGTGTAACAGATTTGAATACGAATATTGCAGGATCTCTTACGTTTAATAATGGTAACCCACAGGGAGGGTTAACAGGTGTTGCTGCTACAGGTATTGTGACTAGTGGTGTAGTTAACTTATCTCCTGGAGTGTATCAATTAAGAGTTTTTGAAACAGATATTAGTATTGGAGCACCGTGTAATACAGCGCTAGAATTTACAATCGAAGAACCTGAAGTATTGGGTATTAGTTTAGTTTCTCAACAAGATGGTATATGTACAAGGAGTCCTGAGGTTCAGGTTGTAGCTACGGGAGGTACCATACCTTATACCTATATAGCCAATGATGGAGCTGTAGATGTTGCATCTAATTCAGATGGTTTGTTTACCACATTACCAGCAGGGACATATGATATTAGAGTAGAGGATGCTAATAGTTGTCCGGCAGCATCAGTATCGGTAACCTTAGTGACTATTGCTGATCCAGTATTCACGAGTGTTCCTGTTTTTGTTGATGATGTTTGTGTATTTGACAATAATTATACATTTACAGTAACAGCTACGGGAGTAGGACAATTAGAATATGGTATTGATGATGGAG
>NZ_VTZU01000194.1 GCF_008370685.1 Aquimarina sp. RZ0
AAACAATGAACGTAACAAAAAAATATAATAACCGTTTTTTTGAGTCCGCAAAACTACAACCTTTTTACAACTAAACAAGCATAATTAAAACCCTTTTTTTGAAATAATTATAAACACCTGAAAGTAACCTACTTATAATTCAACACTCCTGAAAAACTACATAAATTAAGTATACATTGTATTGAGTTAATTGAGTATTGTATCTTTTAATAATATATTCTAATCCCTCAATTTTCTTCCACAATACCTTATGAACTTATTTTTACTTTTCTATTTCCTGAAAAATGGCTGAAATTCATCCATATTTCATTACTTATTTCGTCTGTAGTACTACTATGGACTACAAAAAGTGTCTCATCCCGTCAAAAATAAAAAGTTAAGATCAATTCTATATATATTCTCATTACAAATATTTGAATGCAAAAAACTACTGAGTTAAGCTTATACTATCTTATAGTGGGGGTATACAAACAATTTCCTATTCTCATCTAAGTTATAGTACCTCCAAAAAAATAGTTGACACCATAAGTTTATACCCTTTCTATACTAGAAGTTTTCATCTAAACTATCTTCAAAAGACCAGGGAAATAATTTAACTCTCAAAAAAACATAGCAAGATCACACTTAAAAAAAATAATCAATCGTACCCTTACTTCCTAAATATCTGAAAAACTAAAGTTTTGATGTTTGTTATTACACAACAGAAACCAATGTAGATTCTGTTCCTATTTCAACAGTAAGCACAACAATCCTAGGACGGAGCATACAATCAACAAGAAGCTATGGACTAACTTAGAGAAGTAAAAAACCTCCGTTAAAAACGGAGGCTTTGATTTTCAGATTAGACCCAAAGGATCATAAGACTCATTCACTATGTTCTTGATACTTCAAATATCGTTTAATCATATCTTCATCTAATCCAACTGTACTCACAAAATAACCTCTTGACCAAAAATGATTACCCTAATAAGGTTTCTGTTTAAGGTTTGGATAAGTCTTAAATAGCTTTATCACTATTTTACCCTTCAAAATACCAAAATATTCTGAAATGGACACTTTAGGAAGAACTGAACAGACCAAGTAAATATGGTCTTTTTGAACATTCATTTCCAGGATCTGGACACTTTTCCAAGTACTAACAACCTGCAAATCGTGTTCAACTAATGATTTGATCATACCTTCAAGGATCTGAAAACGATACTTCGGGGTGAAGACAATGTGATAGTCACATTTGTAATAGACATGTGTTAATTTTCTATATTTACTCATCTTAAAAAGTTTTAGATGATAAACCTAAAAAATGGCAGAGTCTTTAAAACATGACCAGATAAGGGTTTTGAGAGATTGACAAAATTCTACTTCAAGGGATACACCCACTAGAAAGTATTTTAACAATAATTAGATAGCAGATTCTTAAACAAAAGATTTCCAAACCGGGAACACCATACGTTGATACATATAAATACGCCTCTTAATAAGAAAAATTTATAAGGAAAAAGCTGCTTTTATCATAGGATACGAGGTATTTATTCGAGCTTCTTTTTTTCAATGAAAACCTAAGATTTTCAAACTTCTCCCTTCACACGATGCAAGCATAGGGAATTAAACCCTCAGAGATTAAAATGACAATTCTAAAGGAGATTTAGGCTGTCTATATTTTGTCTCAATTCTGTTTTAGAAACTCTCAAATAAAATACAAATCAGATATTACATCTCTTTAAAACAGTGACCAAACTTTCTATATGGTATAGTTAGTCATTAGGAATAAAAAAACCCTTCATTATAATAATGAAGGGTTTCAAGGA
>NZ_VTZU01000195.1 GCF_008370685.1 Aquimarina sp. RZ0
ACTCTTGGTTTTACCGGTCTTAGGACATCAAACAATTCATTCCTTTGTGAGAAATTCTGAAAAAGGTATTTTTAATTTTGGTAAGGATGCCTACTATCGGATATTGTCCAATCAAAAAATAGACTGGAGAAGGCTTCTTTTATCATTTGTATCCCAATATTTGGAAAAAGACAATGATTTCACTCCACCAGATAATGATCTAAAATGTTTGGTTTTTGATGATACCGACATTCCTAAAACAGGAAAAACTATAGAAGGTATTTCTAAAATATACAACCATGTAACCAAACGGTATATCTTTGGTTTCAAGCTATTGGTAGCAGGGTATTGGAATGGTAGTGTACTTGTTCCAGTAGATTTCAGCTTTCATAGGGAAAGTAAAACCACCAAATATGGGCTTACCCCTAAAGAACGGAAAAACCAACAATCCACTATACGTCCCAAGACAACCAAAGCATCCCAGCGTTTTTTAGAGCTCAATTCAAAGAAGACCTCTATAATGATCCAAATCTTCAAACGGATCTGTAAACGTAAGATCAGGATAGATTACATCCTTATGGATAGCTGGTTTACCTCCCTAAGTGTGGTCAAGCAACTTAAATCAGTAGACACTAATGTCGAAATTATAGGAATGTACAAATACAACAGCACTTTGATTATTGAAAATAAAGAAGTTACCATCAAAGCACTTAAGAAGAAAAAGGAGAAACCAAAAAGGTGCAGGAAAATGAATTTTTACTACCGAAAATATTACGCAAAAATTGATGGTATCCAAGTCCTAATCTTCCTTTCTAAAAAAGGGGTGAATGGAAAATGGCACACCATATTATCAACAGACACAAGCCTTAGCTTTGTTAAAATGATAGAAACCTACAACATACGATGGACCATTGAAGTGTTCTTTAAAGAAATGAAGCAATTGTTTGGATTAGGCAAATGCCAATCCACTAATTTTGACGTACAAGTGGCACAAACAACTATAGCAATGATACAATACTTGCTCACTAGCATACGGTATCGCATGGAAGCCTACGAAACTATTGGGGGACTATTTCGAGAACTAAAACAACAATACATCAAATACAAACTCAACCAAAGGATATTAAGGATAGTAATGCAAATAATAGCCGTTTTGGAATTAATTGTAGATAATCTCGATATAGAACGAACTGTCTCTAAAATAATAGGAAACATCGAAGAATTTAATTTCCTGATACCAAGAAAACAATCTGAAACAACCCTAAACTAAGGGTGCGAAACTTCAGTATTATATAAAAGCTGTTTGAGGTTATGAATGTAAATCTTGTCGAGGTCGTACTTCTTTGCGAAGTGGTACCATTTGCAAAATTCTAATCTTTCTTTTGCAATATGGTATAATACGATTTACAACTAAAAATTTCGCATATTCATCGTTTCTTTTTCCTTTCTACTTCGTTTAAAAAATAAACCGTAGCTATAACTATGCTTGATTTTTTTGCCTTGCATAAAGAAAAAATAATTCAATGAATTTATACGAATTTTTTAATCACAAATCGTATAAGAAGGTATTTTTGATAACTACCACTGAAAAAAGAATTTCTTCTATAGAAATCCAGAAGCGACCTGATCCAAAAAGATATGAGCATGTTTAGATTATAGTTTACAAACTCTGTAAAGAGATGGGGTAACAAAGATACTCGCTATACATTAGAAGATGAGATGAGAGTGTAAATATAACCTTGTCTGAATACTAAATTTTTAATTTATACATTATTCAGATAAGATGACAAAGACAGAACAGCAAGAATTAGAAAAGAAAGCTCT
>NZ_VTZU01000020.1 GCF_008370685.1 Aquimarina sp. RZ0
AATCGATAACTTTCTGAAAATAAAGAAGTTGTTCCTGTGCGTTTGTAACTATTCATCTCACCTGTGTTTAGTCAGTAAAATACTATAACTATTTGATTAAAAATAAATTAATTTTAGAGGTAACCTAAAAAACTTCAAAAAAAGAAATTATGGTTCATATTACAAATAGGTCCTATGGAGATATTGAGTTTACTCGCATTCATAAATACAGACTTATGAGGATGCTCAAAACGCAATTAAGAGGTCATGTGTGATTTGAACTGAAATACTAAAAAAAGTAGATCACACTATATAACAAACATTGAGAAAACAAGCAAAAACCTCATATATAGCTACTGTATAAACGTATCTAATATTCGTTTTTAACATTTCTTTGATCATTTTTCTTAAATTTAACCTACATTTTACTGTCTTTATTTAATAAAAAAATCACCTTATCATAACATTGGAGTCAACATCTAACGTGTATAACCAAATCTTACGAGTCATTTTTCAGTGCAAAAGCACTCTAAAACAGTTGTTTATTATTTCAAAAAACAAAAGCTCCCCCTAGATTTTTATCCTATCATAAATCCACCATTCTCTCGTCGTGCATGTGAAAATTATATTAAAAATCTTAAAATCATCAAAAATCAGCTTTTCAAATTCTTAAAAATCACACTAATAAACGTTAATGTTTAATTTTTTTGGGGTATATACTTAAAAATACATAAAAATTGTAGAGTATACCCTTTTTTTTATTGGGGTAAAAATGTTTTAGCATAGTTTTACAGCTTCAATTAAAAACAAATTAATACCAATTAATGTTTACTATGAAAACAAAAATCGTAACAAAGCTTTTTAAACAAGCATGTCTTTTTTCTTTAGCTCTTATTAGCTTTACAATTGTAGCACAGGAAGAAGAAAAAAAATGGTTTGACAACTTCTCTGTTAATGGATCTGTAGATGGTTATTTTAGATATAATATTGGAGCTCCAAATAAAGCTTATGATCTTGGACAAGGAGCAGGGGAAGAATTTGCTGCACCAGGAACATCATTTGCTGACAGACCAGGATTTGCCTTGGGGATGGCTAATTTAATATTAGGGTATGAAGGCGAAAAAGTAGGCTTTGTAGCTGATCTGGTATATGGACCAAGAGGAACAGACGCTGTAGGAAATAATTCAGGTTCTGCATCAGCAAGTATTGTAAATCAATTGTATGTATACTGGAATGTAAGCGAAAAAGTTAAACTTACTTTTGGTAACTTTAACACTTATCTTGGATACGAAGTAATTTCACCAACAGGAAACTTTAATTACTCTACCTCTTATATGTTCTCTAATGGTCCTTTTTCTCATACAGGACTAAAGGCTGATTTTGCGATTGATGAAAAATGGTCTGCGATGGTTGCCATTATGAACCCAACTGATCAAACTGATTTTAATCCCAATGACACATATATTATAGGTGCACAAGTAGGATATGCTGCCGATGGTGGTAGTGCTTACCTTAATTTCAGATATGGAAATGAAGGTGATCCGGGGCCTGTTGAGCCTACATTTCAGGTAGATTTAACTACCGGATGGGATTTATCAGAAAAATTCTATTTAGGTTTTAATGGAACATATTTAGATACTGATGGTGATGGATTCTATGCAGCTGCATTCTATCCTCAATTTCAAGCTACCGAAAGCTTTGCTATAGGTCTGAGAGGTGAATATTTTAATGTATTTGTGGATGATGATGCAGTTGATGATGTGGACATTACGGCAATAACTCTTACCGGTAGTTATGATGTTGGAAATTTAACCTTCAAGCCTGAATTTAGAATAGATTCTTCTGATGATGCATTTGTTGATAGTGATTTACAAGCTACAAGCAGTCTTTCTTCTTTTGTTTTGGGAGCGATCTATAAATTTTAAATTACCCAAGTTTTTAATATAATTGTTTGTTTACGTCAAAAAGCGTTCCTTACTAGGGACGCTTTTTTTTATTTATTTTCCTCGTGATTCTTATAGTTCTTAACTCCTGCGGGGATTTCTAAATCCAGGTGATTTTCTTCTGGAGGGATGGGACAAGAGTACCTGCTGCTATAGGCACAATATGGATTGTAGGCAGTATTAAAATCTATCAATATATTGTCTCCTTCGGGAATTGTAAGATCCATAAAACGTCCTCCTTCATAACTGGTTAGCCCATTTGTAAGATCTGTAAATGGCAGAAACAAATAGTTTTCGTATTCTGATTGTGTTTTTAAACCCTGGCTTTGATATATATTCAAAATAAATTCTTTTTCCTGCAATGTAAAGTGTGCTTCTCCATACTTAACATATACAGGTTCTCTTTCTGTAGTTGTTTTCATGATAAAAGGAGTTTCATAAGGTGTCCGGACAAACTTCGCCATAATACTATACGATGTATCAATAGCAAAAAAATCCAATTCCTTAAATTCTTTAAAATCCTTAGATGTCAATGGTGATTTTTCTTCAGAAGCAAATTCCTCATTTAATGTAGACTGAAACACCAATATCTTCTTGATATTAATAGAATCCTGAGCCATCATATTCCCCAAAATGAGAATACATAAAAGTGTTAATCTATGCACTGTCCCTTTTTATTTTTTTGCAAAAGTACAAAGCATTCACAATAAACAAGTTAATATTCTCTAAAATCGTGCTCATTTTTTAGACAAAAGGCTAATTTTATCGGTTATTCAATAATTAACTACCGCAATATTGAAAAAACTACTCCAAAATTATTTTGATACGTTTTCTGGTCTCTCTAAAGAGGTTTGGTGGTTAGCACTAATCACCTTTATTAATCGTATGGGAGCTATGGTAATCCCATTTTTATCTTTATATCTTTCTGATGATTTATGCTTTTCATTGAGTCAGATTGGCTGGATAATGACCAGTTTTGGACTAGGATCATTACTAGGCGCCTGGATCGGAGGTAAACTAAGTGATAAAATAGGCTATTACAAAGTAATTCTGGGATCATTACTCCTTACAGGAGTTTCTTTCTTTATTGTGCAATACTTTACTAGCTTCTGGAGTATCTGTATTAGTTTCTTTGTATTGATTACTATCGCGGATGCTGCACGTCCGGCATTTTTTGTAGCCTTAAGTGCTTATAGTAAACCCGAAAACAAAACCCGTTCTTTGACATTCATTCGATTGGCTATCAATTTGGGATTTGCGATGGGACCTGCTTTGGGCGGTCTCATTATTGCCACTATTGGCTATGCAGGATTGTTCTGGATAGATGGTATTACTTGCCTGGCTGCTGGTTTTATTATGATTAATACATTACACCCAAAAAAGGCAAAAATACTGGATAAGGAAATTGTAGTAGAAAAACCACTTCCGGCATATAGTGATGGTATTTATATTTTATTCCTGATCGCACTTACATTATTCGGTTTTATTTTTGTTCAGTATTTTTCTACAATACCGCTATACTATAAAGAAGTACATTTACTTTCTGAAAAAAATATTGGACTTGTTTTGGCATTAAACGGAGCTTTGATATTTATTTTTGAAATGCCATTAATTGCTTATTTAGAATCGACTTCTTTTTCTAAAATTAAAAAAGTAATGTATGGATTTGTATTGACCGGGATTAGTTTTGCCTTACTTCTTATAACTCCATGGACAGGGATTATAATACTGGGAATGATTGTGGCGACGCTTGGAGAAATGATTTCGTTCCCTTTTGGGAATGCTTTTGCATTAGAAAGATCAAAAAAAGGGAAGCAGGGAGCGTATATGGGATTGTACAGCATGTCTTTTTCTGTAGCTCACATTCTGGGACATAACGCTGGTATGCAATTCATTAATGCTTATGGCTATAAAAATAGCTGGATATTTATGTGCGTAATTGCGGCTCTTGGTACTTTTTTATTGTTTATTGTCAAACAAAAGCTTACTAAAGAGACTCTAACACTTCAATTAAAAACTCCTTAATATACCATCATTATGAGACTTATATTTTTTACTCTTTTCCTTACAGCACTTTATAGTTGTAGCACAGAAAAAAAAGAAAAGCCCGTCAAAAAATCTGAAACAAAAACAGAACTAACTGAAGAAAAAAAGATCTTTCCTACCTTACCTACGGATCGATATAATGTTGCTTTTTTAATTATGGATGGTAGTTATAATACAGAATTCACTGCTCCGTTTGATATTTTTCAACATACACAATACAGAGAAAATATCAAACAAATGAATGTTTTTACTGTTGCCAATACAGATGCGCCTATCACCACTTTTGAAGGAATAAAAATTATTCCGGATTTTAATTATGTAAAAGATTCTTTGCCAAAAATTGATATTCTTGTCATACCAAGTGCAGAACATCATTTGGATACAGATCTGAATGATGTAGCTATGATTAATTTTGTAAAGGAAATAGATAAAAATGCGACTTATATGACTTCTCATTGTGATGGAGCGTTTGTTTTAGCAAAAGCTGGGCTATTAAACAATGTGACTTCTACAACATTTCCCAGTGATATAGATACAATGCGCAAGATGTTTCCTGATCTTGATATTAGAAAAAATGTGCTATTTGTACATGATAAGAAATATCTTACTTCTGCAGGAGGTGCTAAAAGCTTTGAAGCGGCCTTATATTTATGCGAACATCTATATGGAGCAGAAATTGCAAAATCGCTTGCCAAAGGACTTGTTATTGATTGGAAATTAGACGAAGTGCCACATTTGATTATCTCAAAATAACAATAATATAAAAGCGCTCCTGTTGGGGAACGCTTTCAGATTTTAGGGCTAATTATGTACTCTCTTTAGCTTCAAGACTTAGGTTCTTTTAGACTAATGTCCTCACACTTAACTGACCCTGACGTATCCAAATTAATATTTTAAATCCATATCGTCATACAGCTTAAAATGTTAATTCTGGCCAATACGTCATAGTGTTTTTATGTTGATATAAATATAATATAAATAAATTGTGAAAACAAAAATTTTAACGTTTAAAAACATAAAAAATCGATTAAAAGCACAATATCTTTCTTTTATTAAAAAAAATAAAGGATTATAACTACATTTATTTTGATTAAACAAAGTGCTAATTTCTCCTTTATATCCTTTTCAGCTCTAAAAAAAATCAGCTCTTAAAACGAGAAAAGTGACCTTGGATAAGGTCACTTTTATTCTGGATAAATTATGCACTCTCTTTAGTTATTAGATTTGGGGTCTTCTTACTAATGTCCTCACACTTAATTTACCCTTACAATGTATTCCAAACTAACACTATAACTTTATTTCTTTATAACTTCTTAAAAATATTGATCTTAAGAATATATTTGCTTTTTTATTCTGAAGTAAAGATATAAGAATCAAATACAAAAAACGACAACTAGCAATATAGTTATTAACAAAATATCGATTAAATGTAAAAAAATAAGATTAAGTGCGTTTTCATTCAATAACTAATCAATAAGAATGGTATTTGGATGTACCCAGATATTTTTTGACTAATGCATTATATTCTCTGGATATTTTTAGTGCAAGTGTTCCTTCTATTGTATATAACCCTTCTATATCTTTATATCCATTCTGGAGCATTTTTTCTAAATAAAAAAGCGCTGTTTGTTTATCCTGATCAATAGAACTTAAATACATTATAGCTTTATAGGAATCAAAATCCTGAGGATCTATTATTGTACTGAGAACATTTAGAAATATTTTTTTATCGATTACTTTCTCCTTTTTGGTCGTTGATTTAATTTTATACTGAGAAATCAAATCTTTTAAGTATCCCAATATTCTTATCGCCATATTACTTGAATGCCGTTCTCTGGTTGCTATCAATTTATTGAGTTCTTCAACTCTATATTGCCACCAACCCAGATTTTCATATTGTTTGAATTCTACATCTTCTTCTAATGACATAAGCAATGTTGCTTGTAAGAATATTTCCTGATTATTATATCTGGACTTAAGCCTTTTTAGTTTTTTATAGTCACTTACTTTTCTAATTCGCTTTTGTTGTTCTTTTAGTGTGTCTATCTCAAAAAATAAATGATACCAGCTTCTCATTCTTTTTAGCTCGTCATATGCTTTTATGAAAGATTTTTTTTCTATTAATAAATTTACCTCATTCTGCTGTTTCTGATACTGCTTCTGCACCCAAACAGAGTCTACGGCAATCTTACCTTTCAGCATGTCCTGTAAAGTAAAAGAAGTCAGTACTTTCTGCAATAGATCTTCTGGAGGTAATTTCTCTTGATCATTATCATAAACATAAACATCAGAAGTAATTGCTTTTCTTTTTAAATACCTTTTTATATTTATAAAATCCTGATATCTAAAGTTTTTATCACTTATGACTCCTGCATATGAAAAATTTTTTTTCACCTCTATAGATTCACTATAATAATAACTGTTATTCATAGCTATGACGCCATTAAACTCTCTATAAATTAATGGTATCAAACTGTTAAGAGGTGCATCTTCACCATTCCCAAAAACGTATACTCTTCTGTCATGAATAGGTAATAGGGATAAAATATGATTTGTAAAAAAAGCTACATAATTGGTTTTATCTTGTATTGTTTTTAGGTTTTCAGAAAAATTAGACACTACAATTACATATCCTAACGCCTCTGCTGCCTGACTAAAAAGTGCTGTTAAATTCCTGGTATTTCCCGTAGAATCAAATCCCAGAAGTACAGGCCATTGTTTGGTAAGATCAAAGGATGTAGGCAGATAGATACTGTAATGACTTCCTTCTTTTGTAGGGACACCTAGAGAATTTATGACAATTCCTTTCTGTAATTTTAACTCATCTTGACTAAAAGAACATGTTACTACACATAAAAATATAAAAAAAAGACTTTTTTTCGGTACATACCACTTCACAGCAAATAATTTAAGTTATAAACTCATCCTGAATACTACTCTACCTGCAAACCATACCCAATTATTGCTTACAACCATTACCCGAGATGAAATTCTATAGATACCACAAAAAAAATGCCAACTACACCATAACTACAGGCACTTATTAAAATCGTGCTTCATTAGATACCAATACTTCCTAATTCTACACCCTCAGAATAAGCAACTTTAATATTATTTTCGCTAAAAGCTCTTTTTATTTCCTGATGCGCCATAAAAGTTACATACCAGAAATCATCTGGTTTTACGTAAGGTCTGACGGCTATCAAAACATTATGTGAATCAAAATTTTCAATACCTATCTCTGGCTTTGGGGTATCTAATATTTTTTCTATTGGTGCCAATGTCTCTTCTATAATCTTCCTTACTTTAGGAAAATCCTCATTATATGGCATGCTTACGTTTATTTCTAATCTAATTAATCCTTTCTTAGAATAATTGGCGACTACATCATCCGTAACTTTAGAATTAGGAATGATCAAACTTTTACTCCCAGGAGTAACGACTAAAGTATTAAAAATCCCTATCTCCTTTACTTTACCAAAAGATTCTGCTACCTGAATCCAATCACCCACCTGATAAGGTTTCAGAAACATAATCAGTATCCCTGAAGCAAAATTACCCAAACTACCTTGCAAAGACATACCGATTGCAAAACTTATTGCCGCCAGAATTGCTACCAGTCCAGAAAGATCAGCTCCTAATATGGATACAATTATAAATAAGACTGCTATCTTTAGTATTACTGATAATATAGAAATAAGAAAGGGGCGCATCGTATCCGAAATATGCATTCGCTTAAGCGCAGCATCTACAAGTTTTACAATCTTATTTATAATTTTAAAACCTATCCACAATACTAAAACTGCACCTATAATTCTTGGGGCAAAAAAGACTACCGTATCGATCGCTATCTCTAAGTAATCATATAACTTCTCCATAATACCAATTTGAAATACTAAAAATAGAAAAAATATATAGAACTCCTCTTAAGTTCTGCCTTTTGCTATAGAAGTGATTTAAACTTTTTTTAATTCGTTATAGAAATGTTATTTTTTGCCACAATCAAAAAGTCTAAATCACTTCATAACTTATAACTGAGAAGCTCTGTTTTTTTCAGTAGGACTACCAGTCCTTATTAAAATCACCTATCAAAATTCACTCTTTTTCGTTGATACTTTAAAATAAACTACGGATAAGTCCGCGAGGTATTTATAAGAAAAAATAATTCGATTTCGAGGCAAGCTTCAGAGTATTTAAATCTCGATTATCGAGTAGAAAGAGGCTGAATAGGATTATGATTTACGATTTTGTTTCAACAAAAAAACGCTCAAAAGTATGTTTTTTGAACGTTTTTTAAATTTCCCCCGCACTCTCTTTAGTTTTGTAACTAATGTCCTCGTGCGGGAAACAACTAACCATTTTATTAATATCAAACCTTGTGCCAAAACTTCCTATCTCAACAAATTAAATAATCACCGAGGCAGAGTCATCGGGGTATTCAAAGGAAAAAAGTTTATTTTTTAGTTTTATGAAAACCTCAGGTTTTCAAACTTTCCTATTGAACACCCTTACTTTTGTTAATTTCTTTTTTATAGCGTTTCAACTCTACTGAAACTTTTGGAGCCAGCAAAAACAGTCCAATCATATTTGGTACAAGCATCGCAAAAATCATAGCATCAGAAAAATCTGTTACTGCATTTAGACTGGCCGCTGCTCCTATAATGACACAGATGCAAAACAGGCTTTTATAGATATAGGCTACATACTTTTTTCTTCCGAATAAATAGGACCACGCCTGATATCCATAATATGACCAGGAAATCATGGATGAAAAAGCAAAAAGTATTACTGCTAAGCTTAGCACATAGGGAAACCAGGAAATACCACTCCCCAAAGCATTTGCAGTGAGTAATACTCCTTGTTCATCTGATATCTGAGCACCTATTTCTATTTGTCCAGTGATAATCAGCACGAATGCTGTCATTGTACATATCACTACAGTATCAATAAATGGCTCTAATAAGGCTACTAAGCCTTCACTAGCTGCATATTTGGTTTTTACGGCTGCATGTGCGATCGAAGCTGACCCTATTCCTGCCTCATTAGAAAAGGCTGCTCGTCTAAATCCCTGAATCATCACACCAATCATTCCTCCCGTTATTCCTTCTCCGCTAAAAGCTCCATCAAAAATTGCTAGTACTGCTTCTGGAATCACTTTATAATTAATTGTGATCACAGTTATAACCGCTACTACATATACAATCACCATTGCTGGTACAATCTTATCAGTAACTTTTGCTATTTTTTTGATTCCTCCAATAATTACGATAGCCACAAAAATTGCCATTACCAAGCCAAACAACCAACCTTTTCCATACATAAAACTATTTTCTGCACCAGTCACATGTTCAAATAGTTTAAATGCCTGATTCACCTGAAACATATTTCCGCCTCCAAAAGAACCACCTACACACATTATAGCAAAAATGATTGCTAATACTTTACCGATACTTCCTTGACCTTTCTCTTTTAATCCTTTGCTCAAATAATACATGGGACCTCCATATACTGTCCCGTTTTCGTCAATTTCTCTATAGGCGACACCTAGTGTACACTCTACAAACTTAGACGCCATGCCTAACAAGCCTACCAAAATCATCCAAAATGTAGCGCCCGCTCCACCGATCGATAATGCGATGGCAACTCCGGCAATATTTCCTAAACCTACCGTTGCAGATAGCGCAGCTGTTAGAGCCTGAAAATGATTCACTTCTCCATTTCCACTTTCTACTCGTATCATATCCGGCTGATCTCCATCTATTGTATGTATGGTCTGTGAGTCTTCTATTTTATCAGATGCTTCCAGCATATCATAGTCTCCTCTGATAATCAGAATAGAGGTTAAGAAATTCTTGAAGTTAATTCCTTTAAAATATATGGTGAAATAAGTAGCTCCCAATAATAATACGATTAATACCCACGGAATCCCAACCTGAGCACTTATCGGAATTTCTGCAAAAATTGCATCTACAAACCAATTAGTTGCATTTTTGAATGTTTCATTGATCCGCTCATCCAAGGTTTTCTGATAAATTTCCTGAGCTGTCGTATGGATACAACTCATAAACATAGCAGATACTACTATTATTTTCTTCATCTCTTATCTATTATGATTTTAAGACGAAGATTTGAGAAAAAGAAATATTACAAAAGCTTACGTACTGATGATTTTTTTGATCTAGTATGGTTAAGCATATACTTAATCAGAATCAGTACCCTGAATACTAGCATATTGTAACAATTGATTAGTTTTTGCAAATGCTATCAATTGTTCTTTGCCATCTGTTCCGCTAATTTTAAGCACCTTTTTTATTTGATAGATATGAGTCTGAAACCCATCCACACTAATATTCATCGCTTCAGCAATTTCTGTATATGATTTATAAGCTCCACACATTCCCAAATTACCCAAGACTTCCTTTTGTCGTTCGGATAATACTATTCTGGATGATTCTTCTAATGAACTAATTTTAATATTACTTTCTCTTAAGCGTTGTTGTAACGATGAAATGGTATACAGATGGCTCTCGTTTGTCGTGATAAGTTTTTTTTGACTATCCAGCAATTGCTGCTTTTCTTTTATAAGTAATTCCAACTCACCTTGCGTCAATTCCTTTTCTGAAAGAAATTTCCAGCTATATAACAAAATAGAGAACAATAAAATGAATAAAAACTTAAATGATACCCCGGTAATCCCTCCAAATAAACTCCAGAACTCTTGATCTATAAATTCTAAAGCTTTATCCTGAGGTATGATTCTATAGGTGACAGCAATTACTATAAGAATAAATAGAATAAAACAAGGAAACACCATAAATTTCATCTTTCGGTTTGCAAAAGCTTTAATAAGCTCATTGAGCAATGCAAATGCGACTATCAAAGAAATTGGAATATCTATAAGCCAAATAAAATTATTACTAATCTCAGTATTATTATATGATGTAACTATAAAAACGAAAGTAATCATCACCAAAATACCACTAAAAAGAGTTACAAATTCTTTCTCAGAAAAACGCTGTACCAATCTTACTACAATATTCCGTTCCTTATGATGCTCAATTGATGGTAATGATAGTAATATACTCAGAGAGTTTGCTAATGAGATCAACACACCCAGGTAGATAACAATTTTATCGGTTGTTTTTATACTAGCTAATTCTATTAAAATTATATGTATCAATGCTCCAAATCCCCATAAGAATATTGCAAAACCAAACCACTTAATTCCGTGGATTGATATTGCTGACTGCCCCTTTGATTTCTCTTTATAATAAATTCGTTGAATTACAAAGGCTGTAAGTAAGCATACTATTGCGGTAACATAATTTTCTAAAGTAACATACATAAATTCAATACTGCGATACGTTTTATTTTATCAATTCTGTTCTATTCAGAATCGGGTTGTTCTCTACTACATTAGATAAAATAATATGCGTTTTGGCTTCTCCATAGGTTATTAGTCTATCTATAAAACTCTGGAGATGCACCTGATCTTCCAGAACAACTTCCATGATAATATTTTCATTTCCTGTGATCCTATAACAATTAAGCACTTCATTAAATGTAGAGATTTTTGATAAAAAAGGTTTTAATCGCCCCATAAACGCTCGTATCGTTATAATTGCTTTTAATTGATACCCTGTTTTAGCATAAGAAACTTTAGTTGTATATCCTTCTATAATACCATAATCTTCCATCTTTTTTATGCGTTCTGCTACTGCAGGAGAACTTAAACCAACTTTTCTTCCTATCTCTGCATTCGATAATCTTGCATTTTGCTGTAAACATTCTAATATAGACCAACTTAAGCTATCTACCTTCATTTATTCTTAAATTTTTAATTATACATTAAATATTAAACCTAAACTTATTTTCTGCTTTAAAAACTAAAGATAATAATTAAATCTTGTATGTAAATTTGAGCAGTCATATTATTTAGATTTTTCCATGCCAAAACCACCGATATATTCTGCTTCTTCTCAATCACTTTTGATTGAAAACCCGGCATATAAAAAGGCGTTGGAAATTTTTAAAATTAGCAGAGGTATTGCCAGACATTCTACAGACAATAAAGATATATTACAAATGAGTTCTTCTAATGAGTTGTCTGATTTGTTTTCTGTAAAAATTGTTATGCATTCATTACAGCTTATTGAGCAAATCGGTCTTTTGAAAAATGATAGAGGAAATTCTAAATATCTTCGACACATAGAATACAGTATTAGTTCTCTAAAAATGTATTGCGAAAAATTTGAACTACACACGTCTATGGATCGTGATATTATTTCACTCTTAAAAACAGAGATTGAAACGCTTAAAGAATTATTTTGGCGCTGGGCTCTTTCTTCCGAATAATGTGATTTTAAACAAAAAAACTGGATCTCGATACTATTACATTAGATTTCTAAAAATCATCCTATCAGATATTTTTTTTCAATCAAACTTCTATATCGGTATACCCATTTATTTTATACCAATTTAGGTTTGTAATGTCGTATCGAAGGCAATGTTATTTTTTTATCTAAAAACGATGTGGTTATATTGCATAGCCTTCGCTATGGAATGTAAGAACAAGGCATTTAGAGGAAAAAAGAACGAGACGATATGTGACATTACAAACCTAAATTGGTATTACTTATTGCCCTTGTAAAAATGCTTTTTCTTCCTCTGTTAAAACAATTGAATTTGTATTGACTTGCTCAGAGGGTTCTGTTTTATAAATCGTATTATCTAGACTAATCAAACCACGAGTATCCATTTCTTTAAGCTTTGTTTCTTTTAATACAAAAAGATTATTTTCTATTCAGATATTATATAACATTTTATCATACATCAAATTAATCTTAGAACCTATAGTGAATGCTTTTAAGCTATATTTTCCATCAGTTTTTTTATTAAAATGATATGTAACAAATTGATTTTCTATTTTGTATCTATATTTTTTATCCTCTGTATTCTTCGCATTGTTTTTATGATTATTTTGTAGTTCTATATCTCTACTAAATTCGATAATTGCTTTTGTTTTTTTATCAAAAACAACGCTTCCCAGCACTCTGCTTTTCTGCTCATTTGTGTTTTTCCAAGCTGTTTTAAAAGAAACTACCAGAATATCTGACGTTGATTCTTCTATAGTTTCTTCGACATCTCCAGAATAGT
Source organism: Aquimarina sp. RZ0 (assembly GCF_008370685.1). Taxonomy (GTDB): domain Bacteria; phylum Bacteroidota; class Bacteroidia; order Flavobacteriales; family Flavobacteriaceae; genus Aquimarina. The sequence continues at coordinate 13,125 of NZ_VTZU01000020.1, forward strand.
TGAGAAAATTATCTATAATCATATCCAAATAAGAATTATATAGCAAATCTTTGGTGATTACCATTCCGGCCTCCTGGGAATCAGATATATTTTTTCCAGGAATAGCTACCTGTATTGGTAGATTTTTTTGATGACTGATCGTACCTAATTTCAATTTAATAATTTGATCCAACGCTCTTTTTTTACAGGCTGCATCTTTTGTCCACATTTTTAGATCAGTAACGATTAATCGATATAATTTTTCATTGATGACTAGCGTACTCTTAAAAGAACATTCTTTTTCTGTTGCATAATCCAAATATAAATCATCAAAATTATCCAACACATAGTGTAATTCTTTTTTTAAATCAAAGGCATTTACAACCTTTTCCTGAACGCTAAAATCTTTAGGACTTAACTTAATAGTATCTAACGTTGTTATTTTTTCCGGATCAATATCTACTTCTTTATAACCAACATGGGCTATTTTAAGATCTTCCTTTTTATAAGGAATCGTAACAACTCCATCTTTATTGGTAAAACTACCTTCTTCACTAAGTGGATAAAATAGATAATACGATTTATAACTAAAAATTTCGCATATTCATCGTTTCTTTTTCCTTTCTACTTCGTTTAAAAAATAAACCGTAGCTATAGCTATGCTTGATTTTTTTGCCTTGCATAAAGAAAAAATAATTCAATGAATTTATACGAATTTTTTAATCACAAATCGTATAAACCCCTTCTATAGGTTCCGTCGTTGATGCATCTATAACAATAATTTTCTTAGATTGAGAAGTACATACATATATTGAAGTAATTATAAAAAAAACAGGTGGATAGGTTTTCAAAAAGAGCATTACTATTAGTTTTACTGTGCTATTAGTAACGTTAAAAAACTAACTAAAATATAGGGAATTTATATTATTTGTATTTTTTACCATGTTTTATAATAATATTCACATTTTGTAACAAACTAATATGCCTCAGCACATCTCCTTTTACAGCAATGATATCTGCATACTTACCTTCTGTCACTGTTCCTACCTCATCTGCAACACCCATCCACAACGAAGGCCAATAGGTGGCAGCTCTGATCGCATACATGGGGTCAATCCCAAATTCATTTACCCAAACATCTAATTCATTCCAAGTAGATTGGCTATGAAATTTCATAGGAATTCCGCTGTCTGTTCCGATCATTAACACAACACCTGCCTCTATTAGTTGTTTTATTTTAGTTTCCAAAGTGGGTTTTCGTATAGGTGTTAACTGAAAATAAGGTAAACGATCTTTATGGCGAAAACTGTTCTTAATATCTGTAATTATAGTATCATGTAACCCTCTGTGCCAGGAATCATTATCCAGATGTTCGCCGTGATCCCTTACATATTCATAATTATATAAACCTTCTACAGTAGGGCACCAGAATAGTGGTCCCAGATTCATTTGTGCAGTGCGCTCTTTTATCGCTTGCATTACATCATCCGGATATTTTGGTGCAGATGATAATCCTGTATGCTCAAAACAATCTACATTTGCCCGAAGTCCGGCTCTTATTTCCTGAGGGCGATGCCCATGCGCTACTACTTTTAGATTATACTTATGTGCAGTATCTACCACAGCTTGTAATTCTGCTGTACTCATCTGATCCTGATCAATTAGTTTTATACAATCCACACCAGCATCTGCTAATTTCTTGATCTTCTTTTTAGCATCTTCTATTCCATTGATTCCCCAACGAAAAGCCTCCGTTCCTGGATAGGTTTTTTTTTGAATAAATGGTCCGGAAACATATAGGGTAGCTCCAGGAATTTCTCCTTTATTAATACGATCTCTTACAGAAATACTTTCTTTAAGAGGGCCTCCCAGATCCCTCGCACTGGTAACTCCAGCCATTAATAATTGTTCTGCAGAAGAGGGCATAATCACATTTTCTAATAATGGCGGATATGTTTTGTCCCAATATGAATAATCTGCGTGCCCATTAATCATAGTATGCACATGCATATCCCAAAGCCCTGGAAGTACAGACATCCCCTCTGTAGAAATCACCTCTGCATTGGGTGGCACTTTTAATGTTTCTATGGTACCAACTGCTTTGATTTTTTCGTTTTCAATTAGAATCACGCTATTTTTTATAGGGGCAGCACCAAAACCGTCTATAAGTGTTCCTCCTACCAAAGCTTTTATCGAATTCTGTTGAGCAAAAGCACTACTATAAACCAGTAGTATAAAAAGTATTCTTTCCATGATGAGTTGTGTTTCTCTAAAGATAGAAAAACTATAAGGAATGAAAAATTATATCCTCTTACACAATTTGTCATTTCTTACACCTCATTTTCTTTGATTTACATATTCCTGCGATATTGTCCCCCTACTTCAAAAAGTGCCGTAGTGATCTGACCCAAAGAACATTCCTTACATACCTCCATTAATACTTCAAAAATGTTTTGATTATTAATCGCTCTTTCCTGCAAATCCTTTAATAATTGAGACGTTTTATTTTTATTCCCTTTATGTAACGCTTGTAACATAGTAATCTGATACTGTTTTTCTTCTTCGGTTGCACGGATTACTTCACCCGGAGTTACTGTTGGTGATCCTTTAGAGCTCAAAAATGTATTGACGCCGATTATCGGAAAATCTCCATTATGCTTTAATGTTTCATAATACAAACTTTCTTCCTGTATTTTACTACGCTGATACATAGTTTCCATAGCGCCAAGTACACCTCCCCGTTCCGTAATTCTATCAAACTCGGTAAGCACAGCTTCTTCTACTAAATCTGTTAGTTCTTCTATAATAAAAGATCCCTGGATTGGATTCTCGTTTTTAGCCAACCCTAATTCCTTATTAATAATTAATTGAATTGCCATAGCTCTGCGCACGGATTCTTCTGTAGGCGTTGTAATGGCTTCATCATAGGCGTTGGTGTGTAACGAATTACAGTTATCATAGATCGCATATAATGCCTGTAATGTTGTGCGAATATCATTAAAATCAATTTCTTGTGCATGCAATGATCTACCAGAAGTCTGTATATGATATTTAAGCATTTGCGCTCTGGCATTCGCTCCGTATTTATTTTTTAAAGCCTTCGCCCATATTTTACGAGCTACCCTACCAATCACAGCATATTCTGGATCAATACCATTAGAGAAGAAAAAAGATAAGTTAGGACCAAATTTATTAATATCCATACCTCGACTCAAGTAATACTCTACATAAGTAAAGCCATTCGCTAGTGTTAATGCCAATTGTGTAATTGGATTAGCTCCTGCCTCTGCAATATGATATCCGGAGATAGAAACCGAATAAAAGTTACGCACTTGCTTCTCTATAAAATATTCTTGTACATCTCCCATTAAGCGCAAGGCAAATTCTGTAGAAAAAATACAGGTATTCTGTGCCTGATCTTCTTTAAGAATATCTGCCTGAACAGTTCCTCTTACAGTGTTTAGTGTCATAGCTTTTATATCTGCATACACATCAGCTGGCAAAACCTGATCACCAGTAACTCCTAATAGCATAAGCCCTAATCCATCGTTCCCTTCTGGTAATGCTCCCTGATATGCCGGGCGCGCTACTCCTTTTTTGGCATATATATCATTGATTTTTGTTTCAACCTCAGTTTTCAGGTCATTCTCCTTAATATATTTCTCACAATTTTGATCAATTGCTGCGTTCATAAAAAACCCTAATAACATAGGAGCCGGACCATTAATAGTCATACTTACGGATGTCATCGCATGGGTAAGATCAAAGCCCGAATACAGTTTTTTAGCATCATCCAGACAACATATAGATACACCTGCATTTCCTATTTTGCCATAAATATCAGGTCTGTGATCCGGATCATTACCATATAAGGTTACAGAATCAAATGCTGTAGATAAACGTTTTGCCGGCATCCCTAAACTAACATAATGAAAACGTCTGTTTGTACGTTCAGGACCACCTTCTCCTGCAAACATACGTGTCGGATCTTCTCCAGTACGTTTAAAAGGGTACAATCCTGATGCAAAAGGAAATTCACCTGGTACATTTTCCTGTAAACACCATCGCAAAATATCTCCCCACGCCTGATATTTGGGCAATGCCACTTTTGGAATCTGACTATGCGACAAGGATTCTGTATGTGTCTCTATTTTGATTTCCTTATCTCTTACCTTAAAAGAATATATCGGATCTTTATATTTCTGAACTTTAGCAGACCAACCCGTTATGATCTCCCAGTTATGAGGATCTAGATTTAATTTTACTCTATCAAACTCAGCCAGTAATAGTTTGATAAAGTCTGAATTATCAGTATTCTTACTTATATTCAGGCTATCTTCGTCGATACCACTTTTGGATAAATCCAGCAACTCTTTCTCTGCAACACTACAAATAGTCTTATAAATTCCGTATAATTTCTGAGCAACCTCTACCTGAACGTTTGCCCTCTTATCATATGCTCGGTTATTCTCAGAAATTTCAGATAAATATCGGGTTCTACTCGGCGGTATCACAAATATCTTTTCTGACATTTCTTTTGAGATATGAAAATCGGATTGTAAATCTGCCGCTGTTTTCTCTACAATCTTATCCATAATCGCTTTATAAAGCGTATTCATACCCGGGTCATTAAACTGGGAAGCGATTGTGCCATACACCGGTAAATCATCCTGAGGTATATCCCACAACTGATGATTACGCATATATTGTTTTTTAACATCCCTTAGTGCATCCAGCGATCCACGTTTATCAAACTTATTAATAGCTACCAAATCTGCAAAATCCAGCATATCAATTTTTTCTAATTGTGTTGCGGCTCCAAACTCAGGCGTCATGACATATAAAGAAGTATCGCTATGTTCTAAAATTTCTGTATCTGATTGCCCTATTCCAGAGGTTTCTAAAATAATAAGATCGAATTCTGCAGCTTTTAGAACTTCTATTGCTTCTGATACATACTTGGATAAAGCAAGATTAGATTGTCTGGTTGCCAATGAGCGCATATACACTCTGGGTGAATTAATGGCATTCATCCGTATTCGGTCTCCTAATAAAGCACCTCCTGTTTTACGTTTTGATGGATCCACAGAGATCAATCCTATTGTCTTATTCGGAAAATCAATCAAAAAACGACGTACTAATTCATCGACTAAGGAAGATTTTCCTGCTCCTCCTGTTCCTGTAATTCCCAGAACAGGTGTCCCAGAAGTTTTATTTTTTTTGTGAATATGATCTAAGGCATCTTTTGCGATATCAGGAAAATTTTCTGCTGCAGAAATAACGCGAGCAATTGCTCCTATCTCTTTTTCTGCGAGATGATCCACCTCTCCATTCAGCGTATCGCCTATCGGAAAATCTGACCGTTGTACCAGATCATTAATCATTCCTTGTAATCCCAGTTCTCTGCCATCATCAGGAGAATAGATACGTGTAATCCCATATCCCATTAAATCTTTAATTTCTTCAGGAAGGATAACACCTCCTCCGCCTCCAAATATTTTAATATGAGTTGCTCCTTTTTCTTGTAACAGATCATACATATACTTAAAATATTCAGTATGTCCACCCTGATAAGAAGTCATCGCAATGGCATTCACATCTTCCTGAATGGCACAATTTACCACTTCTTCTACACTGCGATCATGCCCCAAATGTATTACTTCTACACCTGTAGATTGTATAATACGTCTCATAATATTAATGGCTGCATCATGTCCATCAAACAATGATGCTGCTGTTACAATTCTAACTTTATTCCTGGGCTTATACGGTATAATTTGTTCCATTGACAATAAAAAGTGTTTTTAGAGATGCTAATTTAATAAATTCGTATCAAAAGCAATTATTTTTTTAGAATTATGCAATTCAAACAATCATATTGATTGTTCCATAGAACTCATCTTGAGTAGTGGTTTTTCAACCGAAAAGTTTGGCTTTTGTACTATAATGAAGTAGGTTTTTTTTCAACATAGCTATAGCTATGGTTAAAAAAAACAACAAAATTAGCGTGCAAAATGTAAATTTTGTAGGTCAAAGCATTACTCAAGATGAGTTCATTATCTATAGTTCAAATTTAACACTATTTATGGTCTTTTAGCTTTCAAAAACATACTATCACTTCCTTAAAGTTAATTAACAGATGTTAACAAGATTGTTAAACAGTAGGTGTCTAATTTCAGAAAATAATATATTCATCAACTATTCAAATCAAATACATATTAAAAATGAGATTTACATCATCAAAAAACGGTTTATTTTTCTTAAGTTTTCTTTTTATCATTGGTATCGGAATCCAGGATATAGAAGCACAAAAGAAGAAAAAGAAAAAATCAAAAAAAGGAAAAACTGAACAAGTAGATGCTTCTAAAAATAAGTCTAAAGAAAAGTCTGTAGAGGAGCTGATTAAAAAAAGTAAAAAAATCGAAGGGTTATTCACTATCTATCGTGATACCATTGATGGCACTACAAAAATGTTAATCAATAAGGAACAAATAGGCAGAGAGTTTATTTATTTTAGTCAGATTTCTGATGGCGTATTAGAAGCTGGCACTTTTAGAGGTGCGTATCTCGATAATAAGGTTTTTAAAATCGAAAAACATTATAATAAAATTGAATTTGTTACTCAGAATGCTTCACATTACTTTGATAAAAACAGTGCACTATCCAAAGCTTCAGAAGCTAATATTAGTGAAGGAATCATGGCTAGTTTAAAAATCGAAGCTCAAGATGAAGAGAAAGGACTGTATCTAATCAAATCTGATGATCTTTTTCTTAAAGAGACTTTTGAACAGATTAAAGCTCCTAATTTCCCCGGACAATCCCCATTTGCTTTTAAATTAGGTACACTAAGTAAGGAAAAGACAAAAATCAAGACGATCAAAAACTACCCAGAAAATACAAATATTAATAGCCATTATGTATACTCTAAATCTTCTATACTCAATGGAGGGTCTAGTGCAGTATCTGATGGAAGAAACGTTACGATTAAGGTAGCGCACAGTTTGATTGCCATGCCAGAGAATCAATATCTGCCCAGATTTGATGACCCTAGAATAGGCTATTTTTTTTCACAGGTTACTGATATGACTTCTACCAGCCCAACTCCTTATAGAGACCTTATCCATAGATGGAATCTGATTAAAAAAAATCCGGATCAGGCAATTTCTGAACCTGTAAAGCCTATAGAATGGTGGATAGAAAACACAACTCCGATAGAATTCAGAGAAACTATTAAAAATGCTGTTTTAGAATGGAATAAAGCATTCGAAAAAGCAGGCTTTAAAAATGCAATAGTAGTCAAGACACAACCAGATGATGCCGCATGGGATGCCGGAGATATCAGGTATAATGTATTAAGGTGGACATCCTCTCCCAGGCCTCCGTTTGGCGGATATGGTCCTAGTTTCGTAAATCCAAGAACTGGAGAAATTATGGGTGCCGATATTATGTTAGAATATACGTACCACACAAATCGCGTAAAGTATGACAGGTTGTTTAACCTGACTGCCTATGATCAGGAAGAACCCACAAATTTTCCTATAGCCAATACCGACAAGAATTTATACTGCTCATATGGACATCTCATGCAGGAAAATTCGCTATTCGGACAAGCAGTTCTTGCTGCTACCGGTGCTAATGACAATGAAATGAAAGGTATGCGTATGGAAGCTATGAAAGAGCTTATTATGCATGAAGTAGGGCACACCCTAGGGCTCAACCACAATATGAAAGCTAGTCAGCTTTTCTCTCCAGAACAATTAAATGATCCTGATTTTATTAAAGGAAAGTGTCTTACTGGTTCTGTTATGGATTATACTGCAATTAATGTTGCCAATAACAAATTAAACCAAGGGCACTATTTTTCTACCACTGTAGGTCCCTATGATGAATGGGCAATTCAATATGGATATACTCCTGTAGCAGCTGAAAGTGAATTAGAAAAAATTGCAAATCAATCGCATAAACCAGAACTAATCTTTGGTAATGATGCAGATGATATGCGCTCACCAGGTAAAGCAATCGATCCAAGAGTTATGATTGGAGATATGTCTAATGATCAGATTACCTATTCAATCAACAGAATGAAGTTGGTCAATGATATGATGGGTAAAATAAAATCAAAATTTAGTAAAAAAGGACAGTCTTATCAGGAGCTGAGACAAGCTTATTATATCCTACGAGGGCAGTATGCAAATGCAGGAAATGTGATCTCCAGATTTATTGGTGGTGTCTATGTTGACAGAAGTATAGCTGGACAAGATCCTATTGCTAAACCTTTCACTCCTGTTAGCTACGAAGACCAGAAAAAAGCTATGAACGCACTTGATACATATATATTTGCGCCAGATGCTTATAAAGCCCCTAACGATCTTTATAAATATATCGCTATGCAGCGACGAGGATTTAATTTTTTTAGAGGACCAGAAGATCCTAAAATCCATGAATTAGTATTAGGAAATCAAAAAAGAATCTTAGATCATATTTTGCACCCTAATACATTACAGCGTATTACAGATTCTGAATTATATGGAAACACCTACAAATTATCCGAATTTATGACTGACCTCAACACGGCCATATTCCAGAAGGATATTACTGGTTCTATAAATACTTTTAGACAAAATTTACAGCTAGAATATACTAAAAGGCTTATCAATATTGTAGCCAATTCTAACGCTGGTAAAAGTTCAAAATCAACTACCAGAAGTCCACAATACACCTATGCCTCAAAATCAATGGCATTATATAATCTAAAAAGAATAAAATCAAAGGTATCGAATGGAACAGGAGATACACTTACAAAAGCCCATAAGGATCATTTAAAAACATTGATTAGCAATACTGTTGAAGATATCAAATAATAATAATAATAATACCATTTTTTTGTGTACAAGGACTGATTATTCTAATAATCAGTCCTTATTTTTTTACAAAAAATACACGAATTTTGGCCATATATTCTAAATCGACTAAAAACAACCAGGTTTTATGAATCTTTATATAATTTTACTAGATACTTACTTTGTTAAATAGTAAGTTTATAACTGAAAAAATTAAATTTTTAACCAAACCAACAAATGAAAAAGATAACCTTGCTCATTAATTGTCCTGATAAAAAGGGAATTATCGCCACGGTCACTAATTTTATAGTAAATAAAAAAGGAAACACTGTTTATATTGAGCAACATATTGATAGAGAATTAGGTGAGTTTTTTATGCGCTTAGAATGTGAGTTTGATGAGGATGAAGAAAAACTCGCATTATTCAAAGATTCTTTTAATAAGGTGGTTGCAGATAATTACAATATGCATTGGGAAATGTATAATTCTGAAAAAAAACCTAAGATGGCCCTTTTCGTTTCTAAATACGACCATTGTCTTTATGATATTTTAGGGAGATATGCCTCTGGAGAGCTTAAGGTAAAGATACCTGTTATTATTAGTAATCATGTAGATCTAAAACCTATCGCACATAGTTTTAACATCCCTTTTAAACATATTCCGGTAACCAAAGAAAATAAGGCACAAGCAGAAATAGAGCAATTAGCATTGTTAAAAGAACATAAGATAGATTTTATTGTATTAGCAAGGTATATGCAGATATTATCCCCTAATTTTGTAGATCAGTTTCCTAATGCAATTATAAATATCCATCATTCTTTCCTACCCGCTTTCCCTGGAGCCAAACCCTATCATTCTGCGTACAAACGTGGGGTAAAAATTATCGGGGCTACCAGCCATTATGTAACCTCTGATCTGGATGAAGGCCCTATTATCGAGCAGGAAATAGTACGAGTATCTCACATACATAATGTTCAGGATTTTATTCTAAAAGGTCGGGATTTGGAAAAAATCGTATTATCCAGAGCAATTAAACATCATATAGAAAGAAAGGTTCTGGTATATAGCAATAAAACTGTGATTTTTTCATAATAGATTTACTTCATAACTATTGCGTGTATGTTTATCTATTATATGTCTATTTATTTTATGACTTGAAAACTAGATAACATTTACCTTTTAACCTTAATAATCTGGCTTTTGTAGATTTTCATTCATTTTTAAAGAAAATAATTAAAAGAGATCGTTTTTAAAAAATTAACTTTGACTTCATATTAAATCATTTATTATTACAAATCTGACAAGAAATCATGAACAGAATTTTTATAGTACTCGTTATTTTTCAATTAGTAAGTTGTGCAGAATTGCAGCAGGTAATAGAAAGTCTTCCTCAGGAAACTACTGGAGCTATAGGTCTTAGTAATGTTGATATCGGTAATGGATTGAGACAGGCACTGGATAAAGGAATTGATAAGCAAGTAACAAAACTCACACAAAAAGATGGTTTCTTCAGAAATGAACTTGTCAAAATTGTACTCCCGGAAGAGTTGAGAAAAGTAGATAAAGCACTTAGAGATATTGGATTGAATAATCTGGCTGATGAAGGTCTAAAAGTTCTGAATCGAGCGGCAGAAGACGCCGTAAAAGAAGCAACTCCTATTTTTGTAAATGCTGTAAAACAAATCACTTTTAATGATGCTAAACAAATTCTGTTGGGAGATCAGAATGCAGCAACTCAGTACCTTCAAAAAGGAACGAACACTGCTCTTTATGGGAAATTTAATCCTGTAATCGATAAATCTCTTTCTAAAGTTGGTGCTGATAGAGTATGGACAAATATTATTAAAAAATATAATGCTATCCCTTTTACCAAAAAAGTTAATGCTGATCTTACTGACTATGTTACAGGTGAGGCTCTCAAAGGTGTTTACAAAATGATTGCTATAGAAGAAGTGGAGATTAGAACAAAATTAAGCTCCAGAACCACGGATTTACTAAGAAAAGTATTTGCACTTCAGGACAGAAAATAAATAAGTTAGTTAATATCGACCTGTGTTTTTTCTGAATTCTCAGGTAGTCTCACGAGAAAGATTCTGATTTAATAATCCATTTTAGAATAAAAAATATTTCCCGAACCTGAATGTATCGCCTGCTACAGGCACAAAATAGCAGGTAGGATTATATTTACATTTTTTAGCATCTTATTAAACTAACCTTAACTCGTTATTAAGAGTTGTTTTCGGGTATAACTAATACCTTTGTCAAAAAGAAGGGAAAAAACCATGTATCACTTATTAAAAGGTAAAACGGAACTGGAACGACTACAGAAGCAATATTCCAAAATGATGAAAAATGCTTATGAATTAGCATTAAAGGATAAAACTAAAAGTGATGATCTTCACGAAAAAGCCAGTAAAATTTTAATAGAAATTAAAAAAATAGAGCATCAGGCATAAAGTTACTATTGATTTTATTTTTTTAGTTGGTGTATAAACGATATTGAGTGTTTATTAAATATTTCTGGTTGTTCTATATTCACTACATGACCAGAGTTTTGAACTATATACAGATTAGAAAATGTATGTATAGAAACGATTTTCTCTATAGATGGTAAAAAGAGGTAATCCTCTTCCCCCATAACATAAAGGGTAGGTATTTTGATATCTTTATCTCTAAAAAAGCGTAATAAAGGATTAATTTCTGATGTTAATCGAAACCACCTGATAAACTCTTTTTGATATAATTTTTTGGCCTCATTCGCAAAAAGCAACCTTGATTGCTTGTGATTTTTTTTTGGCATTATTATAAAAGCAAAAAGCTTATATAAAACCATATACGGAACCACAGATTTAAAAACAACTCCTAGTTTCATTAACACTTGAGATCTAAGATTTAATTTCATGATTGCGCCACCCATAATCATACTATCCACACGGTCAGGATGTCTTTCTGCCAGATTTCTTATCAATATAGTCCCTAAGGATATCCCAACAAAGTGGGAAGAGGTGATATCCTCTTTATTGATCACTGCTACAATATCTTCTGTAATACAATCAAAAGTGTATTTTGTATTAAAAGCATCCTTAAAGGCTAACTTAGATTTTCCGTGACCTCTCAGATCTAATAATAAGACATTAAAATATTTTCTGAATTCTCTAATCTGCTTAAACCATATTGAAGAACTTCCTCCTGCTCCGTGAACAAAAGTTACCCAATCTTTACTTTCAGGATGATGATATAAGGAATAGTTAAGCATACACGGTTTAGAATCACAAAAATAGCAACTTATATCTTATAAAAAAGTGTACTTAACAATTTTTAATGAACTGTTCAATCAACTATATCTTTATGAAGCGTTCTAAAATAGGCAAACGCATCTACCAACCTAGAACCATACCAGGAAAAATATTCTCCATTTACCAGAATTACTTTTGTATCAGGAAGTATTACTTTTAGCTCATCAATATGTTTTTGAGCAAAGGGAAAGGGTTCTGAAGACAATAATATAAGATCCAGTTCTTTTAGGTTTGTTAACTTATCTTCAGAAACTTCTGGATACCGGTTTTGGCTTTCGAAATAATTAACAAAGCCATTTATTTGTAGCATATGTGTAATAAATGTATTAGCTCCTGCAACCATCCACGGTTTGCGCCATATAAAGTATGCTACCTTTTTATCAGAACTGTTTTTTACAAAGTTTTTAAACGAATTTAATTCGGTATAAATAGTAGTGACTAATTGTGCTGCTTTAACTCGTCTTTCAAAAATCTCTCCATATTGTCCTATCATCTCTATTGCATCCTCTATCGATTCTATATCCGATACATGTACCGGATATTTCTTTTCCAGTGTTTCTACAATTTCTTTTGTATTCTCTTCTTTATTACACAAAATGATACTCGGCATTACCTGATCTATTTTGGTATAATCTACTTTTTTGGTACCTCCAACGATCACTTTTTCCTTCCTTATTTTCGCCGGGTGCACACAAAATCGGGTTATACCTACAATAAAATCAGACAAACCTAGCGCTACTAGCAATTCTGTTTGGGAAGGCACTAATGATATGATGCGACACGGTACTTTTGTATCAATAAAAGCCCTTCCTATTTGATCTGAACGAATCATAAAAAAATTATAAATATCTTAAAACTAAACACTTAATAATAGGAATTTCTGAAAATTTTCCCTATATTATGGGGAATATTAATAATTTTAAATATTTGGGGCTATGAGTTTAGTATTACTTAACATTATCAGTTACGGCGTTGTTGCATTTTTTGCATCTTTTATTTCTTATGGACTTGTTGGATATGCAAAACAAGTTTTTAAAGCTAATAGACGCTAATTTTTTAATATTTAAAAAAACAGAGGGAAATTATAATACAATTTCCCTCTATTTTTTTGGTGTTAAAATTTCTTCCATTTGCTGTTGTAATTCCTTTGCCTTTTCTTCTGCCTTACTATCAAAGTCTAATCCATCTGATGCATATATAATTCCTCTGGAGGAATTAATTAACAAACCTATTTGATCATTCATTCCATACGTACATACATCTTGCAGATTTCCTCCCTGAGCACCTACTCCGGGAACCAATAAAAAACTATCTGGAATTATCTTTCTAATATCTACCAGATACTTTGCTTTGGTTGCTCCCACAACATACATCAGGTTTTCTGATTTATTCCAGCTTTTGGAGGTTTCTAATACTTCTTTATACACCTCCTTACCATCGATTTTCTTTGTCTGAAAATCAAAAGCTCCCTGATTCGATGTTAATGCCAATAAGATAGTATGTTTGTTGTCAAAAGCTAAAAATGGTTCTACTGAGTCTTTTCCCATATAAGGAGCGATGGTTACAGAATCAAATTCGAGATCTTCAAAAAAAGCCTTGGCGTACATCGTACTGGTATTCCCAATATCTCCTCGTTTGGCATCAGCGATTGTAAAAATTTCAGGATAGTTGGCATTTAGATATTGTATTGTCTTTTCCAAAGATTTCCAACCTTTAATACCATAGGCTTCATAAAAAGCAATATTAGGCTTATAGGCTACCGCCAGGTGATGGGTGGCGTCAATAATTTTTTTATTAAATTCGAAAATCGGGTCTTCAACTGTTAACAAATGTTTTGGTATTTTTTCTAAATCTACATCCAGTCCTATACATAGGAAAGACTTTTTTTTCTTGATTTGACCAACAAGTTCCCGGGTCGTCATATTTTTATATAATTTGTTATGTATTATCTTATTCTTTTCCGTCTACATATGCTTGCAGATATGCATATCTGGCGGTCAACTTACCATTTTTGGTCATTCTTGCCCGCTCTAAAACACCATCTGCATCATCATTAAAAAAAGCAGGAATTACGTGTTCTAAAAACATGGCGCCAAAACCTTCACTGGCATCTTTTGGTAATTCACAGGGTAAATTATCTACTGCCATTGCCACAATAGCTTCTGGTTCTCTGTAATCTACTTCTTCTTCTCTACCCGGATGATAACCATATATGGGATCAGCGATTGTAGAAGAACGAATCGTAGAAGCTACCGGACCATCAATATCACAAGACACATCTGCTATTATTTTAATATTAAACTGTTCTGATTTAGCATCTTCTCTTGTAAAAATAAATGGTGCACCTTCTCCAAAAAAATGTCCGGCAATATACATATCACTAACTTTTGCAAACTTCATAAAATCACTTTCATATTCTTTTGCATTGAGGTAGAAATCATTTTTACCTAATTGCTGTCCATCTTTTCGCTTATTATAGTCTAATACATCAATTTGCGTATATACGGGTTCATCATATTTTTTGGTAAGATATTCTTCTACAGTAACCTTTTTAATTCCCATAGCATCCAGAATTTCTTTGGCACCACTCCCTACCTTACCAGTACCGGTAAGAACAATTTTTATGGCTGGTAATGTGATCTCTGATAATGTTGTTTCCAGTGCTTTCTGATCTGATAAGTTTTCTGCTTTAGGAAGCTCAAAACTATCATATGCAAGTCCGAAGGCTCTAAATCCATTATATGTACCTACAATACCAGCATATTTACCAAAACCAATAAGTCTGAATCCTTTTTGATTAATAATCACTTCATGGTCATAGAGTTCGATATTTTTGTCCAGAATAGCCTTGAGTAATTCTCTATTGTACGGTTGTTTTTTAATCGTATGCGAAAAGAAAAAATACTTTTTATCAGGGATTAACGCAGCAACAGGAACTTCTTTTACCCCCAGTAAAACTTCGCAATCAGAAAGATCCTCTACAACTTCGAAACCTTTTTCCGTATATGCATCATCATTAAAAACTCTCACATCAGAACTTTCTACAACAAAAGAAGCTTCTGGAAATTGAGACACAGTGTCATTAAGACCTTTTGGAGAAAAAACTACCCGACGATCTGGCGGATTTTTTCGTTCTTTAAGAATCCCGAACTTGGTCATATAATTATTGGTATATATATTGTTTATACAAAAGCGCGACTAAGATATGACAATTATGATTATCTTTGCACACCCAATTCTGAATTCAGAATTAAAAAAATGGGGTCGACTGGTTTTGACAGCGAGATTAATGTGGTGGTAAGCACGCCGAGCTATGAGGTTAATGCTCGTTAATATCTACTTCACTTTTTTAAACGGCGATTCTCAAGAATTTGCCATGGCTGCATAATCCGAACTATAGTAGGATAATGCCTCGGTTCGCAAGGCGAACAAGCTGGCTGTCTCTCAAAAGCCTTGGTTTATGGCGATTGAATTAAAGACACCGTAAAAGTAGACCTAGAAACTGTAGGGTCTTGATACAGTTTTGAAATCAAATTGAGAATAAGCAGTGCGTTGGTAGTTTTTGGCCGGCAAGCTGACGAAAATCTAAACAAAAACTAAGCGTGTAGAAAGCTATTGAATTACTTGTTTGGACGAGGGTTCGAATCCCTCCGACTCCACCAAAAGAGAATCTTCATTTTGAAAATGAAGATTCTCTTTTTTATTTACGCCACAACTGCCTGATAATGATTTAATTGAATCAAAAATTAAATTCACTCTGGAAGTTCGAAATGTATCGTTTTTAAAGTCATACAAGATTCCATCAGGAAATACCATGAATTGAACTGCTCTTTTGGTTTCGATATCTCCTGATTCCCATAATGATGGGAGGTTACAAGAATACTGCAACCCTAAATCCAATGCTTTTTCAAGGTTCGAACTCTTAAAATCATTTTTTTGGACTTCTTCTTCAATTTGATATTTTTCCTGCTCTAATTTACTTCTGAATTTATCATACTGATCTTTTGAAATTTCCTCAAAAACAAATCGTTCTTCTATTCTGTCCAATTTTGTTTGAAGTTGTCTTAATTCATCTTCCTTTCTTTTAATATCTTCTAACCGTTCTTTGTTCATTTCATAAAATGTGTAGGTCAAAATTTCTTTAAACGGAGGAATATATTTTGTATCTCTAAATGAAAAGGTGGTTAATAGTTCTTTAAATTTCCGGTGCATAATTTTAGCACTCTTATTCTCCTTGCTTCCTTTTCTTCTGTTTTTATAGTAATATAATCCTTTTTTTCTGACAATATAACCCGTGTATGGAGTATTGCAAGTAGATGATCGAACAAACATTTTTAAAGGAAGGTTTTCATCCTCTAAAGTATATTTAACTCCATCCTTTCTAGATTGCAATAGATTATGTATTTTTAGAAACGTTTCTTTTGAGATCATTGCTTCATGTTTCCCCTCTATTACTTCTCCTGGAACTATAGAATTTACAATAACACCACAATAAAAAGGATTTCTAAAATATTTACTTAGCTTTTTATCCGTTACATTCAATCCTTTCTCTTTGAGTTTTTTTGCAATCTCAGTATGTGCCATATTGTGTTCCGCTTTCCATAGAAAAGCTTTTCGCAATAATTTTCCTTCTTCATTTACTACATGATTTGGTATTTTACCATTACCTGGATTTAAATTGGTGTATCCGAAAGGAGTTGCACCAATCCAATACCCCTTGCGCACTTTACTTTGCATTCCTGTAACACATTTATCTCTTCTCTGATTATTATCAAACTGTCCCCAGAGATAAAACATATTCTGTTGAAATTCACCAGATGAAGACCAAGGATCTAAGTCTTGAGTGGCTGATAAGGTGACAATACCTTGTTTCTTTAATTGATCGCTAATATAAGCTCCATTAGCACCTGTTCTCGAAAAGCGTTCGTATGAATAGACAATAATATAAGATATATCCTTTTTACGTTTAACATAATTCAACATTTTAGTAAACTCTTTACGCTCATCACTTTTGGCCGATTCATAAGTCCCTCCAAAATAGGATGCAATTACAATTCCTTTGCGTTTTGCTAAGAGTTCGCAGTACACTTTTTGAGTTTCCAAACTAGCTCCATTATCCATTTGATCTTTTGAAGAAACTCTGGTATAAATCACCGCTTTTCCATCTGCTTTAAATACAGTTGAACTTCCTTTCTTGGCAAAGCCATTAAACATTGATAAATCCTTCATTACTTTTCTCTCTTGGTTATGTACCTAATAATAATTTTGGCAAAATTTTCTAATTGTTGAATCGCCTCTTTTGCTTTCTGATCCGTGTAGGTTTCAAATCCTTTAAAAGTCCTTAGTCTTTCTGCTGTCATTCTTTGAACTCCTGAAACCTTTTCTTTTTTCTTCCTTACTTCATTATCCTTTAACATTCTCGTTTTCCATAGCCTTACTCCGATTGCATCGTCGGTCATAAGGTGGGTTTGTACTCTTTCGGCTTGTAGCGGCCGTATTTCTAACTACTCCATGTTCGTGTTTTTATATTGTTGAATAATCTGTTCTATTTTTAGTTCGAAAACAAATAATGATAACATTTTCCAAATTAAAGTATCTAATCTCAAAGAAAAATGATGACCAATATTATTATCATATATCTCCCCAATAAAAGTCGCTCTATCCAAAATTTTTATTGTATTATCATTCAGAAACACTAAAAACATAACTTGATTCTTACTAATAATATCCTGAATAATTGTTTCGAATAAAATACGCTCCTCCTTTATGTTTACTGCATTTTCTCTAAAACTATTAAATAGATACTTTTTTATTTCTTTAATGGTCAAATTACTAATCCTAAAGGCTCGGATTTCAGTAATAATTCTGATCCATAAAGCTTCATAAAAACTAAAACTACTCTTCATTCCACTGGCAGCATACTTTCTATGATCGTCTATCAACCCAATTTCTTTCCAATGGTGCACTTGTCTATTGGTTACAAAAGAAAGGTGTTCTGATCTGAACAATTTTTCAGACAACAACTCTTGCAGGCTTTCTTGTTCGTCGGATTGTGGATCGAACATTATTTTTGATTTTATTCAACATTTCACACGAATATACTAATAAATTACGATATCGTAATTTAACATTTTAAAACCTCCTATATCTCCTCATTTCTTCCTCTTCTAAAGGTTCATTAGGATTTGTTTGGCTTAATGAGAAAAAATATCGCAAGGGTATAGTTACCATAAATTTTGACTCATTGAAAATAGGTTTGATAGTAATTAAATGCCAATATGTGTGACGCATTAAAGTCTGTAAACCATTGGTGATTGATTTCATTCGATATGGCGACTTTTTGTATATATCAGAAGAACCAATGTAAAGTAAAGGTAAATTATCCACGTCAATAGTTTTACCTTCTTTTATATATTGATTTAAGAGGATTTTGTAGCGGTTACAAAGCTGATAAAGGACATAACTATTTCCTCTTCTCAATAACCAACTGTGAACTGGCTCAAATTTATTGGAGTCTTGTATTTCTCTCCAAAGTAATCGATAGTTGACGAATAAACGATGTTGTTTCATAATAATAGTTTTTAAAAAAATTAATAATGTAATACTCTGAACTGCACGGTTATTTTACTTGGTAAGTATAAGCCCCATGGGTTCTGCAATAAAGATGTACGATGAACTTACATGAATATCATAATAGCCTTTTGAATGTCTTGGTATTGGCAGTTCGATCTGTAGTACATCTAAATCCTTTAACTTCTGAAGGTGTTTTTTGATTGTACTTGTACCATACCCTGCAAGTTTTCCTATTCTAAAAGCATCAATAGTAAGCCTTCTTTCAAGAAAATCCTCATCTACCACAGAAGGCTTGCGATTTATATATTGTTCATACAGATTAAGTGTACAAATAAGCGTGTCAATATGCGCTCCTTTGATCTTGTCTTCAACCGCTCTAGTCCAATTATATTTTTCGATAATTTTCCATACCTTTTCGTAGTCGACAAAATATTCCTGCCTCTCTGATTCAATTTCTCTTAATGTCATTTTTGTATGTTTTAATAATTAAAGAAGTTAAAACTGAGAAATTACATTCAAAAATCTACGTACCTTTTGTGTTCCGCGGGACGTAAAAAAATATCTTTGTAGCATCCGCGGGCACTACGAGCTACCCAAGCGGTACGAAAATAATTTCACCTATTTATGGTAGTTGTCAGAATTACTGAAAAAAGCGATTTTTTAATATTTCTCAATCATTAAACTTCTTATTGTATCTATTACATATTTCAATAACCTTTAGGATCCTTTGGTATTAAAACTGAAGTAAAGTTATAGAACTGGAAATAGAATTCATTGCACAACTTTTACTCCCCTGTTTCAAAAAACAGAAAAAAGGAGGTTTAATAATAGCTGACAGATGTTAAGGTGTAGTAAAACTTTTTTAAAGGAGGTTTTTAACGACTCTAAAATTGTTTAAAAAGGCTTTTTTTGATCAAAATACCGCATCTAAAATTGTAAGATAAAGAGAAAATAAATTGACTTAAAAGTTATTAGAATAAAGCGTTTTGATCATTATAGTCTTTTAAAGAAAAATAATACATCTCTAAAAGACCGAAAATATAAGAACTTACGAAGTTGTCTATAAATGAAGAATATAATATTCAATTAATTACTAGTTTTAAAATTTAAAGCTACAACTTCTTTTTAGAGAGTAAGACAATGCTTAAAAAATGTATTTAAGCGCAAGATTTTTATGCAATAATAGTCTTGTTAGTATTTATTAAGGTAAAAACTTCTTCTTGGAAATATTTTTACCATTAAAAACCTATCCTATAATACTTGATTATCGAGTGAAAAGAAAACTATTGATTAAAAACATATTTGGATGCTACAATTAGTAGGAAAAATTTTTAAGTCTTTTATTTTTCAAATACAAAAATACCTGAGTGGAAGTTTTTTATCTATGTAATTAATAACTATAGAATTTAATAGAGCTTAAACTATCGAGCGAATAAATTTAAAGTCAAAATAGAGTAGTTCAAAAGACAAATTTTAAAAATTTAACCGAAAAGAGAGTTTTACTGAACATTCACCTTAATAGCATAATAATCTTACCCTCTTCTACTAGTCTCACAATTTCCTTATTTAACAATGATTAAAAGCAATATTAACACAAAACATTTTTACAAATTATAATCTTTAAATCTAAAACTGCATTAATAGGAATATGATGAATAAATAGTAGTCAATCTCTCCAAATGAATCTGAAAAATCCTTTTGAACAGGTTTAGAATTTGATGATCATACAGGATCAATTCTCGGGAAATTTGAGTATTACCACCTTCTGTTTTAAATACACAGCTTATAAATTTATACGACACGCTAGTAATGTGCAATTTAATCAATTTTAAACGACTACAAACGTTTAAAAAATAAAAGATTAACAATAAATGATATGATAGGTATTTCCAAAAAAACTTGGGAAAGAATTTACTCCAGCTATTTAAAAAATTTCTTCAAAGTCAATCCGTGGATATCCATTATTCGAATTAAGGTTTCTATCGTAAAATTATCACCTACCTTAAACTATTTTTTTAGCAAAGTGATCTCCTCCAAATAGATAGGACAGATTAGAATTAGAGAATTCTGAGCAAATAAATTTGTAATTTTAAACTATTATTTGCTTATGAAACGATCAAAATTTAGCGAATCACAGATTGTTTTTGCCATTAAACAGGCAGAGACTGGGACACGAATATCGGAGATATGTCGTAAAATGGGTATTTCTGAAGCTACCTTCTACAATTGGAAAAAGAAATATGGTGGTTTAGGTGTTTCAGAACTCAGAAGATTGAAGAATTTAGAAGAGGAGAATTCTCAATTAAAAAAGTTAGTGGCTGATCTTAGTCTTGATAAACAGATTCTACAAGATGTTTTGAAAAAAGTTTTAAGACCTTCTCGAAAGCGGGAGATGGTCGGTAACATTAGGATGGAGTATAATATCTCTATCAACCGTTGCTGTAGATTAGTTTTATTGGCAAGGAGTATGTACTATTACAAAAGTAAGGACCGAGATGATGAGTTTTTACGAATGCGAATGAAGGAGATTGCTGCAGTAAGAGTACGTTATGGTTTTTGGCGTATTCATATATTACTTAGACGAGAAGGTTTTATGGATAATCATAAACGTATGTATCGGGTATACTGTGAAGAAGGATTAAACCTTCGCAGCAAACGCGTCCTAAACGAAATCGATCTGCAGCCCATAGGATACCTAAAGAGGGCAATGCTTCTAGTTTACACTAGTGTTGGAGTATGGATTTTGTTTCTGATCAGTTGTATAATGGTCATCGTTTTAGGGCTTTAATTGTAGTAGATAATTTTAGCCGTAAATGTTTGGCTATTCAGGCAGGAAAATCACTAAAAGGGAGTGATATGGTGGGTTTAATGAATCGTATAACTGAATATTCCAAATGCCTTCCTAAACGTATTAAAGTTGATAATGGAAGTGAATCTATTAGTAAATTTTTGGATAAATGGGCTTACCAAAACAAAGTAGAATTAGATTTCTCTAGACCTGGAAAACCAACAGATAACCCTTATATTGAAAGTTTCAACGGTTCATTTAAAGATGAATGTCTTAATGCAAATTGGTTCTTTTCTTTGGAAGATGCACAAGAAAAGTTCGATATTTGGAGAGAAGATTATAATAGCTTCAGACCACATAGTTCATTGGGGGACATGTCCCCCAATGAATATATTAAAAAGAGTAAAAATAGCTCGGATTTTCTACTTTCAACCAGTACCTAGATATGAGAGGAGGTCACTATGCCCAGATTTTGATTTGTTCCAGTATTGGTCTCATTTTCTTACCCCGTAGTGCCTTTCTTTTCTCAAAATTGTTGCACTTCATCTTTGATAGCTCTTTCCTGCATAGCCCATAGAAAACAAAGGTGTTTGGATATTGAGGCTATTTTTTGAAATATAAAACAAAATATCCGCTTCAAAAGATTTATGTTGAGAGGAACGGAAAAAGTAGACATCGAATTTGGGTTGATTTGCAATGACTCACAATTTAAAAAAAAAGTAGGTGTAAGAGTATAAAAGCTCATCAACAAATAAAACTGATAATGAACACCTTACAACTTTTTTGAAGTCAAAAACTCCAAAATAGAAAATAACTCAAAACAAAAAACTGCCTAAATCTTTTTAGATAACCTCATGAATATGTTGAAAAGGAGAGTGCAAATAGCTCAGATTTTCTACGTTTAACCAGTACCTAGTTTTGCGAGGAGATCAATTAATTTTTTCTTCTCTAATAAGTAAGACATTACATTATAGTTCTAAAGATTAATCTCATTTACTCCTTTATTTTCAACAAATATATTTGGATAATGAGTTTTAGCATTATCGAAAATAAATTCAAGCGGTACATCTTCAAAATGACCATAATCCTCTAAATATTCCATAAATACTTTTCCTTCATTATTAAACTCCTGGAATATAGAATCATTCTCACCATCAAATTCTAAAGGCTCTACCCTGCATATTCGACATAATTCTTTATTAAATGCTGGAGAGACTTTCAACCATTGACCATTTAGATATAGATCAACCATCCCGTGAGGTGTAAGTTCGTTAGTACCGAATTTCTTGACTAATCTTTCTACTCCAATGTGATTTTTTACTTTGGCTAAATGAATTCTTGCAGGAATTTTTAATGCCCTTAAACAGGCTATTAACAAAATAGACTTATCTACACAATGAGTTCTATTTTTATTAGCAATAGAACTCGCTTTATAGCTTTCTTTTGACAAATTAATAGTGTAAGGATAATACTTCCAAAAATCTCTAATTTTAAGATATAGGAGTTTAGACTTTTCTTTTGGAGTTAAAGCATCCGTATTAAATTCATCGATAATTTCCTGAATCTCATCAGTTTCATAATCAAAGTAATAAGTAGAGGCTAAATAATCCATATTTATTTTTAATTTGTAATCAATGACCTTTGCATAACTCAATAATTTATTGCAGATATACACTTTTTAAACTATTGTAAACACTACAACTATTATTAATTAGGACTTATCGTGTGTTTGTAGTACAATACCATATCTAAATGTAGAAAAAAATAATTGTACTACAAATTCTTTCAATCAAAAATTGAATACGAAGTGATTTAAACTTTTATGTTTTTTCTTTTTTCAATTTTTTTGATTGCTATCACAAAGAATGCTAGGTAGTTAAAACCTTTCCAGCTTTCTGTTGTTGTATCAAATCGATTGAGTAAAGAACTGAAGCTGTCCATTCACGCATTAGTACGTTCTATTATATAACGCTGGTCATATAATTTTTGATCAAAATATTCTTCTCTATTCTGAGTATTTCCATTGCGTTTATTAAAACATACATTAGCATTGATTTCTTTTTTTGCACAGAAATCTCTAAATGTTTTTGAATCAAAACCTGCGTCGGCATTTAGAAACAA
The DNA here is from genome assembly GCF_008370685.1 of Aquimarina sp. RZ0. GTDB lineage: Bacteria > Bacteroidota > Bacteroidia > Flavobacteriales > Flavobacteriaceae > Aquimarina. The sequence goes on from NZ_VTZU01000020.1 coordinate 36,722, forward strand.
ACCTTCAATTGGAATATCTGCTTCTTTTAAAGAGGCAGTTACCACCTCAAACTGTACCTCAATATCATTAAGATCATTATGATTACCAGATATAGGTTCACTCATAGCTAATGGTACCCCTTGTCTGTCAGTAAGGTAGAGTGCATTGGTAGTTTTACGTTTTTTCTGTCCTTGATAATCAACCTCTTGCCTCCTCGTATAGCAGGGGTATGACTACCATCTAAATCCACGCTGGAGAGATCAAGTTGTTGCTTGTGGAGTTTTAAGAATTTAAGCCAACTATCTTTCAAGGTATCAGATAAACACCATTTTCTGTAATGATAATAGACAGCGTTCCAACTTAAAACATTCTTCTCAAACAACGCTTTAACTGGTAATTGATTCCATGGTAGACCTGTTTTTAGCTTATAGAGTATTGCATTGATAAGCTCAACCAAGGGCATTGTTGGAGGAAAGCCTTGTTTTGTTTTTGGAATAAAAGGTACTATTTCCATTTCAATTGTATCTTTGTCTAGAACTGTGTACATAATGGGTCGACTTTAGAGATTTACGTGTGGTAACGAAAATATCTACAACCCATTTTTATTGCTTCTAAAAGTTTAAATCACTTCTACATCAAAAAAGTTTGAAATTTCCTTCTAGAAATCCAGCCTCTAAAAAAATTAGCGAACACTAATATTTCTTAATCTAACTTCCATTTATAATCTCCAATGAACTTATGTAAATCAAATCTTTTGTTGAATATGTCCTTTATTGATAGTGTTTTCTAATGCTTTCCAAAGGTGATCAAAATTACATTTAGTCTCTTTGGGAGATACAACAGAACAAACAAAATTATTTACATGACTGGAAGTAGATTTATACTGTGTAAAATATTTAAATGTTGTTATATATTTAGTGTCTATTTTTTCTAAAGATTTAATTTCAAATAATTTAAAATCTACGGTAAGACCTGTTTTTAAAATTTTTGACAAAGCTTCTTTAATGGTCCAAATCAAAGTGTATCCAACTGATATAGACAAAGAAATTTTTGATATTAACTCTTGCTCTTCTTTGCTGATTATACTTTTCATTGTTTTTATTTTGTCTTCACTTATTTTTTCAATATCTATTCCTAATGGATGTTTTTCTGGAAATGCTAAAGAAACACCAACGTTTTCGCAATGACTTATACAAACTTGAACATTTTGATTTTTTACATATTTTACCACTGGAAATTTAAAGACCCCAAAATCTATCGATATATGCTGACCATTTTTTTCATTTATAAGAAACTCTAAGATCGCTTTTTTTGCTGAGACTCTACCCAATAGATAACTTAACTTTCGTCTTTCAAATCTCAACGTTTTATAATACTCTATTTCTTCCGGATGCAATAAATTCGTATCTATTATAAATTCTTGTAAGTTTTTATTAATAATACAAAAACCCGCATTAAAATTATTATACTCTCTTCTTAAGAGGACTCTACCTTTATACATTGACTTAGGATTAAAATATACTTTTAATTGGTCAAATCGTAATTTAATAGTAACTCAAATTAGACTTTCCTTTTAGCTTTTTAATATACATATAATGAATACTGAATCGTTGAATGCCTTTGACAGGCCATATTTGTTAAAATAATTATAGTCATCTTCTCCTAGCCGAGTCAGCTTTTTTTAAATAAGGTCCTGTTCAATTTTTAGATTGCACTGAAATTTTCTGCCTGAAGGGCACGGCATTATAGAAAATCAGTATAATATTGTATACAAAAAACACAATTTTCAGGAAAAGTATGTATGGAACTATTTCGATTTTTATCATATTTTCAATTAAGTATTATAACTATAAAGGGTTGCTTAGTTTGAGTACTATTTAGAAATATAAATCTTAATAAACTATTTTGGACATAAAAGGTGTAATCAACTCAATTCATAACTCATTATTTAGTATTTTTTTTAATTTTTCTATTTGAACAAATTCTTTTTTAAAAGAAGTCATTATCTTAAAAGTTTTAGATTTTGAGAATACATCTAAATTATTTTTTACAAAGTTTGAACCCGTTCCAGAGGGACCAAGATCAATATACAAACATGTTCCTTTGCTTTCAACATAATCTATTAATTTCGGATAATTAGTAGTAACAGTTACAACTTCACTAAAATAATCCTGTGATATCTTAACATCAACTTCTTTACACCTAGATCCAGAAATAAATTTCAATTTGGGTTTATTTAATGGTGAGATAATATTCATATAATACCTAAAATTATTTAACGATTCAGGTATCAAAGGTGAATGAAAAGGCACCTGTACCGCAAGGCGAAAAAACTGAATATTGTATTCTTCTAATTCTGACTGGCAAGCACTTATATTTTGGAGCATTCCTGAGATAGTAAAATGATCTTCAAAATTATGTGCTGCCAGAAATAGAGAATATTTAGTACAAATATTTTCAACAAAACCCTTATCCTGATTAATTATTACTAACATGCCTCCTTCAATATTACTATTAATAATCGATTTAGCTTGTTCAATAGATGCATTAATGGCGGTACTAGCATCCCATATTCCACAAACTACTCCTGCAGCAAATTCTCCTAAACTACTTCCAAATGTATAATCTGGTACTATCCCCATACTTTTTAAGAGCTCATAAATAGCAATTTCTATAGAAACTATAGCGGGATGAGTAATCAATAAATCATCAAAGTTTTCCTCTTTGGAATAATATAATTCATTTATCAATGATCTATTAATATTTTTCTTGATGATTACTTCACTCTTCTCCAAACTGGTTTTAAAAACTTTATTTCCTTCATATAGTTTATACCCCATTCCTCTATAATGGCTTCCTTGCCCAGAAAAATGAAATATTAATTTACGATCTTTCATCCTATAATAAATCACTATTTACTATAAATAATGGTTCTCCAAACCCAACTGGAGAACCTTCTTTCAAAAATATTTTTATAATTTCTCCAGATATTTCACTTTTTAACTCATTAAAAAGTTTTAACGACTCTACTAAACAAAGCAAATCTCCCTTTCTTATTTTTCCACCAACTTTTATACAATTAGATGTATTTATTGATGGTAAAAAAAAGGTTCCAATAAAAGGGGATTTAACAACAATATTTGTTGTTACTTTCATAGATAGAGTTTCATTTTTTATAAATCGAGTTGTCTCTTTGTTCTCAATATCATTATTGCATAATAATGATAACTTATTTTTATTCAATATCGATTTTACATTCTGTTTCGTCTTATTTCCTGTATTAGATTTTACCTTTATTTTTACATCATCATAATCCAACTTAAAATCGATCACTTCAGAACTAATAACAGATGAAATCAAGTTTTTAACTTCTTTCAAATTCATATTTTATTATTTAAAAAATATATAATTAAATAGATACCTAAACTAACATAGGTGGTAAGAAATTAAAGTCAATGTTTTTCAGCTGAAAAATTCAATCGAAAACAAGTAACTCCCTAAAAATTCAGTATATTATAATACCCCCTATTAAATTATTTCAAAGGTTCTTATATATTCCAAGTAAAAGAAAAATGATTCAATTTATAACAAAACTTAAGCAACATGTTGGAATTTATATTCCCCCAATTAAAACAATAACTTCTATTATTACTTCTGCCAGGGAAACCTGTTTTTTTGGACAAAATTATTGATATTATCCTGTATTCGTTCTGAATTTAATAAAGTAGTGATTCTATTGACCGCAAGTTCTTGTGTTTTATCATTGATTATCCACAACTTTGACATATAATCTTTTAAATCCATTATAGTCTGTGTTTCCAATCTATTTAATCTAATAAGGTTTCTTCTTATTAAATCATTAATATCCGAGCCCTTCTCATCAACCAAACCAATTTGATAAGCTCTTTGGCAAGAAATATACTGTGTTGTAAGTGCCATCCATTGTGCTTTTTGAAAACCAATTCTACGTATTAAAAAAGGCATTACACAGGCCGGAAGTAAGCCAAAAAGTGCTTCGGACAAAGAAAAAGTAGCATTATCATCCGCTAAAACAATATCACTAGAAGCTATAAGACCTATGCCTCCTGCATTTACTTTCCCTTTTACTTTAGTAATTATTATTTTAGAGCAAGAGGTTATAAATTTAAGCATATTATAGTAGTCATTAGGATTATTATTAATACCTGAATTTGCGTTTACGCTATTTACAGCATTAAAATCCATTCCGGTACAAAAAACACGATCATTACCTTCTAGTATAATAACTTTGATGGATTTATTTTGTTCTGCGTTGGTTAATACATTCAATATCTCATTTATTAATATATCATTAATGCTGTTATCAAATTCGGGGCGAAAAAGTTGAATAGTAATAACTCCTCTATGCTCCGCTACTCTTATTGTTCTATAATTTGGAGTATCCTCTATTACACCCATGAGTATATTCTATGAAAATTCTTTATCTCCGAGAAAACAAGTCTATTCTTTCCTTTAACAAGGTTAAATGATTTTGGAAACATTGTATAGTCTACCTTGTAAAATTCTGTTCCAAATTTAAGATCTTCATTAAACTTAAAGGTGTTTTCATATTCCTCGATTGATAATATATATCGATCATTAAGATGCTTATCCAGTTCAAATTGGCGCAATTTTTCTTGAGATTTAGAAGTTACAATCCCACTATAGAACTCTGAACAGCAGCCTGATCCGTATGAAAATACGCCTATACGCTTTGGAGTATCAAAATCTCCATTATCAATTGTACTAGCCAATGCCAAATGAGTAGTTGCTCCCATTATGTTACCAACTTTTTGACAATAATTGAGAGATGGTAAAACTCTTTTTTGGAAATCTGCTTCTATTTGGTGTGGAGAAGCTTTTTTAAATTTTCTCATATTAGTCCTATGTGCCCCTTTTACCATTCCCCCAAATGGAGTATGAAAAGAAAGATAATCAAAAGAAGAAAGGTAGTCAGCCTCTATCACCCTTTTCTGGTATTCTTTAAAAGCATTTTCACAACAATCTAAATATGATAGTAATGATAAATCTGCATCTCCTGCTTCCTTATCTGGAACTGGACGACAAGTATCCATAACCTCATAACCATAATATCCATTTGCTCCTACATCAACCTGAAAAATTGTAGGTTTATCACTCACAAGTATTGCTACTGCCCCTGTTCCAGTACTTGGTTCTGCAAATGACATCTTATTAGATTCGTCAACAACACTAGTTCGCATAATATCGGTACATATGACTAATGCTTTTCTGCCTATCGATGTTTGAGATAGAATATAATTAACTGCCATTTGAAAACCTGCTGTACCAGAGTAACAAGCGTTCTTAAGTTCTAATAATCTACAATTCCTATTTAATTTTAAATAATGATGTATGTAAGTACTCATAGATTTACCAAAATCTATTCCAGATTCTGTACAGGTAATTACAAGATCAATATTGTCTTTTTCTTCATCTGAAAGGGTGTCTAAAATTGGTTTTGCTGCATTTACTCCATTTGAAATAGGATCTTCATAAGGCATTGGAACCGATTTATATTTCATTAGTAAATTTTCAAATCTATCCATATTTAGGCCTCTTGCTTTAGCAAGATCAACGACATCCAATGCTGCTGATCCACAATAGATATTCATTGCTTCAATTCCTACATTCATTGTTATTAGTTATTTTTTAATGATTATGGAGGTATTAATGCCGCCAAAACCAAAACTATTATTCATAGCATAGTTAATATTCATTTTTCTTGGTGTATTTTTTATCCAATCAATATCGTCACTGATTGCTTTCTCCAAATTATGAGTCGGATGAAGAAAACCTTCTTGAATTTGGATCAAACTTGCAATGCTTTCTACCAGACCTGAAGCCGATAAGGAATGTCCTATCAATGATTTAGTACTATTCGCCTTAACATTTTCCAAACCTATGGAAAGTAATGCCTCTACTTCTGTAAGATCACCAACAATTGAACCGCTACCGTGAGTATTTACATAATCTATTTGTTTGCTACAGATACCTGCATTTTTAAGTGCAGATTGCATTGCTTTCTGTTCCCCCTCTTTAGATGGGTTAGGGTTTCTATTAGCATCCAGATTTATACCATAACCTTCGATAGAACCATAAAATTCTCCCCCTCTATTTAATACACTTTCTTTTGATTCTAGAATCAAGCATCCAGCAGACTGTCCATACACAAATCCATTATGTCGATCATCAAATGGTCTATAGATATTAGAAATTTTTGAATTTTTTTCTATTCTAGACATAGCACCTAAAGCAGTAAAACCCTGATATTCGTATAAAGAGATATCCATCAATGGAGCTACAACAATAACTACATCATATTCATTACTTGCTATCAATCTACTTCCTTGAATGATCCCCATATTTCCACTTGCGCTGGCTGCACTAATGGAATGACCTTCTCCTTTTACACCTAATAATTCAGAAAGAATACCTATCAAATCAGTATCGAAAAAGTTAAGCCCGTAATTAGGGTTAAGAAACTGTAACTTATCTGCATATTTTTCCTGTATATCTTGTAAAGTAGATTGTTGTGTATTACTACCACATGACACAATTGCTATTCTAGTCAAATCAAAACCTCTAGTTAAACCAGAATCATTCCAAGCTTCAAGTGCACAATAAATTCCAAAAGCATTACTTTTTGAAATATGTCTTAACTTCTTTGCTTTATTTATCAAATCGCTATCTAGATTAATTTTTTCAATTTGCTTTCTAAAATCAAAATCTACTATTTTAGCGATAGGGTATTTATATAAGGCGGCGTTTTTTTCGAAAGATATTGTTGAAAAATTTGCAGTTTCTTTTCTCAATGCTTCCGAAAATGAGTCTAAGCCAATACCTATAGGAGTTATCACCCCCATACCGGTCACTACAATATTATTCGTCATTAGATTCATTCTTATCTTGTTCTCATCTTTTGAGATAACAAATCTGCCAACTCTCCCAGATTATTTGCAGAATGAAATTCAAAACGGTTAGATTGCAATTCTAAATCTTCAATAGTCTTTTCAATTAATTCTGCTCTTCCTACCGAACCTACTCCAAGAAGACATAACCTAGAATCGTAGGCAATATCTTCTTCTTTTATGTCAGGGACAATTGTCTTCAAATTATTTGTGATCAGCAAAAAAACTTCATTAGTATTCATAGCATTCTTTTTTTGCTTATCAAATCGGCTAATTCATTTATTGTTTGAACACCTACAAATTCAATTCGCGAAATATCATAGTCGAGACGTTCAAGAGTAAGGGTAATTAATTCCCCTCTATCTATTGAATTTGCTCCCAAATCAGTCAAAGTATCATCATTTGAGATTTCTTTCCCTTCCAAATCAGGAATAATTTCCAGGAGATTTCTTCTAATAAGATTTATAATTTCTGGTTTCATCTATATAATTAATTATTGTTTTCTTTTGGTATATTTCCTAAAATTATAGCTGCCTCTTTCATCATTTTAGCACCTATAATATTGGAATGACGGTTTTTCCAACTTTCAAGTTCTGTTCCCTTAACCCACTGATTAAATGCTCCTAAGGCAGGACCTGTATGTATTTGAAAATTCACTTTTTCATCTGCATTGGCTTGAAAGGATAATTTACTACTATACCCAAAATACCATCTAAATACGAGTGCCATTTTTTTCTTTGAATTTTGCTCTGCTTCTTCAATTATTGCATGCTTTCCCCGGTTTGTAAAGTAAGTTTGTGTCTCTTTCCATATACTATTTAGGGACTTTTTAAAATAGGATTTTTCCAATTGTAGTATTGTCTTTTCCGGGATTTCTTCAAGTGAATTATATTGACGATAAAGTGCATAAAGTTTATTTGCCCTCGCAGGGAACAAGACTCCTTTTTTTAGAACTTGAACTTTTGCTCCTATTTCAAACATATCTCCCGCTGGAGCATAATCTGTATCTTGAACATTAATATCTTGCAATAATTCTTTTGAAACATCACTTATTCCAGCTTCCACCGTACATTGATTGATAGAACCGGTCAAAACAAAGTCCGCTCCCATAACAAAAGCACATGCAACAGCCTGAGGGGTTCCTATACCTCCAGCTAAACCAATTCGAATCGATTCTCGGTAAAGAAACTTCTTCTCCAAATCTGTTTTTAAACTTTGTATTGATGGAAATAAAACCATAGCTACCCCTCCATCCGTATGTCCACCCGAGTCTGCTTCAACGCATATATCATGACACATTGGAACTTCTTTCGACATCATTGCTTGTTCCTCCGTAATAAGGCCCTCTTCCAATAATCTATTTACAATTCGCTTTGGAGCTGGGCTCATAAATTCTTCCGCTACTTCTGGTCTAGAGACCTTAGCCATTATTCTGTTTTTGCAAATAATATTACCATCGTCATCTCTCTCTAATCCTTTCAATCGAAAATAAACAAGCGGTAATGTAACTTGCATAAACGCAGAAGCTTCAATATTTCGAATTTTATATTTCAGATATAACTTTACTTCATTCATTTCTGCAACAGGATCTATAAGGTTATGTAACAGATTCATGCCATAAGGTTCTCTTTGCTTCAATTTTTGCTGAATGAATTTTATGTTTTCTTCTATTTCTTCTAAAGACAAACCGCCTGTTCCAAGAAAAGCAAGCATATTCGATTTCCCCATAAGTATTATAAGTTCTTTAGATGCAATACCTCTATACATAGCACCAACTACATAAGAATATTTGACTCCATAGACCTCACGAAAATCAGAACTCCCTAACTGAATACTAGAACTTGATTCTTTTTTGTATTGATTTTGTTCAGTTATTGGACTAATCTGTTTATCCAGATTACTATAAAATTTGTTTTCAGGTCTTTCGGGTTCTTCTATGATAGGAGTGCAATTATTCTTGATCTCGCTTACCATTTTGGCTAATATTACACTGTTTACTTCTTGATATTCGGTGACACCTTTTCCCATTAATAGTCGAATCATATTTATCCATTGAACTGGGCTACAAATTTGTTGACTTAGTAATTCTGAAATATTATGATCTTGATAAGGAAGTCCAGTTACGTTAGAAATAACAGTAGTTTTCAGAGAAGAGAATTTATAGTCCTTTAGAAAAAAGGAAAAGTTTTCGGCGGCAGGTTTCATATACCTAGAATGAAATGCAGCAGTCACAAATAATGGTATGATTTTTATATTTTGCTTATCAAAATCTTTTACAGCTCTATTAATAACATTCTGAGGTCCTGCAATTACAATTTGAGACGGAGTATTAAAATTTGCAATATCAATTTGATTGTATTTTTCGTCTTCTAATTTTCTTTGTAATTCATTTATATTAAGGCCAAGTACTGCTGCCATCCCTCCTCCAGATGCCTCGGCCATAAGTTCACCTCGTTTCTTCACCAACTTTAATCCTGTTAAAAAATCAAATGCTTCAGCTGCAAGTAATGCATTATACTCACCCAAACTATGACCAATTAAGTACTTTGGGTTTATATCTCTTTTCTGATAATGAGAAAGAGCGTTAACAACATATAATGCGGGTTGCGTAAACTGTGTTTTTGATAATTCTCTATTAGGATCTTTTAAACACAGCTCTTCTAAATCATAACCAAGAATATTAGAAGCTTGAATAACTTCATTTTTATAAGATTTGAACAAATCTTTACCCATGCCCCTATATTGGGACCCCTGGCCAGGGAACATAATTACTTTTCTCATTAATTTTTATTTTCTTAATTGGCTGACCCATTCATTTAAAAATGGTTTTTTTATTATATTAAAATGATCACCTTTAGAATTGATTACTTCAACTGACTTATAATAGGAAGACCAGCCAAGTGCATGATCATCAAACTCAACAAAGGATGTATTAGCTTTAACAAGCAGGATATTATCTTGAAGCTTTTTAGATAAATTGTATTTGATATTCATGGAATGAGTGTATAAATCATAGATAAGAGAGAAGATTTTTTTATTTACTTTAGCTTCCTTTTCTATCAAATAATTATAAATTAAATTAAGTCTACTTTTTTTAGGGCGTTTAGATATTTTTTGACAAAATTCTATGATTTCTTTTTCCTCAACAGCCAACTGTAATTGTTTACATAACAGATGAATAAAGAATGCTATCTTTTCTTTAGATTTCATCTGTAAAGTATTTGTATAACTGTCTATTAGGACAATACATTCTACTTCTATGTTCTTACTTTTCAATAATCCTAACAGTTCGAAGAGAACTATTCCTCCAAAGCTGTGAGCATATAAAGTAATTTTGTTTTTGGTACTGATCTCCTGTATCCTATCACAATAATGTTCTGCAATTGATTCTATGGATGTAAGTGGTTGTTCTCCATCAAACCCAACCATGTTAATACCATAAACTGTTTCCTCTATTACATTCTCAGCTAATTCGTAGTAGCCGTCAACTATTCCAGGCATTCCAGGTATAATAATTGCCACAGTTTTCTTTTTTCCTTCTTTAAAACAGACCACATGTTTATCTAGACTAGAAATAGAATTACCTTTAGATTTAATGTGATCGATAATTAAATTAATAAAATCATCTATCGTTTCTAATTGAAAAATCAATCCTATTTTAAGTCTTATCCCAAATTTCAAATTAACCGATTGAACTAATTGAAGAATTTCTATAGAGTTTATATTCAAATCAAACAAAGAAGTATTAAGATCTAATTTGGATAATGAAAACTCAAAAACTTCTTCAAAAATAGCATATAGACTCTTAATAGTATCTAAATCAATTTTATCAAAACCAGAATTTGTTATTACTTCTGCTGGGTTAGATTCATTGGAATGATTTGATAGTAAAGAGCTTTCTTTTTCCTCTATATTTTCAGAATCTACTGAATTCGTAGGATACTCTTCCAGAATTAGATGGGCGTTTACACCTCCAACGGCATAGCTATTTAATGCAGCTCTTCTTGGGTAGGTTCCATTCTTCCAATACACTGCATCCTTGCTCAAAATTAGAGAATGGTTTTGATCTATTTCAGAGTTGACATTCTCCAATCCTGGTATTCCAGGTATAGTTTTGTTTTCAAAAGCCTTCAACACCTTTATCAAAGATGCCATTCCTGAAACTAGTTCAGAATGTCCAACAGTGGGTTTGATCGTTCCTATAAACCATTTCTTATTTGCATCTTTAGAATGTTGCTTATAGGTAGAATTTATAACACTTAACTCTAAAGCATCTGCCACTCGATTAGCTATACCGTGCGCTTCTATATAATCTATAGTATCTACATTAATACTTGTATTGGATATACATCTACTAATTGTTTCCTTTATTCCTTTGGAATTTGGTGCTTCAAATGAAAGGTTTTTACCTCCATGATGCACATAACTCCCTTTAATTATGCCTAATATTTTGTCACCTTCCTTTTTTGCTTTTTCTATTGGTTTTATTAGCATTATGCCAGCGCCTTCACTTCGAACAAAACCATTCGCTTCTTGACAAAAGCTTTTGGTTTCATTCGTTGGGCTAAGTATATCAAAACTATTATTTCCTATTTCATAAGTTGCATATAAAGGATTAATCACATTAACTCCTCCAACTAATACTTGCTCACATTCATTATTTCTAACACTTTGAATTGCTCTGTGTAACGCAACATAAATGCTTGAACAATAAGTGTTAACCATTTCACTTGGGCCCTTTAGATTCAGTAGAAATGACAATCGATTAGGAATCATATATGCAATACTATTCTCTTCTAACCGATCTTTGGTACTATCAGGAAAGTCTTGCTGAAGACCTAAAAAGACTCCTGTTTTACTTCCTCTAATACTCATAGGGTTTAACCCTACACTATTCATTGCTTGACCTAAAACACAACAAATCAACCTTTCTTGTCTACCTAAGTTATTAGATTCCTTTTCTGATATTAGAAGTTTAGATAAATACTCCAAAATAGTTTTATCGTCAATACTATTCCAGAAGTTCTTTTCTTTTTTCTTACCATTGTTCAATGGTTTACCAGAAACTATATTACTCCATAGCTCGTCTATATTGCTTGCTTTTGGAAATAAACCTCCGACACATACAATTGCCATATCATTGCAATCACTTTTGGTACTTTCAGCATTTAAATGTGAAGTATTTGTATTTTTAAGTATTTGAGAAGTTATATTACTATTCTTGTTACCAATATTGATTGAAGCAGAATCATCTCCTCCAAAAATTTCCTTAACTCTTGAAGCTTGGTTCTCACAAAAATAATTGGTAAGATTATGAAGATTAGAGAACTCGAATAAGAGGGTTTTCGGCAATGTTCCAAAATCTTTCTCCAAAAAATTAATCAGCTCAACGGCAAGTATAGAATCGGCACCATAATCACTGAAATCTGTGCTAACATCTATTTGATCTTTTGGTACTTTTAAGATCTCATTAATTGATTTTTTAAGGTATTCTAGTACTTTGTTAGAAGTTATATCACTTATTTGCGTTTCTTTAATTTCCTGATTATCTATTGAGTTATGAAATAGAGATTTAATAATTTTCTTTTTATTTCCATAAAGTAACATCATTTGATGTGAGTCATGTTTTATTGAAGTAGAAAAGCCATCTATTCCTATCTTAGCAGAAATAGATTCCAGCCCGAATTGATTTTTCATCCATTCTTTAGCATTATCAGGAATATTCATTCCACCATCTTCCCAGTATGGATAAATAATACTCCTCGTAAACCCTTTTCGAGTTTCTTTCCTAACCAATTCATTACGGTATTCTGAAAAATTATCTAAATAAGCATTAGCAGCTGCATAATCCGAGCCTATAATCCCAGCTATCCCATCTAAATTAGCGGAGATAGAAGATGTCATAATAAAAAACTGAAGTTTATCGCTGCTAGTTTGTTCATCTAAATTATTAGTCCCTATTAATTTAGGTTTTAAAACCTCTTCAATATCTGCTTCATTTTTAGTTGTAATATCTAAATTACCAACAACGCCTGCACAATGTATAATCCCATTTATTTCGTTGTGGGTATCCCTTATTTTTTCTAGAGTAATTTTCAATGAATCTCTATTGCTTATATCACATTGAAAGTATGATGCCCCTTTAATGGTTTCCAAATCCTTTAATTTTTCTTTGGATAAGCTAGAACGTCCTATTAACAATGGCTTACAACCCCAATATTCTGCAATATATTTTGCAAAAGTTCGACCGATTGACCCCATCCCCCCAGTGATGATGCATGTTTTGGGTTTGTTGAAATTAAAATTTGGTTTTCTTGATACATCAACTTGTTTGAATGTACGAACTGTTCTTTTACCATTTATATATCTTATCTCTACATCATTATTACCTTTCTCTTGCTCCAAAACGGATAGTAATTCAGAACTTTTTAGAATAGACAAAGAATCAACACTAATAATTTTACCCTTTATAAATGAAGCATCCAAAGACAATGCTTTGAAGATTCCGGAAACAAAAGCAAATCTTCTCCAATCTTTTCTTTCAATCAATACATATATTGTAGTATTGTCTCTTGATTTACTCAACTTTTTAATTCTTGAAAAAACATTATGAAAGAGAGAATTAGAATCAATACCTGGAGCTAAATTGACTGTTTCACCATCAAATTTCGATTTAAAAAATGACACTAATTCACTCTCACATTTAGGTAAAATCAATATTTCTTTATTTGTGTCATTCCCGATAGTCAAGGCTTTTTTATGGTTCCAAATTGATTCCAAACATACTAGATCACTTACTGGTAAAATGTTTTGCTTATCTTTTAAATTGGTAGCTTCTCTTGCTGAAAAATCTCTCAATGTAGCTATTAGCTCTCCATTTTTGCCAAGAAGATCGAAGTTATAATGTTGTACTGAGGATGATGCGTTATTGTTTTCGTGTTTCCAACACACAGAATAAACTATCTTTTTTGGGTTTCCGTAAATTTTGAAATCTGATAAACTAAAAGGAATCTCTAAAACAATCCCTTCCTGCCTTTTTAAATGAAAACCTATCCCTGCTCTTAACAGCGTATCAAATTGAGCTGGGTGAAAATGAAAAATATCTTCTTTGAATTGTGCTGGGTTTAAGGAAAGAATGGAATAAGAAGAACCATAATTTAATTTTTCGGAACATTGAAAGGAGGGGCCATATCCATATCCATTTTCAATCATTAAATTATCACAGGCTTCCCCGGAGATAAATTCATCACATTCTAAAAATAATTGTTGAATGTTTATTCTTTCGGGTTCCTTCACTTCTAAAGTACTTAAAACCCCATTGCAATGGATCACATTTCCCATAGAAGATATTTCAAATTTAAAATGATCATCTTCCAAATACAAACGTGTTGTTATTTCTCCTTTAATTTGATCTATTGCCATTGGTGCTAACCAAACCAGATCTGATATCCCAGTTATTTTTTGCCCTAATGCTCTTTCTCCCAATTCTCTTGCCATCTCTAAATATGCCACTCCTGGAAGTAACTTTTCTCCATAAATTTTATGATCTTCAAAAAAGAATTCTTGTCCTGTAAACATACTACTGTAGGAAACAGAAAAAGCATTTGAATTATTTATGTGAATTAATGGATGTAATATATTTAACCTATTTTTACTGATATTAATATGGCTTGGAGTTAACCAATACCTTTCTCTAGCAAAAGGATACTTAGGTAAGTTTATTTTATTAGGAGTATTGTCTTTATTGTAAAGTAGTCTCCAATCTATGGTTACTCCCTTTGTCCATAACTGAGCCAATGCTTTTGTTTGTTGTGTAGAGATAGCTGTTTGAATATAGGCTTCCCCTGCCTCTCCCTCTAATAAAAAGTTATTTTTATCTTTCTTAATGTTACCTGTTAAAAATCCTTCTGTTTGCCCCTGTTTAAATCTATGTAGTTGTTCTTGTAACTTTTCTTTATCCTCAACAATAAAAGCTACTCGTTCTTCCATAAAATCTCTACCTACCTGTAATGTATAGGCAATATCATATAAATCTAAACCTGGGTTTGATATTATATAATCCTCTAAGTTATTAGCTTGATACTCTAATCTTTCCTTGTTCTTAGCAGAAAGTAATACGATAGCAGCAGTATTGTTTTCATAAGTACTTTTTGGTTTAGGGATATACTCTTCTATTATAATATGAGCGTTAGCACCTCCAAACCCAAAACTACTTATACCGGCAACTCGAGCTTTGTTATCTCTAGATTCCCAAGCCTTAGTTTCTTGTTGTAAATAAAAAGGACTCTTACTCAATTGAAGATATTCATTTGGTGTCTCTAAATGAACATTCCCCGGAAGTGTCTTATACTTTAATGACAATAACACCTTGACGACCCCTGCTATTCCTGCTGCCGCTTCCAAGTGACCAATATTAGTCTTTACACTACCAATACTACAATAAGGAATCTCTGGAATATCATAATCATTCTCCTTATAGAGCTGATTAAATGCTAATTTCAGACCTTCTATTTCTATAGGATCTCCTAAAGATGTGCCTGTACCGTGCGCTTCTATATAACTAACATCACGAGGATCAATTCCTGAAGAACGGTAAGCTTTAAGTAATAAATCTTTTTGGGCATTAGGGTTAGGAGAGGTTAAAGTATTGGCCTTGCCTCCATGATTTTCTGCGGTACCTTTAATCACCCCATATATATGATCTCCATCCGATTCTGCTTTATCAAGTGATTTCAAAATAATAGTTCCTACCCCTTCGCCTCGAACATATCCATTTGCTTTCTGATCAAAGGTTTTACATCTACCATCTTCACTCAACATACCAGCTTGGCTAAATGACAAGGTTAGTTCTGGAGAAAGTAAGGCATTCACTCCTCCGGCAATAGCCATATCACAATGACCCTGCTCAATATGTTCAACTGCTCGATGAATTGCTATTAATGAACTACTGCAAGCCGTATCAACAGGTTCACTTGGACCATGCAAGTCTAATAAATAGGAAATGCGATTAACAAGGACTGAATGAGATGATCCTGTAGGGTATTGCGCCTGACTTACTAAATCTGTCTGATCACTCAATAATAATGAATAGTCCGAACTAGCAACTCCTACAAAAACACCTGTATTACTACCTTTGATCTGAGTGGTTGATATACAAGCATCCTCTAATGCTTGATACACCGATTCAAGAATCATACGTTGTTGAGGATCCATCAATTCTGCTTCTCGAGGGGATATCCCAAAAAATAAAGGATCAAACTTATCGATATCTCTAATAAAACCTCCCCATTTGGCTTTGGTTTTGCCTTTTTCTTCTTTAGGATCTCCGTAGTAGTGTCTCCAATCCCATCGATCGCTAGGAATCTCTGTAATTAAATCCTCATTATTCTTAATATGATCCCAAAATATCTCAACATCAGGAGAACCTGGAAAACGACCACTCATCCCAACTATGGCAACGCCTCTTGAAAGCTTTTTAGTAGTCTGCGAAGTTAAAATTCTACTATCTTTTTTTGAACCTAAAAATCTTGACCTATTTTCTCTAAAAGATCGAACTTGTTCTTGTTGAACGATTAAACTTGGTACATCTTTTTTTCCTAAAGAGACTGAATGCTTCTTAAATAATTTCTCAGAATAATCCTTTGTTAGATATATGGCCAACCCCTCAATAGTAGGATAATTATAAAATGTAGTAGGCATTAATTCCAAATCATAATAACTATTAAGTTCATTACTAAATCGAGTGAGTAATATCGAATCAAAACCATAATCTCCCAACTCTTCATCTATGCCTATATTACTAACATCTAGTTTTAGTAAACTAGAAGCTATTTCTAATATCTGTGTTGTTACTTTCTCCTGTAATTCTGAGGTCTCTTTAATAGAATCCCCGGTCGAGCTAACTGCGATAGACCTTTTTGATAGTAATTTGTTATTTATTTTATCTCGATCACCAAATGCTACAACCCCTTGAACAAATGAACTTCCAAGAAGCGCATCAAAAGCTTTAACCCCTTCTAATGTAGGTAAGACAGACATACCCCAGTAGTTCTCTAAAAAGTGGGCACTCTCTTGATCGATTTGCATACCGCCTTCTGCCCACAAAGGCCAGTTAATACTTAATGTCTTTCCCTGTCTTTCTCCTTGTAATCGCTTCTCCTCGCGATATAAAGCATAATCATCCAAGTACGCATTAGCACTAGAATAGTCTGATTGTCCTATATTACCGATAACACTTGCTATTGATGAAAAGAAGACCATAAAATCAAGAGACTCTCCTTTCGATAGCTCATCTAAATGCTTAACACCTGTAACCTTTGAAGAAAATACAGTACTTACTTCTTCTGATGTTTTCTTATCAATAAGACTATCTCTAACAACACCAGCACTATGAATAATACCATCTAATCTACCATGAACTGTTTTAATTTCTGATATCAAAGAGGCAACTTCTTCCTTTTTACTTACATCACAACAATAATAACTCGCATTTGAAAATTTAGAAAGTATAAAGCTCTTTTCATCTGTCAATCTGCTACGACCAGTAAGAATCAGATGAACACCGCTTGTCTTATTGATATGGGATGCAAAAACCTGACCTAATCCACCAAAACCTCCAGTGATTAAATACACTCCTCCCTCTTTGATAGTAAGAGATTCTTTACCAAAAGAATATGGTAATAAATCAAGGGTTCTTATTTCTCTTTTACCGCCTATATAGCGTACTTCAACATCTGTAGTATATTGTTCTTTATCAAGTATTGACAAAAGCGTATCTAATGATGTAAGAGAAAAACTTTCTACTCCTAAAACTTTACCCGATATCTTAGCATTTTCTAGATTAGTCGTTTTTAATAAACCTCTCACAAAACTATAATCAAGATATTGAGCATTTTCGTAAACTACCGTGATATGAACTTGTATATTATCCTTTAGTTTTGAACGTACTTCTTCTAATACACTTACAAAATATGATGCTTCTGAATCCCCTTTTAGAACAGATACATCTACGGCTAGTTCTTCTTTTAACAAATCCGCCAGTTCAACAGGCGCTCCTGCTAATAATATCAATTGTGAACCCAATGATGGATCAGATAAGGGAGCTGGAGAAGGTGACCAAATATTACTATAAAAATGAACTCCTTTTCTCGTATCTGCTGGTGGCTTTGTAGCATTGCTTAATGGAAGAACAACAAAATCCTTGAAACGAACTAATACTTCGCCTAATTCATCCAAAATATCTATATCATATCGAGTTACTTTATCTACTGTTCTACCTGAGTTATTACGCTTTACATAACACCATACGGTCTCTGGAAGATTTTTATAAATCGTTAATTCTTTAATACTGAAAGGAAGTGGTGGATCTGTTGGTGGTTCTTCTCCCAAAGTAAAACCTATACAGCTTTGTAAAGCACTATCCAAAATACCAGGCTGTAATACATAGCCCTCCTCTTTAGGAAGCGTAATCCTGGATAGAACAGCTGAATCACTATACCAAAGTTGTTCTATACCCTGAAAACTAGTACCATAAAATAAACCTATACCTTTAAAAAAATCATAACACCAGTCTTTCTCTTTACTTTTGGTGAACTGAGACTTAAGAGAGGGTAAATTATAAGCTGGAACAGCTGAAAAACTATCGATACTTAACTTTCCTTGACTATGAAGTTGTTCTTCTGATTTATTACTATACACATCATAACCAAAACCATCTTCCACCGGATAAATACTTATACTTATCTTCTCAGGGCTATTGTTCACCCATATAGGACGCATCCAAGTAATATCTTTAAGTTGTGTTACTGAACTTCCAATACTCAAATCACCAGCTATCCGTGCAAGTTCCAAGTAAGCAACACCAGGTAATACTTTAGCTCCTCCTACTTTATGATCTAATAAAAAAGATTCTTTGCCTGTATATATACTCGTATATTTTTGAGCTTCAAGGGTGGACTCATTATGATGAAGTAGTGGATGTAATACATCCTTACTTCTTGATGACAAATCAAAAGACTGATCAGGAATCCAATAACGCTCCCTGGCAAAAGGATAGGTAGGTAAACTTATTCTATTAGGTGTGTGACCTTTTTCATAAAACAATCCCCAATCTATAGTCACACCTCTTATCCATAATTGTGCTATCGATAATAAATCTTTATTCTTTATAGCTGTAGACAAGTATTCTGCAACTGGTACTCCTTCAATAACTGAAACTTCCTTTGATGCTTTTATATTGCCCTGTAAAAACCCTGTAGAATTACCCAAATTAAATTTAGACAAAGCATCTTTTAACTCCAATTTATCACTAACAACAAAGGCCAATCGCTCCTCCATACTCTCTCTACCAACCTGTAATGTGTAGGCTATATCATATAAATCTAATGCAGGATGCAATTCTAAATATTCTGATAAATTAATCGCCTGATCTTTTAAACGATCCTTGTTCCTGGCTGATAATACTATTATAACAGGAGCATTACTTATATAAGGACTCTTAAATCTTTCTATATATTCTTCTAAAACAATGTGGGCATTTGTACCACTAAATCCGAAACTACTAACAGCAGCTTTTCTTGATTGATTACTATCAACTTTCCATTCTTTTAATAATGTATTGACATAAAAAGGACTTCCTGCTAAATTTATATGCTCATTGAGAGTCTGATAATTAAGTGTAGGAGGTATTTGCTTATTCTTAATAGATAATAATACTTTAATAACTCCTATAACACCAGCTGCTGTTAGTGTATGACCAACATTTGTTTTTACACTTCCTATACCGCAATAATTTTCATTTTCAGTATAAGACTTAAATGAACGCTTTAAAGCTTTTATTTCAATTGGATCACCCAATTTAGTACCAGTTCCATGAGTCTCAACATACGTTATAGTTGAAGGATCAATATTATATTTTCTATAGACTTCTTCTTGCAAAAGATTTTGCGAATTAACATTTGGAGCCGTTATGCCATTCGTTTTTCCATCTTGATTGATCGCACTACCTTTAATTACTCCATAAATTCTATCGCCATCAATCTCTGCTTTGCTTAACGATTTCAATAATAAAACACCAACAGCTTCACCAGGTACAAAACCATTAGCCATATTGTCAAAAGTATGGCACTTCCCATCTTCACTTAGCATACCTGATTTACTGGTCGCGATATGCATTCGCTCTGAAGTCATTACATATACTCCGCCTGCTAATGCTGTTTCACATTCACCTATTCTAATACTTTGACAAGCCTGATGAATAGCAACAAGACTACTTGAACAAGCTGTATCTATTGAGATAGCGGGGCCATCTAAATTTAAGTGATAAGATATTCGACCTGCTAATATAGAAGATGATGTACCTGTAAAAGTATGGTTGTCCATTTCTTCTTGCTCAATATTAATCATATAATCACCTTGTCCTACCCCCACAAATACCCCACATTTTTGATCAGATAATGATGTACTCGTATATCCAGAATCTTCAATAGCTTTCCAACTTTCTTCTATAAACAAACGTTGTTGAGGATCCATGCGTTCGGCTTCTCTAGGAGAAATATTAAAAAATAATGGATCAAATTTATCTTCATCATCAAGATATCCCATCCATTTAGCATAACTCTTTCCTTCAACTTTTCTATCCTTATCAAAGAAATGAGCAATTGACCATTTTCTATTCGGAACTTCTTTTATACTATTTTTCCCATTTTTTATATTTTCCCAGAACTCATTTATGTTTGCTGCATCAGGGAATTTACCACTCATACCAATAATAGCAATATCATCAACACCTTTATCAGCGTATTCTGCTTTTGTTACATTTTGAAGCGAATCTAATTTGACTAAAGTAAGATCTTCTTCTTCCGAAATTAAAAAACTACTTTTCTCATCAAGATTTATTTTCAGATCCGATTGTTCCATTACACCTTCCTCATTTAAACACTCATTATCAACATATTGGATCAACTCATTAGATTCTTCCAAAATCAAGTTTGATAACTTTTTTATAGTGTAATAATCGTATAAAGTAATGGCTTCGAGATTAATATTAAATTCATCATTTATCAAGCGAATAAGTTCTACTCCATTGATAGAGTCTAATCCAATATCTACAAATGAGACATTTTCATCAATTTCATTATTTGGAATATGAAGTACTTCTTCAAATAGTATCTTCAGCTTTTTTGTAACTGTAGAAACATTTAATAAAGCTTTTTGCTGATCTATTTCCTTAGTATGATTTACTATTCTTGATAATTTAGTAACCTTTTCATTTTTGTCATTATCAATGCCGGATTCAGATTTTTCATTTATTATTTTGTCGGAAGTGGGCTTAATAAGTATTTTAGAATCTTTTTTAAGGTAGTCATTTTGTTGATCAAATTCCTTTAGAATTAAATCTGACAATTTTTTGATAGTGAAATAATCATATAAAATTATGGCTTCAAAATTCAGATTAAAAGTATTGTTTATTGACCGAATAAGCTCAACACCACTGATGGAGTCAAGACCTAGTTCTGTAAAGGCTATTTCTTCATCTATTTCGTTTGCAGGAATATGAAGTACTGTTTCAAAAAGCTTTTTAAGTTTTTGAATATAATATTTTGAACTATTTGCTGAAACATCATAGTTATTAGAGGTTTTTAGGTCTCTCTTTAAATCTTTCAGTTTAATAGTACTTCTGTTAGTTTGTATAAAAGGAACAGGTGTTTGAGGTATCAGATCTTTTACATCATTTAATCTTATTTTTGTTTTCGCCCCTGAGGATTTTTTTTCCTCTAATAATGTGCCATTAGACAACAAAGAATCAGATATTTCTTGTCTTTTAAAACTTCGTTTTATTTGAGATGCGACTTCTTCTGTATGAAAAGTTAACTCATGCATCTTTTCTTCTTCACTGATATACTTTTGCAATGATAAAAGCAAATCTGATGACATATGTTTTTTTAATATTTCTAATGTTTTTCTAGGTTTTAAGCTTAATTCTTTTGCTATTCTAAGAGCTTCATTTAAAACATCTTTTGTTACAATTATAGAAGTACCTCTTGATTTTATTTCAGATCCTTTCAAATGTCTGGCCGTATAGAGCATTTCTGTAGCCAAAGGTTTACCCAATTTCTCTCCAAGAATGTATGTTGCTCCCATTCCAGGTGTAAAACCATATTTCATGAAATTAGCCGTGTATATGGAATTTTCAGACATTAAAACAATATCACCGTAAAGTCCAAATAACATTCCTCCTCCAAATGCATGTCCTTGCATAGCGGTTATTACTGGGATATCAAACTCTAATAAGCCTTTATATAAAAATGGAAAATCAGTAAATCTTCCTTTTTTGGAAGCTATATTTTGTAAACTTTCCTGGGAACCTCCCATACAAAATATATTATCATATCCGGTTAGTACTACTACCTTTAAATTTTTATTTTTCCTTAAGTCAAAAAAGGTTTTTTGCAAACTCTTAATCAAATTAAGGGTAAACATATTTTTAGATTCTTTGGATTGTATTTTTACTAGTGCGATTCCTTCATTCAATATTTTTGTACTAATTTCTTCACCAACAACATGATCAATATTTTGTTGTATTTGTTCACTTTCCCAAATAGAATCAGTATCTGATGTTATTAAAGTATTTTTATTTTTCTGTTTAGAAAGATTTACAGAATTATAACTATCAAACCAATACCTTTCTCTAGCAAAAGGATACTTAGGTAAGTTTATTTTATTAGGAGTATTGTCTTTATTGTAAAGTAGTCTCCAATCTATGGTTACTCCCTTTGTCCATAACTGAGCCAATGCTTTTGTTTGTTGTGTAGAGATAGCTGTTTGAATATAGGCTTCCCCTGCCTCTCCCTCTAATAAAAAGTTATTTTTATCTTTCTTAATGTTACCTGTTAAAAATCCTTCTGTTTGCCCCTGTTTAAATCTATGTAGTTGTTCTTGTAACTTTTCTTTATCCTCAACAATAAAAGCTACTCGTTCTTCCATAAAATCTCTACCTACCTGTAATGTATAGGCAATATCATATAAATCTAAACCTGGGTTTGATATTATATAATCCTCTAAGTTATTAGCTTGATACTCTAATCTTTCCTTGTTCTTAGCAGAAAGTAATACGATAGCAGCAGTATTGTTTTCATAAGTACTTTTTGGTTTAGGGATATACTCTTCTATTATAATATGAGCGTTAGCACCTCCAAACCCAAAACTACTTATACCGGCAACTCGAGCTTTGTTATCTCTAGATTCCCAAGCCTTAGTTTCTTGTTGTAAATAAAAAGGACTCTTACTCAATTGAAGATATTCATTTGGTGTCTCTAAATGAACATTCCCCGGAAGTGTCTTATACTTTAATGACAATAACACCTTGACGACCCCTGCTATTCCTGCTGCCGCTTCCAAGTGACCAATATTAGTCTTTACACTACCAATACTACAATAAGGAATCTCTGGAATATCATAATCATTCTCCTTATAGAGCTGATTAAATGCTAATTTCAGACCTTCTATTTCTATAGGATCTCCTAAAGATGTGCCTGTACCGTGCGCTTCTATATAACTAACATCACGAGGATCAATTCCTGAAGAACGGTAAGCTTTAAGTAATAAATCTTTTTGGGCATTAGGGTTAGGAGAGGTTAAAGTATTGGCCTTGCCTCCATGATTTTCTGCGGTACCTTTAATCACCCCATATATATGATCTCCATCCGATTCTGCTTTATCAAGTGATTTCAAAATAATAGTTCCTACCCCTTCGCCTCGAACATATCCATTTGCTTTCTGATCAAAGGTTTTACATCTACCATCTTCACTCAACATACCAGCTTGGCTAAATGACAAGGTTAGTTCTGGAGAAAGTAAGGCATTCACTCCTCCGGCAATAGCCATATCACAATGACCCTGCTCAATATGTTCAACTGCTCGATGAATTGCTATTAATGAACTACTGCAAGCCGTATCAACAGGTTCACTTGGACCATGCAAGTCTAATAAATAGGAAATGCGATTAACAAGGACTGAATGAGATGATCCTGTAGGGTATTGCGCCTGACTTACTAAATCTGTCTGATCACTCAATAATAATGAATAGTCCGAACTAGCAACTCCTACAAAAACACCTGTATTACTACCTTTGATCTGAGTGGTTGATATACAAGCATCCTCTAATGCTTGATACACCGATTCAAGAATCATACGTTGTTGAGGATCCATCAATTCTGCTTCTCGAGGGGATATCCCAAAAAATAAAGGATCAAACTTATCGATATCTCTAATAAAACCTCCCCATTTGGCTTTGGTTTTGCCTTTTTCTTCTTTAGGATCTCCGTAGTAGTGTCTCCAATCCCATCGATCGCTAGGAATCTCTGTAATTAAATCCTCATTATTCTTAATATGATCCCAAAATATCTCAACATCAGGAGAACCTGGAAAACGACCACTCATCCCAACTATGGCAACGCCTCTTGAAAGCTTTTTAGTAGTCTGCGAAGTTAAAATTCTACTATCTTTTTTTGAACCTAAAAATCTTGACCTATTTTCTCTAAAAGATCGAACTTGTTCTTGTTGAACGATTAAACTTGGTACATCTTTTTTTCCTAAAGAGACTGAATGCTTCTTAAATAATTTCTCAGAATAATCCTTTGTTAGATATATGGCCAACCCCTCAATAGTAGGATAATTATAAAATGTAGTAGGCATTAATTCCAAATCATAATAACTATTAAGTTCATTACTAAATCGAGTGAGTAATATCGAATCAAAACCATAATCTCCCAACTCTTCATCTATGCCTATATTACTAACATCTAGTTTTAGTAAACTAGAAGCTATTTCTAATATCTGTGTTGTTACTTTCTCCTGTAATTCTGAGGTCTCTTTAATAGAATCCCCGGTCGAGCTAACTGCGATAGACCTTTTTGATAGTAATTTGTTATTTATTTTATCTCGATCACCAAATGCTACAACCCCTTGAACAAATGAACTTCCAAGAAGCGCATCAAAAGCTTTAACCCCTTCTAATGTAGGTAAGACAGACATACCCCAGTAGTTCTCTAAAAAGTGGGCACTCTCTTGATCGATTTGCATACCGCCTTCTGCCCACAAAGGCCAGTTAATACTTAATGTCTTTCCCTGTCTTTCTCCTTGTAATCGCTTCTCCTCGCGATATAAAGCATAATCATCCAAGTACGCATTAGCACTAGAATAGTCTGATTGTCCTATATTACCGATAACACTTGCTATTGATGAAAAGAAGACCATAAAATCAAGAGACTCTCCTTTCGATAGCTCATCTAAATGCTTAACACCTGTAACCTTTGAAGAAAATACAGTACTTACTTCTTCTGATGTTTTCTTATCAATAAGACTATCTCTAACAACACCAGCACTATGAATAATACCATCTAATCTACCATGAACTGTTTTAATTTCTGATATCAAAGAGGCAACTTCTTCCTTTTTACTTACATCACAACAATAATAACTCGCATTTGAAAATTTAGAAAGTATAAAGCTCTTTTCATCTGTCAATCTGCTACGACCAGTAAGAATCAGATGAACACCGCTTGTCTTATTGATATGGGATGCAAAAACCTGACCTAATCCACCAAAACCTCCAGTGATTAAATACACTCCTCCCTCTTTGATAGTAAGAGATTCTTTACCAAAAGAATATGGTAATAAATCAAGGGTTCTTATTTCTCTTTTACCGCCTATATAGCGTACTTCAACATCTGTAGTATATTGTTCTTTATCAAGTATTGACAAAAGCGTATCTAATGATGTAAGAGAAAAACTTTCTACTCCTAAAACTTTACCCGATATCTTAGCATTTTCTAGATTAGTCGTTTTTAATAAACCTCTCACAAAACTATAATCAAGATATTGAGCATTTTCGTAAACTACCGTGATATGAACTTGTATATTATCCTTTAGTTTTGAACGTACTTCTTCTAATACACTTACAAAATATGATGCTTCTGAATCCCCTTTTAGAACAGATACATCTACGGCTAGTTCTTCTTTTAACAAATCCGCCAGTTCAACAGGCGCTCCTGCTAATAATATCAATTGTGAACCCAATGATGGATCAGATAAGGGAGCTGGAGAAGGTGACCAAATATTACTATAAAAATGAACTCCTTTTCTCGTATCTGCTGGTGGCTTTGTAGCATTGCTTAATGGAAGAACAACAAAATCCTTGAAACGAACTAATACTTCGCCTAATTCATCCAAAATATCTATATCATATCGAGTTACTTTATCTACTGTTCTACCTGAGTTATTACGCTTTACATAACACCATACGGTCTCTGGAAGATTTTTATAAATCGTTAATTCTTTAATACTGAAAGGAAGTGGTGGATCTGTTGGTGGTTCTTCTCCCAAAGTAAAACCTATACAGCTTTGTAAAGCACTATCCAAAATACCAGGCTGTAATACATAGCCCTCCTCTTTAGGAAGCGTAATCCTGGATAGAACAGCTGAATCACTATACCAAAGTTGTTCTATACCCTGAAAACTAGTACCATAAAATAAACCTATACCTTTAAAAAAATCATAACACCAGTCTTTCTCTTTACTTTTGGTGAACTGAGACTTAAGAGAGGGTAAATTATAAGCTGGAACAGCTGAAAAACTATCGATACTTAACTTTCCTTGACTATGAAGTTGTTCTTCTGATTTATTACTATACACATCATAACCAAAACCATCTTCCACCGGATAAATACTTATACTTATCTTCTCAGGGCTATTGTTCACCCATATAGGACGCATCCAAGTAATATCTTTAAGTTGTGTTACTGAACTTCCAATACTCAAATCACCAGCTATCCGTGCAAGTTCCAAGTAAGCAACACCAGGTAATACTTTAGCTCCTCCTACTTTATGATCTAATAAAAAAGATTCTTTGCCTGTATATATACTCGTATATTTTTGAGCTTCAAGGGTGGACTCATTATGATGAAGTAGTGGATGTAATACATCCTTACTTCTTGATGACAAATCAAAAGACTGATCAGGAATCCAATAACGCTCCCTGGCAAAAGGATAGGTAGGTAAACTTATTCTATTAGGTGTGTGACCTTTTTCATAAAACAATCCCCAATCTATAGTCACACCTCTTATCCATAATTGTGCTATCGATAATAAATCTTTATTCTTTATAGCTGTAGACAAGTATTCTGCAACTGGTACTCCTTCAATAACTGAAACTTCCTTTGATGCTTTTATATTGCCCTGTAAAAACCCTGTAGAATTACCCAAATTAAATTTAGACAAAGCATCTTTTAACTCCAATTTATCACTAACAACAAAGGCCAATCGCTCCTCCATACTCTCTCTACCAACCTGTAATGTGTAGGCTATATCATATAAATCTAATGCAGGATGCAATTCTAAATATTCTGATAAATTAATCGCCTGATCTTTTAAACGATCCTTGTTCCTGGCTGATAATACTATTATAACAGGAGCATTACTTATATAAGGACTCTTAAATCTTTCTATATATTCTTCTAAAACAATGTGGGCATTATTTCCAGTCATTCCAAAGCTGCTAACTCCAGCTATCTTTGGTTTATCAGTTTTCCAAGGTTCATTTTTAGTATTAATTTTTAGAGCAGAATCATCTAATTTTATATAAGGATTAATAGTCTCAAAATTCGGCATATGTGGGATCTCATTATGCTTCATCATTTGCAGTACTTTTACCACGCTAGTTAAACCAGCTGCGCCTTCCAAGTGCCCAGCGTGAGCTTTTGTAGATCCGATATAGCAAAAACCTCTTTTATTTGTATGGTGTTTAAAAGCTTTTTTTAATGCATTTATTTCAATCGGATCGCCTAAAGTGGTACCAGTCCCATGAGCTTCTAAATAGCTAATATCTTCTGGGTTAATATTTGCTGATTCCCATGCTTGTAACAACAACTTCGTTTGTAATTCTGGTCTAGGAGAAGTAGGGTTATTTGAACGCCCTACATGATTAATCGCACTACCTTTAATTACTCCATAAATTCTATCGCCATCAATCTCTGCTTTGGATAAAGGTTTTATCAAAACAGAAACAATGCCTTCGCCGGGAACATAACCATCCGCTTTTTTATCAAACGTATGACACCTACCCGTAGGAGATAAAGCTTGCATTCGAGAAAAATACACATAGTGTAATGGGCTTAATAATACATTTAATCCTGCAACAACAGCACTATCTATTTCTCCATTATGTATGGCTTGACATCCTAAATGTAGAGCTGTCATAGAAGAAGCACAGGCATTATCCAAAGGAATTGATCCTCCCTGTAAATCAAAATGATAGGAAACCGAAGCCGAAAGGCTGGACATTGCACCACTATTATGTTGATAATCTACTATAGGAATTCTTGCTCGCACTACTTCATCCCAATATTCGTGAAAACAGCTCCCCACGTAGACTCCTGTTTTAGTCCCCCTAATTTTATTAATTACTCCAGCATCTTCAAAAGTATGATATGCCGATTGCAATAATAATCTTAGCTGCGGATCCATCCATTCTGCCTGACGCCGATTTACTCCAAAAAAAACCGGGTCAAATTTGTCTATATCGGGCAAGAAACCACCCCATTTACTATATGTTTTATTATCTGCTTCTCTATCTTGATTAAACCAGGGACGATAATCCCAATGATCTATCGGGATTTCTCTTATTAAGTCTTTGCCATCAGAAATATTTTTCCAAAATTCTTCAATATTTTTTGAATCAGGAAAGTATCCACTCATACCTATAATTGCTATATCTTTTGATACATTCGTTAATGATTTTTCCTGAAATTGTTTCTTTTCTGAATCTTTTATTTGAGATACATGTTTCCCAAATTGTAGCGGAGTAAACCTTGAATAAGTATCTGTTTCTTTCTTTGGAAGTTGAGAAGACGTGGAAATAGAATTAGTAGCAATTTGAATATTAGAATTAGAATTTTCTTCATAGGAACTCAAATCTCCAAATTTCTTAGCCATCTGTTTACTATAGTCCTGCAAAAAAAAGTTTGCTAGGTCATCTATGTTTTGGTTCTCAAAAAACACAGTTGGATACAATTCAATCTCCAAGTCTTTTTCTAAAGATTCTGACATCCCAATCATCTGATTAGATTCCAAACCTAAATCCATAAAATTTTTGTCTATTGGAACATCATCTGAGGACTTATGTATGGTAGTTGCAATCTTTGTTTTCAAATACAGAATAAGTGCAGCTTTTATATTATTAGTATCTGAGCCATTATTGATTGTATTCTTTGAAATGATATTGTGACTATCTTTTTCTCTGGGAATAGTTGTTGAACTAAAAGACTCAGAATTCTCATACCACAATCTAATTTCCTTTTCGTGATCTTGTAAAAAATAAGTTACTAAATCTTGTATATTTTGATTTTCAAAAAATATGGTTGGATATAACTCAATGCACAAGTCTTTTTCTAAAGATTCTGACACCCCGATCATTTGATTAGATTCCAAACCTAAATCCATAAAATTTTGATCGATGAGAATATCTTGAGGTGACTTATTTAAGTTGGTTGCTATTTTTGTTTTCAAAAATAAAATAAGTGCGTCTTTCATTTGCTACAATGTCTTTTTTATGTTATTTCCTCTCAGCCTTGTTATGTATTAATTTTTGACAACTTCTGTCTTTCTATTCATAGCTTTGAATAGGCTTTCTTCGGATGGTATGGATTTGGTAGTAAATCCTTCGAGTACTAAAATCAATTTGAATTGATCTGTATATAATTCAATGTCAAATTCGGCTATTTGATCATTTATCTGTTTTGGAGTGACTAGCGTATAATATATAGGACTGCTATAAGTTCCTATTTCTTCTGACACCTTTACTCGCTTAATCATGAGTGGAGGGCGATGGTTTTTTACACTTTTCTCGATGTTTCTGTCCAAACTTAAAGTAGCAGAAACGTGGGCACCATCAAAAATTGCAGGATGTATTAAAAAATCATTTTGGTTGTTATGATATTTTGAATTTAATTTAAGTTTAGACAAGATGGTTCCATCATTTAAGTACCATAAATCTTCAACCGTTTGTGTTGTTATCCCATAACAGTCTTGATTTGGAAAGTTATAGTATTCAATCCCTTTAATCTTTTTTTCGACTTTTTGATGTATTGATTTTAAGTCAATTTTTTGATGTCTAAAATCATGATTAGATATTACCGATCGTGCTGCAATGGTTTTTATTTCCTCTTTTCTATAATGAACTTCTATTTTTTGTTCATTAGGTTTAAATAAATACTCTTGTAATGCTTCTTCTCCTTTATTAAGTATCAATGGATTAGAAAAAAGTACTTTTTCTAACTTAAAATCAGAATTTGAAAACTCATTCCATACTGCGTTAATACTTAAAGCTAAATGCGCAACCCCCATCAGTACTTGATTTCCAAAAATTAAATGATCTTTCATTATGGGTTCATCATATTTATAAAGACGCTCAGTTAATATTTGATTATCAATTCTTTTTTCTTTACCTACTTGATTATAATTTTTTACTATTTCTTCTCCCAGCCAATAATAATTATTAGATATATACTCTACAGGCAAAGGTTGACGATTGACTTTCTGTTCGTTTGTGGCTTCTTGTATAATCATATGACAGTTTGTACCCCCAAACCCGAAACTACTAATTGCAGCGTTTCGTTTGCTAGATAGATCAATGGCCCATTGCTTTAATTCTGTATTTGGATAAAATGGACTCTCTTCAAACTTAAATCTCTGATGTGGTCTTTCGCAATGTAATGTAGGTACCAAGGTCTGATGCTGTAATTGAAGTAAAATCTTTATCAATCCACTAATACCTGCGGCGGTCATTGTATGTCCTATATTGCTCTTTACAGAACCAATAGCACAATATTGCTTTTTGTTTGTTCCTTTTTCTAATGATTGATATACTTCGGTTGCAGCTTTGACTTCTATTGGGTCTCCTAATAAAGTTCCTGTACCGTGGGCTTCATAGTATGTAATGTCCTTAGGAAGAACTGAGGTTTTTTCAAAAGCTTGTCTGATTACATTTTTCTGTCCTTCCTTGTTTGGCACTGTAAGTCCCATAGTCTTTCCATCATTGTTTACTGATGAGCCAACAATTATTCCATAAATATGATCTCCATCAATTTTTGCTTGTTCGTATGATTTTAAAAGAACCAATCCTCCTCCTTCACCCATAACAAAACCTTGTGCTCTTTCATCAAACACGTAACTTTTACCATCTCTACTTAGGACTTCTGCTTGGCTAAAACCAATATGAGGAAAAGCATCCACCATAATAGAAATACCTCCTGCAATTACCATATCTGTACGCCCTTGAAGAATATTTTCGCACCCTTGATGAATAGCAACTAGAGAGCTCGAACAAGCAGTGTCGATAATCTGGCTAGTTCCTTTTAAATTATAGAAATCAGATATTCTAGCAGCAATCATATTACTGATATTATTAACTATCGTGTGTTGATATGCCCCTTCCGGTAGTAAATGATAATTGTTCTTTATATATGTATTATCTTTTGCGCCTATAAATACACTTGTATTGGTATTACTTAATTCTTCTTTTGTGTAACCAGAGTGTGCTAGTAGTGATCTGCTTAAATCCAATACAATTCGTTGTTGAGGATCCATACTTATTGCGTCATCATCGCTAATATTAAAATAATCAGCATCAAATATTCCAGCATTTTTTATAAATCCTCCTTTGGTTGTATATGTTTTGTTTAATCCTCCTTCCGCTGAATAGTAATCCAAAGCATTCCATCTATTTAATGGAATATCAGATATCAAATCTTTTCCAGCTTTTAAATTATCCCAGTATTGCTCTAAATTTTCAGATCCCGGTAAATGACAACTCATTCCGATAATAGCAATTTTACTGGTTCTGGTTCTTGTTAGATCATTAAAATCTTTCTTATTTTCCTGATCACTTGAAGGAGAGGGAAATTGATTTCTTGTATTAATAGGATCTTCATTTTCTATCCAAGAGTGGTTATCTCCTATCTCACTCTGTAAATAACCTGCCAACTCAGATATTGTCGGATAATTAACAATTGCCGTAGGTTCTGCAGTAATATCAAAAGATTCTTCGATAACGTTCAGAATTTTCATCATGATGATCGAATCGATTCCATATTCTGCAAAATCAACATCCAACTCAATATGTTCTTTCTTCAGTTTTAATAAATCACTTACTATGGAAATTAATTGCTCTTCAATTTGACTTAATATAATTGTAGGGGATTGAATTATTTCAGGTGTTGATTTTTTATTAGGCTCTATATCTACAAAATCTGTGTTAAATAGATTTGACAACACTTTTTTATTTCCATAAGCTACTATACCTTGTAATATTGATTGTTTTAAAAGAACCTCTAATGCTTGCGTTCCCATAAAACTTGGTAAGGCTTTTATACCCCACTTTTGTTCCATATATTTTTCGCTTTCTTCATCTATTTGCATGCCACCATCTTTCCACAATGGCCAATTAATACTCAGGCTATGTCCACTTCTTTTATTTTTCTTTCTTAGTTTCTCTCTGTAATGGGCATAATTATCCAACCAGGCGTTTGCACTTGCGTAATCTCCTTGACCAATGTTTCCCATAACTCCAGACATACTACTGAAGTATATCATAAAATCCAACTCTATATCTTTAGTGACCCGGTCAAGATTTTTAGCTCCCAATATTTTTGGAGAAAGAACTAATCTAGACTCTTCTTTACTTTTTTTCAATAAGAAACTATCTCTAATTACACCGGCACTATGAATAATTCCATCCAACTTACCATAGGTTGTTATAATTCTTTTGATAAGATTTTCTACAGATTCTTCGTTTACTACATCACAACTATAATATACTGCGTTTAAAGACTCTAATTCTACTTCATCGATATTGCAAGCACTTCTTCCTGTTAAAATAAGTCGAGTATTATTTATTTTTGATATATAATTTGCGAAGATCTTTCCTAATCCTCCCGCTCCACCTGTAATAAGGTATACCCCTCCATCTTTAATAAACAAATCACTTTGTGCATCCTGACTGGCTACAGATAAACTTGATACCCTACGTACTTTTCGATATTCATTAACATAAGAAACTTCATTTTCGATATCGAATTGTTCTTTTTCAATTATGTTTGCAAGGTTTTCCGGTTCCTGAACTAAAACATTGCTTACCCCCAAAGTTTTACCTGTAAGTTTTGGGTTTTCGACGTGTGCGGTTTTTAATAATCCACTAGCAAAACCATAATTAATAAGATTATCATTATTGTATACAATCAGTATATTTACTTTGTTTTTCCCTTTTAATTTTGATTGTATAATTTCCAGAACAGCATTGAAATATTGAATTTCATTGGTTTCATTAATGGCGATTACTTTTTGTCCCTTTAAAAGGTCATTCAACTTTTCTGCTGTAAAAGGTGAGATTCCTGCTAACAATACTACTTGATCTACTACCTTGCTTTCTAATTGATTTATTAATTTTTGTTCTTTCCATTCACTACTAAATAAATGAAGTTTTGCATTTTCTTGACTTGCTTCATTTTCTATGAGCGAAATATTGGTTTGATTCTGAAATCCATCTAATGGTAATGTCATAAAATCTTTGAATTCTAATAGACATTTACCCTCATCAGATAACAGAATAACAGAATAAGTACTTATCTTTTTTTCGGCTTTGTGGGCACCATTTTTTCTTACGTATGCCCATCTAGTTTTGCTAACATCTCCATAAATTGTAACTTCTCGAACACTAAAAGGTAGGCTCAAATTTTCTCCTGTTGATGTTGAAAAGCTTAAACCAATACAAGTTTGCAGTGCACTATCTAAAATACCAGGCTGTAAAACATAGTTTTCATTTTCAGGGAGTTTAATCTCACTTAGGGATTCTTCTTCATTATAGTAAAGTCTTTCTATCCCCTGAAAAGTTTTTCCATAGTCCAACCCTAAATTTTTAAATATTTCATAGCATTCTTTTTTTGTTTTACTATTTAATAAACGATTCTGAATTTTGGATACATCAAGAGATGCAGGAGTAGGATGTTTTAGTGTTATAAGTTTTCCCCGGCTATGAACAGTTTTTTTATTTTCAATAGAACTATAAATTTCATATTCTATAGTTTGGTTATTATCAAACAAATCAATTTTAACTTGCTCTGATTTACCATTAACCCTAACTGGTTTTAACCAAGTTACGTTTTTTATTTGGGTGATCTCGTTTTCTAAATAGACTGCTCCAGCTTCTCTCGCTAATTCCAAGTAAGCAACTCCAGGAAGAATTTTTTCATCCCTTACTTTATGATCTTGTAAAAAAGATTCTTTTCCTATGAAATTACTTGTAAAGCGTTGACCTTTATAATTTGAAATATTGGTGTGTACTAACGGATGAAGTTTATCTTTTGAAATTGTTAATCCGGTATTATTTGGATTGGAAATCCAATAACTTTCTTTAGCAAAAGGATATGTTGGTAAACCAGACAGAATTTGTATTTTATTTGGTTTGTATAGACTTTCCCAATTGATCTCAATCCCATTTACCCATAGTTCCAATATTTTATGCCAGTTTTCTTCATCAATTAAACTGTTTGTAAGATTTTCTGTTTTGTTTATATCATTTATTGATATATCTCCGTTATTCTTTAATTTATTATAATAAAAGTTGGTGTCCGTTTTATCTAATAAAAAACTTTCCAAATTTTTGATTAACTCTTCTTTGGTTTTAAAAACGCATCCAAATCGATAATTCATGGCTTCTCTTCCAACTTGAAAAGTGTAACAAAAACTTGCTATATCAATAGTTTCATTTTGTCTCAGATATTTAATAATATTTTTGGAGTAGTTTTTTAGTCTACTTTTATTTTTAGCTGATAAAACAAAAGTAGAAGCAAGGTTTTTTGGAATACCATTATTATTGTTTACCGGTTTTTTATTACGATACTCTTCCAACACAGCGTGTGCATTTGTTCCGCTGAATCCAAATGAATTTATAGCTGCACATCTTAATTGATTTTTTTCGACATACCAATCTCGTAATTCTCTACTGATGTAAAAAGGGCTATTTTCTAATTTAATATTGGAATTTAATTTTTCGAAATTATTTGTTGGCGGGAGTTTTGCATATTTTAATGCCATTAACAATTTTATAAATCCAGATATTCCTGCTGCTGCTGCCAGATGACCAATGTTACTTTTAACCGATCCTAATGCACAGTAGTTTTCTTTTCTCGTAAATGACCTAAAAGATTCTGTAAGTGCTGTAACTTCAATTGGGTCACCAAGTGCTGTCCCGGTACCGTGAGCTTCAACTAGTTGAATGTTTTCAGGGTTGATATTGTATGTATTGTAAACTTCTGTTTGCAATCTTTTTTGAGAATTCATACTAGGAGCAGTAATGCCATTAGTGGCTCCATCCTGGTTAACCCCCCATCCTTTTA
The DNA here is from genome assembly GCF_008370685.1 of Aquimarina sp. RZ0. Lineage (GTDB taxonomy): Bacteria > Bacteroidota > Bacteroidia > Flavobacteriales > Flavobacteriaceae > Aquimarina. The sequence goes on from NZ_VTZU01000020.1 coordinate 72,097, forward strand.
CTATGCCAAGTATTGTATCTCCATCTTTTTCGGCATCTTCTAAACGTTTGAGCAATACACATCCAACACCTTCTCCTGCTACAAAACCATTTGCACGTTGATCGAATGTAAAACATCGTCCTTCTTTAGAAAGCATATTTGAATCGGAATACATTCGATATGATTCAGCTCCATCTTCAATATATACCCCTCCACACAATGCCATATCACTTTGCCCTAATATGAGGCTATTACAAGCTTCGGATAATGCCACTAAAGATGAAGAACAGGCTGTATCAATGGTCATACAGGGACCTACTAAATTCAGGAAATAAGCAATCCTTGCACTTAATATTGACTGAGAACCTCCTTGTAATGAATCCGAAGATGGGTTTTGTTGCATATTTTTTTGACCATATCCTCCTTGAATAGATCCAACAAAAACACCACATTTATTATTTACTAATTTATTAGGTGTATAGCCAGCATCTTCAAAACAATGCCAACTTGTTTCTAAAAACAGCCTTTGTTGAGGGTCCATCCACTCTGCAGCTCTAGGAGAAATATTAAAAAATAATGGATCAAATTTGTCAATATCATCCAAAACACCTAACCAAGTATCTGAAAAAGACTCACTTTTATTCTCATCTACCTGATTCCATCGAGAAGGTGGCACTTTATCAACACAGTCCTTGCTGTTTTTAATATTCTCCCAAAACTCTAAAACGTTACTAGCTTTAGGGAACTTTCCGGCTACTCCGATTACTGCAACTTCGTGGTTCGTTACTATTCTCTTGTTAGCTATTTTTTCTTTGGAAAAGGTTTTTTTTTGATAAGTATTTATCTCTTTTTCTTGATTACTATAAATCGAATTATCTAATCGGCTTTCATAAAAGATAGGACAGGTATAATTCATTAATAATTCAGCTATTTCATTCACATGCCTATTTTGCCAATTTTCGTATTCGGTTCCTTTGACAAATTGATTGAATGCACCCATTGCAGGTCCTGAGTGAATTTGGTAATGATCAATATAATTTTCGTCTCCAGTTAGGGTTACTTTTTGTGTAAATGCATAATACCAGATAAATACTAATGTCATTTTTAATTTTGGATCCTTATGCGCTTCATTTATTTGATCTGGATTAGTTTTTTTCTTATGCTCAATGACTAAGTCCCAAACTTCATCTAATGTTCGACCAAAAATTTTCTCAATTTGTTTTATAATTGTTTCGGGTATACTTTCTAGAGAATCATACCTATTCCAGATATCTCCTAGGTATTTAGAATTACTAACGAACTTTGTTCCTTTATTTAATGCTTGAATTTTGAATCCATATTTTAATGCATATCCATGTGGAGTCAAATCAAAATCATAGATGTTAGCATTTTCTAATAATTTTTTGGCTGGACTACTCATTCCACTCTCAACAGTACATTGATTTATCGACCCAGTTAAAACAAAATCTGCTCCCATCATAAAGGTTGCCGCAATTGCCGATGGTGTACCCAAGCCTCCTCCATATCCAATTAATATCTGATCAGTGTATCCATATTTAATCATCATAGAATTTCTAAGAGAAATAAATGACGGTAAGGATATCAAAACTGGTTGTTGATCAGTATATCCGGCAGAGCTTCCTTCAAAAACAATATCATCACATAAAGGTATTTTTTTTGCAATCTCAGCTTCTTCTTCAGATATTAACCCTTCATTGATTAAACTTACCAAAATATCATAAGGAGCAGGGCTCATAAATTTTTCTGCAAGTTCCAAACGAGACAATTTTCCCAATAATAATCTGGGGCGTATAATTTTTTCTCCAGATTTTCTTAATCCTTTACATCTAGCATACACAATTTCTTTACTTACATCAATGTGTGTTGCTAATTCTAATACTGGGACTTCATGTTTTATATAGAGATCTATGAATTTCATATCTATTGCGGTAGAATCACCAGTAAAGGATGATGGTGAAAAACCAATCCCATAAGTTTTGTTTGCTAACTTTGTACGTAAAGTCCCCAATATTTGATCAACTTCGTCAAAAGGCAATCGCATATATCCTAGGATACCTAATATATCTGAGTTTCCACATTTAACAACAAGCTCTTCTGAAGCAATACCTCTATACATTCCTCCTACATAGTAGCTCCATTTACACCCATAGCGTTTTTGAAACAGTTTATTCCCTAAATCATTAGGTTTTACTGGGCAGTTTTCAATTGTATTCCTATCAGATTCTCGTAATAAAAGAAAACCCTTTTTGCTTACAAGAATATCATCTATTGGTCTCTTTTTAATAATTAGATCCTGATTCTCATTACCCATAACATTCTCTCTATCTTTATCATAGCTAGATTTTACCATCTTATTCATACTGACCGAAGAGGGAGACGTCAACTTTTTCTTTTTACCTATAATTGTATTACTTTTTAAAAGTTCGCTATGGATATATTCTGCAAAAAGTTTACTATTTGGGTAATCGTATGTTTTAATCGCTGATATTGATAAATTATAATATTGATTAATCAGTCTAACCAATTCGACACCTCCCATAGAATCTAACCCCATATCTGTAAATTTGGTTTCGAGTTCTATGGTATCTCCTTTAGTTCCTACTAATTGAACCAGTTCTTTCTTTAGTACTTCCTCAATTTCAAATATGTTAGTGTTCTGATTTACAACCTCTTCTATGCTATTTTTAGAACTATGTATTTGATTATGATCTTCTTTACTCTCTGTTTTATAATTCGAATCTAATTTTGTTGAATGAGAAGCTGTGTTTAAAATTGAATTACTTTTTTGTAATTCTTCATTAACATATTTGGCAAAGCTATTTATAGTAGGATAATCATAAGTTTTAATAGGAGATAAGGATAAACCATAATGTTCATTAATGATTCTTACCATTTCAACTCCTGCCATAGAATCAATTCCTAAATCTGTAAACTTACTTTGGTATTCTATTTGGTCCGTACCCAATAGTTTTACGAGCTCATTTTTTATCGTTTCTTCTATTTCAAACAGTGAAAGAGTTTGACGTTTTGTTATGCTGGGATTGGAAGTAACGTCTAAATTCTGCTTTATAAGTTTATTATTTTTTAGATCGCTTTTATTAGTACTATGAACAGATTTTTCCTCATCTATAGTATTTAGACTCTCTTTAGATTTTTTTATTATTTCTTTTTCTTCATATGGAAATCTGATAAACCCTTTCAATTGGATCAATACTTCGCCATCTGGACTACATAAATCACAATAAAGCCGTGTCATTTTTGCGGAAGAACTATCATTTTTTTCGTAACCGGCCACAATCTGAATATTTTCTGATAAAGGTTTTAGTAAAACCATCTGATCCAAAGAAAAAGGCAACATCATTCGATTTTCACCCGAAACATAATCTAATACAACCAAAGCATGAAGTACTGCATCCAAAATATATGGAGGCAATACGAGGCCAGGCTTATTTAAAATATTCAATTTAGAAACATCAACTTGTCCTATAACCCGATTTTTATTACATTTTATATACTGAAGATTTTGAAGAGAGGTACCATAATAAAACCCTAAGGACCTTAGCAAATCATAAATTTCATTTTGAGTAAAATTCACCTCTTTAATGGTGTTTTTCAATGCTAACAGGTCATGTTTGGGCACTATGATATTAGATTCAACAATCTTGATTAAACCTTGATTATGGCGCAAATCAGGTATGTCGTCTCTTTTTGTACTTAAAACTTCAAAATGATAGTTATTTTGTTGCTGTTTTGTGATAATAGTTTCTAATTGCTTGGATCCATTATCTATTGTAAACGGATTCAACCAAGTGATGTTTTCAAAGATTAATTGATTATTATCATTCAGAACTTTGGTATTTGACAAGGCCAAGATCACTATTTCTAGATAGGCCACTCCAGGTAAAACCTTTTTCCCGTTTATAACGTGATCTTTTATAAAAGGCTCTTCTCCTGAAAAAAATGTTGTACATCTAATCTCACTAGTGTTTTTTTGATAATGATGTTTTGGTAAATTGGCTAGTAACTTAGTATTATAATTAATATTAAAGTCAGATTTTTGATTCTGGTTATATATTTCTAACCAATATTTATCATATTTAAAAGGATAACCAGGAAAAGAAGATTTAGTAATAGGGCTTGATTTATAATATTCTTTAATAGGTTTATCATAGCCTTTAACCCACAAATCGAATAAAAATGATTTATCTTCTTTGCTATTTAGGCCTTGTATGAACTTTACTACTTTTTCATTTTTTAGAAACATCTCGTTTAATATTGTTTCCTCTTTGCTATTACCTTTTAAGTAATATCCTCTTTGGCCCTCTGAATCAATGTATTTATTTAGTTTTTCGATTAAATTTTTTATGGTTTTATATCGAAAAACTATTCGTTGATTCAATCCTTTTCGGCTATTTATATATATCTGCTCCAATTGTTGTTCATCAGATTTACTATTCTTTTCAAGAAAGTTTTTAATGTTTTTAGCATACTTTAAAAACTGATTTTCTTCTATACAGGATAGTGCTAAAAAGAAAACCTCTTCGCTTCTTTTATCATTAACAGTTTCTTTTGCATTGTGTACATATTCTTCCAGAATCACATGGACATTGTTTCCACCGCCACCATAACTATTTATTGCCCCTCTTCTTGGTATTTCTAACTGGTTTTGATTTGTAATCCGCTTCCATTCTTCTGTTTTATCAGTGATATAATAGCGTGTATTATCTAGTTTAATTTCATTGCTCAGACCTGCAAAACCATTTATCCCTAATTTCTTTTGTTCTTTAAAAGAATAAACTAATCGAACTAAAGATGCTAGCCCGGATGCAGAATGCATATGACCTATATTAGGTTTTAAAGTACTGATTTTACAAGGATGTATTAGTTCGTTCTTCAGGTCTATACCAAAATATTTCTCTGATAGTTTAAAAGCTTTTACCTCCTGTGAATCTGCTAGTATAGACGAAGAGGCATGTGCTTCAATATGAGTGATAGTTTCTATGGGGACCTCTGCATCATTATATGCTGATATTATAGCCTTGCTTTGTTGATTCGCGTCAGGAAATGTAATATTACCTATTCCTCCCACATGATTTGACTCCGAACCCAAAATTAGAGCGTGTATATTATCTTTGTCTATTTTAGCCTCATCACTTCTTTTCAATAATAAACTAACAACTCCCTCTGCCGAAGTAAATCCAGATGCTTTCTCTTGAAATGGCCTATTATCTTTTTCTGTAGTCATCAAACCCATAGATTCTGTTCCAGAATAAAATGATTTAGTCCACTCTTTTCCATAAATCAAGTTTACACCTGCTACAACAGCATAATCCACCTCGTTATTCCTCAGCATTTTTTTAGCTTGATGAAGAGCTGTTAATCCGCTAGAACACGAGGTGTCAATACAATAACTAGGACCATTAAAATTAAAGTAATTAGAAATACGATTGGCTAAGAAAGCTTCAAACATTCCTATGTTTGTATATGCCGTTACAGGGGCTTTATTTAGATATTCAGAATATGGATTTATTTCTTTTCCTATAATAACAGCAACCCTTTTATCATTGAGAGAAGATGGTAAAATACAGGCATCTTCAAACAGATGCCATACAGCCATTAATAGTAAGCGCTGCTGAGGAGAAATATATTTTGCCTCTGTATTATTAATATTAAATAATTTTGCATCAAAACCTCTTAGGTTTTTCACAAATGCTCCTTTTTTTGACTTAATAGATTCTTCCGGATCATGATCATCAGGAATTTCTTTGATAAGTTTTTGTTGATTACCTAACTTTTCACAGAAATCCTGAATAGAATCTGACTCTGGAAAAAATCCTGACATACCTATAAGTGCAATTGATTTACTAGTTAATTTTTCATTATTATCAATTTTTACAGATAAATTAAATTCACTTTTCTTAGTTTCTTTTTTTGACATAACCAGCGTATTAATATTCTTTACTAATTAAATTGTAAAGCTATTTTCTTGTTATTTATAGAGTTTAACTTTTTGATCGAGATCAAGCGTTAACAGGAAATTTGTTTGTAACAGCAAAAACTATATATTCTGAGGGGAAATAGAGTGTTATCATATTTTGATCAAGATTCGATCTAAAAGATGATGGTGTCTAATTTTATAATGGTAATAATTAATGCCTATTGTAATTGAATTTTAAAGTACGGATAGATAGTACTAGAAGGCTTATAAATTTGTATAGACTAATTTTCTATAGTCTCTTCATGATTTAAAGGGAGGTTTTTTTTATATACCTTAACTTTTTGTTTTTCAAAATCTTTAACTGCCACCAGAATACCATCTGCATGTTTTTTTAATATGAGTCGTTCAATAAATTGTTCTTGACTTAAATGCTCTACTGAATGGTATGTAACTGGATTTTTTGATTCCAAATAGCTTGTCCAATTTTCCTTTTCATCATAGGGTAACATAACAAGTTCATACTTTGAATAATCCACAACTTCATTATTTATAAACTTTTGTATATCTGCATGTTTAGAATTTTCTACATTTAATGAATAGCATTTTCCTTCATCAGGAATAACTGTACAATAGAAAAAACCCATATTCAATAAATATTCTTTATTTTTCATAACCAGTATAATTAACTATTAATTTTGTCTAATTGTTTTTGTTGTTTAAAGTAAACTTCGGGAGAAATGATTTCTTCTTTTTGTAAAGATTGATACACTTCAAAGCTATGATCTCTATACCTTGGATCTGATCTCAGAATTCCCTCATAAAGAGGCATTCTAATTGCCGTTTTGAATGACTTCTTGTTCTCTGCTAGGTTAACTTCGGTATATCTTTGATTAACCATTATTGACAATTCAGATTGATTAATAATCGCGTGAGGCCACCACTTTGGAAAAATAATAACATCACCAGGTTCCTGATCATAATAAAACTTTGGAGCATAGGCATAAACAGGATTATGTAAAAAATGATAATCTAAATCGTATCGTATACTTGTGGACCCACCTACAAAAGACGACGATAACATGGCCACAGGACTGTGTGGAGTAGGAATAAGCTGAAGAGAATAGGCATGAAGCGGATCCATAAAAAACCAACGCTTTGTTCCCTCTATTGCTACTGTAGCGCTTATATCATTATTAAGATGCCAATCAGTCCCCCAGGTCTTTAAATTTCCTATAAATAGATGTGGATACAATGGAGTAACCAAATCCTTTATTTTTTCATTTATTTTAGTAGTTTCAACATCATTTAGTAATGATGGATGTGCTGCAAAAAAATCAACTGAATTGTTAATATAAAAAGTTTCTTTTGATCTTGGATCCAGTTGATTTTCTAAAATATATTTAGCATTTATTTTTTTTGCTGCATCACCAAAGCCAAGATTTTTTTCGGTAGCTTCATTTTTAGAATAATCCATACCGTAAATTTCTACATCTCCATAATTTTTGATAAAAAACTGGTGATCCCAATTTTTAACAGCCTTGGTATCTTTCATAAGTCCTTTAATCACAACAGGAGCTGCACAAGTATCACAAAGTAGTTCTACAATTTTTTTATCACTAATTTCCTCTGGATATAATGCTTTAATTTTTATATACGAGTTCTTATAATCCAGATTGTCAAAATCTTTACTTGTATTTTTGAATTTATTAAACTTTTTCATAATAAATTCTTTCTCCGCCTCTAGAGCATAGTTTGTGGAGCTTAATTGATGCCTCATATTAACATATGAATAATGCTCAATCATTTCTGCATTATCTAAATACAGATATTTTGCATTTTCTAAAATTCTTTTTTGATCATCATTATATTCAAATGCATCTATATATAATTCGTTTTTCATTTCAACTATTTCATTTAAATTAATTAATAATACATTCCAACCTACATCAATTCCTTAGGTAAGTAATACACTTTCTACTTTCTGATAAAATGTTTTTTTAAGATAATCTCCAAATTCAGATAAAGAAGTATATTCTAAAAATATAGCTGGTCTTATTTCAATCCCAAATGCTTTGTTCAGATCAAGACATAGTTTGTTTATCTTCATAGATTCAAAACCATATTCATCTAAATCTGCTTCCCATTCAACCTCTTCTTCATTAATTTTTAAAATTTCAGAGGATTTTTCAATTAAAAAATCTTTCAATTGTTCATCTAATTCATTCATTTTGATCGTTTTGTTTTAAATAGTTAATTTGTTTTTCGATTTCAAAATTATCAGTTCATTATATAAGTACCTCGATAGGATATACATTATAAAGTTTAGCCATCTTCTCGTAATCCCCGTAATTAATAATAATCTGTTCTTGTTCCATTTGCAATGCATGATGTAATACGCTCATTCCTATATCGGTAGGGAGTGGTTCTACTCCTTTTATAGTTTTCATTAGTTCTAATGTTGTATCTGATAATTTCATACCTCCATCTTTCCAATATGGCCAATTTATTGATATGGTTTTTCCCTGTCTTTGACCATTCTTTACTTTTTTGTTTCTTGATCTAACAAAACCATCTAAATATGCGTTAGCCATCGCGTAATCCACTTGACCAATATTACCTAATGAATGCAGTGAGGAAAAACATAAAAAAAACCGTAGTGAAATATCTTTTGTAGCATTATCTAAATTATTAATCCCTGTAACTTTTGGCTTAAATACAGATCTTAATTCTTTTATAGTCTTATTAAAAATATAATTATCCAGAATTACTCCTGCACAATGAATAACACCATCTAGAGTACCATGATTCTTTATGATATTTTGCACCAATTGTTTAACATCTTCTTCTTTGGAAACATCTGCTTTAGCATATATAATTTCAGATGTTCCGGAATTTAGATCTTTGATTAATAATTGATGATCTTTACTTAAAGCAGATCTACCTATTAAAATAATAGTGAGATTTGAAGAGGATTTCAAAATATCTTTAACTGTAAGTATGCCAAGACCTCCAAGACCTCCTGTTATTAAAATTACATCTCCTTCTTTATAAGTAGCATTGTAATTGATTAAATTGTTAAAAACATGCAACTTATTATTATATTCTACATAACGTTTTTGTTTATCGTATTTAATAACAATATCTTTATCCAGAACAAGTTTATTCTCAATCGCCCTATCAACTAATTCATTCTTACTTATACAGTCATCCAAGAAAATAAGTTGTGGTTTTATTTTAGTAGATTCCATTCTACAAGTATGTATCAATCCAGATATACCATAACTATCATCTATAAACGCGAGAGGGATAATGATTTGAAAACAAATTGTTTTTTTGGTTTTTTTGCTTAACAAATTTTGTAAATAAAGTAATATCTCTTCTGCCAATATTGTAAACAATTTTTCGCTAGACAATTCTGATTTTTGAAGGATTTTCAAATGAAAGTTACTATTCTCATCAAATATTAATTTATCGAAATAACACGCAACGATATGATGCTCGACTTCTTTTTCTTCCATATCCAAAGAGTCTAAATTTACTTCTCTCCAATCCACTTCAAATGCCAATACCTCTTCAGAGTTTTTCCATTCATTATTGGATCCTAAATCATCATTTAGATAAGAAATTTGATTCTGTTCACCTATAATATTTGTCCCATCTTTTTGTAAATTTTTATTATATGATGCGATCTTAAAAGGCCAGCAATATGATTTTTTTAATGTTCCAGTTGGTAAAGAAATGCGTGTTATGTTTCTGCTTGGATAAATGTCTATCCATTTTACAGAAGCACCATTTACCCAATATTCCGCAAGGAGTTCCTTGTCATTTTGTTTAATGCAACTTTCAACTTTAATCTGATCAATCTTTTCCGTTTTTCCTACATTATAAATATAATTCCAACCCTCATTTCTTTCTGTTTTTTCTAACAACCATTGTTTTAGATTTGCTAATAAATCTGTGTAATTATCAATCACCACAGCTAATCTGTATTTCCCTTTATCTCGTCCTTCTAGTAAAGTAAATTCCATTCTTTCCAAAAGTGAACTCTCTGATAAAGAAAATATCAATGTTGGCAGATATTCTAAATATTTTAGTATCATTTGGGACAATTGCTCTTCACTTTCATCTGAAAAAACAAAAACATAACTTCCTTTTTTTTGTTTTGGAATAGGGATATCCTTATTATATTCTTCAAAAATGAGATGTGTATTTACTCCACCTAACCCCAAACAGTTTATTGCCATTCGTTTTGGATTAACATGCTGATTTCCTAAATGTCTATCTGGCCAATTAATATCTTCTTTTAGGATGGAGAAATGTTCTTTTATATGTATTGCCCTATTGATTTCAGTTAATCCTTTTACACCAAATAATCGCTTTTTCTGAACACTTAATATTAATTTTAAAAGGCAAGGGAACGTAGAGGATGTTTCAGCATGACCAATTAGTGGTTTTAAACTACCAATATAAATTGTTTTATCTATTGAATTATTTATTGATTGATCAATATAGTTACTATATACAGATTGGATAGAAGTAATTTCTGATGAATCAACAAACGATGTCCCATTAGCTTCTGCTTCAATATAATCTACGGATAAAGGATCTATTTGAGACTTTTCTAAAGCTTTTTCAATTGCTATTTTTTGCCCTTTAATACTAGGACTATTCCATTTCAATGGAGATTTTCCACCGTGATAGACTCCTATTCCTTTTATTACTCCATAAATATGATCTCCATCTTGTTCAGCATCGACAAGAGGTTTAACAATAATAGAACCTATCGTTTCACTACGAACATAACCATCTGAACCTTCACTGAAACTTTTGGTCGTCTTTTGTTTTGAATATATTCCTGTAATGTCTTCTTTTTCGAGTTCATAGAAAGATAAGTTTAGTGTTGCAGTAGCTACAATGGCTTGTCCGCAGTCTCCATTATGTAATGCTCGAGATGCTTTTTCTATTGCAGCTATAAAAGAAGAACAGCCTGTATCTACAACTTCGCTTATGCCTTTTAGGTTAAATATCTGGGATAAACGATTTGCATATAAAGCGGGAAATTCTATTTCATAGTTTTTATTATTACTTTTCATAACATCAACGTATCCAGAATGCCCTCTGGTGGCAACAAAAACTCCTGTTTCTTTTTTTTGAAAATTCTTAATACTATATCCACTATCTCCAATTGCAGACCATACATTTTCTATTAATTTTCTGAGCTGCGGGTCTATTTGAATCGCTTCTTCTAATGAAAACTTAAATCTTTCGTAATCAAAACTTTCAATTTCATCAATGAATCCCCCGTAATATTTTTTAATTTTTTCATTCTCTTTCAACCCTAATAATTCCAATCTTTTTTCAGGAATGTATTCTGTCATCACATTTCTATTTTCAAGATTTGTGAAAAAATCCTTTATGTTTTCAGAATTAGGAAATGTTCCACTAATTCCTATTATAGCTATATCACTTTGTGACTGATAAGATCGATCTTGTTCATCATTCTTAGAATTCAGTTTTTGGTTATGTGTTTCTTCTTTTTTTTGAATAAATGAATTGTTTATTTGAAAGGAAGTATTGTTATTCGATATATTTTCTTTATGTTCTTCCTGGTAAAAATTAGGGTCTAAATACTTTGGAGAATTATTGAAGTTCTCAGAGAAATTAATTTCAAGATATGAGATAATATCCTCGAATGTCCGATGCTCTAAAAACAATAGTTGTGGAATATCAGGAATAATATTCTTAATTTTGTTTAGCATTACACCTGATAAAATCGAATCAATCCCATAATCTGCAATATCTATAGTAAGATCAATTTCTTTTTCCTCTATTTTCAACTCTGTTCTTATCAGTTCGATCAAAAAAGATTCAATATTATATCTTATACTCTTTTTATTTCCTTGATTTTCTATTTTAGAAATTGGAGAGTATTTCTGTATAGGTTTAATTTGAGTTTTAGTTTCTCTAACTACATCATTCATGAAGGTTTTTGAGGTTACATTTAAGTCAAAAATCCAATATGATTTTCTCGAAAATGGGTAAGTAGGTAAACAAATTTTTCTTGGTAAACGGTATTGATTATAAAGTGATTTCCATTCTATGGTAATACCTTTTGACCATAAGAAGGCTATAGAATTGCATTCTTTTCTATCAATAATATTAGATATGTAATCTCTTCCTGACTTCTCTTTTATCAAAATACCAAATTCATTTTTTTTAGTATTTCCGATAAAAATCTTGTCTCCTAATTTATAACTATCTTCTAGATAACTTTCTAACAATTTATTGAGCTCCTCGGTACTGCTTGTAACTAAAGCTAATCGTTCTTCCATTTCTTCTCTTCCAGTTTGAAGTGTATATGAAAGACTATAAAGATTAATATTTGGATTTTCCTCTATATAGTCCTTAAGATTACTTACTTGACTTTTGAGCTCATTTTTATTTTTTGCAGAAAGAACCACAATCGTAGAGTCAGTTTGTTCTATATATGTTTCTTTGAATTTTTCTCCTCCATATATTTCTTTTGGAAACGATTCTAATACCATATGACTATTAACACCTCCAATCCCAAAACTACTTATTCCTGCTCTCAAAGGGTGTTCTTTCGTCTCTACAGACCATATTTCTGATTTGCTTTGTATATAAAAAGGGCTGTTTGCTAACTCAATATTGGAATTTAACTTCTCAAAATTTATAGTTGCAGGTAAATACCCCTTTTCCATGGATAATAGTACTTTTGCTATACTGATAACACCCGCTGCTGCCTCCAGATGACCTAGATTTGATTTTATTGAACCCAACCCGCACCAAGGAACAATAGGAATATCTTGAGGTGTTTTTACTAAATTGTTAAACGCACTGATTAACCCACTAACTTCTATTGGATCTCCTAAGCTCGTTCCTGTCCCATGTGCTTCAATATAACTTACTGTAGAAATATCTATAGCTGCCTTTCGATAAACTTCTTCTAATAATTTTTGTTGTTTAATAGAGTTAGGTACAGTTAAACCTCCTGACCGGCCTCCATGATTAATAGCTGTACTTTTAATTACCCCTATAATATTATCTTCATTCTTTATAGCTTGAGAGATTGGTTTAAGTAAAATTAATGCTGCACCTTCTCCTCTTACATATCCATTGGCTTTTTCATCAAATGTTTGACATTTACCATCAACACTTAGCATACTTGATTGATAATACGCTAAGCTTTTTGATGGATGACACATTATATGAATACCTCCCACAATAGCCTGATTACATTCGCCATTTTTTATCGACTTAACAGCTTCATTTACAGCAACTAATGATGAAGAACACGCTGTGTCTATTTGTAAACTTGGGCCTTCAAAATCATAATAATATGATATTCTATTGGCTAATATTGCAAGAGAAGTACCAGTTCCTGATAATGTTTCCCTAACCTGTTCTTCCCTAATCAAAGTTTCATAATCACTTCCGCTAGCAGCAATATATACACCTGTTTTGCTTCCTTTTAATGAAGATGGTTTATATCCTGAATTTTCTAATAATTCCCAGCTTAATTCAAGTAATATCCTTTGTTGTGGGTCCATTAATTCTGCTTCCCTAGGAGAAATCCCAAAGAAAAGAGGATCAAACTTATCAATATCCTTAATATATCCACCATAATTAATTCCTTTATGTTGTTCCTGAACATCTACCCAATCAGGCCAAATCCATCGTTCTTCTGGTGTCATTGATATTACAGACTCATCATTAATCAGAATTTTCCAAAGTTCATCTTTTGTATTCGCTCCTGGTACGCGAAGTGACATTCCAATAATAGCAATATCTTCAGTAGCATCTAAAATTTCATTCTCCAAGAATTTTTCTTCATTAGAAGAATATTCAATTCCTAACAAATAAGATGAAATATCATCAATTGTAAATAAAGAAAAGAACTTACTTGGATTGCTCTTTATCGTATATTCTATATGTAGGTGTTCTGAAAGTTCTGTAAATACTATAGATTCAACTCCTAACTTTCTTAAATCGGTTGAAGGAAGGATATCTTCATCATTATATATGGAAGAAAAGAAATCACTTATAATCTTGTTTAAAATATCTCTACTATACTGAATTTGATTATTAGATATATCTTTCTTATCATCTGATATAGGTTTCTCTTTTTCGGTATTTTGATTATCAAAATTTACCGAAGTATTTTCTTTGGTTGGCTTTTCTTGTTCAAAATCTAACTTACATCCTAGCTTAATTGGGTTTAAGACTTGTTTAATTGTAAAAATTTTCGCTATTAATTGATCATCTTTTGTTCTACGTAATGAAGATGTCAATTGTATTTTATTGTCCCCAAGTAAACAACAATCTTCTAGAGTATATAACAATTCTTCATTCGCATTTGCATTACCATAATAATGAATATCCCTAGCAATACAAGAGCTATTTTCTGCCCAATTGTAGTTATCAATTTTATTCTCTATACTATTTTCATTAAAGTAAAACCGTTCACATTTATCACTAATTTTCGAATATGAGGCAAAATAGAGAAGACCAACTCCATTAATATCGTCATAAGGATCTACGTAATAAAGCCTTGAAAATATAGCTTCATTTGTTATTTTAAATGAGGTATCATAAAAACTTATCTTGTTAATAACTTTATTTTCATTTTCTGAAAGTGGAAATATAAATGCTTTGGTGTCAAAATATTCTTTTGCTAAATTTGGTAATTTATCAAGCTGAATTAGTTTTGCTTTTTCCGAATCTAATGGCTTCCCTTTGGTTAATTTTTTATTATTCCCAGATTTTCTAGAAGAAAAAACAGACATCAATGAAGCCTTTATAATTTTATCTTTTCCGCTAATTATCTGATCACTAAAAAACATTTTATTTCCATATCTTGATAACTCACTCTCTATTGTTATTTCTTCATTTTCTTTAAAAGAAAATAAGCTTTTGTTCGCACTCCATTGTAAACGAACAAAACTTGCATAGAGACGCTCTCCATTACTATCCACAATTTCATCGGATTTTGCTCCTAAACTTTCGGAAATCATATTCCAATGAATATCTCCAAGTTCCTTTAGCAACCAATTTTCAGAGATCCCGCCGGAAAGTAATTGAGGAATATTAAGCTGATATTTCCTTATAGATATGTCTTTATTAATCATATATTTACAACAATTAAGGCTATTCTGTTAACAGGATAGAATTTGTTTTTGTACTTACTTAGATATTTGCTATTTAAAGGACTAAACCCAATAAAACCTTTTCGAACTATGTATTTTGAGTAGAATTTATCTTGAGTGTTGTTTCACCTGCAAAATCTGCTTTTATATCAAGTAACAAAGAAAATTTTGAGTTTTAACACCCTTATGTAAAAATGAATCTCTAAAAAAATCATGCTAAAACTCTATGATAGATCCTTATAACCTATAATGGAATAATCTAAGAAAATTATACCATCATAAAGATAACCTAAGAAGAACAACGAGGTTAAATCAACATAAGAAACTATATTCTAGTTTAATAAATTATTAGGCTTATATGTTAAGTTATATCTTTAAGAAAGATATGGCTATGATATATAAGCGAGCAGACAACATTAATCATTATTAATCTTTTAAAACTTGTTCTTCTATAATATTAATTACTTTAGGAGACCATAGCATTTTAAAATGTCCAGTCCCTTTTACTTCAAAAAATTTGGACCCAGGCATCTTACTGCTAACATACTTCGAGTTTGCAACGGAAACAATTTTATCTTCTTCATCATGAATAAAGATTGCCTTTTTGATTGCAATATTTCTAACAAAAAGACTGGCCTGAAGATCCAATGGTTCATAAGGAGTTATTTTTCGTACTAAATTCATAAAGGCAGTTTTTGTCCTTATAGTAAGTCCAAAATATTGAATGATATGTTCTATATAGTCTTCGAATTTATCATGGACTGTAAGTAAGACCATTTTATCGCCTGAATATTTTAAATTATTCATTATAAGTAAAGACATTACAGACCCCCCAGAATGGGTCATAACAAGATCGTACTGTTCCTTTTTCAGAAACACCTCAATTAATTTTGGAATATCAAAAAAGTTTGTTTTTTTCTTTGTACTGTTACCATGGCTAGGAGCATCATAACTAATAACTTGATATCCATATTCTAATAATTTAGGAATAATAGCTCCGAAATTCGAAGCTCTTCCTTCCCAACCATGTATTAGTAATGCCTTTTTCTTACCTTCTCCCCATTTATAAACAGCAATATTAAACCCTTTAAAATTAATACTACTTCGCTGGGCTTCTTCAATAATTTGCTTTTCAAAGGGGCGAAATTTTTTTGTTCTTGGATTCGAAATGTAATTAAAGATTATTTTGGCTGTTATTCTAGGGGAAATCTTTTCTAATAATCTAATCCCCAATTTTAAATTCTTCATTATATTATTTCTGTTTTTAAAACCCTTAAAAATATTATAGCGAATCCAACAACAATTTTAAAGATCGTTAAGTTGAGGCAATCCATTTTAACACTAATGACCATATTTCCCTAGCTGCATTTGTTGACATCATAACCCTACTATGGTTATAATCTTCAGAAAAACCATTATTTATAGAACAATATACTAACTTGTTCTTGGAATTATTAAAAGCGTTCAAAAAAAATTCACAACCTTTTTTAGGAGATATAAATTTATCTCCTTCGGAGCAAATAGACAATATTGGAATTGAAATTAAATCCATCTTTTCTAAATAATTAAATTTATTTTCTCCTAAAAAACTTTTACTTAAATTCCAATTAAACCATTGTTTCATTGTATAATAATTTTCATTATGTGGGCCTAGGCGTAATATTTTACCTGGGATGAATCCAATTATGTAAGTTATATATTTACTCAAAATGATTTTTATATAGCTTTTTTTCGAATGAGCTGCTCCAAAAGCTTGACAACTAAACATTACGATTTTATTTATTCTTGAAATGTAACTCGTATTATTAATTAAAAACATAGTTAAACAAATACCCCCTCCACTATGCGTTATACAATCTAATGTTTTAATTTTCAAATCTTTTAACAAATAGCTAAATACAGCTTTAATATCATACTTTGCAATGGTTTCAAAATTAAATGATGAATCAATTTTTTGACTTTCTCCATGATTCCTCCATTCCATAATCCAACAAATATATCCAAGACTAGCAAGGTATTTAGCAATACCTAAACAAATCTTTTTATCAGAAAATGTTCCATGGGTTAGATATACATGCTTCTCATTTTGATCATTTACTACCTTAAAAACTTTCCATAAAGCTATGTTTTTGTGATCTAAGGTTTTTAATATGATTAAATGTTGTTCTATCATTTCACATTGGTCAATATGCTTTGCTCTGAAGCTATCTCATCAACTCTCGATTTACTAATAAGTGACTGAATTAATGGAACATAAAACTCTCCAACTCCTGTAAGTCTAAGTTCTTCATCATTAAATTCTATCCATTGTTCTCTTTCTAATGCTTGCCAAATATTACTAAAATCTTCTTTTAAAGATCTTTTGAATATATTTTTGTATTTCGCAACATCAATTTTCATCTCTTGTAAAGATTGAAAAACCCAAATTAATCTCACATCTTCATTTGTATGAGCGAATGCTCTTTCTATTGGTAATTTTTTCATCAAAACGTCATCATAATATTTATGTAAAGTCTTATGATTCATTGAAGAAACGGAAGAAGTTGTAGAATTTAACGGTTTCATTCTCATATTTATTGCGGCAAAACCAAGTCCTCCCATACAACTTGTTTGTGCAACTTCATCATCACGTAAAAAATCACGCAAGTTGTTTTCATATAAATATTTTTCAGCGTCCGATTTTCTTGATTCTTTTGTAATATCACATTTTTCCCAATCATAAACGGTTCTCTGTTTATACCCCTGATCCAGTAAATATTCTTTAGCTACCTGATACATTATTATCTTTTCAGGAATAGAAGCCACAAGTTCTTTTTGTTTAGTTGCGAAATCCGATCTTCCCGCTATATTAAGTTCATAATGGGTTATATGCCTAATCCCAGATTCTGTAATTTCTCTTAAATCATTTAGCATATCATCTATACTTTGTTCTGGCCAGCCATAAATAAGATCAATATTACAAGAAAGGTCATATTTATGAAAATTATTTATCGCATCAAAAACCTGTTTTCTGGTTTGTTTTCTTCCACTAGCCTTAATTAACTTATCACTCACTTGCTGAACTCCCATGCTAACTCTATTAAAACCAGAATTACTTATTGCCTTAATTTTTTCTTCATTAAATAATTGAGGAATTCCTTCGAGTGTTTTTTCAATGCTATTATCGATTTTAGGAAATAAATACTCTATAATTTCCATCAATTTATAATAATCGGGAGGTGCAAGTAAATTTGGGGTACCACCTCCAATATAAAGGGTTTCAATGGTAGAATTTTTATAAAAATCTTTATACAATTTAGCTTCTTTAGACACATAATCCAAATAATTACTTGTATCTTTTTTTCCATTATATTTTTCCGTTGGAAAAAGACAAAAACCGCAATGAGGAGGATCTGTTGGCAAACAATATGGTATGCCTACATACATATTTACTATTGTTTTTTCTCCTTCGCTTGTTAAAAGGTTTTCTTTAATATCGTTATAGGAAAAATTCTTTAACCAATGAGCTGGAGAAGGGTGAGTATGTAGTACTTTATTAGATAAATGTCTTAGTTTATTTTTTTGTATAAACTTTTGGATATCTTGACTTGTCATCTTTTAATTTATTTCAAGGTTTTATAAAAATCATTCAATTATTATTTATATACCTGACGTAATAAAAAATCAATTCTATTTTACAATATCAGAGCTAACAACTCAACCTATACATAAAGAAATTTCTGATAAATAACTTTTGGAAATGGTTGCTGTAATATTTTGTTGTAAAGATTCTATAAAAACAATAATTTTATTTTTATTATTTACTTTCAAAACCTCACATTCCAACCCTCTAAGTGCACCTATATTAATAATTCTTTTCTCTCCAATCTTAGGATTCCTGATTCCTGATTCTATATTTGAAATGTCTCTATGTCCAACAAGTACTTTTATCTGTTCGATTTCCTTATCGGTAGCTAATGCTAATTCCCTACCGAAATGTATAAAAGAACAAGCTCCCTTTATTGATAATGCCTTGTGAAACTCTAAAGAAGAGTTGATATTAACGAAAACATAGGAAGGAAAAAGAGGTTTATTAATTACTTTTTTCCGGTCACTCCATTGTCGAATGGTTTTAATCATAGGTAAAAAAGATTCTAGCTGATTTTCTTGTAAAAGTTGGTGCACTTTCTTTTCTTGACATGACTTCACATATAGTACATGCCAACCAGTTTTAAGAGTTTTAGACATAAATAAATAATTGATAATGTGTGAATTATAAATAAAATTAACCCCTGTCGAAGTAATCAACAGAAAATATGTTTTATTTTTAAAATACCGGGGTAATAAATTGATAGGGCTTCGCCTCCTGTGCTCCCAATCATCTATTGTACTTAGAAAATTCAGGAGCACACCGTGTAAAATTCCCTAAAAGAATTATAAAGGACAATCCTTAAAAGGAATATTAAATATTTACACAGGGTAAATAAATGGCTTGCTTATATTAGGTGTCATTTGTAATTTAAATGTTACCTAGTAAATTACGTATTAACTTTTTTTTAACTTTTAGAAATCGTTTTTCTTTCAAAAACATTACATCTGAAATAACGTACCTACCTTCCAATTGTTGCGGAAAATACCCTTAATTTAAGCCTGAAACAATAATTTGTTAACGTATTTTATGAATCCAAACTCGTAATTCACGGAATTACTTGCTTATAATTTTATCTAAAATGCTGATTATTAATAATTATAACAGAAAACAAAAAAAATGAAACAATTAAAATAAAAATACGTTATTTGGATGTTTGAAATTTATTCGAACCTTTATGATAAAAGCTTCTAAAAAAGACAAGGGGACTATAGTAAATCTATTATGGAGTACTTTTATTGAATTAGAATTCCCTAACTCAATAAATTTTGTAGTTAAACAGGATAAAAAACGTTCTACACGACTGCGATATTTAATGGAATATCAATGCAACGTAGCTTTAAAATTTGGTGAAATATGGTTAAGTGATGATAAAAAGGGTTGTGTATTATTATTGTTTCCCGAAAAGAAAAGATTAAGCCTTTCTTTGTTTTTGTGGGAAATTAAACTTGCTCTATGCTGTATTGGGGCGGAAAATGTATTAAAAGTTTTGAAGCGAGAATCTCAACTTAAGGAAAAACATCCTAAAATTCCTTTTATACATTTTTGGTTAATGGCAGTTATTCCAGAAGCTCAGGGCAAAGGGGTTGGGCAAAAGTTGCTAACAGAAGTCTTGAAAAAATATCAAAACTCAAACAAACCTTTTTATCTAGAAACAACAACAAAGGACAATCTAAAATTTTATACAAAAAACGATTTTACCATTTTTGACAATACTGATACGCTAAACTATCCTCTATTTTTTTTGAAACACGAAAAATAATATGCTTGGAACAGAAATACATATAACCACATTTATATATTTAATTTTTCTCACTTTTATTCTTGCATTTCAGTTTATATATTTTTTGTTTAAATCCAATAGTAAAACCAGGCTTCGGTTTCTTATTTTAACACTTTTGTTTTTTCTATACAATACAATTTCAGGATTAGTACCAGATCAAAATATTCCAATTCGTATACTCTATCAAAATATTGTTGCCTGGGTTATTGGAATTAGCACTGCAATATATTTCCTTTATTTCATTTACAACGATCACAATATTAAGCCTATACGTTTTTTAAATATTAAAAATATAATCTACTCGCTTATATTTTCATTTCTTATCCTTTTTTTATTACCATATATCATAACCGAAAATCTAAGTTTATCCAGAAATATTTTCTTGGTACTACCAATATTTCTAGCAATAGCTTGTCTGATAAATATAATTTTCTTCCTAACAAAAGATTACATCGCTTCAAAAAATGTTTATTATAAATATAGAATACTCTCTGGTGGTATAGGAATGATCAGTATTTTAGCATTGCCTTTGGTGATTTTGATTTTTGGGGATAATCAACCTGTCGAACATTCTGCATTTAGTTCTGGTTATTTTGTAGTCGCATTAGCATATGTTAGACATCAAATCTATAATTCAAAAATAGAACAAGACCTAATCGTAAAGTTACAAAAAGGCTCTACAGATACTAAAACTCTTAAACGCGACTACATAGTTAATCTATATGGACTATCCAGTATAGAAAGAGAGATAATGTCACTTATAATCAAAGGGTATGATTATTACAAAATAAGTAAAGAAATCTATATTTCTGAAGAAACTGTTTTGAAAAATGTATCTAATATTTTTAGAAAGATAAAAATTCAAAATCGAGCAGAATTGATATCATTAATTGCTACAGAAAATAAAGAAAACTTAAACCCAGAGACTATTAATAATATTCAAAACGAAATTCCTAAAAATATTTCAGACGCAATTCTAGAAGCTTTAAATAATTTTGAAAAAAGAAAAGGTTTTTTAAAAAAGGGATTAAGCTTAAGAGAATTGGCTAACGAACTTAAAACTAATACTAAGTACTTATCTAAAACGATAAATGATCATAAAAATTTAAATTTTAATACCTATATCAATCAACTAAGAATTAATTATATGATTAAATTACTCCAATCGAATCCTAAATTAAGAAATTATAACGTAAAACATTTGGCAGAAGAGGTTGGTTTCAATAATGCCGAGGCATTTTCTCGTTCTTTTCGAAAGGTAACAGGAAAAAAACCATCTAATTATTTAAAGGAACTTTTAGAAAATTAATTATTTGTAGTCGTTTACAAATGATTAAGTATCTTGTTTAAAAAATAAATCTCATCTATCTCAAAAAAATCTATAAACATCAAGGATATCAATGAGTTTATCTGTCCCATATAAAAACTTTTACTTTTTAATTCCCGAAAAGCGTATGTAAAAAAACAGATATTAGGGAACTTACTTAAAATCAAAGATCTTTGCTTATAATAAATGAGAACAAAAGGCCTTTATCTTGAAGAAAAATATTATTCTATTAATTCGTTTGACTTTGTAAGTATTACATTAATTTTATTTAGTTTTTTAAAACTCTTTAAAATGACTTTAGAATACAAAGTAAAAATGTTCAAGGTAGTTAACGGTATTTTTAAAAATCAATGTTACTTAATTTACTCAGATCTTGAAGGAGTATTAATTGATCCTGCATGGGAATTTGATAAGATTAGTGATTTTTTAGATCAAAATAATATTGTTCTGAAAGCTATTTTATTAACCCATTCTCATTTAGATCATACAGATTTAGCTTATGAATTTTCTGAAAAAAGAAAAGTTCCTGTTTTTATGTCTGATAAAGAAATTAATATCTGGCTATTTCGGAGTGACCGTGCCACCTATTTCGGTCAAATGGTGCCACTTTGAGAGATACTGCAATTATAGTTAAATTTTATTATTATTGGTTTTTTAATTTTCCTTTTCTTAACGATTCACCCAC
>NZ_VTZU01000196.1 GCF_008370685.1 Aquimarina sp. RZ0
ACAGTTCTTTTTGCTTTTTCACAGCAAGACTCAACTCTTTTTTTTGATACATAAGTTATAGATTTTAATTATTTCTATTAAATTACGAAATCCAGCAGAAAAAAGTTACCGAAGGTTTAGTTCAACGGTAACGTATAAGAATAGTAGCGGATTTTATGCGCTTACTTTTCGGTTAGTCACGGTCGTTTGATTTATATAGTTCACTTGCGTTTTAGCGATTAAACCGCTATTATTTTTATACAATGTTAGGGGCAGTTTTTATTTGCTCAGCTCTATTACTTTCTCAATTGCTCGGTCATTGGTTTTCAATTCATCTATTAGTAGATTATAGAACTCAATTCCTGATTTTGGGTAATCCAAATCATAATCGGGTGGAATTCCATTCTTCTCATAATTTATTTTTTCCTTTCCCAGATAAATTTCATTGGAAAGTCCGTATTCCCAGCCGTTTGGTAGTTTTTTGGATAGAACATCTGATAAAATCCCCTCGGTATTTGAACCGATTGTTTTAGTGTTTTTTAAACTTTGGGATGCCAAAACAAAGGTTTCACTTGCACTTGCCGTTTGATAGCTTGTCAATATGAAAAGTTTACCGTTATACGTTTGTTCATTTGGTACTAAATAAATGTTTTGCGATTTAGTAAAGTCATTTCCATATCTCGCTTTTTTGGAAAAAACAACAGATTTACTATCAGTAAAGTAGCTTAGAACTTCAAGTCCTGCTTGGTCAAATCCGCCTCCGTTAAATCGTACATCTATAATACAGGATTTTGTATCTTCAATATCGTTAAATATGGTCTTCATAATTTCCTTGATGCCGTTGAGTACATCTTTTGGGTAATTCTCACTATTATCTGCGTTTTCCCAATACGCATCCCAAAAGTCTTCTTCCGATGCGTTTTGGTCAATATCGTAATTCGCTAAATCCTCAAAATCATTAATTTGTATATAACCAATAGTGTCTTTAATGATTCCCCAGTTTATGATTCCTTTGTTGTAACTCTTTAAACTATCTACGTATTTATTGCTGATAGCATTTATAACAGATTCTCTTGTATGGTCAAATTCATCCTCCTCATCCTCAATCTTATCTTCTACGCTTTCTGGAATATCCAGCGATACGTGTCCATCATTTAATTCAGACGTCATCTCTTCAAGTACATTGAATAGTTCCAAATCTGTAGATTGAGAATTAAGACGTGGACGATATTTTTCTTTACTCTCTTGCCAATCAACGTTTCTAAGTTTGAACGATGGATAATTTTCATTGAAAGTATACCACAAAGCGTCAAAATTCTTTAAAGGGTCGTTGGTACTCGAATTTTTCTGTTCACAATAACTTGTTTCCGAATTCGGGCGCACAAAATCATAGTTGGTAAAGCCTAATCTTAAGGTTAGACTGTCTTGGGTCAGGTTTTTTACCTCAAAATATTCGTTTAGATAATTTTTTGGAAGTTGTGTGTTAAAGGAACATCCATTTTCGTAAACATCGTAAATTTCCATTTTGCTATCGTCTATATGAATTTGTTGTCCGTAGCCTATGGAATTCCAAGTTCCATTTAAAGTCAATTCAGTTTTTTGGGTCTCCTTACAGGAATAAATTCCAATTAAAATTGCTAAAAAACAGATTGGTTTTAATTTCATTCGTGATGTTTGTTTAAATTGCCCCTAACATTATAGGATTAAATCATTTAAGCCAAAGGCGCAATTTGATTTAATCCGCTGTTGTACTATGCGTTTTTTTTTTTTTTTTAACCTTCTATGGGGATTGAATCCACTTGTTGTTTACTCAAAGT
>NZ_VTZU01000197.1 GCF_008370685.1 Aquimarina sp. RZ0
TCAATATGCCTCCCTAAAGCTTCTATAGTAGTATGCTCAAAAACATCTCGTATAGAAACTTCGATCGACAGCTCCTTACGGATCATAGAGACCAATCGGGTAGCCAATAAACTATGACCGCCCAAATCAAAGAAATTAGCATAAATACCTATACGATCTACTCCTAATAATTCTTGCCAGATACCCGCTAAAGATAATTCTACTGCACTACTTGCCTCTACATATTCCTCTCCTATAAATGATACATCAGGAGCAGGTAAACGCTTCTTATCAATCTTTCCATTTGCCGTTAAGGGCATATCATCCAAATCAACCCACTGGTGAGGAATCATATAATCTGGTAAGCTTGAACCTAAATACTCTTGTATAACAACTTTATCAAAATCTCCATCTACAACAACATACCCTACCAAACGATGCGTGCCATAATCATCTAACCTAGACACAACACAACAACTACTTACCAATTCATGACTCAACAAAACATTCTCGATCTCGCCCAACTCGATTCGATACCCTCGGATCTTTACCTGATCATCCGATCTACCCATAAACTCCAAAGTACCATCAGATAGCCAACGTCCTAAATCCCCCGTCTTATACATACGAGTGCCTGCTATAAAAGGATGACTCACAAAACTTGAGGCTGTCTTATCCTCATCATTAAGATAACCTCGACCAACACCTACTCCACTGACACATAACTCGCCGACTACTCCGATAGGGCACAATTGATCCAAACTATCCAAAACATACAACTGCATATTAGCCACTGGCTTACCAATAGGAACCAAAGAGGTACTCGGTGCCTTATCCATAATATGAAGAGTAACATCATCTGAAGCCTCTGCGGGACCATACGCATTTACTACGGGAACATCTGGATAACGAGAAAACCAACGTGATAATAACGAAGTCGAAACTGCCTCGCCTGTAACCAAGAAATAACGCAACTGATCCAAGCCTTCATCCTCTTCATTATCCAAAAGATTAGAAACATAAGATGGTACTAATTGTAAAAGCGTAATTCCATCTTTACTCGCCCTTGACTGAAAACCTGAAACATCTAATATAGAGGCTTCACTATAGATCACAATACGGCCGCCACTTAATAAACCACTCAACAGTTGCCATACGGAAATATCAAAGGTAAAAGGTGCTGTAAAAGCAACAACACTATTACTATCCATACCCAACTCATCAATCATCAATAACAGGTGATTCAACAAACCTTTATGCTCAATCATAGCTCCTTTGGGAACTCCGGTACTACCCGAAGTATAAATAACATAACTTAATGAATCTGGCGAATAAACAAGATCTAAAGCATGATCTGGAGAACTCAAATACTCCGCAGAGTCTTCATCTAACACAACAGTCCTAATCGGTAAATCTTCTAAAACACCAACACTCGATACATCACTAAGCACTATACCAATAGCGCCATCAGCAACCATATGAGAGATACGGGAAACTGGAGAATCTGGCTTGATAGGAACATAAGCTCCTCCCGATTTTAGAATCCCTAAAATACCCACAACCATTTCTATAGAACGATCCAAACAAATCCCTACCAAATCATCTGCCCCTATGCCCTGACTAACTAAGTAATGCGCTAAACGATTCGATTGTCTATCTAACTCCTGATAACTCAGTGATACGCCCTCAAACACCAAAGCCGTAGCTTCTGGGGTCAATGCAACCTGAGAAGTAAACAAATCAACAACCGTCTTTTCTAAGGGATAAGCTACAGCAGTAGCATTAAAACCGGAGAGTAATTGTTC
>NZ_VTZU01000198.1 GCF_008370685.1 Aquimarina sp. RZ0
TACCTCGATCAAAAAAGAAAACTAGGACTAGTGAAAAGAATTAGAAAACAAATTGATAAATTTGGATTAACTAATGATGATTTGCAAATAACTGTAAATCAGTAGTGTAATTTTACGTTAGTCAGAAGCACCCAAAAAAACTTTTAAGATTAAAACAAATGAATAATAATATTTCCCGACAATTAATTGATCGAATTGAACACGCTCTAAAAGAAATAGCAAATGAAGTACTAAATAGTTCTTCTACAAATCATAGTAACTTAGAACGGACTATGATCCAGAAAGTAAATGCTAAAATGGCTAATCTTACTAGAGGTTTATCATTTAGATTTCCTATTCCTAGAGAAATCGAAGTGAAAAATATATCCTATAAACCTAGTAATACTAGCAATGGTATTATCAAAGGGGAAATTATAATAGAACATTGCGAAAGACAAAACATTCATAAATATGGAGATCCAGGCTATCCTGGAAAAGAAGATGGACAACTCTGCGAATACCCAGAGCATTCCAAAAAATTCTACAAATGGAATAGTGCATTAAAACAATGGCAAGACATTTACCATAGTATAGATAGAGGAAATAACAATGAACAAAGTTGGTATGATAAATTAAGCAACAATGCAGCTTTTGAACCTTGGTGGGGTAATAATCCTGGAATGGACGGAATAAAAAGTGATCGAAAAAAAAACGGAGCGGATGATCTTTGGGGAGATCCGGGAGTAAGAAAATTTAACAGTACATTCAAACAAATCTCTGCTGATGTAATGAAATCGATCTATAATTTTACTTATGATTTTAAAACAGTTCTCAAATATTACACTAAATTAGGAACTGCATTCGGATATGGAGATGAAGAAAATTCATTAAGTTCTCCTAATAACAATAATACTTATGTGTCAGATGAAGAACCTAAAGTAACCATTAGTATCGAAAGATTGTATCGTTGGAACGTATGGGAATCATATGGAACAATTCAGCAAAGTGGAATGAGCGTTAAAAAAGATACTGCTGTATTTGCAAAAGATTCTAGCAGTATCCGCGAAAGGATAAAAAAAGAAAATGAAGCAAAAAGAAAAAAAGGATATGATAGATTTAAGAATAAAGACTAAAAACACTCCTCTGGTTATTCTAATATTTTTTCTTATAAGTTTAGGATGTAAAAATAATCAAGAAAAATCATCATATCTCAAAACATTTTATGTAAAAAACCCAAAAGTTAATGAACGTAATGTTGGCAAAATTATTTTTGACTCTGAATTAGACACAATAAAAACTGGCGAAAAAGATTTAAAGTCTACTACTCTTTTCTTAGGAAAATTTAAAAGTATTCATACCATCAAAGAATTAGAGCAGATGCATCAAAGTTTAGATACATTTGGCTTTATCGAAAAAAGAAATGACACAATATATTTTGATTATGAATTTGATAAACTTGGTACTTTTTATTTAGATGGATATATCGAAGAAAAAGTTTTTCTTGACAACTATTATAAAAATGGAAAATCAAGATTGATTACTAATCAAATTAAGATAAGTAAAAAAGTAAAAGTAATCGAAAAGTAAAAAGCCAGCTTGTAACAAAATGTATGAAGTCATAATGCTCTAAAGAGACATTACGCCTCATACATGAATCGTTGAACTAAACCTTCGGTAACTTTTTTCTGCTGGATTTCGTAATTTAATAGAAATAATTAAAATCTATAACTTATGTATCAAAAAAAAGAGTTGAGTCTTGCTGTGAAAAAGCAAAAAGAACTGTA
>NZ_VTZU01000199.1 GCF_008370685.1 Aquimarina sp. RZ0
TTTTCCTTTCTACTTCGTTTAAAAAATAAACCGTAGCTATAGCTATGCTTGATTTTTTTGCCTTGCATAAAGAAAAAATAATTCAATGAATTAATACGAATTTTTTAATCACAAATCGTATTATATATATCACATTTGCTTTTTTTTAACAATTTTTTGTAAATTTTATTATTTGTATGAAAAAACGTATGAATAATTTTTTTTATTTTTTTAAGGGAATTTTTAACATCCTTTCTTTCGTTGCTTCATAGTTTTTTACATATTTCTACACAATATGTATTGTGTATTTGATCGATTCCTCTATTTAGTTATTTTTAGTAAAAACTATGTTTTTTTGTAAAAACATTGCGGTTTAGCCGTATTTATTAAGAATGTTGTAAATAGTAGTCTTATTTTTAAAAATATATATTATATATTCGCCGCGCAAAAAAAAGTTCAAAGCTTTTAAATAATGCATTTAAAATAGAATGTAAAATTCTATTTTAATTAAATAATTAAACAAACTCAACTTATTTAAAATGAAAAAAATTAAATTTTTAGCGTTTTACGCTATCGTTGCTGGTTTTGCTACATCTTGTCAGAAAGACGATGTTGCCAACGAAGTACAATCAGAAACAATTACAGAATCAGTATCAAAAGAACATTTAGAAGGATTAGCTAAAGCAGGTGTAAATCCTACAGGAGCTTCTTATGTAACTATTTCGCATCTAGGAGAGGCTCCAGTAGAGTATGTAAAATCTGGTGATATCCTTGTTGCTCTCGATAAAATGGCAGAACAAGCATTACCAACTAATACTGAAAACAATGTTAAGCAATATGTAACTAGAAACCTTGTAAATGCAAATACAATAGTTCGTGTAACAGGTTGGACAGGTGGTGGTAATGCCTTGACTTCTAGAATGCGTACTGGTTTAGAACGTGCTATAAGAAACTATAATGATCTTGATCTTAGGCTTAAGTTTGAACTTACATTTGGTACAGATCAAAGTAGTAGAGTAGATATGGTTATCTACAACGCAGGAGGATCTGGTCAGGGAGGACAAGCAGAATTCCCTAGTGGTGGGCGTTCTGGAAAATACATCCAAATTTTTGGAGGTATGGCCTCTGCAAGTAATGATGTGAATGAGCACGTTATCGGACACGAAATGGGACATGCCTTAGGTTTTAGACATACTGATTATGCACGAAGAAGATGTGATGGTTCTAATGAAGGGCAGGCAAATATTGGAGCTTTATCTATACCTGGAACACCATCGGCGAACCAATGGGGGCAAAGAGGTCTTGATACCGATTCAATAATGATTTCATGTTTTAATGGTAATGAAGATGGAGAGTTTAGTAGATTCGACATTATTGCCTTAAGATATATATATTAAAAATTAAATTTAATACCAAAAACTTTGAACTTTTGTAATAAAACCATCCCAATAATCGGGATGGTTTTTTTTATATCCCGTCCTCTCTTTTTTACATCTAAGTTCTAAGTTAAGATTTAAAACACAATAAATCATAATGAATAGCATTTTGTGTTCCCTCTTCCAAAGATAAAAGGAGCTTATGAGGTTGGTAATTTTTTGAATATCAAATATTTCTTGTTAGTAAACTACCTCGGGGCAAGCCTAGGAGTTGGAGTACCTACTTTAGTTGTTACAAAAAACATAAGTCTCAAATTAATACATTTGAATTATGGTAAAGAAGAACTATGACAACGATTTTAAGGTAATGATAGTCCAATTATTAAAATCAGGTCAAAA
>NZ_VTZU01000200.1 GCF_008370685.1 Aquimarina sp. RZ0
AAGTTGAAGCTTGGCAAGAATATAGAAATAATCTTAATGCCAAAATAAATTGGCAATTCACAACGGAAAATTGCAGAATCAAACTCAAAAAACTTTATCCGTCAATTAATAATTGACTTGACACTAGGTTAACAAACTCAAAATTTGAAATCACACTACAAGTCCTTGTTTCTATCCTACCATGTCCTAAATCCATATCGGTAACAGATATGACTTGTTTAGAGAATTTGAATTCATCTTGGATATCTTGCAATAATCCAGCTTGATTTCCTTTGACCGCCAAAATATAGTCAGCATTGTTTTCAATGATTTTACTGGCAATATCAAGCTGTGTTCCCATTGCATCGATGGTCACGATAGTTCCTGAAATATCCAAGGCTTCTATAAGTTCTGGGATCGCAGTTATTTCATTAGATTTTTCAGCCGTTTTCACTTGACCTAGAACCATATTATTTTGGCAAGTCCAAGCACTTACCATATGAATTGGAGATTTTTTTCCGTGTGATTTTGCTCCTCGAATTGTCTTCCCATCAATAGCAATGATTTGCCCTTTGTGCTGACTGCTTACCGTAGTTACCCATTGAGTAAAGTACTTTTCAAATTCCAGGCTATCGATTGCCGAAAACAATCTGTTTATAGTGTCTTCTGAAGGTATTGCGTTGGGTAATTCGAGAAAAGTTTTAAGAAATGCTTCTTTTGACTTCGCAAACCCCACCATTTGTTTCCAAGTTTCTGCTCCACAAATTACTGAAATTATTCCGATAAGAAGGAGTCAATAAAATTGTGAAATTGGTTTATATGGCTTCTAGGATCTTCCATTTGACTAAAAATTGACTGTAGTGAATTTGTGTTTTTCAAAATATATATTATATTGACTATCAATACAATACACTTTCTTTTAATCTAAAAAACCACTATTAACCAACTTGAAATCAAGTCTTTTAATACAAAAAAATACCCCAAAAATCAACTCGAAAAGTATGAGTTTGCCCTGTCCCCCCTACTAGCTGAAGCCGGAACTATTCTTTTAAATCCTTATCTTTCAGATCTTTTATCTATTCTTGTTTTTCACCATTTTTATCCTTTAAAACTAAGTACATAACAAAAATATAATTAACTGATTATCAATAAAATAAGTATGGTTTTTTTAGAATAAAGCATTGATTTTCAGTATATTAGATGAATAATTCGTCCTATTGTAACTATTCACCCTTCATTGGGATGTATGGTTTTTCATTGAATGCATCGATAAGACATTCTAATATAGATTGCTTATTCTTTCTAAGTGTTGAGATGTATCCCCTGATTCTGGAAAAGTAATGGATATGATCTTGTGATCGAAAACATCCCGACACTTTTTGTTTGACCTTGATCATCCTTAAATCACGTTCCGCCTGATTGTTATCAAAAGGCACTAAGGGTTGTTTGATAAATTCAAGAAAGAGGTATTTATGTTTTTCTAAAGCAAAAGCAAAACGTTGCTCATCAGTTTTCTTGAATTTCTTATCATAGCCTTTGATAATGGGCCGTATTGTTTTAGTAAAGGTGTTGAATACCCTTGTATAATATGAAGATTTCAGATCAGGATCTTGCTCTTTCTTTTTCTTGGCACGTACTAGTAGTTTTCTTATTTTGGTTGCCCAGGGAGCATCAAAAGCTTCTTCTATATAAATCAGATCCCTCAAAATATGTGCGTTGCACAGGCTATG
>NZ_VTZU01000201.1 GCF_008370685.1 Aquimarina sp. RZ0
GTACAGTTCTTTTTGCTTTTTCACAGCAAGACTCAACTCTTTTTTTGATACATAAGTTATAGATTTTAATTATTTCTATTAAATTACGAAATCCAGCAGAAAAAAGTTACCGAAGGTTTAGTTCAACGTTTAGCTATGCGTAGTGCGGAAGCAGAAAATCACTGGTTATCGAGCTAGCACTTAGCCAAAGTTTATATTTTGTTTTTATCTTTTTCTAAAATATTAAATTTAATACTTTGGCGACAAACCAAATAAGCAATGACTTTTCGATTAAACCCAAACCCCGCATTATCGCATAGGTGTTGTTACCCAACGTTTTTTATTCCACGTTTTTCGAGTTCAGCTTCTAATTCAAGTCGTTTTTTCTTGTAACTTCTTCTTGCCTTATTAAACTGAATATCTTTCTCGTCCTCAATTAATTCAGTGATTGCAAATTCGATTTCTTTATCAGTTAGCTCATTCGGTTTTTTGAAATATAAGTCTGAATCAAATTCAGTCGATTGAGTTTTTTCGTTTTCCAATTCGTTAATCCGTTCAATTGGTTTTTCGGTTTCTACTTGTGTCAATTCATAGTCAGATTTTGGTAATTCCGACTTACCTACTATTTTCAGATAATCATTTAAAATCCGTTTTTCCACAAAGATTTTCCCGCCACCAAATTTATGTCGGTCTGTCATATCTTTTTTAACTCCAGAAATCCAATATTCATCTCCACTTTCAAGGTCAAAATAGTTTCCATTTATTCCCATTCCGTTTAAACTTTGAAATGCTTTTCCGTTAAAATAAATTGTTTTTCCACTTTTTGAGAATGAAACAAGTCCAATCCAAGCATTTCCATTATCAGAAAATCCACTTTTTAACTCAATATATTTAATTTCAGTTCTCATTTTGTTAATGTTGGGTAACGGCCTTGGCTATGAACAGTTGGGGATTTCAAAATCCTAACTTTTCGGTTTAGCACCGACCTTTGTTTTGTGTTTATACTTTCGTTTTATTACTTTCGCCCCAATTGTTTATAGCCATTGTTGTGTGTTCGTACTTTTTTATTCCATCAAGAAATTC
The DNA here is from genome assembly GCF_008370685.1 of Aquimarina sp. RZ0. Taxonomy (GTDB): domain Bacteria; phylum Bacteroidota; class Bacteroidia; order Flavobacteriales; family Flavobacteriaceae; genus Aquimarina. The sequence continues at coordinate 1,063 of NZ_VTZU01000201.1, forward strand.
AGTTCTTTACAAGTTTTAGTCGGTACGAATTCAGTCAACTCGTAATCCGCTAATTCATTTTTCTTGAAAGGGTCTTTTTCAATAATTTTCTCCAATTCTGACTGTAATTTAACATTAGACAAAATTATTCCTCCTGTTCTTGGAATTTTTCGTCCTGAGGCTAGAAAATGTCCTAATTCATATTGTTCATTTAGAAATTCAATATGCTCATTCAGAAATTGGTCAATTTTTTCAAGTTCGGTTTTATAAGTCAAGTTTATAATAAACATTTATATTTCAGTTCTTTTGTTCGTTTTTAATTCAATTTGCGTTCTTCGGGTATGACACACAACGGTTTGTATAAGAAACGTAGGGCAGAAGATAAGCACTTTCGTTTCGGTTTATTACTTAGCTAAATATAAATATTTTGCTTTTATCTTTTCTACTATAAACGCCAAATTTTATATTTAGCGGACTTAATAAAAAAACACAGAACTTTGGATATAACACAAAAGCCCTATGTTTTTTATACATTCTGACTAACGTAAAATTACACTACTGATTTACAGTTATTTGCAAATCATCATTAGTTAATCCAAATTTATCAATTTGTTTTCTAATTCTTTTCACTAGTCCTAGTTTTCTTTTTTGATCGAGGT
>NZ_VTZU01000202.1 GCF_008370685.1 Aquimarina sp. RZ0
TTGCCGCTCATAAATTGTTCAAGAGCTTTCTTCTCTAGTTCTTGTTGTTCTGTATTTGTCATCTTATCTGAATAATGTGTAAATTAAAAATTTAGTATTCAGACAAGGTTATATTTACACTCTCTTTCTACATATTTTCCTTTGTTTAGTTTGGGGAATTTAGGCCGAGTTTATTTCCTTCTGTATCTAAAAACAAAGCAAAAAAACCACTTTCATCTGCGTGAGCGGTTTTTGGGACAATGATTTTTCCGCCATTTTTTTCCACCTTATCGAGAATGTGTTGAAGATTATCTCCACCATTCAGATAAATGGCTACCCCATCAGCTGAAGGCCTGTAGTCTTCTCCTTTCATTATTACTCCTGTAACCATTTGTCCTTCGTATGGAAATATGCCCATTTCCATTCCTGACATTTCCATTTTCTCAATGTTAATGTCCAAAATTGCCTCATAAAAACTTACTGCTCGAGAAATATCCGTTGCAGGAATTTCAAAAAGGGAAATAAAACTTTTCATATCATTAGTTATTTGCTCTTGGTTAGAATCTACTTTTTGTACTTCTGAATTAGGTTTATTTTGATTATTACAAGCCATAAGGCTAAAGGCAAGTATTACAGTAACACTTAATACAATTCTTTTCATTTTTCCTGTTTAAATTAATGATACGAAATTAAATTATTTTTGAAGGTTGAAATTGTAAAAATGCGACATTCAATTTATTTGTAGAAAAGAGCAGAAAGAGTCAAATTTTCATTTCCTAAAAACTCTTTCGGGTTCGTCCCTGTAAACTCCTTAAAGTCTTTAATAAAATGTGCTTGGTCATAATATTCACTTTCGTAAGCTATATTAGTTAAACTTTCTTCTTCTTTGTTAAGTAACATTTTTAATGCGGTTTGCAATCGAATTATTTTACCTAACTGTTTTGGACTAACTCCAATTTGTTTTATAAACTTTCTCTCAAGTTGCCTTCTTGTGGACAAGTCATCTTTAAGAATCGTTTTTATCGGTGCGTTTCCGTTTGTCAATAAAAGTGAATTAACTGTTGTTTTTACAATATTTTCAACAGTTATTTTGTCGTTTAGCCTTTCTAGGAGAAATCTTTCTATGATTTCTATTCGTTGCTTGACGTCTTTCGCTTGGATTATTTTTTGTTCTAACTCCTTGGCTTTTTTTTCATCAAACAATACTTCTAAAGGTGTTTCTTTATTAGCTAAATTTTTAATTGGTTCAGTTACAAAATTAGCAAATCCGTATGGATAAAATCGGATGGCGAATGTATTCACATGCCCTGTTGGTTCGATATAAAATGGTTCAATGGTCTGTCCAAGTACCATTGCACGTGGTTGTAGGATAAATTCATCTCCCGAAGTATATCGCTTAATGTCATCGCCAAGAATAAAAGCCATCTCAATACAGCCATCAGGAACAATCCGTTGTTTTTGCGAATCATTATCAGCAGAAACTTCTAAAGTCCAATAACAGCTAATAAGCGATTCTAAATCTGGATGAGGCTGAAATGTCTGATAGTTCATTAATAACTCGTTTTTTTTCTTAGTGTCACGTCCTAAAATACGGCTACAGATTAATATTAAAATTTAAGCGGCACTTTGGTGCACGTAATTAGGTGTTTTATAGTCTAAAGATAAATGTAATCTTTTATTGTTATATAATTTGATTGCGTT
>NZ_VTZU01000203.1 GCF_008370685.1 Aquimarina sp. RZ0
CTAAAGTTTCTTCCATATAAGCAACCACTCTGATGGCATCAATTTCTACATCTGCTATTTTTGCTATCAAGCGAAAATCATCTCCATAATCATCCACATCCAAGGTAAAAGGATAATTGGTACGTTCTTCGCCTGCTAAAACTTCCAGTCCTAAATCAAAATCAGTAGTGTTCTCTGAGGTAACACCAAAGGGATCATCTACTGCACTATGTCGATAATTTAACAAGGCACTGAACATATGTACATCATTGGACATACCACTCCATTGATGTACACTGGATAATGGGGTTTGTTCATATGGTAACATATCACGTAATCGCTCTTTGGTTTGGGTAAGATAATCCACCACACTATCCTCAATATACAACAATACAGGTAAGGTATTGATAAACAAACCAAGTGAAGATGCTGAACCTTCTGACCCCTGTAAACGACCAGAAAACAAAGAACCAAAAAGAGCATACTCGCTATTACTACACCTACTTACTACTAAACCAAATGCAGCATGAAACAATACTGCAGGACTCATCTGTAACTTACTCGATATACTACGTATAGAACTACTTAATTCTGAGGATAACATAACTTTTGAGGAATCTATCTTTGTCGAACCATCTCCTAATGTATTGGATAGACCAAAAGGATAGGTAGGCTCATCAATTTCCCCTAATAAAGAACCAAAATAATCTTCACTAGCTGCTAATGAATAATTACAGATAATGTCTCCTATGAAATTACGATATAAATCAGGAGACAATAGCTGATCCCCTTGACCAGATACATACATACTAATCTCCTCTATAATCTTCTCTAAGCCCACATGATCCAAAACCAAATGATGATAATTGACAATCAAATAATACTCCTCTTTTTCTATATCATCTGCTTTCTGCAATCGTAACAAAGGTGCTTTTGAGACATCCATCCACAAATTCTCAGGAGAAATCGCCTGTTCTAACTGAGGCAATATCTCTTTGCTTATATCTAGCAATAGATCCTCAACAGCTAATACGACTTCCCGTAATACTAGCTGTATATTCTGGGTGAAACCTCTACTCAACACGCAGGTCCGTAAGACATCATGACGATTGATCACAAACTCTAAACCTTCTATAAATTGTGAACGTTTAGCCGCCGAAGGGAAGCTAAGTAATGAAGGCGTAACATAAGGATCGCCCTGGGTAGGGTTGCTCATCAAATGATGAAAATAAATACCCTCCTGTAGTGGTGCTAAAGGGTAGATGTCCTCAATATTAAGAGCTCCTCCTGAAATAGTATCCATAAGTATTTCAAGTTCTTCCTGACTAAGGGAGATCAGTGGAACCATCTCTGGGGTGATATAATTGCAATCTACTGTAATACCATTAGCAGGAATACTACTGACTGAAGAAACTAATGAAAGTTTAGCACTTAATAAAGCGATCGAAGGATTAGAAAACACATCCCTGACTTGAACAGTATATCCTATACTTTGTAAGCCCGAAATCAATCGAACAATCAACAAACTATGACCGCCCAATTCAAAAAAATTATCATAAATACCTATCTTATCCACGCCCAACAACTCCTGCCAGATCTCTGTCAACTGCACTTCTATTTCATTTCTGGGAGCTACATACTCCGTACTTGATAAATGCGCTAAATCTGGATCTG
>NZ_VTZU01000204.1 GCF_008370685.1 Aquimarina sp. RZ0
CCTCGATCAAAAAAGAAAACTAGGACTAGTGAAAAGAATTAGAAAACAAATTGATAAATTTGGATTAACTAATGATGATTTGCAAATAACTGTAAATCAGTAGTGTAATTTTACGTTAGTCAGAATTATCAGATAATGAAAAAAGAACACAAGAAAATAATTGACCATATTTCTACTTATCTGAATGAAAATCCAGAACAAAGGTTTGGCCAGGCAATTTTCAATCTTAAAATCAACGAATTCATAGAAGAAGAAAACTTGATTAATCCTAAATACCAACTAAGAGATATTCATAATGACTCGGACGAAAAAATACTTGGGCGAATTGAATCTCAACTAAAGTGGTTTAACAAAAAAAAAGAAAGTTTATAATTTTATGAAACTGTCTTGTGAAAAATGTTCGAAAAGAGAATTTGAAGTTCCAAATTTCACATCTGAAGAGAAAAAAAATCTTTCTGAATTAAAAGCCAATAATAAACTTGGAGAGTTAATTCAAAAAATAGAATCACTCTATGACATAGAAAGTATTGATGCTAAGTTCTCCTTTATGCATATTAATAAAAAGTACGGAAAGTGTAATCGCTGTAATGTTGACTATCTTGAAGGGGAATATGTTGAATGTCCTAAGTGTAAGGCTTTAAATTTTAACTGGAAAACGGAAAAATAAAAAGTAGCTAACATTATATATGAAATCAGAGCAAAGTTTGGTGTTAGATCGAAAGATCATTTCCTTTTGTGGTGGCGCTAGATTTTTATAAATTGAATAATACGATTTGCGATTAAAAAATTCGTATAAATTCATTGAATTATTTTTTCTTTATGCAAGGCAAAAAAATCAAACATAGCTATAGCTACGGTTTATTTTTTAAACGAAGTAGAAAGGAAAAAGAAACGATGAATATGCGAAATTTTTAGTTATAAATCGTATAAGAAATAAAAATGCGCAGATAAATCGATTGGTTCGGGCTTGCTTGCCTTGCTCCGATTCATATATTTAGCGTTAGGGCACATACTTGTTATCTGAAAAGCAAAACGCAATCTGAACCTTACTGCGGACGAACCTCGATCGTATGACAGAGAGTTTTTGCAGTGGTTTGTATCAGATCCAAAGTAAAAAAGCGATGAAAAAATCACTCAAAAGGAGTGTTTCGGAGCAGTAACTTGCAAAAAATCGCTTTTTTTGGCTCATCACGATAATTTTGACGGAAAAAGGATTTGTGATTTTTTGGTTTGGTAAGTGATAAATCCAAAGGCAGCAAAGTGATCGCTGGAGAATAAGAAAAATAATACGGAGCAGTTCGCAATCTGATATCACTTTACCGCAGCTTGTTTACTAAGTTCAGGCTTGTAAAAGTGGTACGTGCCATAACACTATATATGTGTCATAGCAGTTAGGGGACAAATCGAAAAGTCTGTGTATTTTTGCAATGGCGCAATGCTTGCAGAAAGAAAAGTTAGCAACCAATGCGAAGAAATATCGAAAAGCAAGGTAACATTTTGCCCTGCTACGACACATATATTAAACGTTGACAAACATTAAAAAACAGAAAATGAGAAAATATATTATCATCTTTATTTTAATAAACCTCTTACTATCATGTAATGAGGATGAAAACACTTCAGTAATAGAAGTTACAACTGAAGATTTTAA
>NZ_VTZU01000205.1 GCF_008370685.1 Aquimarina sp. RZ0
CCAATGTCGTTTAGTTAAGGAAACAGGTGTATTGAAAATCGTTGGTTGAAATCTTTTTTTCTGATTTAGTGGTAAATGTGTACATGGGTATTACTACCTCTTCTATAAAGAAGGATAAACTTGAGTTTTTCAGAAAAGTATATGCATAGTAATTCTAGGCTTATCTTTTGATAAGCTTCAAACAATAACTATATGGGTTTATTTAGGATCCTTTAGAAAGCGTTCTTGTAGGGCATTGGGTATATACGTTTACTTTTTCTGAAATTCCTACCAAAAGACCTACCGTCCCTTACCATTTCAAGATTAGAGACGAATAAAATTTCTAATTCACCCAAATAGTCCATTACGGTTTTCCGATCTCTACAAAACAGTAAAACGATGCTGTTTTTCATTCGATTAAGTGCCTGTGTGAAGTTTGGTTTGTACTTCCTTTTTCGTTTTTCACATATATGGCTTACCATTTCATCTGTTCCTGATACCAGGATAGTTGTAAGGTTGCAAGAAAATATTTTCGCGTAAAAATCCTGAAGGACTGCCAAACAGCTTTTTCCACTAAAATTTTCGATTTTCAATCTCGATTTCATTGTCTTATAAGATTCTTCTACCTGCCATCTAAGTTGGTATAGCCCAGAGAAAATTTCATAAGGGTACTTCTGGTTATCTGTCAAACTGGTAACCAGCACCTCTTTTTCCCCGGTATTGAGTTCTATACAAATAAAACGAAGCATAATCGGTGCGGTTGACAAGCCTAAGGCTTTACACTTTTTGGCACTCTGTTTACTGGGGTATAGTTCTGTTATGATTTCTTTGTTCCCGCTATTTGATAGCTCTTTGGCAACTTTCCAACTGCCCACTTTTAACCTAGCACAAAAATCAGTTTGCTTGTCCATCAATAAGGCAAACATCCAGAATGAAGCATAATTTCTATCATACAATGCTAAATCGCCCTTCTCAAATACTGTGGTATGCCCTAATGCCAAACTATGCTCATTGTCATTATAGGTAGACAATTTAGCATCAAGGGTTAAATTATTGAGTACATCATATGCTTGGGACAAGCGGGCATAAGTAATTGAGACACCTGTTTCGGAGATATCATGGATACCATATTTTTTAACTATTTCATGGCTAAAGGGCAACCGGGCTGTAGAACCATCTATCCCAATGAGCCTAAAACCCTGCCATCTCTTATAGGATGCTGTTTGATAAAAATAGGCTAGCTGATCTTTATCAAGCTCAATAAAGGCCTCATAACCAAGTTTTTTTCTGGCTAAACTAAATGCGCCCTTGGTCACTTCCTTTACAGGAATCTCTTTGTTTAGGATTACTTTAAATAAATTATCCAGTTCTGCTTGAAGGGATTTGGTCAGAAAATTAATGAGCAAGAAAAATACTTTTTCAAAGGTCAAATTCCGTTCCCTGGTGAAGTCGGTGGTGTTAATCTTGTGCCTGGAAATAAACGCTTTAGAAGTCAATTTTTTTTTCAAACTTTGGATAAGTTCGAATTGTTCTTTGATGTCTTTTCATCATTTATATGTTATTGATTACTCTTCTAAGATACAATATAATTAGCTGATTAACAACTATAAAAACCTTAACTAAACGACATTGCCCC
>NZ_VTZU01000021.1 GCF_008370685.1 Aquimarina sp. RZ0
AAAAATATAATAACCGTTTTTTTGAGTCCGCAAAACTACAACCTTTTTACAACTAAACAAGCATAATTAAAACCCTTTTTTTGAAATAATCCCAGAGAGACTGACAAGTAATAAGTTAGCATTAAAATTACTAAAATTTATTGGATTAAAAAAGCAAAAAAATCACCTATATCTCTATTGTATATTTTCGACCCTTTTAAAAAATGACAAACTCTAGTTTTATAAAATCATGTGACAATTATCAAAACGGTGATTGCACAAATTGTATACAACTGAAAACTGTATCGATTTACTATTAGGTTTGCCAGTGTTTTATGAGAAACAATAGAATTTATTACAAATACATTCTATCTTTTAACTGTATTTTGTTTTTTGAAGATTTAAACAAGTCTATCTTTGATGATACACTCTAAATGATATTGAATTCAATTTTATATAACAGTATAATTATAACAATATACATTATTGGGTTATTTAAGAAAGTGTTCAATGATAAGATAACCTCCTACCTATTCTATCCGGATTATTTTTGCACCAATAGCTCTTAATCGTTCATCTATATTTTCATATCCACGATCAATCTGTTCTATATTATGAATCGTTGAAGTACCTTTTGCACTAAGGGCTGCAATCAACAAAGAGATCCCTGCTCTAATATCAGGAGACACCATCGTTGTCGCTTTGAGTGTAGATTTAAAATTATGTCCAATAATTGTTGCTCTATGTGGATCGCAAAGAATAATCTTAGCACCCATATCGATGAGTTTATCTACAAAAAATAATCTACTTTCAAACATTTTCTGATGTACCATTACCTCTCCCCTTGCCTGCGTCGCAACTACTAAAATAATACTCAATAAATCAGGAGTAAATCCAGGCCACGGTGCATCTGCAATAGTCATAAAGGATCCATCAATATAACTTTCTATCTGATACCCATCTTTATGGGCAGGGATATAAATATCATCTCCAGAACGTTCTAAAGTAATTCCTAATTTCCTAAATGTATGAGGTATAACACCTAGATGATCCCAACTCACATCTTTAATAGTTATTTCGCTTTTGGTCATTGCCGCCAAGCCTATCCACGATCCAATCTCAATCATATCTGGCAATACTCTATGCTCACAACCCCCTAAAGATTCTACCCCTTCAATTGTTAACAAGTTAGACCCTACCCCTTTGATCTTTCCTCCCATGGAATTGATCATTGCACACAATTGCTGTAAATAGGGTTCACAAGCAGCATTATAAATAGTAGTAGTTCCTTTGGCAAAAGAAGCTGCCATAACAATATTGGCGGTCCCTGTTACAGAGGCCTCATCCAACAGCATATAAGTCCCTTGCAGACCTTCTGGTGCTTCTACACCATAAAAACGTTCTTCTTTATTATATCTAAATTCTGCTCCAAGATTAATAAAACCTTCAAAGTGTGTATCTAACCTTCTACGTCCTATTTTATCTCCACCTGGTCTGGGAATATATCCTTTACCAAATCTACCTAATAATGGACCGATAATCATAATAGACCCTCTAAGACCACTCCCTGCAACCTTAAATTGTTCGCTTTCCATATAATCCAAATTCAGATCATCACTTTTAAAAGTGAATTTACCTTTACCTAGTTTCTGAATTTTCACTCCAAGATTTCTGAGGATCTCAATTAATTTGTTAACATCTCTAATATCTGGAATGTTAGAAATTGTTACTTTTTCTGGAGTTAATAATACGGCACAAAGAATTTGTAGAGCTTCATTTTTAGCACCCTGAGGAGTGATTTCTCCTTTGAGTTGATGCCCTCCTTCGATCTGAAAAGTACTCATAAAAGTTGAATAGTTATTGGGGGTGGATTAATAACGTTTTTTACCGCGATTGTTGTTATTATTATTATTTCTATAATTCTTTTTGTTCGAACTGTTAGAATTACTACGATAATTTTTCTTTTTCCCTCTCATTAAATCTGAAGATGTACTAAGATCTTCCTCACTATTTCTCAAATCAATCATACCATCACTAAGTTCAAAAAGATGGTTAAAAATAGCTGAATCATCTACTACATCTTTATTCCAGTTCAAATAACATTTTTTCATGTGATTAGCAATCGTAAATGTTAATGCATTTTTCAGATCTCCATCTTCCCAACTATTAGCAACATCAATCATTCTTTTAATATTATTACCATAGTAGCGATATTTTGGAAAGTTTTGGGGATATTCTAATGGCTCTGGTCTTTCTTCTAGCTTCTCTTTTGTAAGTATAGGATAAGGAGCATCTACATCTAATTTGAAATCACTTATAATAAATAATTGATCCCATAGTTTATGCTGAAAATCAGGAACGTCCCTCAGATGTGGTTGTAGATTTCCCATAACAGAAATAATTGCTTTTGCAACCTTATTTCGTTCTTCTTTGTCTTCAATAACTATTGCGTGGTCTATCATTTTCTGCAAATGGCGCCCATATTCTGGTATGATGAGCTGATCACGTTCAGTATTATATTCTAAATTATTAATCTCCATAAAATTATTAACATCCATAAAAAAATATATGTAGTATGAGTTTATCTAAAAAGGGGCGGCGAGTTATTAAACTGACATTCCGGGGGTAGTAGACTTTTCAGTAGCCTCATTAATTGGTTTGCAAAATACTAAAATAAAAACAAGTACGTCTATTTTACCGTCAGAAAATCCATATTATCTAAAAATTGCATTTTTGATTATAACGAAATGACTCCTTCTACCTTTTCTGCGACTTCTTTATATTTTGTAATTACGTGATCTGGATTTTTCATTCGCACATTAATAGATACACTTGTATATTTTGCATTTTTAGACTGCTTTGTCGTAATAACTGCTCCTAAATTATCAAAGATACCTTCTACTTTTTTAATCTTCTCCGTATCCGTTGGAATAATAAATTTATATAAATATGCAGCTGGCCACAGCGCTGTATCTGCTAATTGGATTTTTAATTTTTTATAAAACTCTTCTGTTTTAGAATCATCACTCATCTATTTCATAATTTTGACAAAGATACATCTTCTGTTTTATAAAATAGAAAATGTATCTTACTCTTTCATTCTTTGTAATAAAGCTGTGTATTGTTCTAGCGTATCAATATCGGCTGTTTTATTATAGTCATCCACTACTGAAACTATAGAGTCTTTGTATTGCTTTAACAGATATCTGGCTCCGTAGTCCTCTGCAAGATTATACAATTCTTTAAAATAGCGTTTGGGAAAAATTGCCGGTACACCAAAATTATTCTTCCTTTGAGTGGCTATTATTTTATCGGGATGTTTTACACTTTTTTGCATTAAAGAATCTAGATGTTCCATATCTATTAGCGGTTGATCAATCAGCGTGATTAAAACATTTGTACAGTATCTCTGCTTTTCTAAAGCATATTGTATCCCACAACTAATGGATGTTCCCATCCCTGATTTCCAGTGTTGGTTATAAATAATTACAATTGGAAAATGAGCGATTTCTTTTTTTATAATTTCAAAATTAGCTCCTAAAACAACTACTGTAAAAACTTGAGCTAATTGTAATGATTTCTCAATCTCAAATACAAGTAATGAACTGTTTTTCCAAGGTAATAATTGCTTAGGACATCCCATCCGACTAGATGATCCGGCGGCAAGGATAAGTTGGACAGTATGAACAGGTTTAATCAACAAAACTATTTAGTATTCGCTCTGCGGAATTTCCATGAATTCCTCCTACTTTTTCTTGTAACGAAATTGGTTTTTGATTCCTGATAACCGAAAGTAATTCGGCAATAATAGAAATTGCAATTTCTTGTGGAGTTTCTGCGCCCAGATTAAGACCTGCCGGTCCATAGATACAATCTAAAAATTCATTATCAACATCCGGAAAATACTCTATAAACGCGGACAACAACTTTTCTCTTCGTCTTGCCGGACCAAGAAGACCAATATAAATTGGCGATACATCTTTTAATGCTTGTAAATACAATACATCTTTTGCAAAATTATGGGTCATTAAAACAATCCCTGTTTGCTTATCTACATTTTCAATAACAAGATTTTCTGGTGAAAGATTCGATACTTTATGAGCTTCTGGAAAATCCTTAGGAAATTTAGGGCTTTTGGGTCCGCTCACAACCTCAACTTCCCACCCTGTAGCGGATGCCAATTTACATAATTCTTTTGCGTCATGTTCTGCCCCAATAATTATCAGTCTGAAACACGGTAACATAACACGATCAAAGCATTGGAATAAGGAATTTTGCCTGAGATTCCTCACATCCATTTGATTAGAAAATGAAAAATCATTGACTCCATCAAAACATACTACTGAGCCCATCTGATTGTTATTTTCTTCTTCTTTAGAATAATATGATTTTATTACAAAAGAAGTTCTAGATGCCAGATACCTGTTAATATTATGAATCACTACATTACTAATAATAAATGGTTCAATTAATATGTATAAAATCCCTTCACATCCTAATCTATATCTGCCATTATATGTCATTATTTTAGCAGTTCCAGAAGCAAATACTGATTGCGACTGTCTAAACACTTCTTTCTCTACGCATCCTCCGCTAACAGCACCTATCATCTCTCCATTCTCAAGAAGAAGCATTCCAACACCAGGTCTGCGGTAGGAAGAGCCGTCTATATCTACAACAGTAGCTATAACGGCTCTAATTCCTTTTTTACTTGCTTTTTGATATGCGTTAATTATTTCTTTAAATTCATGTGTCATGAGTTATCCTAACAAATCTTTTTTATCCATATTATTAATAAAAGGCTGTTTTGTTAATCTAATTCCTTTTGCCGCTTTGATCGCATTAGCAATAGCAGCACCTGCAGGAGGCAATGTAGGCTCACCAAGACCTGTAGGTGCAATTTTACTTTCAATAAAATGAGTTTCCACCACAGGAGTTTCATTCATTCTGATAAGGCGGTAGGTATCAAAGTTTTTATGACTGGGGATTCCATTTTTAAAAGAGAATTCGCCAAACATAGCGTGGCCAATACCATCAATTACCCCACCTTCAATTTGGTTTTTTGCTCCCAGTGGATTTACGACGATTCCACAATCAACTACACAAGTTACTTTTTTTACCACAGGTTGATCATTTTCTAAGACAACATCTGCCACTTCTGCCACGTGTGTATTATGACAATAATAAGCACTAAATCCCTGATAGACTCCTTCTGGCTTATTACCCCATTCAGATTTCTCTACAGCTGTTTTAATAACTTTCTCAAGACGTTCTGGAGAATATTGTATCCGTTCATCCGTATTTCCCTTAACGTTTTGAAGTAAATTCAACCTAAGTTTTATACGATCAACTTCCATTATTTCGGCTATTTCGTCAAAAAAACTTTGTTCGGCAAACGCTAAGAAATTGGTATAAGGTGCTCTCCAGGCACCAATTGTAATATTGCTATCATATTTTGCAACATCTACCTGATAATTTTCAATAGCGCCTGCTGGGAAAAAATTAGGAATTAATCCATACATATTAGAATTCACTGCAGCTTCTTTAAGATGATAACCAGTTAACTTTCCTCCTTTAACAGAAGCGCTTATTTTATATTTGATTGCAGGACGATAAATCCCTGCAGACATATCATCTTCGCGAGAATATACCAGTTTAACAGGTTTCTTTGATATATTTGATATTTCTGCTGCTTCTAAAGCAAAATCACCGTATAACCTTCTGCCAAATCCACCACCCATTCTTGTCATATCTACAGACACTTCTTCTGGTTTTCTATCTAGCAGTTCTGCCACTCTTTTTGCAGTTCCGTCCGGAGTTTGTATTGGACCAACCAAGCGAACTTTCTCATCGGTAACATGGGCAAAAAAGTTCATAGGTTCCATACAATTGTGAGGTAAAAACGGAGATTCATAAACTCTCTCTATTACCTGATCAGCAGTAGCAAATGCTTTTTCAACATCTCCATCTTTGCGCATGGTATTAAATTCTTTCCCATTCAGCAGATCAGTAAGTATTTTATCATGATCTTCTGTGCTTTCTAATTTAGAACCATCTATCCAATTTGCTTTTAAGGATTTCTTCCCTTTCATAGCTGCCCAGGTATTTTTGGCCAATACAGCTATTTTATCCCCAAATTTAAACACATCAATTACCCCAGAGACTGTTTTAGATTCTGTAGCATCAAAACCTTCTAATTTTTTTCCGAAAGCAGGAGGTCTCAACACAGATACATATACCATTCCTTCTTCCTTATAATCCATACCATACAAAGGCTTTCCAGCAATGATATTGTCTACATCTACATTAGGAATATCTTTTCCTATAATGTTAAAATCTTTTGGATCTTTGAGCTTAACTTTTTCTGGTACTGATAAAGCTGCTGCTGCTTTTACCACTTCTCCATACCCCAGTTTATCTCCTTTGGCATTTGTAATCACACCCTGATTGGTAGTACACTCTGATGGATTTACACCCCATTTAACCGCAGCTGCATTTATTAACATTTGTCTAGCAGTTGCTCCTGTCTGTCGCAAAGGTTCCCAACCGAGTCTAATCGATTGACTTCCCCCGGCAACTTGTCTTGTATAATTTTTTGTATCCAAAGCTCCCTGAACTACAAGTACATTTTTCCAAGCTACATCTAATTCTTCTGCTATAAGCATAGGCATAGATGTTTTTACTCCTTGCCCAATTTCTGGGTTTGGAGAAAAAATAGTGACCATACCATTGTCAGCAATTTTGATGAATGCATTAAAATCATTAAAATTTATGTCTGCAATATCTACTGGAGGCACAACCTCTGGCTTACAAGCTTGAAAAAGGTTAAAACCAATTAAGATTCCTCCTCCAGCCAATGCTGATGTTCTTATGAATGACCTTCTGTTTAGAGAAGGTGTCGTGATTGTTTTCATTTTTCTTAGAATTTTAGGTTGGTTAACTCAGTTTACTTGCTGCCAATTCAACTGCTTTCTCAATCCTATTATAGGAAGCACATCTACAAATATTACCACTCATTGCATCTCTAATCTCTGATCTGCTAGGGTTAGGGGTTTCTTTAAGAAATGCAGCAGCAGACATCATCTGACCAGCCTGGCAATATCCGCATTGGGGCACATCAATCTCCTTCCAGGCTTGCTGTACAGGATGCGACGCATCTTCAGACAAACCTTCTATTGTAGTAATTTCCATTTCTGTAGCTACAGCTACCTGAAGCAAACAACTTCTGGTAGCCACACCATCTGCGTGAACGGTACAGGCACCACATTGCCCGATACCACATCCGAACTTTGTTCCTACAAGATCAAAATGATCTCTTAACACCCATAAAAGAGGTGTGTCTTCATCAGCCTCTACAGAAAGAGACTTACCATTTACTTTTAGATTAAAAACAGGCATGAATAATATTTTTAGGATTTGTGTTTAATTAGTCTAAATAAGACTTTAGCAAGTAATTTGCTAATGAAGTTACTAAAAAAGATAATGTCGAAATTAAATTTTAACAGACCTTTATGGTATCCGCCTTTCGCTATTTTTAGAAATCCCTTAATTATCACGAGATTTGCAATAAAAATATTCTTTTGGCAAAACATAAGGTTGTAATCACAGGAGGTCCGTCTACAGGAAAAACATCTATTATAAAAAAACTCGAAGAAGAAGGTTTTTTTTGTTTTCCAGAATTTATACGAAGTATTACTCAAGAAGTAAAAAGCAGTAAAAAAACTACCACTATAGTATCTAATCCCATTGCATCGGTATCTGATCCATATGATTTTAACAAAAAACTGATACAAGGCAGGATTCTTCAATATATAGATTCTAGAGCTGATGATAAGGATATTGCTTTTTATGATAGAGGTATCCCGGATGTTTTGGCCTACATGAAGCTCTTCAATCAATCGTATGATCCTTCATTTATACAGGCTTGTAATGATCATAAATATGATCAGGTTTTTTTATTACCTCCCTGGAAAGAGATTTATGTTTCAGATGAAGAACGCTATGAAAGTTTTGAAGAAGCACAGCAAATTTATCATCTTTTATTAGAGACATATTCATCATTTGGGTATAATTGTATAGAAGTTCCTTTTGGAAATGTAAAAGAACGTAGTACCTTTATATTACAATACGTAATATAGTTTTGATGAATACCCCGATCCAACTATTACAGCAAAATTGGAATTATAATACCTTTAAACCTTTACAGGAAGAAATAATAACTTCTGTAATAGAAGGTAATGATACCTTTGCATTACTTCCTACGGGTGGTGGAAAATCTATTTGTTTCCAGATTCCTGCACTTGTAAAAGAAGGAATTTGTATTGTTATTTCTCCGCTTATTGCACTTATGCAAGATCAGGTTCTCGGTTTGCAACAAAAAGGTATCAAAGCCATTGCATTATCCAGCGGAATCAAATATTCAGAACTGGATGCGCTATTAGATAATTGTATCTATGGCAATTATAAATTTCTATACCTTTCACCTGAACGCCTCCAGCAGGATTTAGTAAAAGAGCGGCTAAAAAAGATGAATATTAATCTCATTGCCGTGGATGAAGCTCACTGTATTTCTCAATGGGGAAATGATTTTAGACCATCCTACAGAAAAATTAAGATACTGCGAAAACTAAAACCTGCAGTTCCGATAATAGCCTTGACTGCTTCGGCAACAACGGATGTTGTAGATGATATTATAACTGAATTAGATCTTTTTCAACCCAAAGTATGCAGACAATCTTTCTCAAGAGATAATCTTGGGTATATAGTTTATTATACTTCTGATAAAAATTATAAAATACTACAAATACTTAAAAAGTATACAGGAAGCGCTATAATTTATGTACGAAATAGAAAATCCGCAGTAGAAATCAGTGATTTTCTAAATTCGAACGGTCATGCTGCTACCTATTATCATGGCGGTGTCGACACCAAGGAGAAAACAAAAAGATTTCAACTATGGCTTCAGGATGATGCCAGAATTATGGTAGCAACCAATGCTTTTGGGATGGGAATTGATAAACCTAATGTAAGAACTGTAATACATTTTAATATTCCCGAAAGTATTGAAAGTTACTTTCAGGAAGCTGGAAGAGCTGGAAGAGATGGTAAAAAGGCTTATGCTTTCTTGATAAAAAATGAAAATGATATTCTTAGAGTAAAAAATCAATTTATCAAAGTCTTACCAGATGTTGATTTTGTGAAACTAGTCTATAGAAAACTGAGCAACTTCTTTAGGATATCATACGGAGAAGGAGAACAGACTATACATGGTTTTAATTTTAATCATTTTTGCAAAACCTATGAATTTAATACCCTGCTTACTTACAACGCTTTACAATTTCTAGATAGATGCAGTATTATTAGCTTTGCGCAAAGGTTTACCAAAAAAAGCAGCATTCATATCACTACTACGGGAAACCAACTTTTGAGATATTTA
This sequence comes from Aquimarina sp. RZ0, assembly GCF_008370685.1. GTDB lineage: Bacteria > Bacteroidota > Bacteroidia > Flavobacteriales > Flavobacteriaceae > Aquimarina. The sequence continues at coordinate 9,416 of NZ_VTZU01000021.1, forward strand.
GAAGAGAATCCACAATATGAAAATATCACCAAAGCAATATTACGTACATATGGAGGTATTTTTGATGAAGAAGTGCCAGTAAACCTATCCTTGATTGCTTCAAGAGTACAATCTCATGAATATGAGGTGATTGAGGTATTAAAAAAATTACAGGATCTGGACTTATTACAATTCAATCATACACTTACAGATGCAGAAATCATTTTTTTGGTCCCCAGAGAAGATGACCATACTATAAATAGAGTAAAACCAGATATTAAGGAACAACGATCATCAAAAGTAAAAAAGGTAGAAGCTATTATTAATTTTGTCCAAAATGACGTTATTTGTAGAAGCAAACAACTACTTACCTATTTTGGAGAAAAAAACACGCAGGATTGTGGAATCTGCGATGTATGCAATTCCAAGAATCATACAATAGGAAATACCAATAAAATAAGCAAAGAGATTATAAGATTATTACAAGAAAACCACTTATCATCCAGAAATATTATATCACAACTGGCATATCCAGAAGATATCGTATTAACTGTATTACGCGAGTTAAATGAACATAAAGTCATAAAGATCAATCAAAATAACAAATATCAACTAGTCTAAAATATCAATGAGAGATTTACGAATCCTTTTTATGGGTACTCCTGATTTTGCAGTAGAAACCCTAAAAACAATTATAAAACACAATTATAAAGTGGTTGGTGTTATTACGGCCCCGGATAGACCTGCAGGCAGAGGTAGAAAACTAAAAGCCTCTGCAGTAAAGGAATATGCTTTATCACAAAATCTAAACATCCTACAACCCACTAATCTAAAAGATGAAAGCTTTATTGATGAACTAAAAGTATTGGATGCAAATCTAAATGTAGTTGTTGCTTTCAGAATGTTACCAAAGGTAGTATGGAATATGCCGGTATATGGTACTTTTAATTTACACGCATCATTACTACCTGATTATAGAGGGGCGGCTCCAATAAATTGGGCGATTATTAATGGAGAAAAAAAATCAGGTATTACAACTTTTTTTATTGATGAAAAAATAGATACTGGTCATATCATTATGCAAAAAGAAGTTATGATCGGCAAAGATGAAACTGCCGGCAGTCTTCATGACAAATTAATGGTCGATGGCGGAGAATTGGTTGTTGAGACTATTAAAATGATACAAGATGACAACGTTCTTACTAAGGCGCAACCCAAAGATGGTGAATTAAAAACCGCATATAAGTTACATCGCGATAATACTAAGATCAATTGGAATGATGATCTACAAACCATTCATAATTTAATAAGAGGTTTAAGTCCTTATCCAGCAGCTTGGTGTCTTCTTTATAATAAAGGAGAAGAAGTTTCTATAAAAATTTATGAATCTAAAATAGAAGACTCCATTCATAATTTTACTATCGGAAAAATTATTGTTGAAGATACTGAAATTAAAGTAGTGGGAAAAAACGGATACATTATTATAAATAAAATTCAGCTTCCCGGAAAAAAAGCTATGGATTCTAAATCCCTATTAAATGGTTACACCTTTTTTAAAGAGGCAAAAATGGGCTGAGCCCACGCTATTACTAGAGTAATAAAATTCATATAAAACGTAGTTCTTTATTAACAATAGCCTTGAGTTATCAACAAAACCCCGTATTTACTGGGCTAATCCTTGCATGAATCATAAATCCGTATAAATTTGTAGAGCGTTTAACAAAAATTTGGTATAACCAACAATTAATTTAAAAACAGAATTATGAACAAAACAGAATTAATCGATGCAATGGCAGCTGATGCTGGAATTACAAAAGCAGCAGCAAAAAAAGCTTTAGAATCTTTTTTAGGCAATGTTGAAGGTTCTCTTAAAAAAGGTGGCCGTGTTTCTTTAGTTGGATTTGGATCTTGGTCAGTTTCTCAAAGAGCTGCTCGAGAAGGTAGAAACCCTCAGACAGGAAAAACTATCAAGATCGCTGCAAAAAATGTTGTGAAGTTCAAGGCTGGTGCAGATTTATCGAGTTCAGTTAACTAATAAAATTAGTTTTTGATATTATAGAAGCTCTCTATTTTTAGAGGGCTTTTTTTATGAATATCCTACAAAAATTGTATATCTACTTTGATTATTAGAAATAATTATTTAGTTTTAATATAAACTAAACCATCCATGATATCATTACAACCTGCAAAAGGACATCTACTTATTGCTGAACCATCTATTATTGGAGATGTTTCTTTCAATCGATCGGTTGTACTGCTAGCGGATCATAGTGATCAAGGATCCATTGGTTTTATTATGAATAAGCCACTGGATTATATTATTTCTGATTTAGTTCCGGATATAGAAGCTGAATTTAAAATTTATAATGGAGGTCCGGTAGAGCAGGATAATCTTTATTTTATTCATAAAATACCTCATTTAATTCCTAATAGTGTAGAAATTTCCTGTGGTATTTATTGGGGAGGAGATTTTTCTATTGTATCAGATCTAATTGCAAAGGATAAGATCACTCCAAATGAAATTAGGTTTTTTCTAGGATATTCAGGTTGGGATGCCGAACAACTTAATCAAGAGCTTGAAGCAAATTCCTGGGTAATTGTAGAGAATACCTATAAAAAAAATATTATAGGTAAATCTTATAATACCTTTTGGAAAGAAAAAATGATTGAATTAGGAGGAGATTATCTGCTTTGGTCAAATGCTCCAGAAGATCCTAGTTATAACTAACCTAAGCTCCTATCCCATTCTTATTTTAGCATTCAATATGCCTAGTAATTTTCTTGTGACTGTAGATTGATATTCTTTTTTTCTAAACTTAGTAACCGGTTGCAATCCTATTATCACATTGGTGACAAATATTTCATCTGCTTTTTGTAACTCAAAAGGAGAAATAGATGATTCTTCTATCTCATATCCGGTTAGTCCTTCTAAAATTCTGATCAATTGAGTTCTTAGAATTCCTTTTAAACAACCATCAGAAATCGGTGGTGTTTTTATTTTATTTCCTTTTACCAAAAAAATATTTCCATTTAGTGCTTCGACTACGTTTTTATGAGTGTTTAGCAAAAAACTATTTTGAAAACCATTTTCTTTTGCGAAAATCCCTCCTAAAATATTAACCAATCTATTATTTGATTTTAATGTAGAAAGAAGGTCTTTGGCAACATAATGATCTTTAAACAATGTCATTTCATATACAGTATCAGAAATACTATAAAATGGAGTTGTTAATGAGGCTAAAGAAATGCAGTAATCGATTTCATTTTGTAATGGAGTGTATAAACCTCCATCTTTTCTATGCACCATTATCTTGATTCGTACTGATGAATTCAGAAAATCATTTTCTTTAATAAGGCGTAAAATCTCCTCTTGCAAAAATTCAGGAGTGAAACTCATAGGAATCTCCATTCGTAAGATTCTCATAGAGGCCATTAATCTAAAATAATGATCTTCCCAAAAGAGAATAACTCCTGCATTAACTCGTATTGTTTCAAATAAAGCATCACCATACGTAAATCCACGATTGGTGACAGACAGGGTAGCTTGATTATCAGCTACCATATTTCCGTTAATATTAATCATAAAAAAAAGCCCCTATTACCAATGATCATTGGGCGGGGCAAATATACATTATAAAAGAGTAAGAATTAAGCGGAACCTAATACATGTTTTAAGTTACTGATCATATTTTCCCATAGCATTTTACTTTCCTCCATCTCATCATCATCAGAAAAATCTGTAACCATTAATGAAACATCTTTAGTGATTTCATCAACCTGAATACGCATCTCAAAAAAATAATCCGTACCATCGTCATCATCTATCCATCTAAATTTAATTCTTTCCCCACTTTTTTTACTTAAAAGCTTTGCTTCTTCTTCACTATCATCCCATATAAATGTAAACAATTCTCCCCTAGAGTTAACATTATCAGAAAACCATTCTGAAAGACCAGAAGGCGTTGAAATGTATTGATATAATAACTGTGGAGAAGATTGTATTACAAATTCAAGTTCGTATTTTATTTTTTCAGACATATTGCAAAATTGTTAGTAAGCCAATATATAGATTAATTATTTACTTTAAAAGTATTTGAAAAAAATTAATTCTACTTTATTGTTTGCTACAATGTATTTTGTTTTTATATTTGCACCCGAATTAAAATGATGTAGCATCTATTTGGCGAGGTAGCTCAGCTGGTTAGAGCGTTGGATTCATAACCCAGAGGTCGGGGGATCGTGCCCCCCTCTCGCTACATTAATTCAAAAAAAGCTGACTTATACTGGTCAGCTTTTTTATTTTAAACTTGTAATACCAATTTGAACGGATCAATTTTTATGTACTAGTAAACTACCTCGGGGCAGGCCCACGAGGCATTTATTGAAAAAAACATTTTGATTTCGAGGCAGGCTTCGGAGCATTTAAATCTCGATTATCGAGTAAAAACGGAAAAGAGCAAATCTTAGGGGTAATTTTTTATCAGGATGGTATTAGTTTCAGAAAACATATAATCAGTTAAGATACTTACTAGCTGTTTAAAACAATGCTCTATTTAATTGATTGAACAATCATTCTCCAAAATATGTAAGATATCTAACTTTTTTATATATAAATCCTTACTATTATTGTATACCCAACTTAAAAATATAACATTTTGAAGAATTTTTACTCCAGCGAACTTCTATTATCGCATATTACAATCTTTCTCCAATTAATTAACCTCTTATTACTCATCATAGTTCTTATTTTCATAACAAATCTTAAGAAAAAATTGCGAACCTTTATTACCTGAAAAATATTATAGCAAGCAACCATTGCTTATTTTACATACTTATTTTATCTAGTAAGAACTTATTACTCATTTAATTTTTTGATGATTTATCTTAAAATGTTTTACTACAGTGTATACTCTACATGCTGTTATCACTATTAGCACACCACTTTGAAAAACATTTTGAGTTATGCTTAATTATACAATTAACCATTGTTAAGAGTCCATATCAGTCAGTGATAAAATTAGTACCAATCTTAATCTTATACGATTTACGGGTGAGAATTTCGTAAAAATAGTGGCAAGGATTTTTCGCTAGATTGATGAATCAAATTAAAGAATAGCCATAGCTATTGTTTAATTTTATGAAGAAAATATAGTAGAAAAAGAATGTCATTAGATGCGGAATTTTTATTCGTAAATCGTATTAAAACCTAAATATAATTACACGAAAAATTATGAAAACACAAACTACTTTATTAATACTAATAATTGCTACCATTTGCAGTTATGGGCAATCACAGGACGAAATCCCAAAAGACATTTATGAATCTACATCTATGAGAAAATCACCATCATTGATGTCAAGAGGAGATGATATATTTCTACTGGACATAAATAGAAATAAACGTGTACAAGATAATAGTCAATCTAAACATCATAATATCTTATCCAATAAGATGATATCAAATCAACTTGAACAATCATTTGATGTAGTGACTAATTTACGCAGAAATCTAAGATCTAACCCTTCTTTAGCTGTCGGTACGGATCATATTCTTTTTACATATCGAGAAGGTTTTTCTATTTATGACAAAAAAGGGAATGATCTTTTGGGGGCTCTTTCTTTAAGGAATATCTTTAATTCTCGTATAAGATTGGACTATATCACAGTAAGTCATGATCATGCTTCTGATCGATGGGTGCTCACACGTATTGGGCGTTTCAACACTCTGGAAGTTGCTATATCTGAAGGTTCTAATCCCATTACAAGTGAGTGGACAATCTATGTTTTTAATGGATTTGACTTCAATGTTCGTCTTTCTGTCTGGAGTGATGCCTATTATGTAACTGCAAAGAATGGATCTAGCTCCAATAATTTATATGCATTAGATAGGGATGCGATGCTTGCAGGAGAACCTAGCGTGACTATTATCCGTTTTGAGCTACCAGGCGCCAATCAAGCATCGGGAAGAGTTCTTAACCCACAGGCGTTTAATGTAAGTAGTGAGCAAATGCCTGCAAAGGGTAATGCGCCAATCGTATATATGCAAGATGAAGAAACCTTTCTTAATACCACTCGCGATCATTTAAAAATATGGACTGTAAATGTAGATTTTGATACTCCAGCGGATTCCAGGATATCACAGCCCTCAGAACTTGATACGACACCGTTTACAGCGATCTTTAATAGTGGTCTAGGGCAACTGGCTCAACCCAACGGAGGAGATAAAATTGATACTCAGGATGCAGCTATTATGAATCAAGCACAGTTCAGAAAATTTGACACCTATAATTCTGCTGTGTTCAATTTTACTATAAATACAGGTATTAGGAAGACAACGTGCAAGTGTACGCTGGTATGAACTGCGACAAAGTGGAGATGGTCAGCCCTGGTCCATTTACCAGGAAGGTACCTATAATTCTCCAGATGATAAGCATGCCTGGATGGCTAGTATGTCTATAGATGCCCTTGGTAATATAGGTCTGGGATATACAGGTATGGGTGGAACAACCGATACATTTGTAAGTTCATACTTTACTGGTAGGTCTGTAGACGACCCTCTAAACACTATGACTATTCCAGAAACTCTTATTGCAAAAGGTAAAGAAAATATTCCTAATTACTTATACGGTTATTTTAGCAAAATGGATGTAGACCCAACCACAGATAGAAAACTTTGGTTTGTAACTGAGTATATGGGAGAAAACGGTAGATCAAATGTAGCAGGATCTTTCCAGATTGGCGAAAATTTTGATACTGATGTAGCCATTACTGATATAGACCTCCCTGAAGAAGGAGTTTTGAGCGATAGTGAAGAGATCACCATTACTCTTGCTAATTTTGGGAGCACTCCAGTGAGTAATCTTGAGGTAAGTTATCAGTTAAATAATAATCTTGCAGTAATTGAGACTTTTACCGGAACTATTGAGCCTAATAGCAGTAGTGAATTTTCTTTTTCTACAACAGCAGATTTATCAGTAGAAGGCTCAACATATATAGTTTCTGCTAATGTTGAATTATCCGGTGATAAGTTATTAAGTAATAACCTAAGACAACAAGAAGTTATTAGCTTGTTTAATCATGACATAGGTATTACAGAGATTATCAGTCCTAATACGGATGGAAATGAGTCACAACAAATAGTGAAAGTACTCATTTCTAATTTCGGTCAGTCAGCACAATCCAATTTTGACATTTCATATGCAATTAATGGAGGAACTCCTGTGATAGAAACCTTTACAGATACGATACCTCCGTTAGAAAACGTAGAATATAAATTTAGTACCCTTCCAGATTTCTCTAATCTGGGAATCTATACTATGTCTTCATCTACGATGTTACCTACAGATACCAGAGAAGGTAATAACAGCTCAGAAAAGACTTTTGATATCCTGCCAGGTGTTTGCTTGACTATTAGCAATGACGAAACCATGATCATACCGGATGACGATGTATTTCCAAGTTCAGCCATTTCTTCTATACAGATTGAGGAAGATTTTATAATAACAGATGTTAATGTTACTGTCAATATTGAACATGAGGAAGCCAGAGAGATTTATATTAGACTTAAGCCAGCAGAAGAGGATCCTGTTTTTGGAGATATAAGACTATTAAAAGCTCGAAGATTACCCAGAGGTATTGCAAATTTCACAAATACAACTTTTGATGACGATGCTGATATATCAATCCTTGATGGTACAGCTCCTTTTACAGGTAGCTTTATATCAATGGCACAAAGAGATGCATTAAGTGGTATAAACGGAACTTCTCCTAAAGGTGAATGGGTCTTAAATGTTTCGAATTTTTCGTCTCCCTTAGAAGGAAAATTACTTGATTGGACACTTGATATATGCGGGTATAAAAACCTGACACTGGATACAGGAGAAAATACTGTAAAAACCAATGCGTTCATGATATTTGACAAAGGAGATAACCAATTCGAAATTAAACTTATTACGACAAAAACAACAGATGTTGTAGAAATGAGCGTTTATAATCTCCTTGGAAAACGTATTTCTCTAAACAGCATAGAGCATAAAAATGGTATATACGTACACCACCTTGATATGTCTCACGTATCTTCTGGGATTTATTTCGTAAAACTGAATGATGATCAAGGCACCAAAACTAAACGATTTTTTGTTAAATAAAATTTTAATTTGACAGTTAGAAACGTCTCAAAAATGTGTTTTTTGAGACGTTTTCTGTTTTTAGCATATTGATCAATATTCGTTACCAAAGATCATTTTTTTACTCCATTACTTTTAAGAAAATAAAAAGAATATCCAAATTGTAACTGTGAGAAATTATTATTGATATTATCAAATTCATGAATTAATTTATAACGTAAGAATAATTTCCCTGTACTCGAAGTATCAAGATTTAAGTCTATATTAAAACTATTCAACCATCTGTTTTGTGATGTAACCAATTGATCCTCTATAGAACTTAATGGAATATCAGCATCCAGATTCTCAAACCAGGACAGCCTGTCTGTCAAAGAAATACTAAATCTTTTTTCTGGTAGTAGATGAAATTTATATTCTATCGGGATTTCAATATTATTGACAAACACTCCTTCTGTAATATCAGGATTATTAGCAACTCCTACCGGTACAAATCCACTGCGACCAAACAGAAATCCTGCATTAAAATACATATTTAGTTTTGCATTCTGATTCTCCATATTTATAATATTCAATATCCCTCCTATTGCATAGTTTCTATGCTGTAATAATGACAACGGTGTAAAAAAGGGATTTGATGTTACGACAATACCATTTTCATTTAATAGCATGCCTGTTTCAGCTTCCAGAAACTTATTATTCTTTTCAATCTTGGATACTTGTAATTGCGCATCAAAGTATTGAAAAAAACCTACTCCTTCAATTATCAAACCAGGAAAAAAAGGAGGTATTATCCCTGCCCACTTATTTAATCCTTTTCTTCTGGTGTTAATATTAAATCTTTTGTTTACCTCGGTTTGCACCAAACCATTAGGGTTTTCTTCATCAAACAGACTTAAAAAATCGGTATACACAATCGCTTCAAAAAGACGGGTAGATTCTTCTTTATACAACTTCGTTTTTTTCTGAGCTTCGCTATCCAATAACACCAATTGCTTTTTAGGACTCACATCATTGGCATTTACATCTACTTTTTTGACATATCTGATGACATCACTTAGATTTATTTTTAGTGAAACAACCTTAGGTTGCTGCTTGATACTTTCAAGCCTTAATATCTCTGAATACAATTTTAACAAAGCCGCTTTAAATTCCTTTTTTTTATTTTTTTCGAATTTAGATTTCAGTTCCAGTAATAAGGGTTCAATTTTTATTTCATCACTTTCTATATATTTTTCTATAAGTAATTTACTCAATAGTTTAGTAAATGCTTCTTTTTGTTTTGTCACATCATTAATATAAGAGTCTGGCAAGTAATCATCTAATATATTTTCTATTTGTATTCTACTATTATAAATGATGTCTTTAGTAAACCTATCTTCTGAATAAAGCATTACGGTAGATAGTTTTTTAATATTTTTAGTAGAACTAATACCTATAGAGTATTTATTACTAAAAGTTACAGCTTGATTTTTTACAACTCCTCTTATTTGTACTTTTTCTATAAACCCATCATAAAAAGTAATTTCTGCAGTTGCGTTCTTTAAGACACCTATAAGAGTGGAATTTAATGTCTCTTGCCTGACACTACTATATACATTAATAGTATCTTTTAGATAAATAGTGGCAACCTGTGGTCTTTCTTCTTCAGTATTAAAAAAAGTAACAATTTTGGCAAATTCTGTTACAGAAAGATTCTTAAATTTCTTAGTATTTATATCTTTCAGTAGTTTTAAAGTAAAGTTATTACCATCCATATTTTTTCTGGATTCTAAAAGATTTCTTAAATACATTTTGAATTTAGATTGAAAACTAGGATATGTTAGAGGTTTGAGTTTAAACTTTGTTGGAGTTTCCTGATATATCATTTCTATTTCATAAAATCCATCTTCATCTATTGCATACTTAATTTTTACATCCATATCACTTACTGTATTTTGTACAGCATTAGCATCTATAAATTCATCAATTAGTACTGTTGGTAATATGGATTCTTGCGCAACTACGCTTTTAACAAATACTAAAAAAATGAAACATACAATTCTTAAATAATTTTTCGTCATTACAAAAAGTTTATTAATTAATAAATACAGTATTAATTATGACGATGTTGTGAATCTTTAAAAATTATAACAGATCCTCGTATCCCTTACCTTAGTCACTCATATCAAATAAGTGATTATTAAGTAAAAGAGGAATTACAATTTTTGTTTGTCATTCTGGGATATCTCTAATTCTAAAAGTGAGTTAAAAAAATACTAGTGCTTTTTCATAAAAAATAGTCTAAATAACTAAAAGTACTTATAGAGCTATCATCTTCATTTTAGTATTCTAAAAATATATTCTTGGTCTGACAGTTAAGTTCGTGTTTTTTTTTGAAATTACAAGGGGAAAAGAACCCTTTTATTTACCAGTAATTCCCTGATTTTATAACAAATGTAACACGCTTATATTTGACCAAAATAATTAACTATAATCTAAAATAATAATGAAAACAAACATCGTATTAAGAGGGTTTATTGTAGCATTTACAATGAGTCTATTCATGGCTTGTGAGCAGGATTCTGTATCAGAAACAGAAAAAGTGGAGAATGTTATTCTCACTGAAGAAAGCTTACTGGAAAAAGCATTTCCCGAAGAAACCATCGGAGAGCTTTTAGATATCAATTATTTAGGTCAAGAGGTGACTGTGGAGAAAATTGAAGAACACTACATTTTTGAAGGAGATATCAAAATGATTCCAGATACCAAAAACTCAATACTAAAGAGTACTGGTCGAACACAAGGCAGATGGCCTAATAATACAGTATACTATGCTATAGAAAGTGGTTTACCCAATCAGGCACGAGTGACAGATGCAATAGCACATTGGGAATCTAATTCTTCTCTTCGTTTTATACCCAGAACGAGCCAGTCGGACTATGTTTATTTTAAAAATGGTGGAGGTTGCTCATCTTTTGTAGGGCGTATCGGAGGTAGACAGGACATCACATTAGCTAATGCCTGTTCTACAGGAAATACGATACATGAGATAGGACACGCAATTGGTTTATGGCACGAGCAGAGCAGAAAAGACAGGGATCAATATGTTACTATCAATTTCCAAAATATTCTGGCAGGGAGAGAACATAATTTTCAAACGTATATCCAAAGAGGTCATGATGGCGATGAATATAGTGCCACACTAGATTTTGGAAGTATTATGATGTATGGACCCAATGCTTTTTCTAAAAATGGACAGCCTACGATAATGAGATTAAATGGCAGTACCTATAGTGTACAACGTACTGCTCTTTCTGCGGCAGATATAGCTGGGATCAATCGCATGTACCCTGGTAATCTTATCCTGAGACGATGGGCTACCAGACAAGGTGGGTTCTGGGATGCTCAAAAATGGCTTAGCGGAGATTTTAATGGAGATGGAAAAGATGATTATGCCAAAGTATTTAAAGATGGTACTCAGGCGAGTATTGATGTACATATCTCTAATAGCACTAGTTTTACTATGAGACGATGGGCTACTAAACAAGGTGGATTCTGGGATGCCCAAAAATGGGTTACAGGAGATTTTAATGGGGATGGAAAAGATGATTTTGCCAAAGTATTTAATGATGGTGGAAAAGCTAGTATCGATGTGCATTTATCCACTGGGACAGGGTTTATTATGAAACGATGGGCTACTAAACAAGGTGGATATTGGGATGCTCAAAAATGGGTTACAGGAGATTTTAATGGAGATGGAAAAGATGATTTTGCTAAGTCATTTAAGGATTCCGGAAAAGCAAGTATCGATGTACATATCTCTAGTGGGAGCAGTTTTACCTTGAGACGATGGGCTACTCAACAAGGTGGATTCTGGGATGCTCAAAAATGGATGACAGGAGATTTTAATGGAGATGGAAAAGATGATTTTGCCAAAGTATTCAAAGATAATAATTCGGCAAGTATCGATGTGCATTTATCCACTGGGGCAGGATTTACTATGAGACGCTGGGCTACCAGACAAGGTGGATATTGGGATACACAAAAATGGATGACAGGAGATTTTAATGGGGATGGGAAACACGATTTCTCAAAAGCCTTTAAGGATAATAATCTGGCTACTATAGATGTTCATTTATCTAATGGTTCTTCTTTTGGCATGAGTCGCTGGATCAATAGACAAGGTGGATATTGGGATGCACAGAAATGGACTACGGGAGATTTTAATGGAGACGGAACTGATGATTTTACAAAATCATTTAAGGATAACAACCTGGCTAGTATTGACGTACATATTTCAAAATAAAATAAATACAAGAAACCTTTTAATACGATTTACGGGTGAGAATTTCGTAAAAATAATGGCAAGGATTTTTGGCTAGATTGATGAATCAAATTAAAGAATAGCCATAGCTATTGTTTCATTTTATGAAGAAAATATAGTAGAAAAAGAATGTCATTAGATGCGAAATTTTTATTCGTAAATCGTATAATACCAACACTGGTTTAAAAGGTTTCTGTCACATATTAATCATACTATAAGTCAAAAACATAGTATATTAAGAAAGAACATACTATGTTTTTTGACTTCTTACTGTTTTATATAAAAAAGCATTTTCAATATTTTACAATCTCAAATTCGCTTCTGCGATTGGTTTGATGTTCTTTTTCTGAACATGTTTTATTTTTGCAGTCAATTAATGGTTTAGACTCTCCAAATCCTTCGAACTTAATTCTTCTTGCATTTACATATCCAATGAGTGCTAAATAATTACGTGTAGATTCTGCTCTTTTTTCTGATAATAACTGATTATATGAATCACTACCTCTGCTATCAGTATGTGAATCAATTTTTATATATACCGTTTTATACTTATCTAACTTTAATGCAAATTCATCTAATACTTTTTTAGAATCTGCTCTAATATTCCATTTATCATAATCAAAATAAATAGGAGGTAAATCAAAATAAAGCTTCCCGTTTCGTTCTATAACCGGAGGCCCTACATTATCTGTTAATAATTTATTTTTGAGCTGCGCCGAGGTGAGCTCATTATTTTTAGGAATATTTCCGATATCAGGAATATCAATAGCCTCTTCTTTTTCATTTTCTGATGCAATAGTTTCTTTCTTTTTATCCAAATAAATAATGTATGTTTCTTCTTCTTTTTCTTTTACCAAAATAGGTTTCGTTTTAGACTCATAACCTTCTGCAGAGGCTGTAAACTCGTATCTAGCCGGAAAAAGATCAATACTAAAGACTCCTATAGCATCTAGTTTATTCTGATATAATATACTTTTTGCTGAATTATATAGTACTACAGCTGCATTTTCTATATATGTATCGGTTGCAAAATCACGTACCTCAAACCTTGCCGGATACGGTTTTAAAAATATTTCGCCAGTCTGCGAAAAAAAATACACGTCATCATCCGTTTTATTTTTCCTGTTGGAGGCAAAAAAACCATCTGTTTCATTATAATATGTCAATGAAAAATCATCATATCCAGAATTTACAGGAGCTCCCAGATTTACCGGCTTTGTTAATTCTCCTTCTTTCTTTTCTGAAACAAAAATATCCATCATGCCTAATCCCAAATGACCATTAGACGAAAAGAAAAGGTGTCCATCTCCAGAAACATAAGGAAACTGCTCCCTATTGGCTGTATTTATAGTATTTCCTAAATTTTTTATTTCTCCATAAGTACCATCCATCTCTATAGGAACTGCATAAATATCAAAATCACCGTAACCACCAGGCATATTAGAAGCAAAAAACAGTGTTTTATCATCCGCACTGACCGAAGGATGTTCTATTGAATAATACTTGTTATTAAAAGCGAGTTTTTCTGCTTCAGACCATGCTCCATCTACCTTTGTTGATTTATAAAGATGAATTGCATTGTTTTTTATACTATCGTATTTCTTTTTCCCTTTTTCAGAATTACTTTTTGAAAAATAAATAGTATTGCCATCAGATGTAAAACAGAAATTTCCTTCATGAAGCCTAGAATTAATTGCAGATGAAACTTTTTCGATTTCAGAAACAAGCTTATTATCTTCATTTACCTGTACTTTATAAATATCCAGAAAAGATCTATGTGTCCACTTATATTTTTTATCCATAAAACCATTAGAACTTCTGTCTGTTGTAAAATAAATAGTACTATCAACCCTAACAGCGCCAAACTCTGATGCGTCTGTGTTAAATTCCATCGGAGCGATTATATAATCATCCTCTTTAAGCTTAAAAGATTCAATAATAGAAACAGCATCTAATGTATTAAATGTGGTTCCCTTTTCATTTTCTTGATACAGTGCCAGAAAATCAATTGATTTTTCATATTTCCCTAAAGAAGAAAGTACTTGAAGCATCATGAAATTAAATGAATTCTCATATGTTTTATCTTTTTCATAAAATTTTCCGGAGATCAATAATGCCAGGTATCGATATGCCTGTCTAAACTCAAACGTATTATAATATGCTATAGATATATTTTTAAGAAGATGCTTAGAATATCCTTCTTGATTTAATTCTTCTTCATATTGTATGGCTGCATTTATATAATCTCTATTTTCAAAAAAACGGTCTCCTCTACTTTTTTTTTGAGAAAAAGATACTTGTGATATTAATAGTAATATCACTACAATATGTCTGTTTTTTATTTTCATAATCTAATAAAATCTCGGAGATGTATACTTATTACTAAAATTGAGCAAGTCAAAATTATACAGTAGAATAACTTCATGACTTCCATTATTATACCCACTCAATTCACTGGTGCTAAAGTCATAAGAATACCCGATCTTAAGACTGTTGGTTATATTAAATCCCGCTAATGCAATAAATGCATCTTCATATCGGTATGAAATTCCTAGCTCAAATCGATCATAAATAAGTGAATTCAGCGATACATCAAATGTTAATGGAGCGTCCACTACTTGTTTGATAACAATAGATGGTTTTAATTTTACTTCATCAACCAAATCAAAAATAAACCCTGAAATTCCATAAAGATGAGTTTTTGACTGTGAAACTCCAAATTCTCCAATACTGACATCATTGGGTAATAAATTAGGAGAAGATATTCCTGCATAAAAATTATTAGAAAATAAAAATAATCCAGCTCCTATAGTAAGTTGTAATTGCGCATTATTATCGGCAAAAGCAGGATCATCAAATACATCAGATGCAGACGCGTCCAGTTTAAAACTATTAACACCCGTTTTTAACCCATAAGACAATTTAAAACGGTCAGAAATTCTGGTTATATATGCAAAATCCACATTAAAGAAATTGTTATTTATAGCAACAGCATCTCCCACTCTATCGTTTACATAGTTTATACTTACTTCTACCTTCTCACTTACAGGAATATTGCTAAAAGCATTCGCAGTTTCTGGTGAGCCATCCAGAGCTGTCCATTGTTTCCTATACAAGAAACCAGCAGATATTAAACCGCTTTGATTCACTACATAAGCAGGATTCACCGTGCTCATATTATACATATATTGAGAATATTGAGGTTCTTGCTGCCCATGAATCAAGGCACAGAAGATGATTGCTATACTAAATAGTAGTCTTGACTTCATGAATTATCTGCTTAGGTAAAAACTTCCTTGAATCGGAAAATTATTTTCGAAATTAGGAGTAAAAATATAGAAATAAGTTCCTGAAGGAAGATCATCTCCTAATCGCAAGGATATATTGCTTTCTCCTCTGAACTCTTCTGTATCAATACTACCTTCATAGACTTTTGTTCCATATCTATTATAAATATCTAATACAAAATCCGGAAAAGCTTCGGCAATATTAAATTCATCTTCCAGTAACAAATCAAATGTATCATTCTGATTATTGCCATCAGGGGAAACACCATCCTGAAAATCAAGTGTGCATAATTCTCCATTCGAAAACCGTTCTCCCATATTGAGAATATTAATGGTCACCTTCACTCTTTCTGATTCACAATTATCGGCATCAACCGCTGCTATAAAATATACTTGATTATCAAAAAGTATTGGGTTATTAATAATCGGCACATCACTTTCTACAGTATCATACCAATTATAATTAACTACATCTACTTCAATATCATCTAGGTGTACAGCATCAAGAATACAAAACTCCTGATCCGGAACATCAGGCTCTGGCACATCAATAATCTGTACCGTTACCTGTAGCGATGACTCATCACAAGGAGCAGTATTAGGAATGACATATCTAAAGTTATATATATTATTAGTTTGGTTATCTGGATTAGGCAATAAGTCTAATTCTACAACCCCTTCTGGTGTCAGGGCTCCCGTATTTTCAATATCCTGAAAACTTCCGATTCTTGGTGTGTCATTATCCAATAGTGTAAAAAGATTTACGCGCCCCTCTATTCTGCAAAAAGAGCCACTTCTATCATTTCCTATCGATACAGGCTCAACAATAGTGATTGTTACGGTAGCCTGATCCTGAGTACTGCAACCAGGATTACTTCCTACTGTATAGGTATAATCTCCGGCTCCCAAAACAGGTAGCATATCATCATTGATATCAAAAACACCCAGATGATCAGGAGATGTATATCCAAAAGGACCTGTCCAGATTCCTGTGGTATCGGGATCTCCTTCTAATAAATCAAAGAGTGTTACTGTCAAATGATCAGAACATATCACAATATCTGATCCACTTCCAGCGCCAGCATTGGGTTCTTTAAAAATTGTAAATGAAAGTGTCGCTTCATCCCTACAATTACTGGTTGCATGATTTGTCTCATACGTAAATGAAAAAGTCTGATTATTTGTTATATCAGGAAATACAAAAACATCCTCTATGATGTTTCCATTATCATCCCGCCAAATACCCGTATCAGCAATAGTTTCTGTACCATTAGTTATCAATAAACTTCTAAGATCTACAGAACCCTGAGTCTCGCAAAAACTTAATTCCATAGTGTCTTCTCCGGCATAATCATATGGCAAAATCTCGACGGTAACCTGAGCGGTTATAACATCACAAGGATGCACGCAATACCCGAGTTCATTTTCTAAAGCAAATGGATTACATATGTCTAAAGGGTCTGGACAATTTATTTTGGGACTTACACCATATTCAAAAACATAAAGCCCAGGTGTTTCTTTAAAAGTATTTATTACGCCTTGGTGACCAAAACCTTCATCCCTTTGATCTATAATTCCCAGATCAGAGACTCCCGAAACCAAACGCCAATTCACATAGTTTTCGTTGGTATAAACAAAACCAGTTGTTCCTTCTACTGTAAAATTTAATAGATCAAATAACCGTATACCTCCAGGAGACTCATTTGCACATATCTGAAGTGGATCTTCTTGCTGACTAAATGGTCTTAATTGCTCATACAAAGTAAAAGAAACTGCCGTACTATCATTTCTACATACGCCTGACCGCTGATTTACCTTATAATAATAATCAAATGTTTCACATCCAAAACGTAAATTATTCCCGTTATCAACTAAATTATTGTATACTTCTCTTAGGTTAATAAAAGAATCTTGCTCATTCGATATTTGTCCGGTAGAGTCAATATCTGGTAACCATATTCCTTCTATATCTTCTCCCTGGAGATACATATCATCTCTTAGATCTATATCTGCATCAAATAGCCCTGCCAATATAGCATCTTCACAGATAGCTGTAACATCAGAATTTCCCGAGTCTACCTGTCTGACAACCGAAATTCTTACGGTAGTTTCCTGAGATATCTGGCAGGAATCAATTCCCGGAACAGTGTATACTAATTCAAAAACTTCCTGATCCACCAAAGGAAGCCCTGGTTGATAAGGAATTTCTACCGAAAGATCAGAATCCGAAATACTTATAAAACTAGAACTGTTACCACTATATGACCATTCTCCATTCAAATGTGGCGGTGGGATACTAGCATCAGAAACCAAGGCTTCAAACAAATCAAAAGATTCTGAATCACAGGTTTCTACGTTAACATTATTAATACCAAAAGGAGGCAATGCTACTCCCGAGTAAGGTCCTAAAATTAGCCGAATAGTCAATGCAATGTCATCACCACAATCTGCGTTACGAAGTTCAAAAATATAGTTATCAATTGTCTCGTCTATGGTAGAACGTTCTAATGACCATAAACCCACATTTCCTGTCACCGGATCCAGGACTATTGTTAATCTGGGATCTGTAGTCCAGGTTCCATTCTGAATGGTAAGCCCTGTAGCCGTAGTATATTCATCATATAAATTTATGATACCATCCGAATTACCGTCTCCATCAAAATCTATAGTTTCCATATTACAAACAGAAATAGTTTCCTGCAAATTACACTGAGAATGTAAGATTGATGAAGCTAAAAATAATCCAAAAAATAGGGTGAGTAGTTTTTCTTTATAAATCAAAATTAATTAGTTTTATACTTTATGTCGTACACAATGGATTTGTTACCTATGAAATCAATATTTTTTTAAAAACTTTATTGCTAAAAAAACCAATCGTTTCTTACTGTCAAAATTATATAATTTCTCGATCAATACCATCACTGTTTTCAGGGAATTGACCCCAATAAAGATATAAAAATATCGCATTAAATAAAAGCTTTAGAATGGATAGTATAAACTATTGTATTTCAATGTGACATACATCAAATATTTAAGCGAAATTCACAGTGGTATATATGATAATTCTCCGATATTTATTAAAAAAATCCTGAATCTACATAATATTTCTGAGCGGTCAAGAAGGTGGCGGGGTAGTTCATTTTATTCATTCTTAAATATCAAATTTTAGAATATTTCCATATCTGGTAATTTTAAAGATTTGACGATGCAGGCAAAGAGTACAGAACTTTTGTAACCATAAAACCCTATTTACTGCTATAAAATATATAGTATTGTATGATTAGTCACTTCCTCTTCTTTGATTGAAATACTATTTGAAAGTTCCAGTAGTTACGAATTGGAAATTAATAGCTTAAAAAAATTATTATCCCGCAAGCTTTCAAAATGTTTTTCATTTAGCAGTTCTTCTTGTAGGGTATCTGACAATTCTAGTGCCTTTTTTATATCTTTTAATGCTTCGGTTTGTTTATTCAATTTTGCATTGGCACAAGCACGCTGCCAGTATGCAAGAGAATACTCATCATCATATTCAATAGCAGCATTTAAAAGATTCAATGCCCAGCGTATTTCTCCTATTTCTAATAATGCATCAGCCTTATAGGTCATGGCTTCAATGTCATCCGGGTTTATAGATAAAATTTCATCATATATTGAAATTTTGTCTTCTTCACTTTTTTCTAGCCCAGCTCGCATCCATAAAGAGTGAATCGAATTTGTATTTGTTATGTTTTCTTGCGTTTCTATGATGATTTTCGATCGTTCAGTCATTTTCACCTCAATTTGCTTTAAACGACTTTCATAGTCCACGGTAAGAGTTTCTATTTTCTTTGCCATATCACTCTTTAGGCTCTTTTTTATATCATTCAGAGAACGCCAACCTAACAATACTAGTAATGAAGCTGCCGCTGTTATTATGTAAAAAACATTATTTATTGTACTTGTGGTATAATTAATTGCCCTATCTGATGACTCTAATTTTGCTTCAGAAATTTGTTTTGTAACCTGTGCTCTCAAGCTTTGATTTTCTTGTCTTAAACTTTTTATTTCATCAAGTATATATCTTTCAATTAATGGTTTGTATAGTGGCTGTTCAATTATATCCATTTTAGCTGTACTTTGGGAAAATAAAATAACTGGCATGTTTAAAAACATGATTGCTAAAAAAAAATTTGAAGTATTAATTTTGACTTCCCTTTTTGTTCTTTTCATTGTAATGCAAGTTTTATATTTATTGACACATACATTTTCTTTAACTTCTTCTCTTGGACCTAGGTATCAAGTTTTCTTATTTAGTCTATTGTACAATCGCGATGCTAAATTTTCATCCTTCCTTGTCATATTATTATATTTTAAGTTAATACTAATTATTTAATTTATAGATTAGAAGAACTCGTTTTGAATGTACGTATCCTCTAATCTATATTACATATATGCTTATGTATTACATTATCCATCCCCCGTTTTTTTAAAAAAGACATAATTAAGCTAAAAACAATAATGTAAATCACTATATTTCAACCTCATGACTCTGGATACATGTGTTTAAGTTTAATAAAGTTATCCAGACATAAAACCTCTCGAAACACTAGTGAAATCAATATATTATGTTTTGACAATAAATTTTCAAGGGATAGCTAATTATGTATTACACTGTAAAGACAATTAAAATGCAGATATAACCTAAGAAAGTAGTTTTTTTATGAAATCAAGTTAAATTTTGTAGTTCTTCAACAAAGAATTTAAATGAAATAGTTTTAACTTTTTTGATTCTAGTGAAAACATAGTGTTTTTTAATCAATTCAGAGTATGTTTAAAAATAATTTTTAGTTATTTTGTGATTCTATTGAGAATCATTTGACAATTTTGCCATAATATCCAAGATTCTTGACTTTCTGTTGTTTTTTCATAGTCTTTGTCAAGCCTTCGGAATAAATTAAAGATTCCAAAAGTTCTTTCTGTTACCCATCTCCATTTTAACGGAACAAATCCTTTGGAGGAAGGAGGTGCGGATGAGATCCCGACTTCGAATCCAGCTATATTTTCTTCTACCCACTTCATAAATGTTTTCTTGTCTATCTGTGATCACATGTCGTTTTCTACCGTTAATTTTTTTATTTCCATCTATTCCTTTGTCCAGATGTGTAAATGGTCTTGATTTTATCGACTGACTATCAATAGACTTGGCGTCTCTTCTTTTCCTTGTCGTATTCGTTCCATTTTATTCAAGCTAACATTCAGCATTTCCAAAGTACCATTGCTTTTCCACTTGCGAAAAAAATAATAAACACTACCCCATTTGGGAAAATTGTCTGGCAGATTACGCCACTGGGCACCGATGCGTAGTTGCCATATAAGATCGCATCAACAATGTCTCGCAACTTATATTTTCCTTTTTGTTTCACAGCTAGTATTTTTATTCATAATTTCCCGCTGCTGGGTAGTAAGTCGGGGGTAATATGAAACATTTCTCTGGTTTACGACAATGAAGAACACAGCAAAGGAAAATCACGTCAAAAACTATAATTATATTCTGGAACACGTATAATATGAAAACAACCAATGCAAAATTTCTGAAAGCCTACTATTGCCGGAGATAGTGCCTTTAAAAATTTTATTCAGATTATCTTTTAGCCTCTTGATTGTAAAATATTTACTACATCCTTTAAGGTATAACCTTTTGCTTGCAGTAGGATCAAATAATGGAATAACAAATCTGCACTTTCATTAAGAAACAATTCTTCGTTATCATCTTTTGCCTCAATCACAACCTCTACCGCTTCTTCTCCTACTTTCTGTGCAATTTTATTCATTCCTTTCCTGAACAATGATGCTACATAAGATTTCTCATCTTCTTTATTTTCTTTTCTATGCTTAATAACGGCTTCTAAGGTAGATAAAAATCCAAAAGATTGAGTATTTTCTTCATCCCAACAGGTATCTGAGCCTTTATGACAAGTAGGCCCGGTAGGGGTTACAGTAATCAGAAGTGTATCTTTATCACAGTCATTTTTTATATCGACCAGATTTAGAAAATTTCCACTTTCTTCTCCCTTGGTCCATAAACGATTTTTTGTTCTGCTAAAAAATGTTACTTTTTTAGAAGCTATTGTTTTTTGATAGGCATCTTGATTCATATACCCAAGCATTAAAACGTTTTTTGTGATAGCATCCTGAATAATTGCGGGTACTAAGCCATCATTATTTTTATTAAAATCTATTTCCATATTATTCTATATACATCAGCAAACCTAATCCCCACGATAAAAACTAAATCTATAAGTCTGGTAATCTACTGAAGTTTTTTTTTATAACCGAACAGGTATTGTATTATTTCTCAATTCCTTTTTTAGGACTTTAATGTCTATCTCTTTGAAATGAAATACACTTGCCGCTAATGCTGCGTCTGCTTTTCCTTCTTTAAAACTGTCAATAAAATGTTGAATATTACCCGCACCTCCTGATGCAATAATAGGAATATTCAATTCTGAAGATAGCCTGGCCAGTGCTTTATTAGCAAAACCATCTTTGGTCCCGTCATGATCCATTGAGGTAAATAAAATCTCTCCTGCTCCTCTTCTTTCTACTTCTTTTGCCCAATCAAAAAGACGCAATTCTGTAGGAACTTTACCTCCAACCAAATGCACTATCCATTCGCCATCTATTTGCTTGGCATCTATGGCAACTGTGATGCATTGACTCCCGAATTTTCCTGCTAGCTCATTAATCAGTTGTGGGTTCTTTACAGCCGAAGAATTGACAGAAACCTTATCTGCTCCATTTTGCAATAAAATATCAACATCTTCTATGGATGATATTCCGCCACCTACAGTGAATGGAATATTCACTCTTTCGGCAACTCGCAGCACGAGATTTGCCAAGGTTTTACGTCTTTCTTCTGTTGCAGAAATATCCAAAAAGACCAGTTCATCTGCTCCAGCCTCAGAATATAACTGGGCTAGTTCTACAGGATCACCTGCATCTCTTAGATCTACAAAATTTACTCCTTTCACAGTTCGACCATTCTTAATGTCCAGACATGGTATAATTCTTTTCGTTAACATAAATTACTATTATAAGTATTGGGTACTACATACAAAATCATATACTTACTACTTTATTATTTAGTGTCTGGGTCGGAAATAGACGATTTTCACAATTTGAAAGATTTTTGATGAAATTTAGACTTTATTTTTTGAAGTGGATGCCATAGCATCAGACAATTGAAAATAAATCTAAATTTCGCAAAAAGATACAAATTTGATTTTGCTGTATTTCCGACCAAACACTATTTATTCATTTTTTACATTTAGATCCATACCATCATAAAAGCCCAGGCTTTTATTTTTTAATTGTTTGGTCCAAAATGCTATTTGTCCCGTATGGTATGAATAATGCTCAGCTACGTGAATTGCGATGGCGATTCCAGAAAAGTTAAAACCTTGTACGTCTCGTTTTCGCATCAACTCATCTACAGATAGTTCATTAATTATTTCTATAGCGGTATACACTGTAGACGTTAATTTGTCTAAAAGTTGTCTTTTTGTAAAGCCTTTTTTCGTTTCGAATTCAAGATCACGCTCTCTGTTATCTTCTTTTTTTCCTAAAGAAGCAATGGCATATTGAGTAATATTTCCGCATAAATGTAATATCAAATTACCTACACTATTAGAAGATTCATTAAATCGTTTCCAGATGTCTTCTTCTGATAATTGCTCAAAACTTATTGAAATCATTCTAGAACTTTCATTTAGCCTATAGATGATGTGCTCTTTAAACTCATTACTTATTTCTTCATTCATAATTATTATAAATTGAAACCTGATACGTTTTTAAAAACCTATTATGATTAACCTAGTGAGTGATTTTAAACTTTTGTTAATTCGCTATAAAACCCTCTTTTCGACCCAATTTTCTGCGTTTCTCTACTATGAACTGCAAAAAACACATCAATTGACTAAAAAAACAACTATTTCTCGCCAGAATCAAAAAAGTTTAAACCATTTCCTACATTCCTATAATATAGTGCTCTAACTGTTTTAAACCAATTCTATTTTCATAAATAGCCTTACCTATAATAGTTCCCTCACAACCTAAATCAGCAAGTTTTGGCAGTTCATCAAAAGTAGAAATTCCACCAGAAGCTATTAATTTAATATCTTTTGTTTTATCCAAAATCTTTTTATATAAATCAAATGAAGGACCTTCTAGCATTCCGTCTTTACTAATATCAGTACAAATTACATACGCCACTCCTTCTTTTTGATATTCCTGAATAAAAGGAATCAACTCCTGATCACTTTCTTCTTGCCAACCACTTACGGCAATTTTTTCATGATGGGCATCTGCACCAAGAATAATTTTATCATTTCCGAATTTGGCCAACCAGGATCTGAATATATCAGGGTTTTTTACGGCAATACTTCCTCCAGTGATTTGATTTGCTCCACAATCAAAAGCGATCTTTAAGTCTTCATCTGTTTTTAAACCTCCTCCAAAATCAATTTTTAAACTTGTTTTTGAAGCAATTAACTCTAATACTTTATGATTGACAATATGTTTTGATTTTGCACCATCAAGGTCTACTAAATGTAAATATTGAATCCCGTGATCTTCAAACTCCTTGGCTACTTCTAATGGGTTTTCATTATATATTTTCTTTGTATCATAATCCCCTTTAGAAAGTCTAACGCATTTTCCTTCTATGATATCTATTGCTGGTATTATTCTCATGTGTTAAAAATTGAAATACGAAAATTGAAATTAGAAATATTCAGACTTTATTTTTTTTAGTTATTTTAATTAAACCCACTACAATTCTTTATAATTCATAAGCTTCTTCTGTTTTGGTTCTTACTTTCATATCCTCCACACCACTCAGTTTTGTTTTTCTAGTTTCCAATTTCTAAAAAATTCTTCAAAATTTTCTCACCAATCACACTACTTTTCTCTGGATGAAACTGGGTTCCGTAAAAATTATCTTTGTGTAATGCTGTAGCATAATCCACACCATAGGTTGTCCTGGCAATAGTATCGCTGGTAACAGGTGCATAATAACTATGCACCAGATAGATATAATCTTTCTCCTCTATCCCATCAAACAACGGGGATGATAAGGATTCTATCTGATTCCAGCCTATTTGAGGCACTTTGACTCCTGCATTAAACTTCTTTACTGCTACATCAAAGATCCCTAATCCTTTGGTATCTCCTTCTTCGGTGTGATTACACATCAATTGCATTCCTAAGCAAATCCCTAATACGGGTTGTTTTAGTTCTGGCACAACGATATCCAATCCAGAATCTTTGAGTTTTTTCATAGCACTACTCGCCTCACCTACTCCTGGGAAAATAACTTTATCGGCTGCTTTAATAACCAAAGGATCATCACTCAATATGGCTTCATATCCTAATCGCTGAATAGCAAATTTTATGGATTGAATGTTACCTGCTCCGTAATTTATAATAACTATTCTCATCTGTTCTCTTTGCTCGATAATCGAGATTTAACTGCTCCGAGGCTTGCCTCGAAATCAAAATGCTTTTATCAATAAATCCCTCGTGGGCTTCCCTCGAGGTAGTTTACCATTTTTTTGGTTGTCAGATGGTATTCTCCATCCAGACTTTGGTTTCGGTTAGTATGAATGCTGTTGGCACAGCTTGTTTTATAATCTAAATAACATTATAAATACCGTATTCATTTTAACGACTGTTTTACTTCTAACTTCTATTTTCCAGTATTATAGAACTCCTTTTGTACTTGGCAAAACCATTTTCTCCGGATCTCGTTTTACAGCGACTTTTATTGCTTTTGCAAATGCTTTGAATATGGCTTCGATTTTATGATGCTCATTCGTTCCTTCTGCTTTTACATTTAGATTTGCTTTGGCTCCATCCGTAAATGATTTGAAAAAATGATAAAACATCTCTGTAGGCATCTTACCGATCATTTCTCGTTTAAAATCTGCTTCCCAAACTAACCAGTTACGTCCACCAAAATCAATAGCTACCTGAGCCAAACAGTCATCCATCGGCAAACAAAAACCATAACGCTCGATCCCTAATTTATTTCCTAAAGCCGAACTAAAAACTTCCCCGAGAGCAATTGCTGTATCTTCTATAGTATGATGTTCGTCAACCTCTAAATCACCTTTTACTTTAATATCCAGATCCATTTGTCCGTGGCGCGAAATCTGATCCAGCATATGATCAAAAAAGTCTAACCCGGTGCTGATATTGCTTATCCCAGTGCCATCAAGGTTTACTTTTATATATATATCCGTTTCATTTGTTTTTCTTGAAATCTCAGCAACTCGTTCTTTCAGCTTTAGAAATTCATAAATTTTTTCCCAATCATTACTCTCTATAGCTATATGCGAATCTAATTCATCTCTTTTGATGGTGATTTCTCCGGTTCCCAGGTTTGTATGATCATTGATAAAAATGCCTTTGGCTCCAAGATTCTTTGCTAATTCCATATCTGTCAAACGATCTCCAATCACAAAAGAATTTTCTAAGTCATACGCATCAGAGAAATATTCTGTCAGCAGCCCCGTTCCAGGTTTACGTGTATTCGCATTTTCATGAGGAAATGTTCTATCAAGAAACACTTTATCAAACACAACTCCTTCATTCTCAAAAGATTTCAATATAAAATCATGTACCGGCCAAAAGGTATCTTCTGGAAAAACATCTGTTCCTAATCCATCTTGATTAGTAATCATAACTAATTCATAATCGAGTTCTTTAGCTATTTTCCCTAAATAGGTAAATGATTTAGGATAAAAAATCATTTTTTCGAAAGCATCGATTTGCTCATCAACAGTTTCTTTGATGATCGTTCCATCACGATCTATGAAGAGTACTTTTTTCATTTCTTATTCATTTTTTCTCTAAACCCCAAACATCAGGGGAATGGTATTTACAAGCTTTGCAATGTGTGTATTAATTTTTTATTTTCTACAGGACTACCTATTGTAAAACGCAATGTATTTTCGCATAGAGGTTGTGTATGTCTGTTTCTAATGACAATCCCATTATCCAGAAGTTGATTATACCTAAGAGTAGCATCATCGACTTTAACCAATACAAAATTAGCATCCGTTTTATAAATATGCTGAATACACGATATTTCTGAAAGTGCCTCAATTACCTTTACTCTTTCTTCTAAAATAGTAGTCACTTCTTTTTTTACAGTTTCTTGATCCGAAACTTTTTGTAAGGCTCTTTGCTGTGTTAACTCATTTACATTATAGGGAGGTTTAATTTTGTTTAGTACTCCTATAATTTCTGGAGATGCATAACAAATCCCCAAACGAATGCCTGCCATGCCATATGCTTTTGATAGTGTGTGGGTAACAATAAGATTCGGGAACTCTTTTATGCTATGTATCCAGCTTTTTTGAGAGGAAAAATCAATGTAAGCTTCGTCAATTACCACCAATCCTTCAAAACTACGTACGATCTCTATAATTCGCTGATCCGAAAAAGAGTTTCCTGTCGGGTTATTGGGAGAACATAGGAAAATAATTTTAGTACGGGCATCTATAGCTTTTAGGATCTTACCTGTATCAGGTTCAAAATCAGAATTTAATATTACTTCCCGCTCTTCTATATTATTTATATTTGCCAATACCTTATACATCCCATAGGTAGGTGGTAATGTAATGACATTATCTTCTTTTGGTTCGCAGAAAGCTCTAAATAATAGATCTAGTACTTCATCACTTCCGTTCCCCAGGAGAATGTTCTTTATATCTACTCCTTTTTGTTCTGCCAGCACCGTTTTTAAGGTTCTTTGCTGCGGATCCGGATATCGATTCACCCCATTTTCATAAGGATTCTCATTAGCATCCAGAAAAACCATCTCTGAACCATCAGAAACATACTCATCACGAGCAGAGGAATATGGTTTTAATCCTTTGACATTGTTTCGGATTAATCGTTGTATATCAAATTTTGTCGTGTTCATTCATTTTAGATTTTAGCAGTAAAAAATAAAATATCAATCTATCATATCTCTTGATATCAGATAGCACTCAATTCTATTTCTTTAAACTATCCAATCGTAAGGTCACTGCATTTTTATGTGCTTGTAATCCTTCTGCTTCTGCCATTAATTCTATTGCATTACCAATATTTTGTATCCCTTTTGCTGATATTTTTTGAAAAGTCATCGATTTCAGAAAACTATCCAGATTCACACCACTGTATTGCTTTGCATATCCATTTGTCGGTAATGTATGATTTGTTCCAGAGGCATAATCTCCCGCACTTTCTGGAGTATAATTACCTATAAATACAGAACCTGCGTTACTGATATTATCTATATAATAATCTTCGTCTTCTACACAAATAATAAAATGCTCCGGGCCATATTCATTAATTAATGCCAAAGCTTCCTGGTCAGTCTCTACATACATTAGTTTAGAATTTGCAATTGCAGCTTCTGCAATTTCTTTTCTTGGCAATGTTTTACATTGTGTATGTACTTCTTTCTCTACAGCATCTATAAGCATTTTTGATGTTGACACCAAGATGACCTGGCTATCAACACCGTGCTCAGCCTGACTCAATAGATCTGAGGCAACAAATGAGGCATTTGCGCTATCGTCAGCAACTACCAATAATTCACTGGGTCCTGCCGGCATATCAATGGCAACTCCAAATTTTGTGGCTAACTGCTTGGCTACAGTTACAAATTGGTTTCCAGGTCCGAATATCTTATATACCTGCGGAATTGTTTCTGTGCCAAAGGTCATTCCTGCAATTGCCTGTATCCCTCCAACCTTAAAAATTTTGGTTACTCCACAAAGATTTGCTGCATACAAAATAGCAGGATCAATT
The DNA here is from genome assembly GCF_008370685.1 of Aquimarina sp. RZ0. GTDB lineage: Bacteria > Bacteroidota > Bacteroidia > Flavobacteriales > Flavobacteriaceae > Aquimarina. Next base: position 37,954 of record NZ_VTZU01000021.1, read on the forward strand.
TTTCCCTGATTATTAGGCGGAGAACATAAAACAACTTCTTTGCATCCAGCTATATTTGCAGGTATTGCAAGCATTAGTATCGTAGAAAACAATGGAGCTGTACCTCCTGGGATATATAATCCAACTTTCTGAATTGGTCTTTTTTCTTGCCAGCAGGACACTCCTGCAGTAGTATCGACAGAAACTCTTTCAGTTTTTTGAGCCGTATGAAAATTCTCGATATTAGATTTTGCAAGAAGTATCGCCTCTTTGAGCTCATTACTCACTAATTTCACGGCTTCATTTATTTCTGAAGTCGCTACCAAAATTTCACCTAATACTACGTTATCAAATTTTTCTGTATATCTATTAATTGCTATATCTCCATCTTCCTTTACTTCATTAAAAATATTCAAAACAATATCTTCGATATCTGCAACTGTTTGCGTGGGTCTCTCCAGGATTTTGGACCAGGTATCCTTCTCTGGCTTATATATCTTCTTCATCGTATCTTACTTCTTATAATACCATCTTTTCTATTGGACATACCAAAATACCTTCGGCACCTTCAGATTTTAATTCATCAAGAATATCCCAAAATTTATTTTTCTCTACTACCGTATGAATAGAACTCCATCCTTTCTCTGCGAGTGGTAATACTGTAGGGCTTCTCATTCCGGGTAAGATTTTGACTATTTTATCAATCTTATCATTAGGCGCATTTAATAAAACATATTTGGATGCTCTTGCTTTGAGCACTGCTTTTATCCTAAACTGAAGTTTTTCTAATACTTTTATATTTTCATCACTAATTTTAGGTGATGAAGCCAGTACTGCTTCTGACGTGAGCATTACTTCTACTTCTTTCAGATTATTCTTAAACAAGGTACTTCCGCTAGAAACTATATCGCATATGGCATCTGCTAATCCAATATTTGGAGCAATTTCTACAGATCCCGATATTTGATGCAATTCTGCTGAGATTCCTTTTTCTTCCAGGTATTGATTCACTGTATTAGGATATGAAGTAGCAATTCTCTTTCCGTTAAGATCCTGGATTGAGTTATATTCAAAATCTTTGGGTACAGCAAGAGAAACTTTACATTTAGAGAAGTTTAATCGCTCTACAATGGTAATATCATTCCCTTTTTCTACCAATACATTTTCTCCAATAATAGCGATATCTACTACACCATCTCTTAGGTATTGAGGAATATCTCCATTACGTAAAAACATAACCTCCATAGGAAAATTTCTGGTAGCAGCCTTTAATTGATCTTTTCCGTTATCAATAGAGATACCACAATCTTTTAAAATTTGAACAGAATCTTCATTGAGCCTTCCGCTTTTTTGAATAGCAATTCTAATTTTTGACATTATTATTTATTGTTGTTATGTTTGATCAATTCCAAAACAAGTTTTAAAACAAAAAAACCCGTCTGAAAATGCTCAAACGGGTTATTATATATGATTAATCTTTACACATATCAACTTACCACGCCTGGGCGAGAATGTAAGAATGATGATGATGTAAAAGAATTATATTCATTTTAGTTTCCTTGATATACACACTGCGAATTTATAAAAAATATTTTTCTCTTAATTGTATTTCAGCTAAATTTTTTGCTATTCATCTTTTTTCCAAGTATAAATAGCTAAAATATAATCATTTAATAAAAACATTTTTATAACTTTAAGAAACAAATACTAACCAAACAACATATGAAAAATTTAATTTCATTTCTGATTTTTTTTCTTTTTGCATTCATTGGAATGTGGTGGTACTTTTCCTGTAATTGGTGTTTGGGATCAAAAAAAACAGAACCTTCTATTGTTAAAGAACAAACAGATCCGGCAGCAGAAGCACTTGCAAGAAAGGCATATGAAGATAGTTTAGCTTTAGCCCGAGGTTTATTTGCTAAAAATACATCAGGTGTCGATGTTTTTAGATATTCTGAAAATTTACGAATAAACAATGCTAATGGAGGTGTTCATATTCCTGACGAAATTCTAGACTTTAAAGAACAGATAGTCAATTACCTGGGCAAACAGCAGGATCAGGAATTAATCATTCTTGGATATGAAACTCATGTAGAAAAAAGTAGTGGAGCTAATTTGGGGTTATCAAGAGCTAATTTTATTAAAGATATTTTAATAAAAGCAGGAATCAATGGAGATCGTGTTATTACCAAACCCAGGTTATATGATTATGACTATAACGCTAATGGACATTATACTGGAGGAATCATACTTAATTTTAACAAAATAGATCAATCCAGACTGAAAGAGATTGAAAAAGGAATTACAAATAAAATTTTGTATTCTGATTTTGGCTCCAAAGATTTTAAACCAGACGCTACCTTAGCAAATTATGCATTAGAGCTCAAAAATTACTTAGGCAAATACCCCGACAAAAAAGTTATTTTAACCGGACATACAGATAATATCGGAGATGAAGAATCTAATCAATGGTATGGTTTAACACGTGCTAATAATGTAAAAAAATATTTAGTTTCCAAAGGTATTTTGATTACTAAACTAACTGCCTTATCCAAAGGAGAGTCTAGCCCTATTGCGCCGAATGATACAGAGGAAAGCAGGGCAAAAAACAGAAGAATAGAAATTATTGTAAATTAAATAACCATAACTATGTTAGATTTTTTAAATGAAGCGAATTGGTGGTGTCTACTACTATTATTATTCCTGGCCTTTTTATTAGGATGGTTTTTATCTAGATGGGCTATCAAAAATAAATACAAGGAAGATTTAGATAAATGTTTGAAAGAGAAAGAAAGACTTAGAAGTGGAAATTATCAAAAAGCGAATACAACTTTTAATAATACAATTCCTGCAGAAACGACAGTTGAATCAGAAACTATTCCAGCAATATCAGGTGAAAAAGAACAGCCAAAATTAAATTTTTCCAGTTTCGGAACAGCGGATGAATCACAAAAAGATGATCTAAAACTCATAAGGGGTGTCGGTCCTTTTATAGAGAAAAAGCTAAATAGCATTGGCATATACACCTTTGATCAAATTAGTAAGTTTGATAAAGAAGATATTGATACAGTGACAGAACTTATACAATTCTTCCCTGGACGAATTGAAAGAGATAATTGGAAGCATCAAGCTGAAACACTTAAAAACAAATAATCTGCAAAGAAATAGCTGAGACTTCGGTGAAGATCTATTATTAGATCTGGATGATTTTACTTCCTAAATTTAAAAAAAATTAAAACGAAATACCCCAAGAAGAACTTACCTCCTGTATTCAAGGAGGTAAGTGTTGGGGAAAACAAAAAAAGTAAGGGAAAAATTGTAATTGGAATACTTGTCAAAGATAAAAAGGATTAACGATATATGGTTACGGTTTTACCTCAAACTTTAGCTGGAATACAAGCATTACTTCTTTTTTTTAAAAATAAACATCTGATAACTAGGTATTTACAAGTAAAATCGTTCGGAATCAGGAGATTATTCCCTTATAAATATTTTTATTTAACATTTAAATTAAAATTAATTGTTTTAAAAGATTTTAAAGATTTATATAAAGGATTAAATTTGCGTAATTATTTTTTAATTAAATTTAATTCTATCATCCTTGGAAAATAAAAATGCGCTCAAATTAATCGACAAAATTCTGACAGATCTGGAACACTCAGGAATTAATAAAGATATATTAATTGATGATCTAAAAAGTCTGAGATCTCATGCTCTCGAAGAACAAATCCCATTAGTCGTTAAGGTATTAAGACTTACCTGTGAACATATCGTAGAGAATGATACTTTCTTAATTCCGATACCAGATGATGAACCTATAGAAGGCAATGAAACTTCTCTAAGTACTGATGAAAATGTAAATCCTACTGAAAGTCTTATGTACCTTGTATCTTTATTTAAGGATCTAAAAAATAAGATGAACCTTATGGATTTGAGTGATTATAGAAATGCATTATTAGCATAGTTAGCCTAAGAATATCTAGCTAATTTACTATAAAAAACAGCCTTGAAGTTTTCAAGGTTGTTTTAGTTTTAAAAAGTTTTATGTAGTGAATTTGTGCAATGTCACAGGGTTAAAACCCTGATTCTGTTATTTTTTTGTAATTTTTATTATACAATTACGACAAAATTTAAGATTTTATAAACAGCAAAAAAGTTAGAATCTATTATTTTTGTTCCCTTATGGAAAAATTGCTATGAAAACAAACTCCAAATCTGTTAAAAAAACACGCCTACAATTATTACATCAATATTACAGCTACACAGGGTTTTATAAATTTCTGGGAGCTAGTCTAAAAAAAGCACTACCTCCTATCCTACTTTTTATAGCAGCTTTGTTGATCCTCAATTTTTTTGTAATTAATATCAATGATCTACTGTTCTATGTTACAGAAAATTATGAGGATTATATAGTTTTCAGTGTATTCTTTGCCTCAGAATCATTGTTAGGGTTGATTCCGCCGGAAATTTTTATAGCCTGGAGTGACAAAGCAACAAGTCCGATACTTTATTTATCGATACTTGCACTACTATCGTATCTAGGTGGCGTTATCTCCTATTTTATAGGAAAATCGATTACCAAAATACCTTCTGTTCACGAATATCTAGAAGTAAAAATGGCTAAACATCTAAAAAACACTCGAAAATGGGGCGGTTTTTTAATAATTGTTGGAGCCTTGCTTCCTATTCCTTTTTCGATTACTAGTATCGCTGCCGGAATGATAAAATATCCATTTATAAATTATTTACTTTTTGGACTATTACGTTTCGTACGATTTTATTTGTATGCCGCAGCTATATTTAATTTGGTTTAGCTACAAAGTCACATTATCATAATATTTTAGAAAAAGATAGTAATCTGAATGAAAGAAATTACTCAGTATTTTCATGATCTTCTGGTATCAAAGGGTGTTTCTGAAGAAGTCGCTGTATATCTAAATGTTCTTATTGGTGTTATACTCCTATTACTTTTTTTATTTGTTATTGACTGGGTCATAAGAAAAATATTTCTAAATATTTTTAAAAAATATGCCTCAAAATCAAAAAACACCTTTGATGATTATCTGGTAAAAAATAAAACATTCGATTACCTGTCTCATGTTATTCCTTTATCGCTGAGTATTTGGATAATTCCGTATTTATTTGTCGCGTTTCCTACAACAGAAAGATATCTGGAAATACTATTTGATATTATCACAATCACCTTAACGATATGGATTGTTAGAAGTATCCTAAGAACATTCAGAGATTTTTTAAAATCACTAGAATCTTTTAAGGACAAACCCATAGATAGCTATATTCAGGTTTTTATGATCTTTATCTGGTCAATTGGAGGCATCTTTATTTTTTCGTCAATTACCGGAAAATCAATTTGGACTTTTCTCACTGCTCTTGGAGCCATGTCTGCAGTGATACTTTTAATATTTAAAGATACCATCTTAGGGTTTGTAGCAAGTATACAAGTAGCGGTAAATGATACAGTTCGCATTGGCGATTGGATTACCATGGAGAAATATGGAGCTGATGGTGATGTAATCGAGATTAATTTATCCTCTGTAAAAGTTCAAAACTTTGATAAAACAATTACTACTATCCCTACATATCACCTCACTTCTCAATCTTTTAGAAATTGGCGAGGGATGATCGATTCTGGGGGAAGAAGAATTAAACGATCTATTCTAATCAAGGCATCAAGTATTAAATTTTTATCAGAAAATGATATCGAAGGGTTAAAAAAAATAGTGCTTATAAAAGAATATCTCACTAATTCTCAAGCTAAAGTACAATCCTATAATAATCAGTATAAAATAGATAAAGAAGTTTTGATAAACGGAAGAAACCTTTCTAACATGGGAGTTTTTAGGAAATATGTAGAATTATATTTAGAAAATCATCCGTATATCAATAGTGATATGACAATAATGAGCCGTCAGTTACCACCAACAGCGCAGGGTACTCCATTAGAAATTTATGCTTTTAGTAATGATAAGGTCTGGAAAAATTATGAAAACATTGTTGCAGATATATTTGACCATTTACTGGCGGCTGTTTCATATTTTAATCTTGAAATATTCGAATTAGAATATAATGCTAAAAAATAGTTACTGTGTGTGATTCTAATAGGGTTATCACTTAAATTTACCTTTTTTATAAAAGATACATTCTATGATTACTATTTTTAGATTTATTAGCTACCTTGAAGGGATCTCCTATTTACTTATCCTCTTTGTTACGATGCCATTAAAATATTTTTTTGAATCTCCGGGACCTAATAAAATAATAGGAATGGCACATGGATTTTTATTTCTACTCTATATCGTTTTTGCTTTTTTGGTAAAACCAGAAAAAAAATGGAATATAAAAACATTAATGATTGTGCTGCTATGCTCTGTTATTCCTTTTGGAACTTTTTGGATGGATAAAAAATACTTATCTAAAAATTAACCGTCCCATTAAAATCTCCTTCATACATCGCATGAATGTTTAATACTGAATGAAATCCTCGCCCATGTTTTGGTTGCAAAGACAAACTACCGTCTTTTACAGCTATTTCCTGTCCGTTTAGAAGTATTGCAATTATTTCATTGTTTGATGAATTATGATACCCGTTATTATAATGATAATTATAGTCATCCGGATTCATGGTTCTTATAATCAGTTCTAGAGTTTCTCCAGTATCCAAGGTATATAATATACTCTCTGCTCCATTGTTCAATCCTCCTAAGCCGGCGTTAGTAACTTGATAAACATACCTACCTTGAGGGCCATTTTGATTTTGAATTTCTCCAAAACTATATACATCATTATGATTACATCTATGATCACAAGTATGTATTATAGGTCTGTTGGGTTTTGGTTTTCTAATAACAGGTTCGGGTCTTCTGGAGACCACTACTACTTCTGGAAGCGGAAGATCTATATTAATATCAATGGATACACCTCCTCCAATTCTTACTTGTGCAAAAGAAGTTAATGTACTAAGAAATAAGCTGGTAATTAGAAGTAATTGAGTCTTTTTCATGATTCGTTTTTTATATTGAATATCCTTATCAAATAACATACCATACTTTATTTTAAAAAAGAATAAAACTCTAATCACTTAGTACACTGAAAAATAAACTAGCTCGGCGCAAGACACGAGGTCTTTACTGAAAAAAATATTTTCCATTTCGAGGAATACGGAGCATTTAAATCTCGATTATCGAGTAGAAATAGAAAATATCAATTACTGATCACCAAAAATAACTGAGGTTTGTTATTGAACTCATCTTGAGTAATGGTTTTCAGCCGAAAAGTTTGGATTTTGTACTATAATGAAGTAGGTTTTTTTTCAGTATAGCCATAGATATGTTCGTATTTACAGTTAGCAACCATTTCTTAAAAAATCATTCGGGGTATTCTATCCTAAGATGATAAATATTGGTAAGCTTTCTTTTGAACACTTTTTTTATTTGCTGAATTTCTTTGAAGGTAATATTAGCATTCAGAAATTGACCGTTTTCCATTTGCTTATTAATAATTTTCTCTACAAAAGAATCAATTAAACTACTAGTAGGATTTTTTAAACTTTTTGAAGCTGCTTCCACACTATCGCTCATCATTAATATTGCCGTCTCTTTAGAAAAAGGCTTTGGTCCAGGATACTGAAAATCTTCGATGGCAACATTTTCATTAACTTCTTTAGCCTTTGTATAGAAATAATATACTGTGCTGGTTCCATGATGTGTTCTAATAAAATCAATAACACGATCAGGCAACTTATTTTTCTTAGCTATTTCTACACCTCTTATGACGTGGTTTATTATAATTTTGGCACTTTCTCCAGAAGATAAAACATCGTGAGCGTTACCTGATGCTGTTTGGTTTTCTGTAAAATAAATCGGATTAGTCATTTTACCAATATCATGATATAATGCTCCTACCCGCACCAACATGGCATTGGCCCCTATCTCATTCGCTGCTGCTTCTGCAATATTGGCTACATTTAGAGAATGATGAAAAGTCCCCGGAGCTTTGTCTGATAACTCTTTTAATAATGAAGAATTCGTATCACTTAATTCTAATAATGAAACATCAGAAATTAATCCAAATACTTTTTCATATGCATAGATTAAAGGGTGAACAATCAATGTTGCAAATCCACTAATTACAAAAAGACCTATAGTCATCCAGTCAATATCACTAATACTACCTTCATGAATAATATGAAAAGCAATATATGCCAAAATGTAGATCATCGTAATCTGTCCAACAGATACAAATAAATTCGCTCTCTTATAGGATTCTGAAATTGTTAAAATCGTAACAATCCCGGCGATAATCTGTAAAAAAGTATATTCATAACTATTAGGAACCACAAATCCTAAAATTAGTATTGTAACTACATGTGTAAACAATCCTAATCTGGAATCAAAGAATGCTTTTAGAATTAATGGTAATATACATATGGGTACTATATAAATATATTCTGATTTATATTTGACAACCAATGTGGTTATCAGTACCATGATTAAAACATTAAAAGCAATAAAGGTAATCTGGGTATTATTTTTAAATATTTCAGGACGATACTTTTTTATAAAAAGCAACAACATTAACAACGCTAATGAAACCAAAATACTATATCCAAAAACGATCCAATAAAAATTCTTATCACTCCAAACCTGCGATTGATACTCAGCCTTCAGAGAATTCAATATCTGCAAACGGTCTCCTTCTACTACTTCTCCTTTTGCTATAATTCTACTTCCTTTAGAAACACCACCTCGAGTAGATAATACTTGTGCAAGTTCATTATCTAATGTACTTTGTGTTAGTTTTTTATCCAGGGACACATTGGGTTTTACTAAATCATAAAATAATGCTACATACCCACTTTTGAATTTAACATATTCGCTATTTTCAATACGAGAATTAATAAGTTGCGTTACAGCATTAGGAGTCGCAATTTGGCCGTAAGTAATTGCTTCTGCTTTATTGCCCTTATTTAAGAATATTTGTCGTTTCTTATCATACGAATATGTTTCTTGTAAAACTCCATACCTATATATATCGTTCAATAAAATCCGTCCAAAAAGCTTAGCTTTTCTAGAAGCACTGCTTTGATCTAGGGTTTCTAAATTCTCTCTAAAAGCTCTATTATAATTATCCCTTGCGTTATTAGGTATAACAGTATCATACTTAAAATAAGGAATCACACTCTCTGTAATACGCTTTTTATCGGTGTCAATATCTTCCTGAGTTTTAGCAATAGCAAAATCAAAAGGCGCATATAGATTTTCATATTGCCAGGGTTTTCCTTTTATGAACTCATATTTAAACACTCCTCCTTTTGGGAATAAGTATACAATTAAAACCAAGGTTGTTATAAAAAGGAATACCTTATATATAAAAGATTGGTTTTTATAAAAATTATTTAGATAGTTTTTCACCAGAATACCCGTATAAATTAATCAAAAGTACTAAAAAATAAGTCAGTATAAATATCAAAAAAATGAAGTGTATCTCTAAAATTTAAACTTACGAAATCCAATATGTAACTTCCTTATGAAGATCCTTTAAAAATCATTAAATTCGCAAAAGAACAAACATACACATATTAAAATAACTATAATGAGTAAAGAAGTAGTAATAGTATCGGCTGTACGTACTCCTATTGGTAGTTTTTTAGGAAAGCTATCGACAATTCCTGCAACTCAATTAGGAGCAATTGCTATTAAAGGTGCGTTAGATAAGATTAACCTTGATCCTTCCTTGGTTGAAGAAGTATTCATGGGAAATGTTGTACAAGCTGGAAACGGACAAGCACCCGCCAGACAAGCTGCTATTGCTGCAGGAATTGGTCATAATGTTCCGTGTACTACTATCAATAAAGTATGTGCCAGTGGTATGAAAGCTGTGATGCACGCTGCGCAGGCCATTGCATTGGGAGATGCTGATATTATTGTTGCTGGAGGAATGGAAAATATGAGCCTGATTCCTCATTATGTACGATTAAGAACCGGTCACAAATTTGGCCCTCAAACTTTTGAGGATGGTATGCAAAAAGATGGTCTTGTTGACGCCTACGACAAAAATGCCATGGGTGTTTGCGCAGATTTATGTGCTACAGAACACAATTTTAGCAGAGAAGAACAAGATTCCTATGCCATACAATCTTATGAACGTTCTGCAAAGGCCTGGTCTGAAGGTAAATTTGATAATGAAGTTATACCTGTAGAAGTTCCGCAACGTCGAGGAGAACCTATCATCGTTTCTGAAGATGAAGAATACAAAAATGTAAAAATTGAAAAAATTCCTGCACTTCGTCCCGCATTCTCCAAAGATGGAACTGTAACCGCCGCGAATGCTTCTACCATAAATGATGGTGCCGGAGCGGTTATTGTTATGAGTGCAGAAAAAGCTGCAGAATTAAAACTTACTCCGTTGGTTAAAATAAAAAGCTATGCAGATGCAGCACAGGAACCAAAGTGGTTTACTACAGCTCCTGCCAAAGCTTTACCAAAAGCAATAGAAAAAGCAGGAATTACACTAAATGATGTAGATTTCTTTGAATTTAATGAAGCGTTTGCTGTGGTTGGATTAGCCAATATGAAAATATTAGGGTTAAACGATGCTAATACAAATGTGAATGGTGGTGCTGTATCACTTGGTCATCCACTTGGGTGTTCTGGAGTGCGTATCCTGATAACATTAATGAATGTACTGGAACAAAACGATGCTAAAACAGGAGCTGCAGCTATATGTAATGGCGGCGGAGGTGCTTCGGCTATGGTTCTTGAACGCATGTAAATTTAAATTTTTTATAATAAAAACCCGTAACTAAATCACTACATGCAATACGGTATTTGCAATCTGAGTATTGTCCCTTTACGTTTTGAACCCAAGGATTCCAGTGAGATGGTATCACAAGTTTTATATGGAGAACATTTTAAAATCCTGGAAAAACGAAAAAAATGGAGTCAGGTACGTTTGGCCTTTGACGCATACGAAGGCTGGATAGATAATAAACAATTTACAGAACTTACAAAGGAAGAATATAATCGTTTTGACACACAACCATTAGATTTGGCATCAGACCTGATAGACTTTGTTAGTCTTAAAGACAATCAATTAATGCCAATCCCGTTAGGTTCTTCCTTAGGTGCTCTGGATTTTTTTGACCATCAGTACGAAGGAAACCGAATTAATGGCATACAGCCTAAGGATAACGTGATAGAAACTGCATTTCTTTTTCTTAACGCACCATACTTATGGGGAGGCAAAACAAATTTTGGTATTGATTGTAGTGGTCTTACCCAAATGGTCTATAAACTCAATGGTCATAAATTATTGAGAGATGCTTCCCTGCAAGCTACACAAGGAGATCCTTTAAGTTTTATTGAAGAGAGTGAACCCGGCGATCTGGCTTTCTTTGATAATGAAGAAGGAGTGATTACTCACGTGGGCGTAATTATGAAAGATAATTACATTATCCATGCACACGGTAAAGTACGTGTTGATCGCTTGGATCATACAGGTATTTTTAATAATGAAAAACGTGCCTATACTCATAAATTAAGGGTTATCAAACGTATTATTTGATATCCTATCAAATAATACGTTTGACTGAGTTCTATAATCTTGTTTAGACATAAAGGAAAATTAAGGCATCTTTATAACCTTTATTTTATCATGAAATAGCAACAATAAAGATCAAATTTTAATGGGAAATTTTATATCTTGAATAGTATACTAGTTATTGAACATTTTTATAATTATCAACTAGAATTACCAGCATCTTAAAAGGAGAATTATCCCTGCATATTAAAACTTAATCTCTTAAAAAAATCTTAATACCTTTTTTATAAAAATCAAAACCTTTCTAAAAAAAAACCAACAACACACTCTATTACAACCAGTTATTTTTTACAAAAATTAACTAAAATTAACAATAAAAATTTGATATCATAAAAAAAACCTAATTAGTATTTTTTTAGAAAATTAAACTACCCAAAGTTTCAAAATTAAATCTAATTTTGTAGTAATATAAACTACTAAAAACACAAACCTACTACTCAATGAAAACAAAACTCAAAACGATCAAACCATTAGTAACTGAAATGGTAACGATTGGTTCTAAATATTCAATTAGAACCTAAAAACACTTTTATTTTAATTAAATCATCGTTAATTCTTTAGTGTTAACATAGGATAAGAAAGCTTATTTCTTCTATGGAAGGTTTTTTTAGTAAAAAACAATTTCACGGCTAGTAAACAGCTTTTTATTTTCGTATGCTTTTTGATATTATTTTGTATAAAATGATATCGAAAAAAGTTTCTTAATTTAAAAATTCCTGCCTCCTATTTACACTATCCATTGACGATTATAATTTCTTAAAAAAATTCTAACACAAACCAAATTATGAAAACTAGAATTCGTATTTTATTACTTATGGTCATTCTGACCACATTTGCTGAAGCCAACGCACAGCAACGACCATCCTTTAACAAAAGTAAGGATATTTTAATCGCTCAATTTGATAGTAAACCAGATATTGACGATATCCATGCGCAAGCAGCTCTAGGTAGCATGTTAGCTCATGATGATTTAAAAAATGTAAAGTATTATGCGGTTGCAGGTGCTATTGGAACTCAAGGAGGTAGATTTATCGACTCCGATGCACTCTTTAATATGGCTTTTGGTAATAACTGGACAGATGCTGATGCTAATTGGTCTGCATCAGTGAACAAGATTAAAAATAAAGTGATTCCTATCCTACAGAATGGTGGTAAGGTATGGGTACAAGAGGCTGGTCAGTCTGATATAACAGCAGACTGGATTGCTGAGGTATTAAAAACCGTTAATGCTGCGACTGTAAAATCAAATGTAATTGTAGTGCAACACAGTAAATGGAACGAAGACAAAACAACTAATTCTGACCTTCGCTATGTAAAAAACAAAGCAAAATATTTTGCTATTGATGACGGGAATGCTCCTGATGGTGCTTCTTGGGGAGATCGAGGACCTTGGGGAACTCCAGAATATAGAAATAAAAACAAAAGCTGGATCAATCGAGCAAAATCTTCTCCGAATGCCAAAGCAAAACAATTATGGATAGAAGCTGATCGCGTGATCCAAAACCATAATCACTTTCCATCACATTCGCATATTTCTTCTGGAGGTGTAGACTATTCTGACTGTGCAGAAAACTGGTGGATCTTTGAAATTGGAGCTAAAGCAAACAACATAACTAAATTTTGGAACAGATATGTAACCAATACTACAGGATCTAATCCTGATCCTAATCCTCCTGGAGGTGGTGATGGCGGTAACGGTGGTGACAGCTGTGTTGCTGTTGAACGAAATGGTGTAGCAGCAGTAGAAGCTGAACATTTTACTAGCCAGTCAAAAACTGGAAAAAGAAAGTGGTATACATTTGATCAAAATAATTCTAATGGACCTAAGCCAGATCCAGATGGTTTACATAAAAATGGTTCAAGTGAAGGAGGGTATCTTGAGATTTTACCAGATACCAGAGTAACTCACGGAGATCCTCTTAATGGTGATAACTTTAGTAATGATCCAGGAAAGCACGCTATAGTTAACTATAAAGTAAAATTCTCAAGTGCTGGTAAATACTTTGTTTGGGTGAGAGCGTATTCTTCTGGAACAGAAGATAATGGAGTGCACGTAGGAATCAATGGAACCTGGCCAGAATCTGGAAAAAGATTACAATGGTGTGCTGGTAAAAATCAGTGGACCTGGGAGAGTAAGCAACGTACTGGAGCTAATCACTGTGGTGAAGCACAAAAGATATTCCTTAATGTTCCTAGCGCAGGAGTACATACAATTTCATTCTCTATGAGAGAAGATGGATTCGAAATGGATAAATTTGTTTTATCCAAAGCATACAATAAGCCAACTGGAACAGGACCTGCAGAAGTACTTACAGATTGCAATGGTGACGGCGGAGGAAACCCTCCTACATCTGCTAAAATTAAAGTTCCTGGAACTTTTGAAGCTGAAGCTTTCCAGAGTAAAAATGGAAGTGTTAAAACAGAAAACACTCCTGGATCATCAGGAAAAAATCTTGGGTTTATTAAAAATGGAGATTATGTAGATTATCAGGTTGAAATAGCGTCTGACGGAACCTACTCTCTTGATGTAATGGCTTCTAGTGCAGGAGCAGGAGGAAAAATTGAAGTACTTGAAGCTGGATCTGTTGTTGGTACGATTAACATCACAGCAAATGGTAAATGGCATACTTACAAAAAGTATTCTGCTAATGTCTCTCTAAAAGCTGGTACCAAAAAATTAAGACTATTATTTAAAGGCGGAAATGGATTTTTATTCAATGTAGACAAGATCATTACCAAAAAAGTTGGAAACAGTGGTTCTGGTTCTCAGTCCAAAACGGTAACTTTATCTCCTATCCACGATGCATATTTAGATAGAAATACCAGACATAATATCAATATGATTAGAATAGAACAAGCTAAACGTTCTGGATATTTAATGTTTGACCTTTCTTCTGTAAAAGGTAACATTCAGAAAGCTGAACTTAAATTCACAATTGCCGGAGATGCAGGAAATGGTAATGTTACTGTCCATAGAGGTAATAAAAATAACTGGACAGAACAGAATTTATCTAAGAATAACAAACCAGGTAAAGCACAATCTTTGGGAAGTATAAATAGTAACTTTGCTGTTGGAAATACTAAAACAGTAGCGTTAAAAACCGGATCAATTACAGGTGATAAGCTTTCTTTAATTATAGAAGCTACCTCAGGAAATGATTTTGCTATTGCTTCTAAAGAAAATGCTGCTGGTAAACCTCAATTAGTGATTACATATACTACTACTAGAGAAAATAATATTGAAGAAAATGCAATTAAGATTTTCCCTAATCCAGTAGTAGAAACTATTAATTTCTCAAGTGAAATAAATATCGGTCGCGTGAAAGTGTTTAATTCTATAGGAAAGTTACAAAAAGATGTAATTTTTGAAGAAGGAGAAAATACTCTTGATATCAAAAATTTATCTACAGGATATTATATCCTTAAAATTATCGATACAGAGAATAAAGTAATAGCTGTTCAAAAAATAGTTAAACAATAATAAGACTTTACCGTTTTATAAAATTTAACTAAATATCGTAACATTTTATTTAGGGATGTTTTCTATTCATATAGAATAGAAAGCATCCCTTTTTTTTATCTGATATTATCATCTTAAGTTTGCATTAGCTTATTCTTATTTTAAGATCACCTACAACACTTAAAATATTACTATATAAAGCTTCGGATATTTGAGTAATGCTGACCTGCAAAATTTACACTTTGCACGCTAATTTTGTTGATTTTTTCAACCATAGCAATGACTATACTGAAAAAAACCTACTTCAGTATAACACAAAAGCCAAGCTTTTCGGTTGAAAACCATTCCGCCTAAGATGAGTTCATATTATAAAACCAAATAAGCCTCATCTCTGAGGCTTATTGATTTGTTAAACTTAACTTCATGAGAAGTTAAAAATTCCAATTTTTCTTTTACTTCTTCTCTTCTGATATCAAAAATAGGATTGTCTTATTATTTCTCAAAAAAATATTAAGAAACGGAGGCTGTATTATCGACAAAAAACAATTAAAATCGACAAAAGACATGTAGCTATTAACTTCTCCGAACATTAACAAGGTTTGGTAAAAAGTTTCATCATATAAATCTAATTAAACGCCAGTAATACATTGCATAAATTTCATTAATATCGTAACATTACATCTTCAAAATTTGTAATTCACTTTATGGAAAGTCAAAATATTCACCCTACAGACCCTCAAAATGAAGAAATCATTGAGAATAAAGAATTAAATATTATAGAAGCTTTAATTCCTATAATTGCTTTAGTTGGAATGTTATTTTATAATGTATACCATGCTTTTGGAGATGGTGCATTAGAAGGTAGTAATCAATTTATATTACTTCTTGGAGCAGCAGTAGCGGCTATAGTAGGATTTTTTAATAAAGTATCTTATAAACAAATGATGGAAGAAGTTGCAAAAAATGTAAAATCTACCACGGGAGCTTTACTTATTTTATTAATGGTAGGGTCATTGGCAGGTACTTGGCTTATCAGTGGCATTATACCAACGATGATCTACTATGGGTTACAAATTCTTAATCCTACTATTTTTCTAGCTGCCTCTGTAATAATTTGCGCAATCATTTCTATTGCCACTGGCAGTTCCTGGACAACTTCTGCCACAGTAGGCATCGCACTTATCGGTATTGGGGACACACTGGGAATTTCTTCTGGTATGACTGCCGGAGCAGTTATCTCTGGAGCATATTTTGGAGATAAAATGTCTCCTCTTTCTGACACTACCAATCTGGCTCCGGCCATGGCAGGTGGAGAATTATTTTCTCATATAAAGTATATGACGTATACAACCGTACCTACCATCATAATTACCTTACTTATTTTTATTATTATAGGTTTTGTGATTGATACAGATGGTACTCCAGAAATTAATGGACAACTTGAAGCCATTAAAAATGCTTTTAATATCTCTCCCTGGTTATTTATAGTACCAATTCTTGTTATTGGACTTATCATCAAAAAAACGCCTCCGTTAATTGCATTACTTGCCGGGACATTATTGGGAGCTATTGCCGCTATTATTGCGCAACCAGAAATAGTTATGAATATAGCCGGTAGTACGACCTTAAATTTTAATTCTGCATATATAGGTGTTATGAAAGCTATGACTGTAGATACGGCTGTGGAGACAACGAGTAAAGAACTAAATGACTTATTCACTGCAGGTGGTATGTCTGGAATGCTAAAAACTATCTGGTTAATTATGTGTGCCATGGTTTTTGGAGGTGTTATGGATGCTATTGGAGCCTTGGCAAGAATCAGTAATGCGTTATTAAGATTATTTGATACCGTATTTGGATTGTTTGCCAGTACAGTAGTAAGTTGTCTCGCTCTAAATGTTACTGCTTCTGATCAATATCTTGCCATTGTAGTACCTGGCAGAATGTATGCCAAAGCATTTAAGGATAAGGGGCTCGCTCCAGAAAATTTAAGCAGAACATTAGAAGATTCCGGAACAGTTACTTCTGTTTTAATTCCCTGGAATACATGTGGTGCCTATCAAAGTGGTGTTCTTGGCGTTCCTGTTATTGATTATTTCTTTTTTGCCGTTTTTAATTGGTTAAGCCCATTTATGACCTTGTTTTTTGCAGCTTTTAGAATAAAAATAAAGCAATTAAGAGATTAATAGATACCCTATGAGTAAGGTATAAAAATTAAACTTTTTCAATTTGAAATCTATAACCAATATAGCTTTACATCAAAAATGTTCTATTGTATTAAGTGTACATTTTTTTTACGTATTAGCTTTCTATATCAATTATTGGTGTTGGTTTTTTATCGTTATCTATTGCTACAAATTTAAACATGCCAGAAACTGCTATTTCTCTGTCATAACTATACATATCTTCTTTATAAATGTCAACCTGTACCATACAACTAGTTCTACCTACTTCAATTACTTTGGCTATTAATTCAATAATAGTCCCTTCAGGAATTGGTTTTTCAAAATCTATTTTACCTGTAGAAATCGTAACTACTTTCTTTCTGCTAAAACGAGTTGCACAAATAAAAGAAGCCTCATCCATCAGCTGCAAAGCTGTTCCACCAAATAAGGTTTCATAATGATTTGTTGTATTAGGAAAAACGGCTTTAAAAATTCTGGTTTCGGATTTTTCAATTAATTTATCTATAGTTTTCATATAGGTATATATAGTTTTTTCTTATCTTATTACCTTTCAAAGGTAATTTTTATACCAGTATCTTTACGTTATATTTTTAAAAAACTAGAATGGAAATTATAGAGAGCCTTAAATGGAGATATGCAACAAAAAAGTTTGATGCTTCCAGAGTTCTTCCGCAGGAAAAAATAAACACACTTATTGAAGCTTTTAATCTCACAGCTACATCATATGGATTACAGCCTTTAAAACTTATAGTTTTAAAAAATAAAGAGATTCAAAAGGAACTTACAGCACACTCCTGGAACCAACAACAAATTGCTGATGCATCTCATGTACTTATCTTTTGTATTGAAAAAACAGTGGGTGAAGAGTATATAAATCAGTATTTTGAAAATGTAAAAGCGATACGAAACACCTCTGAAGAAATTCTCAAACCTTTTAAGGAACAGCTTGTAGATTCATTCAAAAATAAACCTTCTGATGAAATTTCTAATTGGGCAACTAAACAAGCATATCTTGCAATGGGTAATTTATTAACTGTTTGCGCTACAGAAAAGATAGATGCCTGTCCTATGGAAGGATTTATACCCGAAAAATATGATCAGATTCTTAAACTTGAAACATTAGGACTTGCTTCTGTCCTGGTATTACCGATAGGATATAGAGCTACTGATGATGTGTTTGCTGATTTCAAGAAAGTAAGACGTCCAATAGAAGATACTGTTATTAATTTATGATGACCCCACCTGAGTATTGACTCGGTGAATTGAAAATACTTCCTGGCAATTATAAGCAGTAGTATGCAATCAACATGGTACTCGATAATCAAAGATTTAAATATTCTCAGGCCTGCCTAGAAATCGAAATGTTTTTTTCGATAAAAGCTTCTCTTGGGCTTACCCCGAGATAGTTTACTACGCTTTCTTGACAAAGAAATATTTGCTATTTATTAATAGTTCGCAATGCTTTTTTAAGAATATAAGCTGTATGATTCCCAGGTGATTCTTTTTTCCAGGTATTGCATAAGTCCGATACCCAATCTGGTCTGGTTTTACTTGCATCATTCAGCCAATTCCCTACTGCGTCTCTAACATATTTTGATGTATCAGATTTTAATGGTTCCAAAAGACTCAATCCTTTTTCAGGATGCGCTTTTAATTCATCAATTTTTTTTGTCCATACGCCTATGGGGCGAGTGGCTTCTGCGGCAAAACGTCGTATATTTTCATCAATATCCGTTGTCCAGCTATTTAGAATCTGAATTGCCTCTGTCAGTTCTTCAATTATAAATTCCTTGCTGGCAAATATGGCGACTTCTCTAACGCCAAAATGAGTATCAGCGGCATATTGCCTAATGATTTCTAATCTTTCTGAAATAGACATCTCAAGAGCTGCTGTATATTGAGCTGCCCAACATCTTGCTACATCAGAAGTATGATCTGACAAATGATTAATTACTTTTTTATCATTAGTCAGTTGTGAAAAAGTATTCCCAATCAATTTGGTATTAGAATTAGCTGTCGGTTTTTTCTGTTGAGATACTACTTCATAAAAACTATCATACCAATCTGATTTTCCTAATTCTTTTAGAATTTGCTGTAACAGTTTTAGCTGGTCAACAGCCAGCCATTCCATTAAGTTCGCTGTTTCAACAGATCCTTTATTCAAATATTCTATTACTTCCGGGTCAAGATCCTTTAAACTTCTTGGTCCTTTTCTATGGATGATATGTTCTGGAATCATTACTTACATTTAATAAAATGATAGATACTACCAAATCTAATAAATTGATAGTATCTATACGACACGATTTGATAAATTATTCTTCGAAGTGATTGAAAACATTAAAATGGTACATATCAACTGATGTTGATTTGATAACTTTAAAAATAGTTTCAGATTTTTGGTCTTTCATAATAGTTTCTGCCGCTTTTTTTGCAGACTCCATGGTATCCCAATATACTAGGTCTATATATTTCCCTTCTTTATTATTAGCAGTTATCCGGTCTATAAAACCATCATATAATTTTACAATATCATTTAATGATGTTAAGGCAGTTTTTACTTCTTCTACCGTGTACTCCGGGTTAACTTCAAATAATACGACTTCAATTACATAAGGTTTGGCATTCATTTCATTTTGGTTTTGACTAAAACTTGTAGAACAGCATAAAAACATACTTAACATGACAAAATTAATTAAGTGATACATTGATTTTCTTTTAATCAAAAGTAAACAGGGTATGTGACAACCTTATGTCAGTAGTGCCTTTGATTTGTGATTAAGACAATCAGATATGATAGATAGATCAAACAAAATTTATAGTAAAATAGTAGTCCTGAAGATCTTTATAAAATATTCCGGGCGAATCATTGATCGCTATCAACATCTTTTTCTATCTCACTTAGATCTGTAGTTGTATTCATAATAAAATTAACTTCTTCTTCAGCTGCGGCTGCAATTTCCTCTGGGGTTGGCATCACACTTTTTATCTTTTTATCACGAATCATTCCTCCAGTCATAATCAAACTGGTACCAATAATCACAAATAATAGAATTCCAGGCTCAAATCCGGGGATAATAGCTTCTGCAGGAATCGCATAAAATAAGAGTACTGTTATTAAGCCTCTGGGTGCAATGAAGAATTGAGGAGCAATATCTTTTCCTATAAACAATCGTAGTAATCCATATCGAATGATATATATAGAAATGATAATGAGTATACTGATGAGGGCTACTTTTATATTCAATAATGAAGACAGTGTAATGGTAATCCCAAAAATCACAAAAAATAATGTTCTTACTACAAATGCAGTTTCTGCAGTAATTACGTGTAACTCGTGATATATAGATTTTGCTTTTTCAAAATCTAGTAAACGTTCTAATTTCCATTTAAAAAATAATTTCATATTGGCAATCACCAGTCCAAAAATTAATATAATAATCAACGATGATAAATGCATTTTTTTTCCGACACCATAAAGTAATAATAATACTGAAATTAAGAGAAATAGTTTTACCTGGCTTTTTATTTTTTGAAAAATCAATATAATACCATAACTGGCAATAAGTGAAATAATGATCGTTAATATCAAGTTTAATGCAAACCCTACTATCCCAGAGTCTTCTGCCGGATTTAATTTACCCGTTAGAAAATAAAACATCATAATTCCCAGAATATCAGAAAAAGTACTTTCATATACATGAAATTCCTTTTTCGCATCTGATAACCCTGATACACTGGGTATAATAATTGCGCTAGACAAAATTGATAAAGGAGTTGCATACAGCAATGCGGATTGCATGGTCATACCGTCTACTAATGCTTTCAATATAATGGCGGCGGCGTATGCTGAGACAACAAGACCAATAAGTGCAATGGCAAAAGATTTTAATATAGGAACTAATTTTTCTCGTTTTAATTCTAGTTCTAGTGCTGCCTCCAAAACGATCATAATCAAACCGACGATTCCCAGAATCTCCAGCATGGGGAAAAAATCAAAAGCACCCGCCCCAAAAGCTTTAATTCCATATTGTATAATCACTCCTAAGATGATGAGCATAAGAACCGCTGGAATATTTGTTTTCTTTGCGATACCATTAAAAATGAATGATAAGATGAGTACTAATGAGACTTCTATGATCAGGTTATATGAAGAAAATATTTCCATGGGTTGAATTAGGTTACTTAAGATTTACCTGGAAAAGATAATAAAATAATCTAAAGTAACTCGCTTCTATATTTTGAAACGGTACTTAATATTTATTTAACAAAATTTAATCATAAAAAGAGTATTTTGAAAAAAGAATATAAAAACTACTATTTTAATGTCTAATCAAGGATTAATAATTGAAGAACGAAGCAGGGATATTGGAGATTTTCTTGTAGGCAGATTAATTCCATTTAGAAAAAAAAGAATGGTTGGACCATTTATTTTTATAGACCATATGACGCCTACAATTATGAAGCCTGGCAAATATATGGATATAGATCAGCATCCGCATATAGGACTCTCTACACTCACGTATATGTTGGAAGGTGAGATCATGCATAAGGATAGTATTGGTTCGCATCAACGAATATCACCAGGTTCTGTAAACTGGATGGTTGCAGGAAAAGGCGTAACTCATACAGAACGCACTCCTGATGATATGAGAGGTGGCACCGAATTTATTGTACACGGATATCAGATATGGGTAGCCTTACCCAAGCACCTGGAAGAAATTGAACCAGAATTTTATCACTTTGATGCATTAGAATTACCTAATTGGAAGGAAGGAGGCACCGATTTTACATTAATTGCTGGAAAAGGATATGGCAAAGAATCTCCGCTTCCTGTTCATTCTGATCTTTTTATGGTAGAGTTAAAAAACAAAGAACGCTATGAACTCCAAATCAAAGGAGAACTGCGAGGAGAAATAGGAATTTGTGTTGTAGACGGAGAAATAACAGCTTGTGGCAATAGTATCCTTAAAGGAAATATGCTGGTTTCTAAAACCGAAGATAATTGTTCTATAGTTCTGGAACCAAATACTCATCTGCTATTATTTGGCGGTATACCGTTTCCAGAAGAAAGATATATCTATTGGAATTTTGTATCCTCGTCGAAGGATAAAATTGAAGCGGCCAAAAAACAATGGAGAAATAAACAATTTCCAAACGTACCTAATGACAATAGCTATGTTACCATGCCATAATACGATAATTGTAGTAAACTAACTCGGAGTCAAGCCCACAAGGCATTTATTGGAAAATAACATTTCGATTCCTAGGCAAGCCTTAGAGTATTTAAATCTCGAGTATCAAGTAAAAAATCTTATTCTGATAATTCTTTACGTATTTCCTGTAGTGATTTATTAGTATTAATCAACTCAAGTACGATTTCTTTTCTAAATTCATCTAAATCATCATACTCGTAATACCTTGCCCATTTATGATCTTCTAACAGGTTTTTGATTTGCTTAATTAATTTACGCGTTGCATCTACGGGTCTTATAATTGCAATATCATCATATAATGGATTATCCTTATGCTTATAAGTAACTTTTTTGGTTTCAAAATCTACATGAATATAATATGCATCTGTATCTTCACTTAGATTTTCTCTAAAATCTGTCCAATCCGCATACCCTAAACGCAAATCATCAATCTCGACAGGGATTTCTGAAATTAATCGCCAATTGCATTTGGCAGCTCTTCCCCAGTGATTAGAGAGCCTATACACTCCATTTGTAGTATAATAATAAGTACTCCCGGATTCACTCCTGTAATGTAGTTTTCTTCGAGAAATTTCTCTTAACGGAACTCCTTTAAAAACGCAATAGGTATTTTTAAAAAAATTATTTCTTGTAATTTTTTTTGTAGTGGTAATTTCTTTTTCCAATGACTTACTTTTTTCCAAAGACAAAGAAATCGTTTTTTATCCAAAAAAAGAAAATAAGTTTTTAACTAAACAGTTTAAAACCGTGCTACCCTAAAAAAATCACCTTTTCTCTGTCCCCAAAATCAAGAACACAAAATATCCTGCTAAGTTACCAATACCGATCCCGATATAATGAGGTATAACAAATAATGCCTCATAAAAAAAACCTGTTTTTTTACCCCATTTTCTTACACACGCTCTGCCTATATATGACATTGTCCACCAATGCTTTGTTTTTTTGCCATTGCGTCCATCTCGATATACTTCTTTGCCAGTAGTATATACACAACGTAAATGTCCTTTCAGACTACATTGATCTACAATAGCAAATTCACCCATAGAAAAATCACCAGTATCTTTTTTCATAATCCCAAAGAAAACAATTATAGGTTTGACTAATCATTTTATAACGAATTTCATTACGTTTTTGATCTAAATCTGACTATCCATCACCCGAATAAACTATGCTTGCTCCATAGCTTTTGCAATAATATATTTCGATATTATACTATTTCTGATTTAAATATACAAATCCTTAAAAAATAAATGGTTGTACTTTTTATAGAAACTAATACTTACATTCTATCAATGCTATCTTAACACCAACAATAGGAAGCCATCACTGAACTCTTCTTGTATAATGGTTTTCAACCAAAAAGTTTGGATTTTGCACTCTTATTTTGCAGGTCAAAGCAGTACTCAAGGTGAGTTTACTATATATAATAGCACAAATGCAATACAAAAAAATCAGTTTTCTATACTCCAAACATAATTACTTTTGTATATTAAAACATACAAAAGTATAGTGCAATCCCCTTGAAATAAGTAACAGCTTGGTTTTATTGCTGGTTTTTTAAATTTATCAAAGAATTCTTTCATATCATTAAAAAAAAGAAAGGATCAAGTAATATATGGATACAATCAACTTTTATCAGCTATCAATTTTCCTTCTGCAAGGGTTTGTTGTATCACTTATGATACTCGTATTATTTCATCTCCGAAAAATTTTTGGTTTTGGACTCTTATACACTACGATAGGAATGTTTCAATTTATGCAAGTCTTTATGGCTAGTACTGTGTATTTCGAAATTTCTAAAGATATGCTCATTTCACCAGGCTCTTCAATTTTATTTTCTGCCAGCTTATTTACAATTCTCTTGTTTTATATCAAAGAAGACGCAACCATTACAAGAAGATTAATCTATGGCTTGGTTATAGCCAACATCGCCTTATCTATTTTATTAGTTTTTTTCAGGATTAATATAGAAGGCGCTAATATGTATAATACATTCAATATCTCAATAGATTTTTTTAACACCAATGTTTACATCCTTTTCTTCGGAACATTTATGCTTTTTGTAGATTCTATATTAATCATTTTTGTTTTTGAATTTATCTCAAAATATATTTCAAATCTATTCTTAAGGATTTGCTTAACTATGATCCTTATTTTAGGGCTTGATGCTATAATTTTTAGTTTAGGCAGTTTTTGGAATTCTGAAAACTTACAAAATATCCTGTTATATGGAATAGTATCCAAAGGAGTTGCTGCAATCTATTTCAGTATACTGTTTACTATTTACTTACGGTATTTTCAACAAGATATTTATGATTCTAAATATGCTACTTTTAAAGATGTATACCATTCTTTAACCTATAGACAAAAACTGGAAGAGGCAGAAAAAGTAATTCAGATAAGCGAAAACAGGTATCAAACATTGACTGATATTTCTCCGGTTGGTGTTTTTATGACAGAAGCTAATGGCAAGACTACTTTTGTAAACAAAAAATGGTGCGAAATTTCTGGATTATCATATGAAGAAGCTTTAGACGATGGCTGGCTTGATGCTGTGCACCCGGAAGATAGAGAAAAATTAAAATCAGGATGGTATGATGATGCAGGAAAAAGAGATTCCTCCCATGCAAAATATAGATTTCTTAGATCAGATGGCACAATTAAATGGGTATTAGGTCAGGCTATCCCAGAGTACAATGAGAAAAACCAGATAATAGGCTATGTGGGTACCACTACAGATATAACTGAACTTAAACTGTATGAAATAGAACTAAATAAAATGAAAGATAAAGCAGAAGAAAGTGATCGCCTAAAATCTGCTTTTCTCGCGAATATGAGCCATGAAATCAGAACTCCTATGAATGGTATTATGGGGTTTGCTGAACTTCTTAAAGAACCCGTACTTACTGGTGACGAACAAAAATTATATATAGATCTTATTGAAGAAAGCGGTGCTCGTATGCTCAATATTATTAGGGATATTATAGATATTTCTAAAATAGAATCAGGACAAGTAAAAATTTTTCTTTCTGATGTTAATATTAATGAGCAAGTAGAATATTTGTATCACTTTTTTAAACCTGAAGCGGATCGAAAAGAATTACAACTTTCGTTTTGTAATAGCCTGGAAAATGAGCTCGCTATCATAAAAACTGATAAAGAAAAGTTTAATGCTATTCTCACTAATTTAGTAAAAAATGCAATTAAATACACACACGAGGGCTCTATCTCTTTTGGTTATCAGAAAAAAGGTGAATTTCTACAATTTTTTATAAAAGATACTGGAATCGGTATTGCAGAAAACCGTCAAAAAGCAATATTTGAGAGATTTGTACAAGCAGATATTCATAATAACTACGCTATAGAAGGTGCTGGTATCGGCTTATCAATAGCCAAAGCATTTACAGAAATATTGGAAGGTAAAATTTGGTTAAAAAGTATAAAGGATACTGGATCAACATTTTATTTTACAATTCCGTATGTTAAGCAATAGCCATATAGAATGCCGGTTTTGTTATCTCTTTTTGGTGATAAATAAATATATTGATATAAGAAAAAGAAGGAAACATACGCTTCCTTCTTCTTAAACATACTTCTATAAAAGTTATTTTGGTTCTAATGCAAAAGCTGCTAGTGCCGAAGAATCATAAGAATTTATTTCATGATTTCCGTTCGTTGCTAATGCATTCACATAGAGGTGTTCTGCAAACGCAGCTTTACCTTCACTTGTACAAATACCTAATAAATCTGCTGGTGTAAATGTTTTGGTATACATACTAAAAATATTTCTAGTATATCCATTTGCATTACCATTAACCATTCCTTTAGCATTCGTTTTTGATGTTTGAACAGCATCATTGCAGGTTCCTTTTTGAATTCTAAAATTAAAATCTGCGAAATTTTGTGGGTGATATGCCTTAAAAGTAACAGTAATATCCGACGTGCCTTTGTAAGGAACAAATCCACAACAAGTTGGATTCTTTTCTACCCCGTCAACTTTTATTTTGGCAATTTCTGCTGTCGTCTTACTATTATCAATACGCATTACCATCTTAAAAGCACTACACGTATTTATCCCACTATTGACCAGATTTACAGAAGGTGCATTTACAGAAGGAACAAATGTATTGTAATCAGGCACCTGAAATAATTCATTTGGAATCGTATTGATTTTATTTCCGGCACTGTCAAAAAGTTCCAAAGTAAATTCATAAAGCCCATCTCCATCCAACGCAGAATCAAAAGAAATACTTCTGGTATTCTGATCCCATTGTGCATCGTTTTGTGGTACATTAAAAGGAGTATCTTTGGGTGAAGCAGTAGGAATTTTATACAAGCCTATCCCCGCCCCTACATCTACAGGTCCTAATGTAACCTTATCATAGTCAAAATGAAAATGCCCATCCATATCGACATAGGTAAACGAATATTGCTTTTGAACCAAATTCCCTAATCTTTCTGTAGTTCCGGAGGCATTTGATAGATCTGCATTTTTTATTTTACGATATGACCAGCGATAATAAGTATATTTATCACTTGGTAATTCATTGCTAAACTGTAAAATAAAATACAATCCAGCACCAAAAGGTCTTCTATAATTTCCTTTAGGCTCATGAGTATCTGTAAGCCCTTGTCGGTTTAACAACTTACCTTGTATCGGTAAACCCGTAGTACTATTCTGTTGTATATGAGATACGCTTGTCCCATGACCTATTGTTTTTACCCAAACAAGTTCGCCGCAGAGTTCTTCTGTACACTCCCACCTCACTCTGGGATCAGAAATTGTAATATTAACTTCTGTTCCACAAGGATATTGCCAATAGGTATGACAAGGGATTGACGGTCTGTAGACAGTAGTCCATTGATCATCAATAAATGCTTCTACCCAAAAATACAGATCAGGATGATCTCCAAAAATTGAGTAGAATATATTTGTATCAAAATCTCCATTGGCATCGGTATACACTACTGCCAACTCATCACACCTGTAAAAATAGGGCCATAACCACGGAACAAAACAGAATATCGAATGAAACAATTCAAAATTAGCTAAAATAGTATTCTTGATTAACCGTGGATTCCTTGTCTGAAGAATCGATAAAACATCAGTATTAGCAGCTATAGATTGTCGTGTATTTTGAAGCCTTGATGTGATATCCTCAGCAGAAACTGCTGCGATTGGTTTAGGAATATCAGATGCAGAGAATACTGTATCAATATCAGCAATCGTGGGCAATAAATTTGTAAAAACAGGATCTGGTATTGGTGGATCTGGTAGTACCGGAACAGGAATGGGTAGCTCAGGGTTTAACACCAGATCAGGAATCCTACTAATAATATCATCCGGAATCCTTGGGATTAACCACTGTATCCTATCTACTTCACAAATATGAACTCTCATATGACACAGTCCTTTTTTTTCTGCAAACCCGTTAATATCAAAAAATTTAGAAACATTTCCGGCTACTCTGCACTTTCGAGTAAACCAAAATGGTAAAAATAGTTCAGGAATTGGTAAAATCTCAAATTGTTGATCATTAGTAAATCTAATTATAGGCTTATAAGCCTTATACTTTGTTTGTAGCAGATCGTAATCCGTTTCTCGCTCAGCACCTCTTGAATTAGGAACTATTAACAAACGAACATCATCTTTAGTCCTTACTTTTGTTTTGAAAACGGCTTCTTCATTTCTCACAAAAGTACGCTCCAATAGTCTTTTCTTCTTATCAAATAATAGTGCTTTTAATTCTATTGGCTCCGTCATTTCTTTGTCGAATTTGACAAAAACCCTGAAGTCTTTGTCTCCTTTTTTATTTGTCATGATTTTCAAGTTTTATTGATTCTATCAAATGTAGAATTCTAAATTCCTGGCTTCAAGAGCTAAAAAACTATAAAAAAAAAGGTAAATAATCCATTAACACAGATTTAGCAAAATACAATGTTTACTTTGATTGAGTGTTTTACACAAGAGCTAATAATTAGTTTGAAAAGAGAGGCTCTAAAAACTTCTTTAAAAACCTATTTTTATAGCGATAATCAAGTGTTCTATAAATTTTTATTTTTTTTAATAAGTAGTTTTCTGAGCTATTTTTGCATTCTAAAAAAATAACAATTCTTACCAAAACAAGGGGTTTAACTGTGCTCAAAAAGGGTGTTGACCCCATTAACATATTTTTAGATAAAAATAATGTTGACTTTTATTCTAATCTCACTTTAAAAACGGAATTTGTTTATATGTAGCTTTCTTATAAATATATCCTATACACTTGGTTTCTGTTAGAGGAGAAATAAGATATTCTGATGAAAAAATAGTTCTTTTTACTTTTATACCCTTTCTGTAAGACTCGATATTTGTGACAAACCTACTTCTCTTGTGACAGTAAATTGCTTACATCTTTTTCTTAGAGATAGAATTAAAGAAATAACAATAAAACCTGTCAAATAAGATGCCAAAGTCGAAAATAGAATCAAGCACAAATTGAGTCATAAGAATTAACTTTTTTTACACTTCCTTTTCCATTTCCCAATATAAATTAAATCATTTATTATCCAAAGATAGCCTATGTAAATGGCCAACTATGTTACCTCTCAGGGTGTAAATTGGGCAATAGAGAAGGGAGACTGGTTTTTTTGATCATTGTCTCCTTTAATAAACCCGAAAAAGAATTACTGGATTATAAAGATCGTTGGCAGATAGAGATGTGTTCCAAGGCAATGAAATCCAGTGGATTCGATATGGAGAAGACCATTTGAAAGATATACAAAGAGTAGAAAAGCTAGCACTCTTAGGAATGATAGCATTTGTTTGGTGTTATAAAGTTGGGATACACCTTCATAAAATCAAACCAATTCAAATAGAAAAGCACGGAAGAATGGCCAAAAGTATTTTCAAATATGGACTTCCATCCATTGCTATCACATCACTAATTACTAAAAATCAACACAATACAAACATATCTCAATTTTTATCATGTACTTAGAAAGATTTTATAAAATGGAAGAGTTCTATTAAATAACTACTACCTGACTAACCCCATTATTCTTTTTAATCACTTGAATTTGAGTAGAAATTCGTTCTTTAAGGTTTTCTACGTGAGAAATAATTCCTATCATTTTTCCTTGTGCTTGTAATGTTTCCAGAGTTGCTATTACCGTTTCTAAGGTATTATTGTCTAATGTGCCAAATCCTTCATCAATAAATAACGATCCGATAGCTACATTATGACTTGCCAAATCTGATAAACCAAGAGCTAATGATAAGCTGATCAAAAATTTCTCCCCACCGCTCGAAGTGTCTACTAATCTGGTTTCATCTGCTTGATAATGATCTACCAGCATAAAGTTTAGTTCCTCTCCTGGCTTATATTCTTCTTTCATTTTTAATGAATACCGTTTATTAAGCTTATAAAGGTGAATATTTGCTAAATGAATAAGGTTCTGTAGTGTAAGTCTTTGTACATAGGTATTAAAAGCATCTTTGGAACCTCCAATAAGCTCCAACAACGTTTTCCATTTGTGGACTATTTTTTCTTGAATAGTAATTTCATTAATAACGGTTTTATTACGTTCTCTAATTTGATCATCTAGTGCTATTTTTTGCTTAAGACTTCCTGTTTCTTTTAGAAGTTTAGTTTTTGTTTGTTCTAATTCTTGTTTTTCCTTGGTAGCTTCTTCCAGAGGTGTTTCAAAATCTTTTTCTTTTTTTTGTTTAGCACTAGAAAGATCCCATTGTTTTTTTCTAGTTTTCAGTTCTAAACTGTTGTCTTCTAATTTTCTGAGGATTGATTGGTATTTTGTTTCGTCTTCATTATTGAGTAAAGCATTTTCCAGAGCATTTCTTGAAGCAAAATTGGTAAGTGTTATGGCAGTATTTAATGCTTTGGTATCCTTAAGAATTCTGGCATTTAGATTTTCAACATCTTTCCCCAATATTTCATGTTCTCTTTGTGCGGCAGCCTGTTTTTGTTCTAGTTTTTGTTGAACAGATATTGATTTCTCCTCTTCTGTTCTTGCTTTTTCTGTGCTATTTTGAAGTTCACTCCTTTTTTGATCTGTTGTGATTTCTATCGGTAATATTACTTTTCGTCGTGTAGTATCTTGTTGTAATTGAGTAGTTAACTTAGTTATATCTTCTTGTTGCTGATTGTTTTCTTTAGTTTTATCCTTCAATTGTTTTGATTCATTCTGCAGGATAATATCTAATTGTGACAGTTCGTTTTTATGAGCATCAGACTGTTTTTCTTTTTCTTTATAGGTGCTTATTTTAGTCTCCAGGTTTTTGATAAACTGGACCGTGTTTTCTATGGCGGGTAGCTGCAACTGATACAACGCTAAATCTTCCTGAAGACTGGTTTCTGTAATTGACAGGACTTCTATGACCTTTTCTTGTTCTATTCTTTTATCTTGTAGTTCTTGTGTGCTATTCTTGTTTTTTTCTTTTAAAATAGCAATTTCTTCCTGTAATGTCCATACTTTTTCTTTTTCAGCAATCAGTGTTACGGAGGTTACTTCTTTTTGCTTCTGCAACTCCTGAGCCCGTGTGATTTCATTTCCTATCGATTTTAATTTTGAGTTTATCGCCGTCAAAGAAGCTTCGATAAGATCCAAATTATCAATTGTTGCGTTTGTTGGAAGTATTCCAAAATCTGTGTGATGGGTATGAATTTTTACGGTTATATCTTCTAGATTTTTTATTGTAGCAGCAAGAGATGTTTCGGTTTCTGCTATTTTGATTTCTAATTGTTTGTTTTGTTCTTGAAAAAGAGAAAGCTCCGCTTTTCTATCTGCTACTGTTTTTTGACTTTTAGATAATTCAATAGTTTGATACGAAGCTACATATGGGTGCTCTGTACTTCCGCATAATGGACAAGGGTCTTCTTCTACTAGTTTTTTTCGTTCTTCTTCGAATGACTTGACTGCACTTTCTAAGTGTAGAATCTTTTCAGCATCCTCGACAGCTTGCTTTGCTTGCGAGATTTTAGGCGTTAGAATACCCAATTCTGATTTTAATGATGTATTGTGATCTGTTAATTTCTTTACTTCCTCTTCTAGGTTATTTTTTGTTTTAGTATCTATCAGAAATATTTTTGCTATTCGCTCAGCATTTATAAAGGTTTCTTGCTGACTTTTTAATTGTTCTTGTTTAGCAAGTGCTGCGGTAAGATCTTTTTTAGAGACAGCCGTATCAATTTGCCTTAATTTTTCCATCAAAAGACCAATACGTATATTTTCGGCTTCTAGCTTTTCTGTTTTTTGAGATACTGTGAGTTTAAGATTTTCTAAAGCATTTTCTTTTTCGATCTTACTTTTTGATATCTCATGTAATTGTTCTCTTTTATTTTTACGAAGCGTTAATTTGGAATTCCAATCCGTAAGTTCTTTTTCTAATAACAACGTACTTTTATTGGTGATAAGGTAGCTTTCCAGAACATTGCACTTTTCTTTTAACTGTTCTGACTCTGTATGCTTTTTTGCTATAGATTCTTTAAGATCTGCTATACCTCTGGACCGCTGCTGCAATGTTTCAGTTAAACCATTTTTTTGCTGAGTAAGCGTGAGAATATTGGCGTCTAATGTAGTTACCGCATCTAATTTTGGAAGCCATTCCCTTTGTTCTTTTTCTTTTTGGATTAGTATTTCTTTGTTCTGCAGTGCTTTCTTTTTGGCAATCTCAAGTTGCGCTGCGTCTGCTTTCTCATCATTTATTAACTTTTTGAGTCTCTCATTTTTTTCTAGAATACTATGCTCCGCGTCCTTAATTACTTTTATCTGCTCTTTAAAAGGTGTTGCTTTTTCGTGTAGTGCTAATAACTCAATAGTTGATTTTTGAGTTTCTCTGTGCTGTTCTAATACTTCTGCATCTGCTTCTAATTGTGTTTTTTCTTTTTGTAAAGTCTCTTCCTTTGCATACCACTGTAGGATTTTTTCTAGTTGTTGCGTTTTTGGTACTAATGCAGCAACTTCACCGGCCATATTCTCCTGTTCTTTCTGAAGTTCGGTACGTTGATTATCAGATAATAGATCTTCGGTATTAATTTTAGATTTTATAACATCCAGTACTTTGGTTTCCTTTGCTTTTCTTGCACCAATAGCTTCACCTATTTTTTTGTAGATCTCTTCTCCTGTGATTTGTTCTAACAATTTCCCTTTTTCTGAAGCATTCGCAGAAAGAAAGGCTGCGAATTCTCCTTGTGCTAACATCACAGATCTCAAAAACTGTTTGTAAGTGAGTTGGGTGATTTTCTCTATAGCTATTTTGAATTCTGTTTTCTTTTCTGCTAGTATTTCTTCGGATTCCAGATTTTTTAAACGAACATTTTCATCAGGATTGGTTAATCGTTTTCCATTTTTTGCAACCAACCGAATACTCCATTGCGCTTCATATCGAACGTTTTTAATCGAAAATGTAACTCTGGATAGTGCATCTGTTGTTCCATAGCTGACAACATCTATAAGTCCTGCTTTGATATTAGATCTATTAAATCTTGGAACTTGTTGATACAATGCAATGGTAATCGCATCCAGAATTGTCGTTTTTCCAGCACCAGTTGCTCCTGTAATGGCGTATAAACCTACATCCTGAAATATAGGATCTTCAAAATCGATGATGATTGGAGTTTCTGACTGTAAAGAGTTGATGTTTTGCAACTCAATTTTTAATATCTTCATGAGCTATGGCTATTGTTCTCTAACGATTTGTACAATTTCCTGAAATGCATCCAGAAGCTCCGGATGTTCTGCAAGGTCTACTTCTTGTTCTTCGCATTTCTTTTTAAAGACTTCTACAGGTGATAACTCTTTAACAGATTGAGAATAGTCTATTAATTGCTCCAATCCTTTGATGGTACGTTCATTCTTTACGGTTACTTTTAACACTTCTAGATTCAGGTCTTCTATAGCTTTCTTAATTTCTGAGTTATCGACATGAATACCAGTAGTAGTATCTAATACTACTTCTACCCAAGTGGTCAATGTATCGGCACTCGTATCTATTTCCTGTAGCTTGGTGATACATTCTTCTATCGTTCCTTTCACCCGAAGTACTTTTCTGAATGTTGGTATCGTTACTTCTTTGGTCTGTTTAATGGTGTCTTTTTGGGTTTCTAGTACAATCATCTTTTTATCATATCCGATTTCACTAAAACTAAGAATATTGGGTGATCCAGAATATCGAATGTGATCATATCCACCAACGATCTGCGGACGATGTAAATGCCCTAGTGCTATATAATCAAAAGTCTCTGGAAAATCTTCTGCTCCGATATGTCCCAATGTACCTACATAGATATTCTGTTCACTGTCTGATGTGGATCCTCCTATGGCAAATAAATGTCCCATCGCAATAATGGGTGTATGTTCTTTTTGTAGTGTATTACAATAATTTGCAGCTTCGCTATAGTGCGTTACCAATGCAGTTTTATAACGATCCGTAATCTGATCAAAGCTTTCTCCCGCTACTGCACGGCGAATATCTTGATCCCGCAGATACGGAACGGCTGCAATGATAACGTGTTCTTCTCCTACAGAGAGTTCGAATACCTCATCGGCGATATCTTCTGTAGCTTTACCTACCACGTGGATTGATAATGCTTGTAATAGTGCTTTGGGCGCATTGA
This sequence comes from Aquimarina sp. RZ0, assembly GCF_008370685.1. Classification (GTDB taxonomy): domain Bacteria; phylum Bacteroidota; class Bacteroidia; order Flavobacteriales; family Flavobacteriaceae; genus Aquimarina. The sequence continues at coordinate 72,029 of NZ_VTZU01000021.1, forward strand.
TCGTTCCTGGTGCATCGTGGTTTCCTCCCGTAATGACCACGTGACTACAATTTGTTTTTTGTAAGTTGATCAAAAAATCATAATACATCTTTTGACTCTGGGTAGACGGTACTCCTGTATCATAAACATCTCCAGAAATTAATAGAACATCGACATCTAATACATCGATCTGCTTTGTTAACCATTCTAAAAATAGTTGCTGTTCTTCTTGTTGGGAATGCTCGTGTAAACGATGTCCTAAATGCCAATCTGCGGTGTGGAGGAGTTTCATTGATGGAATTATTTTTAAATTCTAGTATATTATACAAAGCTAGAGATTAACTTTTTTAAAATCCGGGAACATTTTTGTTAGATTACTTTCCTCATCTTCTGAAATTAACTTTACGCAAATTAGATTTTTAATTGCTCTAGAACATGCTACATAAAATAGTTTCTGAGTTTTTAGTTTTTTGTCATTATTTTCCGTTGCAGCATCAAATATTGATTTAAAATCGTATTTAGACCAAAAATATTCATCCAGCACTATTAAAACATTTTCTATACCACTGCCTTTTGTTTTATGCATAGTTATGTAATCTGTTTCTTCATTTAAATATCCATAATATTTATAAACTTCTTTGAATTTTATCTTATCAGAAAATAAGTTTTCATAGAATGTTTCTTTTTTATTTAGATTATTTAGCTCATTAAATTTCTCTTCTTCAAGGTCGCTTTTTACTTTAGACATTTTTGCAAAAGTATTATAACCTTCAGCCTTTCTTTTTTTGAAATATTGATAATCAATATCGTTCTTTAATTGATCCAACAAATCGTCTTTCCTCTTAATATATCTTGAATAAGAATCTGATTTTTTCAACATTTTGATTTTAAAAGCATATTCTAGAACTTCAAATGCACTTTTGTCTGAGTTAATAACACTATCTAAACCTTTTTTTACTTTTAATTTATCATCAATATGTACAAGTGCAAAATTTGATTTTTTAAGTTCTGTCAAAACATAATTATAATTCTTTTTCTCATATGCTTTGCATAACTCTAAGAGATCCATGAATTGCAACCTTATTAAATCTTTTTCAATTTCTTCTTTAACATCAGAATACCTAGCATTGAATACGTCATATAAATTATTAAACCCAACATCTATAGAAATTGATTTATTTGTAAGCATCAGTTTTTTTGAACATATGTTTAAATCTTTATATGTTAAATTTTCCACACTTTTAATTAATTTAATAAGTGTATCTGTATACCTACTCTTATCCCCATAACTACTTTTACTATGTGGTTTTATTTCATCATAGATAGCATAATACAATTTAACGATACCTTTTCGGTCATCTATAGTCTCTAATTCTCCATTGTCTTTTCTTTTAAAAGCTATTTGTTGCTCTAAACTATCATCCCTTAATTTATTGATAAAAATAACAACCTGATCAGAACATCTATAGTTGTCCTCTTTTTCAATTTTTTTTAACTTTTTATCTTTAATCTGTTTTTTGACATCCCCTATACCATCGTCATAAATACCTTGCATAGAATCACCAAATAGACCTATAATAGTTTTGTTCTTAGCAGGTATTTTATTCAAAAAAACATCTATGATTTTCTCATTTGTATCTTGGTATTCATCAATAAAAATGAAGTCATATTTATCTTGAGTAATTCGGGATAACAAATCATATGACTCGAAAAGAAGTGACGCTATTACAAGTAAACTATCATGTCCAAAACTAAGCTCCTTAAAACTGTCAAATCGAGTTTCATTATATTTAATTCCATTAAAATTTTGTTCTGCAATGGATTGTTTAATTTCTAAATTAAGTTTTTCTATTTTATCATTAAGCTGAGTATTATAATCCTCAGGAGATTTATCATACTCCCGTTTTCCTATTACTTTTTCTATAGATTCTTTTTTTATTGAAAATAAACTCCCTTGGTACTTTTCGTATTTTTTTTTGTAATTTTTGTGTTCTTCTATTTTTTGTTGTTTTTCATCATTTTCATAGAAATCAAGAGATTTTCTTTCTACCTTTTTTAAAATAAAAATATTAAACAACACTTGATGTATATTCTTCTTATAATCTTTAATTAGAGAATTTAAAAAAGAATGAATTGTACAAATGGTGTGTTGATCACCTACTCTGGAGATTATCTCGGCTACAGCCAGATTAGTATGTGTAATGCACGCTATCTTCTTATTTGGATACTCTTTGGAAATAAATTCTAAAGTTTGTTTAAGCGTTTCTGTTTTTCCACTTCCAGCACCACCTTGAAGAACAAAATTTTCGTTAGCTTTAATACAGGTTACTATTTTTTCTAAGGGAGTTATTTTTTTGCTATCCATGCTAGACCTTGTTTTATATATAGAGGAATATTCCATTCAACATCTTCCGATAGAGCTAACCACAATATAGATGAAGCAAATTCTGATTTCCCTTTTGGTTTTAATATCTGTTCTGTTAAATCATAAAAGTTTGAAAGCACATCAAATTGTTCAATTTTTTGCAACCCTTCCAACGCTTCTCTATTTTCTTTGATTACATCTATATTTGTCGCAATAAACGCATCTTCAAAGCTTCTAGCATGATAGCCATTTTCATCTATTTGATAAGATACTTTTATAATAGACGAATCATCTTGTAAGTTGTTTTTTTTTAGCTTATCAAACCAAATCTTGAACTCTTCTTTATTTATATATTCAGGAGCTTTAAGGTAATATTTTAATGTATAATTACTAGTATGGCTTCCTTCTGCTACACTACTTGAAGGATATGAGATTTTCTCTTTATCCTCCTCGGATGGCTTTATCGTTTTTTTGGTTGTATCAATATCTGTAATGATCAACGTTTTTATATCTAAAAATTCCAAAAAATGGCGAAATGCTTTCGCATTAGCCCCAACCTCCAAAATTGAGATATTTTGAGACGATAATTTAATATAATCAGGGGTTTCCTTATTAATTTTATCGTATTCGTCTATGAAATATGGAAGCAATAATTTTTCAGTTGTTCCTTCAATAAAAATTATTTTTTCTGCAAAAAATAGTTCTGATGACGCTATTGATAAATATTGATTCAAGAATTTAAAATGCGCTTTTTCAGCTTTGTCTTTATCTGGATCATCGTCATGATATTTCCTTTTTAAATCTGAATAGAAGTTCTTTATTTCAATGTTTTTATGAGTTTTGTCTCTTTTGAAATACCGTATATCTTCAAAATTAGAATTCTTTACAATATGTGCAGAATGTGTAGAAATAAAAGTTTGTAAATTTTTAATACCACTAAGGACATTTTTGACTTTATCTATAAATATATACTGCATTTGAGGATGAGTATGTGCTTCAGGTTCTTCTATAAACAAAAGATTGATTTCTTTTTTATGTTCCAAAAAATAATGTTTTTTAATTTCCAGATTTAGAAGGAGATAAAGAATATTCATGTATCCTAAACCATTAAGATGTTCGGGCAAATTATCTTGATCAGATCCATATACAACTCTTGAATGATTCGATAGTATTTCTTTTGATTGTAAATCTGAAATAACTTTTAAATCATCTAGATCTAAAAATTCCTTAGCATTATTTAGAAAATCATTAAAATATGTAGAATAATTATCATTTAATGTTCTATCCATATCGATTATGGATGAGTTTATTACATCTAATTGATCAGGTAATGTCTTATTCTCTCTATTGAAATAAGTTGTTGTTAAATTAGAAAGAACTTTTTTAGCTCCTTGACCTGATTCTGAACTTGTAACTTCTCTTCTAGCATGGATTACTTGAAAATTAATTAATCTATCAATTGTTTTGTTATCTTTCTTTATAAGGTTATTCCTATTTTCTTTTTGTAAATCAGAATCTTCACTAAAGACATAAGTATTAACATTTAAAAAAGAAGAAATGTTCTTTTTGACAAACTGTTCTTTTCCATCCTTAATTTTAGTTAATTCTTCTAATAAAAACTTTTTGTCTACAATACATTCGAATAAAACTTTAACAATATTTATTGACGGATCTAAATCTAGTATCAAATCTGAGATGTTTTCTAAAGAATCTTCTTTAGTATAAGATATCTCTATAATTAATTTAATAGATAAATCAAACTCATTTGTCTCGTCATTAAAATCGAGTAATTTTTTTCTTAAATCCAACGAAAAGTCGTCAAAAGAAAAATTGCTTGATTTATTTTTTAGAAATTTTTCAAATAAAACAATAAAGGATGTTTTTCCACTATTATTACGTCCTATCAATAAGGACAAATCTTTCTTTTTTTCTTTTTCTAATTCTAAAGTGCTATTTTTTAACAGCCTAAAATTTTGAATAACAACTTTATTAATGTGCATAATCTTTTTGTCTTAAAAATTATTTTTTGTAGTTGACTTGCTTTCCATCAACCTCACCCGTTCCAAAAACAACAATGCCCCTTCAAAATCAAAATAACGATCTTTTAAAATTTCCATCTTAAAGTTGATAAGTAAGTAGTTACCAAATTTCCAGAACTCTAGTAAGGCTTCATTAAGTGTGATGGCTTTCTGCAATTCTGTATCAATACTTTGGTGTTTATTGCAGATTGTAGCTTTCAACGAATCAAAAGGAGTGATAAAAACCTGAATACAATATTGGTTTAAATAAAATCGATATATTCCGAAAATAACCAGAAATAAAGCTAATAAAGTAGTGGTAGTTTTGTTCTTCAATAGTTTTTGGTTTTTTTATGAAACTAAAGTAATATCGTTACCCTAAATATGTTTACGGAAAACCACAATACTATATTTATTCCCCAATAATACATTTTATAAAATTATAAAAAATAAGGGGATATACCCTTTTTTACTGATGAGATTATTATGTTTTCTGCTTTTTGTCTTCAATAGCTATAAATCGATATTTAGCTCTGCTCAGTGCCACATTCAATACATTTTATTTTTGAAATACCCTGTTAGCAACTCCTTTTGTTTTTTAATAAGGCTAAACACAAAATCACACCTTCGGCTTGTCTCCTTTGAAAGGTGAATTATTTAACCAATCTCTATGGCTATGCTGAAAAAAGCCTACTTCAGTATAGTACAAAAGCTAAATTTTTCGGTTAAAAACCACTACTCAAGAGGAGTTCAATATGAAAATCAAGCATAGCAGGGTTATACTCTATTTTTATTCTGAAACTAAGGCATAAAAAAGAGATTTTTCTTCAGTAAATTCAAAGGAAAAAAATAGCGTCGCTTTGTTTTCAAAGTTTTCAGATCTGCAATGCTTAAATTCTAAGTTATTTTTTATAAAAAAAGAAGAAAAATGCAATAGATCCAAAAAGTATCGTCTTTTTAAGTGAAGGCCCGTTATAAAAGGTTTTAAATGAATTCAGAATCAGAAAACAGTAAAAAGCTTACCGATTTTTTTGGTAGAGAATATAGATCTCTTAAGGCTTATGTGCATACCAGAATAAAAGATACTGTTAATAAAAATGCAGAAGATATTATTCAGGATGTTGCTTTAAAACTATTTTCTGGTGCAGATAGATATGCACCTATCAATAATGTAGCTGGTTTTGTATATAGATCCATAAAAAATAGAATCATCGACATTACGAGAACTACTAAACAGACAACAACTATAGAAATTGATAATGACTTTTTGGATCTGGCAGACATATTATACCCATCAACGGATAATGAAACATCAGAGCAAACAATTGCTATGCTAAAAAATGGGATTGATCAACTAAAACCTGGATACCGGGATATTATTATAGCAGTTGATTTTGAAGGATATTCATACAAAGAGATTTCTAAAGAAACGGGGATCCCTGAGGGAACACTGATGTCCAGAAGGCACAGAGCAATTGGGATTTTATATAAAAAATTAGCTTTAAAAATTGACAAACATAAAAATTAACATCTAATGAAAAATTTTTTTACTCATAAAATAAGAAAAAAATCTCCGGTAGAAATTGCAGGGATGATCATCTTTGGTATTATTGCTATAACAGGATTAGCAATCTTGTTTGGTTTTGTTATTATGTGGTTATGGAATTGGCTTATGCCAGAAATTTTTGGACTCACTACACTTACCTATTGGCAATCTGTTGGAATTTTTATATTGCTAAAATTACTTCTTGGTGGCTGTGGGAGTAGCCATAGTAGTAAAAAATCATCTAATGATTCCTCTAAGAAGGAGACTGATAATGCTAAAAGTGATTTCTCTAAATGGAAATATTATGAAAAATTCTGGGAAGAAGAAGGAGATGAGTACTATAAGCAATACATCAAAAGACAATTAGAACAGCCTGGAGAAGACAAATCAGAATAACGCAAAACCTTATTATTTTAAAAAGAACTCATCGTGAGTATCGCTTTGAACTACAAAATTTACATTTTGCACGCTAATTTTGTTTTTTTTTAACCGTACGGCTATGCTGAAAAAAACCTACTTCGTTATAGTAGAAAAGCCAAACTTTTCGGTTAAAAACCAGTACTCAGGATGAGTTAAAAGCATTCTATTATGGAACTATTTTTATTTCGAACAGATATCAAATCAAAGAAAAAGCTAAACTATATGAAGCCAATACTAAACAACCATTCTGATATCCTGAAATGGTCTATAGATCTGGAAGATATTGACAATGTACTTAGGATTGAAGCCACAAATACTGTAACAGAAGATACGATCATTAAACTAATCCGAATGCATGGTTTTTACATCAAAACCTTAACCGATTGATTTACTAGCATTAGCTTAAAATATCATAAAAAGCATAGAAGCGCTCTACTTAATAATTTCAAGAGCGCCCCTCTATGCTATTTATACTTATTGCTATTACAGAGTATGATCAATAGTTATTTAAACTAATCTGTACATCACAGGTGGTTTCTATTCCTCCTCTAATACTTTTAGTACTAGTTTTCCTTTTTTATCTCCTGAAAATAATCGTAAGAATGTATCTCTAAAATTTTCAATACCATCATAAATATCTTCTCTACTTTTTAGCTTTCCTGTAGCCAACCAGCCTCCCATTTCTATCGCTGCTTTTTCAAAATCATTGGTATAATCCATCACGATCATTCCTTGCATAGTAGCTCGATTTATTAATAACGACAAATAATTATCAGGTCCTTTTATATTTTCCTTATCATTATATTGAGAAATTGCTCCACAAAGAACCACTCTGGCATGCATTCTTAATTTTGATAAAGCTGCATCTAGTATCTCTCCTCCTACATTATCAAAATATACATCTATACCATCTGGACATTCCCGATGTATAGCATCCTGTATATTTTCTGATTTATAGTCTATGACTCCATCAAACCCCAATTCATTAAGCATATAGCTACATTTATCTGCTCCTCCGGCAATACCAATGACGTTACATCCTTTAATTTTGGCAATCTGCCCAACGATACTCCCTACTGCTCCTGCTCCACCAGAAACCAAAACAGTATCATCTTCTTTTATTTTCCCAACTTCTAATATACCAAAATAAGCTGTCATCCCAGGCATTCCTAAAGTGCCTATATACATAGGCAATGGTACTAAATCCGGGGCTACCTTACGCCAGTTACTACCATCGGTTGCAGCGTATTGTTGCACTCCTCCCCAACCTGTAAGAAAATCTCCTTCTTTTATTGTTGGGTGATTATTAGTTTTGATCACTTTACCAATAGCACCTGCTCTCATCACATCATCTATGGCTATAGGTTCTATATACGATTTCCCTTCATTCATCCAACCCCGCATAGCAGGATCTAACGATATATAATGATGTTGTATCAACACCTCTCCCTCAGCTGGTTCCGGAATAGGATTAGATTGTAATTCCCAGGTATGATCGTCTGGCAGGCCTTCTGGTCGTTTTTTAAAAATGATTTGTTTATTCATGACTTATGTGTGTTTTAAGAGCGTATAAAATTATAAAATTCTATCGCCATCCAAGGTAAAATTTAGTATATAATAAGTTTTATACGTATAAATAGTGATCCTAGAGTTATATACCATCCTCAAATGAAATTACCTATTAAATTCATTTCTTTTTGTTTCACATTTCAAAATAAAAAGCATAGATGGTACTGTTACCTATGAATTTTTTTACTCCTCTGAAATAAAAAATAATTTGTTTCAGTTTATGGTGATTTTATCTAAAAACCGGTATTGCGAAGAAAAAAGATTTCTATAGGCTATTCGTATAGGTTAATTTCTCCTGAATCCAAATATTTTTTTACTAATTCTGGATAATGATCTTTCATATTATTAAAAATAAAATCCAAAGGAACATCTTCAAAGTGACCATAATCTTCCAGGTACTCCATAAATATGCTGCCCGCATTATTATATTCCTGAAACATTGAATCTTGTTCACCATCAAAGTCTAAAGGAGCAACATTACATTTCCTGCATAAAGATTGATTAAAAGCAGGAGATACCTTGAGCCATTTCTCATTAAGGTATACATTCACCATGCCGTGCGGTGTTAATTCATTTGTGCCAAATTTTTCTACTAACCGCTCTACTCCTATATGATTTTTTACTTTTGCCAAATGAATTCTTGCAGGTATACCCAAACCACGTAAACAAGCTATTAATAAAATAGACTTATCAATACAATGACCTCTTGATTTCTTTACTATGTTACTGGCTTTATATTTTTCTTCATCAAAACTTATATGATAAGGGTCATATCGCCATTCATCCCTTATTTTCAGATATAATCCTATCGCTTTTTCTTTTGTTGTAAAAGAAGTCGTTTTAAACTCTTTAATTATTTCCTGAATGGCATCAGTATCATAATCATAATATTCTGTAGAAGCTATATAATCCATTATCATGCTTTTAAACAAAAAACAGCCTTCTTTACAGTATCTACTGCTCTGACTATTTTTTATTACTTATTGTATTTATACAATAAATGTCGTGATTATTTAATGGATTCTCATTAAACTGGTTTAATAAAAAGTAACGCTTACCATATTTGGGTACAAAATAAAATGACTAGCTATTTTGTACTAATTCTTTTGCGAATCTTAGATAATCCAACTGGAGTTAGCCCTAAATATGATGCGATTAAATATTGAGGAACACGCTGAAAAAGTGATGGTCGTCTCTCCAGTAATCTTACATACCGTTCTTGATTTGAGAGATTTTTAAGCTGAAATACACGCTGAAAATTATTGATAAAAGCTTTTTGCATCGATAATCGTCCAAAGCGCTCTAATTGATGAGAATGCTCAAAAATCTTTTCTACATCTTTTTTATAAATAGTATAGGCAATAGTATCTTCTAATACTTCCAGATATGCATCTGATGGGGTTTCCTGTATGTAGGCAAATAAATCTGTGAAAAAATCTCCCTCGGTAAAAAATTCCATCACTTGCGTATTCCCTTCTTCTATCATATAATAAGATACACACCCTTTTTTTATAAAATAAAAAGTATTAATAAATACTCCTGGTTGTAGCAAGTAAGTTCCTTTCTTAAATATTTCTTTTTTATAGAATTGCAATGCAAACTCCCTATCAGAATCGCTGACATCGGTAAAGGAACGTATTTTCTGTTGTAGGTCTTTCAAACTGCTTTTTAGTTTTTAACGAAAAAACAAAATATATGTATCATCACAAAGTCATATGTGTCTGGTCGGAAATAGATGATTTTCATAATTTGAAAGATTTTTGATGAAATTTAGAATTTATTTTCTGAAGTAGATACCATAATCTCAAACAATTAAAAATAAATCAAAATTGCGCAAAAAGATACAAATTTGATTTTGCTGTATTTCCAACCAGACTATGTAGGTTATAATACCATTTCTGATTTAAAAGTACTCATTAAAACTTGCTCATAAAAAGATAAAATATTTTACCTTAAACGAAAATAAAAGTTAAGCATTGCTAATCCCCTATTAACTTTTATTCTAAAGGATTGGGTAAAACATCTCATTTTCTTACATGAATTTGAATTGTAAATGGTATTATATCCACCAAATGTTTAAAATTGAATTATCTTATTCAATCGTTTTTAAAAAATAAAATAAAATGCAGAAACTAGCTTTATTACTTGTTATACTTTTTATAGGGTGTTCTAAAACTAAGGAGAACAAAAAAAATGAAATCAAACCATCAAATAAAATTACAGAAACTGTAAAAGAGCCTATTCGGGAAAATATTATTCAGATAGACAGCACTAAAACTATAGATTCTACTGAAAATAAACTGGTTATAGATTCTATGAAAATAAATGTTTTGCGAGATACGGTACTTAAAGAAATAACAGTAAATAAAGTCTCTATAAAAAAAGAGGGTATAAAAATAAGACCTGATCATGTAGCTTGGGACGTATTAACTAAAAAATATGTTTCTTCTAAAGGAAAAGTAAATTATAACGGTTTAAAATCCGAACTTCATACCATAGATGCTTACCTATTACATTTACAAAAAACACCTCCAAAAAATGACTGGAGTAAGAATGAGAAATTGGCGTATTGGTTTAACCTATATAATGCTGCAACCATTCATTTAATTGCATCTTCTTATCCTGTAAAAAGTATTCGGGACATTAATGGAGGGAAGCCGTGGGATCAGAAATTTATCAAATCTGGTAATCAAATTTATTCTCTGAATGAAATAGAAAACACTATTGTACGTCCCAATTTTAACGAACCCAGATTGCATGTTGCCTTTAATTGTGCGGCCGTTTCTTGTCCTAAACTATTAAAAGGAGCTTTTTTTTCTTCTAAATTGAACAGGCAACTTACTACATTAGCCAACGCCTGGGTCAATGATCCTACAAAAAATAAAGTCACAGAAAATAGTATCGAAATAAGTAAGATATTTGAATGGTATGGAATTGATTTTAAAAAAGGAGTCATTTCGTTTATTAAACCATATACCACTATTGATATCAAGGAAAATGCAGCAATTACTTATCTGGAATATGATTGGAAATTGAATGACTAATTATGCTGATAAGGATTTTTATTTTTGGACCAGGTAAGCAAAGTACTGTCTTTTACAGTCATTATATTTTCTGAAACATCCTGATAATAAGGATTCCCTTTAGAAAAACCTCTGGAAATAAATTGTATATCTCCATTACTTATTATGTGTATTGTACTATAGCCAAAGAAAGTAGCAGGACCATCACTTCCTCCATTTCCAGCGATGATTTGATAGGTTCCTTTGCCATTTGGCTGCATACGCTGGTAGTCGTGAACATGTGCTGATAACATAGCAATAACTTTGGCCTCTTGTAATACCGGCCACAATACGGGACCTTCTGGAAATCCCTTATGCCCTGTTTCTGGTGTACCATCTACATAATAAGGTTTATGTCCTAAAACAAAAATATGATCAATTTCTGAATCTTGTTTATATCGATGTACCTGATCAATAATCCAATGTGTAGGAATCAATCCTTCATAGCCATAAGGTTTCTCTTTTGTTGGAGGGTTATAGGTATCGGTATTCATAACAATAAAACCAACATTCTTTCTGGTGAAAGAAAAAGTCATTCTATTAACCAAACTATCTTTTCCTGTAATATGAGTACGATCATCAGGCATATAAGGGTTCATATATTTCATCCATATCTCTGTAGCGCCGGCAAGAGGATATTCTTTTTTATCGCTATCATTATAAAATAACATCTCATGATTACCGGGAACTGCAACAAATTCAATTCCTGAATTATTAATAGTACTAAAAGCATTGTCTTTATATAATTCTACCCATGCTTTTAATTGGTTCTTCAGATTAACCGTATCTGATTCTGCTAAAACTAGATCACCTAAGAAGAAGAAAAGAGATGGTTTTTTAGCTTGCTCAGTAACATCTTCAAATATTCTTCTTAATACAGAAACATTAGCTGTAGAAGCATTTGTAGCTGTATCATTATGCCAATCTTGATATTCTACCCTATTACATCCAACAAAGGAAAAACTAAATAATATTGAATCCTCTACTTTTTTTATAGCATCAGGTGAAGTATCTTTTTTTTTATGAGTATTACAACTACCAAAACCTAGGATACAAATAAATATTGTTATTACTATATTTAGTAGCTTCATACTATTCATTTTTAAAAGTTTTAAGAAATATAAAACTACAATGTTTAAAAAAAATACGAATACGTAATAATACCTGATTATTAAATATTTACATAAAATTATTGATTGTATTAGATAAACAAACCTCTCCAGTTTAGGTCGTCTTTTACTGCATCTTACTAGATAACTGAGATTTAATTCTCTGGAAGCTTACCTTGAAATCGAAACGTTTTTTCCCAATAAATGTCTCCCTTGCTTGCCTCATGTAATATACTAAGAGCATGTTTAAAAACAATGCAAATTGATTGTCAGTAGTTTGATGTTCTGACGACACTTCAAATCGACGACATATCGAGATATGTTGCTTATTTGAAGTAAAGTCAAGGTTGTCAAAGTAATGACCAGCAGGCAGAAGGGTTTTTAAACATACTCTAAAATAAAAAAGGCCTATCGATAGATAGACCTTCTTATTAAAAAAGTATTGTAGTATATATTAAATTACTTTTACATTTACTGCGTTTAACCCTTTTTTACCTTCTTGTAGATCAAATTCTACTTCATCTCCTTCTCGAATTTCATCTACCAATCCAGAGATGTGTACAAAATGTTCTTTGTTTGAACCTTCTTCTGTGATAAATCCAAATCCTTTGGTATCATTGAAGAATTTTACTGTTCCTTTGTTCATTGTTAAAAATTTTATTAATTACTTATTTAGTATACAACTATAATGCCACATCCGATAAATCTTATATAATGCAATATAATTAGTATTTCTGCTAAATTACGAACAATATATTTAGCAATACCATGGGCAAACGCTTAAAATTAATACGGCATTTCTATCGTTTTTAAAAAAATGTAACCAATAAACAGTAAATTACTGTGTTTTTAAAGATTTTACTACTTAATGAATTTCAAAAAAGTCTCTCTCTCTTGATAAAAATTCAAAAAATGGATTGATAAGTAAACTACTTCAGAGCAAGCCTAAGAAGCATTTAAATCTCGATTATCGAGTAAAACTCACACTTTATACTGAAAATTAATAAAAATTCCTAACTATAATAGTGTATACAATTTATAACTAATTACTTGCATGTAATACACAAAAAGGGAAAAGAATATGCCAAAACAAATATTCTATCAATTAAATATTCTACTTTATATTCATTTATAATTATATGGTGCTCATTACCATTCGTTTTTTGATTATTCTAAGATGAATTGTTCAGCATACATACTATTATCTGTCTTAATTTTAAGAATATAAATACCTTTTTTCAGATGATTGATGTTAAGTGTTTTTAAAGAACCTGTACCTGCTTTTTTATAGTACACAAGCTCTCCTAACATATTATAAATTAACATTTTTTTGACTTTATCACTCTTTCCTTTTTTATCTAAAATATTAATCAAACCTTTTGAAGGATTAGGAAACACCCTAAAGGAAAAAGATGCTTCATCTGTTCTGGATCCATTATTATTATTATTATTATTATTATTAGTAGTAGTAGTAGTAGTAGTAGTAGTAGTAGTAGTAGTAGCTATGATTTCTATACTATCTACCAAACACCAATTTTTAAGAGATTCAATCTCTATATAATTAATACCTGCAATTAATGAGACCGTAGTATTAGAAACGAGGTCTCCCCAATATGCTATTCCAAATTCTGTATCTTTTTCTGAAATACTATTCTCATCTCCATTAAAACTGGTTACTTGATTATTTACCTTTATCTGGTATCCATTAGAAAAATATGAAGAATTATTATTACGGTCTCCGGATCTTACGCGAATTCGTACTTGATAATTTCCTGATGAAGGAATGGTTAATTTCATTTTAATAATATGTCCGATATCATATAGTTTTATACGATTTATAACTAAAAATTTCGCATATTCATCGTTTCTTTTTCCTTACTACTTCGTTTAAAAAATAAACCGTAGCTATAGCTATGCTTGATTTTTTTGCCTTGCATAAAGAAAAAATAATTCAATGAATTTATACGAATTTTTTAATCACAAATCGTATTAGTCCTTTTTTATTGTTAAGCAACTCTGAAGTCTCACTTATTGATGGATAGGCATTATTTCCTGTATCAGAAACCACCTCATAGACTTCTTCTGCTTCAAAAATCAAATTAGCGGGAGTAATTATTACAGGTTCTATTTTCAGATAATCTACAATACCCCAATTGCGATATGATTCTATATCAAGATAATGACTACCACTCTCTAGTTCTATTTCTTTTATCTGCAATGTACCCCAATAGGTTTCACCAAAAGAATTATCACTAGCAGAAATATCATTCACAGTATCCCATACTATAGAGGAATCATCTAATTTTAATACATATCCATTAGGTAAATAACTTTCTATACCCGCTGCATCTCCTACTCTTGCTCTAAGATTCAGTCGATACAACCCTTTCTGATCAATAGCAAATGGCAATCTAAAAGCATCTCCTCGATCAAAGATTTTGACCCCTTTCTTATTACTCAATAAAGAAGCGGTATGACCTACCTGTCCAACATCTCCAAAATCACCAGTATTGTCAAGCACCTGGAAATTATCTTCTGCTTCGATAAGATCGCTTAGAGGTATCTCTGCTGCATATGGCCATACTTCCCCTTCCATTTGCCCAAACATAAATAAAGTACCTGGATGACTACCCCACGCTCCCATATTAATATCATAACTACCAGCTTTGGTTGGGTTACTCACATATGGAAATGTTCCTGATTTTGTTCTTGTATAAATAGATTTCCAGTTCATGTCCTTGTAATATGTATTGGCTAGAGCAATCCATCTATCAGATTCTACAATTTTCACAAAAGTATCGTCAGAAGGATATGAATGTCCATCAATTGGATATTGGTCCCATGCTCTTATACTGCCAAAACTACCATCAAAATATTTTAGTAATGTATTGATTACAGTTTTAAAGCTTTTAGTACCTGAAAATTCTATAGATTCTCGCCAAGGTCTACCTTGGGTCTCAGCAGGAAAGTATTTTTGATACTCAGCGGTTCCAGATGTAATTTCCCAGGCATATAAACTCTCAAAAGAAGGATCTGTATTCATAACACGTTCATAGGCATCAGCAATATCTACCATCGCACCTATTGCAATTGTTGAATACTGCAATCCTCTTTGAGGATCAGTAGTATTACTTCTATGAAAATCTATATGAGTGCCATCTTCAAAGGTACCATAGATTACCCAATCTTTAAACCATCTGTGAGCATCATGAATGATCTCCTTAGCTTTATTACCATACTGATTATGATCTTTAAGAAATAAGGCTGTTCTGGCTGCAAACCTCCAGTTTACGGTACTCCTATTTGCAAAAAATTCATTGAGTCCATATGAGCTATATTCAGAACCATCCCAGGCTTTTCCTCTTAGATGATCGTTCCATCCTCCAGTACTAACATTACTATAATCACCCTGATCATAGCTAATAAAAGGACTTTTCATAACAGAATACATTAATGAATGATAAAATACCATCCCGTTATATAACCAAGTATCAATTGTTTGTCTATCTGATTGGCTATAAACACTACTCGACCTGGTATAATCATATGCATTAAGCATAGAGTTAAGCCAGCAAGCAATAAAAAAGCCAGGGTTTCTGTCATTAAAACCTCCATTAGAAGAAGGAATCCATCTTTTAGTATTTGAGAAATCAAGCCATTCATTATTAGCATACCATAACAATTCTTTTTTGACGGCAGCTGCATAGTCCTTTCCTTTATGATTACCTATATCATTGTGATCGCCTCCAGAAACCAAATAAACAAAGGCAGCATTTAAAACAGAAAGTGCTGCATAATCTTTACCATTGATACCAGGTCTTGGTTCTTTGTCATCAATAAACTCAACACGATCTGGCCAGGATGGATTGAGAACCCAAGGAGAGTTTAGTTCTGTTATCGGACCATCGATTCCTTGAGAGGTATCATAATTTATATATCTGTCATTAGCAGAATTGACGATGTAGGCATTTGCATCTTTTAATATTCGATCCCAATCTCCAGGACTATTCTGACTCACATCGCTGGTAGTCTTATACATCTACTGACCAAAATCCAGACCGGCTCTTTGTCTCCATATTCTTATTTCTTCTTCACTATACTGCAATCCTTTTTGTGCATGTAGCGGGATATAAATAAGGCAGATTATTAAAATTAACAACTTCTTTTTGCCCATTTTGATTTCTTTAGATAATTTGGTTTTTTTCATACATCAGGTTTTTAAAAGTTTAACTAATTATAATGTAGTCTACGTTTTCTGTTTTTGACTATTAATTATCTTTTCTAAAAAATGTAAATACCTTATTTTTTTAAGCGTTTTATACGAAAGCATATTGGTCTATCCATAAAATATTTTCATAGACAAATGTCTCTAATTTTGTAAAATAGCATTTCACCCAAAATGGGTGATTTTTTTATTTTTTTTCAGAATTATGTATCAATAAAAAGAAAGAGAATCAATTATATTTGCTATAAACCTACAGCGTCATATTATCAATGGTCACTCTTATACAATATTACCTTGTACTTATTCTAATACGCTTAAATCGAAAAAATAAAAGTCGATCATCCCTATTTATAACGATATGACTTGGTCTATAAAAAGTTTGTTACCATATTTATTAGGAGCTATAAATTTGACATGTTTTGGTCAGTATACAGTTACCTCATATACTAATGCTTCTGGGTTTTCGCACGATCTTACTTACGGATTATTACAAGATACTAATGGAGTATTATGGATAGGAACAGATGCAGGCTTAGTTCGGTATAATGGGATTGATTTCAATATTTTCAATCTTGTAGAAGGGTTAAAAAGTAATTATGTTATTGATATTGCCGAATTAGAAGACTCTCAAAAAGTTATTGCAACCTGGGGTGGTGGACTACATTTACTAAAAGAGCAAAAAACAATTTATAAACCTACTGCCAAGGATAGTTTATACAAACTTAAAAATGTAATTGTTTTTAAGGATAATTTTATTTGTGAGTTTTTTGGCGATGACTTTTTTTATTATAAAAAAGTAGATACTACCTATTATCTTTCTAAACTATCACTTAGCAAAGATATACTCATAGAAAATTGCGATAAAAATACTATCACCAGTCATGCATCAAAAGTAACTTTTAAAAAAGTATTTGACAGAGTCTTTGTTTATTACAACACAGATCATAGCATAGTTCTCGAAATTCACAATAATCTTTCGGCTGTTAAGGTTTTTCCTTTTTTAAAAAAATACCAACTCCTGGACTTTGGAGCATATGAATCCGGTGTCTTTTATGGATTAACTTCAAATAAATTACTCTTATTTACAGACGAAAAAGGAGTCTTTAAAGAAATTGAGTTCCCAGATATTCCACTAGTACCCCTGCGTTTTTTCAAAAAAAATCATTTAGAGGTTTTCATTGTTAAGCCACCGGATAATGGAGAACAACAAGTTTACATAAAGGATATTTCTACTAAAAATACTTTTATTGTTGATGAAAAATATCTCAAGCATAAAATGATTAGTGATATCCTTATTGATAAAGATTACAATATATGGATTACTACCTATGGTAATGGGCTTCTTAAAATACAAAAAGATCAAAAATTACCTTTTCTCAATTTGGTAAAAGACCAGATGTGCGTTGATATGATAGAAGATAATGGCTTCTATATTCTACAGCGTAATAATATTTGTTTTATAGATTCCCTTTTAAAACATACCGAATGTTATCCAATTCCTGAAAGCAATAATTTTATCAAAAAAAAAGATGAAATTTTGATCTTTAATAAAGAAAAAACACAAAAGTCTTTTTTTAGGTTTAATAACAAAACGTTTAGATTTCGTGAGGATTATAATAGTATTAAATATCATAAAGACACAATATATTTTAAACATGATCAACTTAAAATAGAAAGGAATGGAAATACGCTGACATTGTTATCATCAGATGATAAAAAAGAATTTCAAAAGCTAGATATTAATGATGTCATCATACATAAGGGCAATCTATGGTGTGCGTCTAATCTTGGAATTTTTATTTATGATCTTATCTCTTTAAGACTCATTAAAAGAATTACTAGTTCTCAAGGATTATCAAACAACCTGGTAAAAGACATAGAAAGCTCGGATACAGGGGTCTGGGTTGCTACTATTGACGGAGTTAATAAAATAGATGGTGGGGTAATCACTCCTTTAGATAATGATCTGGGATTACCAACCAGACAGATTAATTCCTTGCGTGTAGACAAGTTTAATCAGTTATGGATTGCTACCCAAAAAGGGGTGTCATTATACAATGGAGAGAATATTTATAACTTTGACCAGACTAACGGACTATCATCTTCTTCAATTGAAAAAATTAAAAAAGACCACAGTGGCAGGCTGTGGATTATTGGTAATAATGGAATCGATATTTTAGATGATTTTGAATTCAAACCGGATAAACCTGCTAGTTTATTAATAGATCAGAAAAAAACTACATTCACTCCAGAATTGATTGATTATTCTGGAAAATCTAATATTCTGGCATACCAAATTAATGATAATCCATGGAAAGTTTTTAAAGATAAAAATCTGGATTTCAGCAAATATAAATATGGTAATTATCAGATTACTTTCAGAACCAGAAAACCAGATAGCGACTGGAACTATTCTGATACTTATAATTTTAGAATTGTAAAACCCTGGTATAAAAGATGGTATTATATGGCCATACTAGTAGTTATATTTTGTCTCATAGTATCTTTTACAATTATGTTATACCTAAAACGTCTTAAAAATCGAAATCAGTTTTTACAAAATACGATTGTTCAAACAGAAACTTTACAAGACGAATTAAATCATGCAAGAGAAAACATAGCCAAAGACTTTCATGATGAGCTAGGCAATAAAATTGCAGGTATTATAGTATTATCAGAATTAACTATGCATAGTATTGATACTAAAAATAGTATCCAAATTACGAAACGACTAGCAAGAATACATAAAGATGCACAATCTCTCTATTCTGGGATTAAAGATTTTATATGGAGTATTGACAGTAAAAATGATAACCTAAAAGAACTTATTCTATATTTAAAAGATTTTGGAGAAGACTTATTTATGTACAGCAATATTTATTTTTTTTCGCAATCAGATTTAAAGCATTTATCTATTAAACTTCCCCACTACTGGTCAAGACACCTTTTGCTTATGTTTAAAGAGGCTATGACCAATGCTTTGAGACACTCTGAAGCAACGCAAGTAGAACTAAGTGTTCGTTTCTCAGAAAATTGTTTGTATTTAGAATTGATAGATAATGGTAAGGGATTTGATATTTCATTGATAAATCGATTCAATGGTATTAATAATATGATAAAACGTGCTCATATGATGAATGGTACCTTAAGTTTTTTTGTGGATAATGGGACATACATTCTTTTTAAAACCAAAATTAATAATATAGAAAGCAATTCATCATAATTAAAGACTTCAATTATAAACTTAAAAGCCTGCTAAAACAGAATGTACTATGATAAAAATTAAAAATCTCATACTCATAGAAGATTATACATTACTTCGTGAATCCTATAAGGAGATCATAAATAATTCCCAGTTTTACAAGGTAATTGGTGATTATGAAAGCTGTGAGAAAGCACTAGAAGCAATAAAAAAAATAACCCCGGATATTATTCTTATTGATATTTCTTTACCAGGAATGGATGGTATTGAAGGGATTAAACATTTTAAATACCAAATCCCTGAAGTCCAGATCATAGTACTCACAGTACACGAGCAATCTAACTACATTTTTGAGGCACTCTGTGCCGGAGCTGTTGGATATCTGACTAAAACAGGAGGAAATCAACAAATTCTGGAAGCATTAGATCAGTTACAAAATGGCGGAGCACCTATGAGTAGTTGCATTGCCAGAAAGGTAGTAGAATCTTTTAGAATTAAGAAAATCGAAAGTCTTAGTACTAGAGAAAATGAAGTGTTAGAGCTGTTATCAAAAGGTAAAAGCTATGCTTCCATTGCGAACACTTTGTTTTTAAGCATAAATACAATTAAAACACATATTAGAAATATTTATGAAAAATTACAAGTGAGTAATAGGGATGCAGCGGTTCAGTTATATGAACATATGATTAAATAATTACGATAGACTACTTTCTCATTAGTATAAGTATTCAATAGATTTATGATTTGAATACTTTTTAAAAAAATAAAACACTCATTTATAGCGCTTTTGGGTAATAAAACTTAAAAACGATCTTCGGAAGTGTAATTATAACCCTGTCTCAGGGTTAAGCCCCAGGAGGGCTCTGGGAGCTAGCTCCCAGAGCCCTCCTGGGGCTTGGTCGCTAAATCAAGTGCCA
>NZ_VTZU01000001.1 GCF_008370685.1 Aquimarina sp. RZ0
GGAAGGAATTTGATGTAATACGATTTATAACTAAAAATTTCGCATATTCATCGTTTCTTTTTCCTTTCTACTTCGTTTAAAAAATAAACCGTAGCTATAGCTATGCTTGATTTTTTTGCCTTGCATAAAGAAAAAATAATTCAATGAATTTATACGAATTTTTTAATCACAAATCGTATAAGTACTAGATTTATAACCTTATTTAATCTTTTTCAAAAAATCATCTTTGTAGGTCTTACCGATTGGAATTGCCTTATCGCTTATAAAAACCTGATTTCCATATATTTTTTTGATTTTGTCAATATTTATGATATACGAACGGTGTACTTGAATAAATCTAAAATTTTGCAATTTTTCATTCCAGTTGCGTAAACTATCCAAAATCAAAATATTCTTTTCTTCAGTGACCACATTAACGTAATCCACTTCAGCTTTTAAAAACAAAACATCATCGGCATTAATCTTGTACAAGGTTTTATCCGAATACAGAAATAGGTTTTTGTCAACTTCTTTATTTTGATGAATAGCATCATTTCGCACTCTTGTAACAGCTTTAAAAAAACGTTCGTAAGAAAAGGGCTTTAACAGATAATCAACGACCGCTTCTTCAAATGCTTCAATAGCATAGTTTGGAAATGCAGTAGTTACGATAACTTTTGGTGGGTTTGATATAGTTTTTAAAAATGAAAGTCCGTTTAATTCGGGCAATTGAATATCCAAAAACAAAACATCGATTTTTTGTAATTCTGCAATGGGTATGTTCAATCCTGTTTCATAAATACCGATACATTCGAGAAATGGTGTTTTTTTGATATAGTTTTTGAGCACTTTTTGTGCCGATTTCTCATCTTCCAAAATTAAACACTTAATCATAATTGTATGGTTAGCGAAACTTTGAATGTTTCGTCTTTTTTATTGATTTCCATTTTATACCTATCCGAGAACAATAATTGGAGCCTTTTTTTGGTATTTTCAAGCCCTATACCGCTTTCTTTCCAATCGGTGTCCAATTCGTTTCCTGAATTCTCCTTAAACGAATTTTCTACATAAAAAGTGAGTTTCCCATCTTTCAATCGTGTTTTCAAAATAATCAAATGCCCTTCGCCCGTTAACATACTACTATACTTAAAGGCATTTTCTACCAATGAAATAAATAGCAAAGGCGGAATTTTTTGTTCATAATCATCAATATCTTCCGACCAATCGACTAAAATTTTGTTGGATAACCGTTCTTCCTGTAAATTAATATAATCCTTTATATGGGTTATTTCCTTTTTTAAAGGGACATTGTTTTTTTGTCCTTCGGTCAGAATGTACCTAAAACTGTCGGAAAGTTTTAAAATTAAATCAGGTGTTTTATTATCCTTTTCCAAAGCACTCGCATAAATCGTATTCAGGGTATTGAACAAAAAGTGCGGATTTATCTGTCCTTTCAATACTCGCAATTCCGCTTCCTGATTTTTTACGGCGGCAATATCCAATTCTTGTTGTTTTTGATATAATTGTTTCAGAGAGTAAACGGCAAAAAATAAAATGGTCAAAGAAGTATAACTGATTACATTGGTTAATATTCCAGCCCAATAATTATGATAATCGCCTGAATGAAAAAAACCATCGAAGTAAAATTCGATATAGGCAAGTGCTATGAAGAATACCACAATAAAAGGTGCAATTTTCTTTTTGTTCTTCAACGAAAAAAACCAAAAATACATTACGTAAACAGGAATCATATTGAAAACCAAACCAACTAATTCGTGAATTAAACCCATTGAATAGCCACCTTCCCTGCCTAAATTTTCAATATAGGGATACAACAAAACAAGACACCAAAAAATTACGTGCATCAATGGTTCAAGTCTTATTATTTTTTGAAATGTCAGTTTCACTATTCTATTCTTTTTTGTTCGTTTTCCAAGCCTTGATTTCTATTTCTTGATTTTAAATTTTGGTTTCCAAAATTATAGGATAAGTTTATGCTTACTCTTCGGCTGTCCCTTCTTCCGTTTCCGAAATAGGTCAGACCGTCAAATTCTGCAACGCCTTCAAAATTGTTTGTATAAAAAATATCTGTTGCAACTAAACGAACGTTCAAATTTTCATTTAAAAATTTCCGTTGTAACCCCACGTCTATACTCCAAATAGGTTTCATTTTAAAATTGCCACCAAAGATATTTGGTCCATTATAATACCCTGAAATTTCGGCATTAAAGCCATTGCCCAATTTAAAGGAATTCTGTGAATAAATTTTATATGAAAAAACCTGTAGGTCGATTATGGCATCATCACCAAAATTTGCCTGATTGTCGATGTATGAAGAACTAAAATTAAAGTATGTTTTCAGCCAACTACTTACCTTTAACGATATGTTGGAATTAAATCCAAAAACCGTTTGGCTACCGAGATTTTCAAAAGTACTGAAAGTTGCTCTTGGGTCGTTTTCGTCTGGACCGACCAAACGCGTTATTTTATCCTTTGTTCTACTATAAAATATCTTGAAATTATAATTTGATGTATGCGAATATCCTATTTCAAAGTTATTCACGATTTCAGGACGCAAGAACGGATTCCCTTTTTCAAAGGACAATTGTGTGATTTGGTCTGTAAACGGATTCAGTAAAAAATAATTCGGTCTATTGATTCTACGACCGTAATTAAAGGAATAGTTGTTGTTTGTACTTGCTTGCCAAGTCAGTCCTACACTTGGAAACCAGTTTAAATAATCAAGTTTAACTGGCGGTTCATCCAATTCGGTAACAAAAGCCTGCAAATTGCCTTTGGCGTTGGTTTTTTCGACCCTTAAGCCTAACGAAAGATTCCATTTTTCAGAAAACGATTTTGAATAATTCAGATAATTGGCGAAGACGTTTTCAGCATAATTAAACAATCGGGAACGGTTGTTATTTCGTTGAAAGAAATCGTCTATTCCATCAAAAAACAGATATTTGTTTTCCGTAATTATTTTACTCGTTTTTGAGCCAATACCCAGAGTTCCTTCCCAAAATTTATACTCAAAATCAACTTTAAATGTAAAAATATCTATTTCAGTAGGTGCATCTATTTGGCTGATTTCTTCCAATAACAATTCATTTTCGCTATCAAAATATTCGTTAGGTTGAAACCGTTCCGATTCATTACGATATTTACCATAATCTAAATCTATATTCAATCGCTTTCCGTTTTTGTTTTCAAATAAATAATTGAGATTGTAGGTCTGACGTGCATTTTTTGCATTTGATGTTCCGTTAACCACCAAAAGGCTATCTATTTGATTTGGAGTATTTTGGTTTGAAATTTGTGTTTTAGACGGTGTGTTTCGGTCGTTTGCTCCTTGGTTTCCATTAATTAATATTCCAAGCGTGTGATTCTGTGCTAAAAAGAAATCCATTCCCAATCGAAAATTAAAGTCCTGAGAATTGCTTTTAAAATTGTTGGTTTCGAGTAAACGTAGTACATTTTGATAATTGTCAAAACTACTCTCGTTGAAACTATTATTTTCAGATATGCCAACCGTTGTAAAAACATTCAATTTCTTGTTGCGACAATTTCCGCTTGCATTGACATTATAATTTGCATATTGACCTTGACCATAAGTAGTTTTTAGCGTACCATTTATACCGAGATTTTTATCTTTTTTCAATCGAATATCAATAATACCTGCATTACCTTCGGCATCGTAACTAACATCAGGATTTGTAATAATTTCAAGTCTGTCAATCTGTTCGGAAGATATATTTTGCAAATAATTACTCAAATTATCGCCTGTCAAGGGCAGTCGTTTACCATCTATATAGACCAAAACCCCTGTACGCCCGAGAACACTAATATTGTTGTTGTTATCAATGGTAGCAACAGGTGCTTTTCGCAATAGCGAAATAACATCAAAACCGACACTATTCACGGTATTTTCAACATTGAATATCATACGATCTGGTTTGACGGAAATTACCGGTCTAGTAGCAGTTAAGGTAACTTCGTCCAATGTTTCCAAAGACGGTTTTAGGGTGTTTGTTCCCAAATCCAGTTTTTGATCCGCTTTTAATTCTATACTACTTGTTTTTAAATTGCCGTAACCGAGCGAAGAAAATTGTAAAAAATAAAAGCCTTTAGGTATTCCGTTTAGTTGATAAAGCCCTATTTCTGTTGTAATTCCAGCCTTTACCAAACTACTGTCCACCATTGAATATAAAATCACATTGGCGAATGGAATTGGGAGTTGTTTCTCATCTTGCAGATAACCGCTGACCATTGCGGACTGTGCCATTGCATATCCACAAAATAGAAATAATAGTAATTGTACTAGGATTCTCATAACAACTTCATTTTGAACTAAGGCAAAGCTGCCAAACAATTTTGCATTAAAAAACTTTAATCTGTTAACGGATTTTGTAGCTCTGCGAAAGAAAAGGGTTTTAAAAACAGCACATCGGACTTCATACTCGGGCGGAATGGATTCAGGACTTGCTTACTCGGATAGGTCGCAACAGAAGATAACATGGTATAAGAAAACATAAGGATTTTGGGATAAATCGTAAGGTCTGTATGTATTTACAAAGTCGCCAAATATAAAATTTACAACTATGGTTTTTATTTTATATTTTGATAGTTGTAGTCCTTCGGCGGGTGTTTACTATTAAAAAAAGAGCTTTTTTAATGAAATAGTTTTATTTTTTTCAGTAGAATTGGGGACTTCTGGTCTCGGTTTTAGTTAAAAAAAATTATAACAATACAGTTGTTAAAATGTTATTGAACTCATCTTGAGTACTGTTTTGACCTACAAAAGCTAAACTTTTCGGTTGAAAACCAATACTCAAGATGGGATCACTAGATACGTCCATTACGTTCTTACTCTAGGAAAGTAACTTTTGCAATTTTACCATTTTCTACTTCGTAGATCGCAACGGCATAATAGTGTTTGCCATTGATGGTTAAAAATTCTTCATCAATTACTTTATTGCCTGTCACAATTCTGTTTTTAATTTTGCAATTAAGATCAGGAGTTTTTTCAAAAAAGGAGGCGTATCCATTTCTCATATTTTCTTTTCCCTGATATTGCAATTGATTAGGGTATTTAAAAACTTTTATTGTATCGGCATAGGTGTCCAAAAAAGCATCAATATTTCGTGCATTATAGGCATCTAATTGTTTTTGTACAATATGCTCTGGCGAAACATCAGATACAAGTGCTAGCAGTGTTCCGGTTTGATTAGTTGCCATTCTGCTAATATTAGCAATTTCTTTATCAAGAAAAGAGTAGAAAAGACTCCACTTTTTATCTGTTTTGGGATTAAATTTAAAGATGTTATTTCCTTTGCCCATAAGAATAGTTCCATCAATTAACCAACACATATCTTCGGATTCTGGAATAGTATTAATAATTTTTTGGATCTCTCCTGTTACCGGATTTAGAGATTTGATCTCCCATTGTTCATTTTCTTTGCTGATATAGCTAATAAGATGAGAATTGGGGATTTTGTGTAGTGATCTTCCTATTGTATTCTGAAAAGTCTTATTAGTGTGTTCTTTTATATTCGAAACCACTAATGATAACCCTTCATTTTCAAGAACAGAGGAAACCAGTATGTCTTTATTAAACCAGGTTTGATATCCTACAACAAGATCTTTGATGAGAACGCTTGATTTTCCGGTTTTATATTCATACTTATAGACTAATTGCTTACCAGATGTATCCAGTCGAATAGCTGATATTGATTTTTGGTCAGGAATTTTAAGGGGAGAGTATTCACTTCCTCCAGGAGTTTGAGATATCCACGTTACTTGAGTATCCTTGATACTGTACCGAGCAATATCAGTTTGTTTATTTCTGGTAGAAGAAAACAAAATAATACTGTCCTTATAAAAAGAAGGTTGACTATCATAGCCTTTATTATTAGAAATATTTTTTTGATTCGTTAATTCCGAAACACCTTCTTTTGTAGAGATATCAAATAGATAAATTTCGGTATCAGACTGAGAAAGAGATATAAAAGAATTGAGTAGAATGAGAAAAGTAACACTTTTTTGCATGTTTTTAGTTCCTAAAATACACTGAAATAGTAAGTAATACCAAATCAATCATAAAAATAAACTAATATACGGGTTCATTTTCTCTTTTTCGTCATTGTAAAAAGCTTCTGTAGCTCAGGCTATGCAGGAATTTTATAGCTATACAAGATAAAAAATAAGCGTTGGATTTTCAACTTTTTTTATAATCAATCGGGTATAATTTCTTAGTTGTTTGTTGGGAGTAGTGGTTTATTGTTTTCTGGAGGCATATAATCCAACAATAGGACCGATGCCTAAAAATATATATAAATAGGTAGGTTCTATTAGTTCTATTAAAAAAGATAATAATTGAATACTCACTATGGTAATTGCAAAACCAATACTATTAATAATAGTGAGTCCTGTGCCCCTTAATTGTGCAGGAGCTGCGGCAGCTGCAAGGGTAGAGAATTGTGGTGAATCTGAAATGACGACCATTCCCCATAAGCATAGAGCTGTTAAAAATAAATCTATTGAAAGTTCAAATAGCAAAGGAGAACAGATACAAAAAATACCAGAGAGAATTAATGAGTATCTTGCTACCTTTCTGCTACCAATTCTCAAGGAAATATACCCACCAAGTATACATGAAATAAAACCGACAGCAATCACAATAAAAGACCAAAATGAAACCGGAATTGTCAGTTGTTTATGGTGGACATAGGTTTTGAGAATCAAAGGAACAAATCCCCAGAAGGTATATAGCTCCCACATATGTCCAAAATATCCCAATGCCGCTTTTCTAAAACTAATAATACTAAATAATTCTGTGATTACTCCTAATTGTAACTTAGATACGGATTTTCTATAGGGACCATTGGGGACAAAAAAATATATTAATAGTCCGCCTATTAATGCAAGAAGCGAAGTAGCCTGTATCACAATATAATAATCGCCATTCCACGATAACGATTTTAGTAAGTGCGGTAAAGCTGTACCAAGAACAAGAGCACCTACAAGGTATCCCAGCGCTTTGCCTAAACCTTCTTTATAATAATCCGATGCAATTTTCATCCCAACAGGGTATATCCCTGCCAGAAAAAAACCAGTTCCAAAACGAGCGGTCAATAAATTAAACACCGTAATATTTGGTATTAATAATACAATATTAGAAAGCGCTCCTAATATGGCACATACCATAAATATCTTAGAAGGGGAGAATCTATCGGATAATGTGAGTAACGCAAAGGTAAGTGTACCAATAATAAATCCAAGCTGAACCGAGGATAGTAAGTATCCTAAAATATTGAATTTTACACTAAACTGAGCTGCCAGATCATCAATAACAGCATTTCCTGCAAACCAGAGAGAGGTACAGAAAAATTGGGCAATAATAATGACAGGAAGAATGTAAAATTTTGGTTTCAAATAGTATTTTATTACAATTTAAGAGAATTCTTTTAATAATTGGTGTACTTGATGGGTATCTTCTACATAATATTTAGCAATCGTTTTTTTAAGTCCTACTTTTACAGTGTAAGATGAAGAAGGTAATTCTTTAAACATAAATTCATCAGTCCAGTCGTCTCCAATTGCAAATATAAAATCATATTCTTTGCCTGTGAGCATTTTACAAGCTGATTTCCCTTTGTCGATACCGCTGACTTTTATCTCTAAAACTTTATCGCCCTCTAATATTTCCAGGTTATGATTGGCAATTAAATGCTGAATTGTAGTTTTAAGCTCCATAGCTCTTAATTTTCCTAAATCCGGATCTACATTTCTAAAATGCCAGGCAAGAGAATAATTTTTTTCTTCGATTAGCGAACCTGGGGTTCTATCCGTAAAAGATTCCAGAACAGGTGCTATAGAACCAAACCAGTCATTATTGACACGTTCTAATAATTCCCACTCTTTATTGCTTTCTTTTAGCCAGGCACCATGCTCTGTGATTAATGTATACTCTTTATGACTAAACCATTTATCAAAAGTAGCTTTATCTCTTCCTGTAATGAGAATGAGCTTCGTATTAGGGGTTGCATGTATTTTATCTAAAATGTCAAATATTTTTTGGGTTGGTTTAGCATCTTCCGGTATTTTTTCAAAAGGCGCTAATGTTCCGTCATAGTCTAAGTATAATATTCTATTGGTAGCTTTAGAAAAACGAGATAGTATTTCTTCTTTAACAGAACTCGTCAATTTCTTTAAAGAATATTTTTTTAAAGTAGTTTTGGTCATTTCTAATGATTCCATAAAATCATTTGCCCATTTTTCTACATCATATCTTTTAAGACGCTTTTGTAAAGCACTATTTCTTTTAATCTGTTCTTCTTCGGGCATTTCTAGAGCAAACTTCAAAGTGTCTGCAATCTCTTCAAAATTATTTGGGTTTATAATTAGTGCCTCACTCATTTCTTTGGATGCCCCGGTCATCTCACTAAGAATTAATACTCCCTTCATATCCACCCTGGAGGCGATGTATTCTTTTGCTACTAAATTCATCCCATCTCTAATGGGTGTTAAGAGTGCTACTTCACTAGAAGTATATAAATCTATTAAATTTTCAAAAGGCATAGATCTATAGAAATACCATATAGGAGTCCAGCTTATTTCAGCAAACTTTCCATTAATCCTGCCAACTAGCTGGTCAATTTCGTTTTTTAATATTTGATATTGAGGCACATCTGATCTGGAGGGTACCGCGAGCATGACTAATCTTGCTTTTCCTTTGAACTGAGGATATTTGTCTAAAAAATATTCAAAAGCTCTAAGGCGATTAGCAATTCCTTTTGTATAGTCCAGTCGATCTATTGATAATATTAGTTTCGTTTGTTTACTATCCTGTAAATGTTTATCAATTTCCTGTTGTATTTCTGTTTTATCACCTTTTTCTTTCTGATCATGAATTTTGGCTGCATTATGAAATTTATCATAATCAATACCCATAGGAAAAGAATCTACTTTTATGATCCGATTATCTAATTGTACATTGTTAAAATTGATTTCATATCCTAGAATTCTCTGAACGGAGCTTAAAAAATGCCTTTCATAATCATAGGTGTGAAAACCAATAAGATTGGCGCCAAGCATCCCTTTTAATAATTCTTGTCTACACGGAATGGTTCTGAAAACCTCATAAGAAGGAAATGGGATATGTAAAAAGAATCCAATAGTTACATTTGGTTTTTGTTTACGAATCATTTCCGGAAGCAATAATAATTGATAATCATGAATCCATATCGTATCACCTTCTTCCAGATTTTCTAAAACAATATTCGCAAATTTTTGATTTACTGATTGATATGTTTCCCAATTTTCTTTATCAAATTCTGTATATTCCATAAAATAATGGAATAATGGCCAGAGGGTATTATTACTAAAACCATAATAAAACCCTTCTATTTCTAACTCTGACAAAGGGACTCCCAGGCATTGGTGCTTTTTTAAAGATTCGCTTACAAGATTTTGATTTTCAGTGTTTAAGGATTCTTCAGTAAGACCACTCCAACCTACCCAAATACTATCGCTTCCAGAGTGTACAGATTTCATGCCCGTTGCTAACCCTCCAACGCTTGGTGTTGCAGTAATAGAATCGTTATTAATTTCTAATTGTAATGGTAATCGATTTGAGATTATGATAGTTTTACTCATAAAGTGTGGTTAAAGTTGTTTGGCTAATGATGAATTGTTAAATTAGAAAAAAAATAAAGATACGTCTATTTAAAAGAATTTTAGAAGTCTATGAATAATTTAGATTATGGGATTATTGGAAACTGTAAAAGCGCAGCGTTAATTTCAAAAAACGGAGCTATTGACTGGTGTTGTTTGCCAAATTTTGATTCCTCTTCGGTCTTTGCAAAGATATTGGATGAAAAAAAAGGAGGAACTTTTGAGATTATAGTTTCTGAAGACTATAAAATTTCTCAGAAATATATTCATAAAACCAATATTCTGGTTACCGAATTTACAAACGGAACCGATAGTTTTGAGAGTATTGATTTTATGCCGAGATATCAAAAGGAAAATGGTTCTTATCATACTCCGGCAGATATTATACGATATATAAAGTTGATTTCGGGGACTCCTGTTTTTAAGGTTAATTATCAACCAAAACTAGAGTATGCTAAAGGAGAAACTCATTCTAAAAAAGCAAACAGATCTATAAAAAGTATTACAAACGATGAAAATTATGATACATTATATCTGTATTCTGATGTAGACTTAGACAAAATATTAAGAACAGAAGAGATTACATTAACAGAACACGCTTATTTTTTAATTAGTTATCATGAGAAAATTGTCGAACAATCATTAGAATTATGTTATTTAAAACTTCAAAGGACCCGCGTGTATTGGTTGAACTGGAGCGAGAAAACGACTTCTTATGCGGTATATAACGATCAAATTCTTAGGAGCGCGCTAGTATTAAAGCTATTGAGCTACGAGAAGTCAGGAGCCGTACTGGCAGCAGCCACCACTTCATTACCAGAAACAATAGGCGAAGTACGTAATTGGGATTATAGATTTTGCTGGATTCGTGATGCATCCATGGTAATTAAGGTAATTTCTGATCTCGGCCATAGGCAAGTTGCACAAAGCTTTCTTCAGTTTATCATTGATATTATACCGGATAAAGATGAGAAGATCCAGATTATGTATGGTATTAATGGTGAGAAAGAACTAACAGAGAAGACATTAGATCATCTTAGTGGATACAAAAATTCAAGTCCCGTAAGAACAGGTAATGCTGCGTATCATCAAAAACAAAACGATATTTATGGGATTCTGATGAATGTCATCTATCAGCAGTTTGTACAATTTGATTGTACAGAGGATGAAAGTGAAAGTTTATGGACAATTAGTAAAAGTATTGTACATATTGTCAATATAAACTGGGAGAAACCGGATAAGGGTATATGGGAGTTTAGAACTGAAGAAAGACATTTTACATTTTCTAAATTACTATGCTGGGTAGCCGTAGATCGTGCTATAAAAATAGGAGAGATCATCGATAAGACTAATAAAAACGAACGATGGATTGAGCTGAGAGATCGTATCTATAATGATATTTATGAAAATGCCTGGAACGAAGAAGTACAAGCATATACTCAATCTTATGGATCTGGTGATTTGGATGCCTCTACATTATTAATGGAATCCTATGGTTTCATTCACGCAAAAGACCCACGATTTATCAGTACGGTTAAGGCTACAGAAAAAGAATTGTGTAATGACGGTTTGATGTACAGATATAAAAATAAAGACGATTTTGGACTACCTTCTTCTTCTTTTACTATTTGTAGTTTTTGGTTCATTAACAGTTTACACAAAATAGGAGAAACTGAAAAAGCAAAATTACTGTTTGATCAGTTACTATCATATAGTAATCATTTAGGATTGTTTAGTGAAGATATTGATTTTAAGACAAAGAGGTTGCTTGGTAATTTTCCGCAGGCATATTCTCACTTGGCGCTTATAGAAACTGCTGTGAATTTTTCTGAAAGTATAAGAGATGAGGAAGAGCTTATAGAGACTGTTTTGTAAGTATTTGTTGAATGATTGATACCATCTTTTATGTGAAATTATGTATTAAGCACGATTTTTTTTTGCTAATCCTTCAAAGTTGATGTTTATTTCTATGACTTGTTTTCTGGACATACTTATTTGGTAAAAAGAGTATATGGTGCTTAAGACATGGGTTCGAAAGAATACTGAAATTATATTATATTCGCACGAGAAATAAAATTCATAGAAAGAAGGGCTATCGATGCTTTTTATTCTGAGGTGTGGGACAAAAAAAGTAATTTTGACAGGTAATTTCATCTAAGAAATGGGATTAATAACCTGAGTTCAATTATTAATATAGAAGATTAAAAACCGTCAATTCGAAACATCCAATAAAAATTTTATCCAGAGTTTAAACTGACGCGTAAAAGAATATGTCAATAGCTGTGCTTTTGAGGAAGGGAAAGCGATCGAAAATAGGTTTTAAGCCTAAAACACTTGTTTTTTGACACAAAAATCAGATCAGAATCTCACTCTACCTGATGCGCGTGGAATTAATAGAAATTCAGGTAATAGTACCTTTTTAGATTGTATATACTAAAGTTTTTTTGAGTTGTTCCTTTAAAAGAATTAATGTATGCTAATTAAAATAGCATATTGCTTTTGGTATTGATTTTATTGTTTTTTGTTAAGAGATATTAATCAATATAGTTTAGTGAGTTACATTAAATTTTTATTTAATGCTAAAAATATTAGCATTAAATAAAATATGTAGTATATTTGCATATAAATAATGTAAAATGTTGTAATGTGCGCATTACAAGCTAATAAATATAGATAAATATGAGTTTGTTTAAAAGGTTATTTACCATAGGAAAGGCAGAGGCAAATGCAGTAGCAGATAAGTTAGAAGATCCTATAAAAATGACGGAGCAAGGTATCAGGGATATGAAAAAGGATCTGGAAGATAGTTTAAAAGCACTAGCAGAAGTTAAGGCTTTAGAAATTAGATCTAAAAATGAAATCACAAAGGAAACTCAAATAGCTTTGGATTATGAAAAAAAGGCAGTGCTATTACTTCAAAAAGCAGCAAATGGGCAAATAGCTTCTGATGAAGCGGATCGTTTAGCAAGCCAGGCATTACAAAAGAAATCAGCATCAGAAGAACAGGTAGAAAGAATATCAAAAGAACAATTACTGTTTAGTCAAAATGTAACTAAGCTAGAGCATACTGTCAAAGAATTGAAGAATAATATTAATTCCTGGGAGAACGAATTAAAAACGTTGAAAGCCAGAGTTAAAGTAGCATCTGCTACTAAAAATTTAAATAAACAAATTTCAGCAATCGATTCTTCTAATACCATTTCTCTATTAGAAAAAATGAAAGAAAAAGTAGCTGAAGAAGAAGCATTGTCTGAGGCTTATGGAACGATCGCCAATACTGGGAAATCTATAGATGATGAGATAAATGATGTGTTAAAAGATGGTACAGAAAGTAAAGTATCGGATAGTTTGGCAGCATTAAAAGCAAAAATAAACACAAATAAAAAAGATACTTAATCAGCTAAAGTTAAACCTGTCTATAACAGATTTATAAGTTATCTTGTGAATCATTACAGTTGCTAATGCTTAAAAAAAATAGCTCACTACATTTAATGAATGGACTAGGATTGCACATACTTATGGAGTTTCACGAATGTTCTATTGATATTCTTGATAAATTAGACACCTTAGAAGAGACAATGAATGAAGCTGCAATGGTTGCGGGAGCAACGATAATAAAATCAATATTTCATCAATTTGCGCCTCAGGGGGTAACAGGTGTTGTGGTTATTGCCGAAAGTCATTTAGCAATACATACTTGGCCAGAACATGGGTATGCTGCAGTAGATTTTTTTACTTGTAATGCTGAAATGAATTATCAAATGTCTTATCAACTCATTGCCGAAGCGTTAAGATCTAACAAACATAGTTATAAAAGTATAGAACGAGGTTTGATAACTAACAGTAGAAAGCAACTAAATGAATTATAATAGATTTAAGAAAAGAACCTATGAAATTCTGGAAAAAGGAGAGATAAATGATACATGGAGCAGGAGAGTAGACCTGTTTATTGTTTATTTAATCTTTATAAATGTTCTTGCAGTTGTTCTGGAGTCTATTCATTCATTAAAAGAAGAATATAAGTTCATTTTTGATTTTATAGAATTATTTTCTATTTGTGTTTTTAGCATAGAATACATTTTTAGAATATGGTCCATTACAGAGAATGAAAAATATTCAAAACCAATACTAGGAAGATTAAAATATTTGTTCTCTTTTTTTAGTGTAATTGATTTATTAGCAGTGCTACCAGCTTATATTCCTTTGTTTGTAGGTGTAGATGCCAGAATAATCAGAGGGGTTAGATTAATTAGGTTGTTTAGAATTTTAAAATTGTCAAGATATAATAGAGCTTTTAGCCATATTCGTTATGTAATCTTGGCTAAAAAAGAAGAATTGGTGATTTCGCTTTTTGCAGTGTTAACATTGCTGGTTATTTCATCAAGTCTCATGTATTTTGTCGAGAATGAAGCACAGCCAGATGCTTTTTCGAGTATACCGGCAACTATGTGGTGGGGAGTAGCGACCCTTACAACAGTAGGATATGGTGATGTATATCCTATTACGGGCTTAGGAAAATTTATGGCAGGGATTATGGCGATTTTAGGAGTGGGCTTATTTGCATTACCAGCGGGTATTTTGGCAAATGGATTTGGAGGCACATTAGAAAAAAGAAATCAAAAAATGACGTGCAAACATTGTGGTAAAGATATAAATTAATTGATATGGGAATATTTGATTTTTTCAAAAAAGACAAAAAAGAGAGTGTAGTTGATTTCACAGTAAACACCCTCAAAAAAGGATACATACTTGATTATTTTTTAAAGACTTGGGAAGTAAAAAGTGTTTATCTTTATGATTGGGGGAATAATTCATTCGCGAGAGAGTATTTTCTGGATTCGGGAGATGAAACCCTTTACCTCTATGTAGAAGAGGATGATGAATCAATATGCTCTATTTGGGAAAAAATTGATATACTGGATATTCAGCCTAACTTGATAGAAGTAATAACATCTACTGATGAAGCCCCAAAAACTATTAACTATAATACGGTTGATTTTATAAGGATTGATGCTAGTATGGGGCATTGTAATGAAGAAGGAGCAGATGATGAATATGAAGAACTTGTAAGCTGGACGTATCAAAATAGAGAAACCAAAGAATTGATTTCTATAAATAGAGTTGGTGAAGAAGAGTTTGAAGTATCTCAAGGTAATTATGTTAAAGAATTTGAATTTTCAAATATTCTTCCAAGATAAAAATAGAGAAATGTGCATATCAAATTTTGTAAAAATAACAGTGATAGGATTTTTTGTTTTTGGCTTTGCTACAAGTTGTGGAACAAAAAAATTTAAAAAAAGCCCATTAGACAATTATATTGTAGAGAATAGCCAGGAAAAACAGTTCTCCGTAATTCTAGAAGATATGGATGTCAGTGGTACTTTTTTTAATACGTACCAACATAAATATAGAGTTATTAAGCATAAAGAAGATGATACGCCCTATGAACAAGTTTCGGATTGGATTGAAGTAGATGAAAAGTTTTTTGCAAGGCACGAAGATAATTTGGGGATGGTAATTTTAGAAAAAAAAGACCAGGGAAAGATTTCTAAAGTTGCAGCACCACCTGGATATGGATATGTGGGTGATAGTAGATATGGTGAATGGAGAACTCATAATGGCAGTACTTTTTGGGGATTCTACGGGCGATATATGTTTATGAGTCAGATGTTTGGTATGATTAATAGACCTGTTTATAGAAATGACTACGATACCTATCGGGGTGGTGGATACTACGGGTCAAGAAATTACTACGGTCCCAAAAAAGGAAGTGGTTCACTTTATGGCACAAATTCACAGCAAACCAGAAAAGAAAAGCCTAATTTCTTTAGACGGAGAGCTGCTAATACAGGTTGGTCGTCATCAAGAAACAGATCGGGGAGTAGATCAAGAAGTACAGGTTTCGGTAAATGATTTTTTATAATACATTATTAATTCTATAAAGATATGCAGTTTAATTTTTTGGAAACTCTAGATAACCTGATTACAGCATTAATCTATTTAGTCATAAGTTTTGCCTTGTTCTTTATTGGTAAAAAAATATACCAACTGTTTCATAGAGATATTAATATGGATCAGGAATTGGTAGAAAAAGATAATTTGGCGTTTTCATTTGCAAATGTTGGCTACTACATTGGATTGGTGATTATAATATCTGCCGTATATTCTGGTGAAGGGATTGGTCATATTGTAGATGACCTAATAGAAGTTGGTATATATGGCTTGCTGTCCATTATTTTGTTGAATGTATCAATTTTGATTTCAGACAAATTAGTATTAAGAAAGTTTTCGATTAAAAAGGAAATTGTAGAGGATCAAAATGTCGGTGTTGGTATTCTGGAAGGAGCTATATGTATTGCAAATAGTTTAGTGATATATGGCGTAATTGTAGAAAATCACGATAATTTTTTGGAAATACTGATACTTTGGGTGATTTCACAGTTTGTTTTGGCATTAGTAAGTGTTGTGTATAATAAGATAACATCATATGATATCCATGAGCATATTAAAAATGATAATGTGGCTGTAGGTATAGGTTTTTCTGGAGCTATAATTGCTGTTGCTAATCTTATACGCTTTGGAGCGCAAATGGAAGCTGATAGTTGGATTATTGTTGGAGAAAACTTACTATTAGAAACGGGGATAGGTTTATTATTACTGCCCT
This sequence comes from Aquimarina sp. RZ0, assembly GCF_008370685.1. Classification (GTDB taxonomy): domain Bacteria; phylum Bacteroidota; class Bacteroidia; order Flavobacteriales; family Flavobacteriaceae; genus Aquimarina. The sequence continues at coordinate 16,316 of NZ_VTZU01000001.1, forward strand.
TGGCTAGATTTTTAACCGATAAAATACTGCTTCCCAAAAGAAATCTTACTGACGAAATTATAAATCAAGAAAAACCCAACAATGGAGCTGCAATTATTGAAGCTTTTTCATATATAGGTGGATCAATACTTATCTGTCTGAGTTTTACATAAGATTCCTTCTCTTTTTTAAAACATTATGTTAAAAACAAATAAGAGTTTTTGGCTTAAAATTGCCATTTTTGCGACAGGTATTTCTGGGTTGACCTCAGAATTTATATTGTCTACACTGGCATCTTATTTTATCGGAAACGTAATAGTACAATGGACTATTACATTATCTATAATGCTATTTGCCATGGGTATTGGTAGTCGCATGAGTCGATTGGTAACTAAACGGATACTACTTACATTTCTGCTTATAGAATTTTCATTATCTGTTCTGATTAGCTTTTCTCCATTATTGGTATATGCCATAGCTGCAAAAACAGCATTTATACACATCATTATTTACGGACTGGCATTATTAGTAGGTTTTTGTATTGGATTCGAAATCCCGTTGGCAACAAGACTCAATGAAACTTATGAATCACTACATAAAAATATATCGAATATTATGTCCTGGGATTATATAGGAAGTCTAATAGGCGGTTTGTTATTTGCATTTTGGGGGCTGCCAGAATTAGGAATTACGAATACCGCGTTTATTTTTGGAACCTTGAATTTTGTAGTCGCTATACTCTTATTCTGGCATTATAAAAGTATATTGAGTACAGAAAAAAAATGGGTAACGATAAGTATATTAGCACTTACAGCAATACTTAGTATTGGATTTATTGCATCAGAAGATATAATTTTGTACGGAGAACAATCCAGGTATAAAGATAAGATAGTATATCAGAAACAATCCAAATATCAGCACATTACGGTCACGCAATGGAAAGAGCATTATTGGTTATACATTAACGGAAATCAACAGTTAAGTACTTTTGATGAGTTTTTATACCATGAACCCATGGTACATCCAATTATGGCACTAACTCCAGAACATAAAAATATCCTGATTATAGGTGGGGGAGATGGTTTTAATGTAAAAGAATTGTTGAAGTATAAAGAGGTACGTACGATTACAGTTGTAGATTTAGATCCAGCGATGACACAGCTGGGAAAGGAGTTTGAAGGGATCGTGAAATATAATAAATCATCATTACATGACCCTAAAGTAACCATTATTAATGATGACGGATTTACTTTCTTAGAAAAAAATGACACCTATTATGACGTTATTATAGTAGACTTACCCGATGCTAAAACTATTGAAATTAATAAGCTCTATTCTTTGGAGTTTTATCATTTAGTTCATCGTGCATTGCGACCTAATGGTCATATTATTACACAGGCAGGGAGTCCTTATTATGCAACAAAAGCATTTTATTGTATTGATAAAACCATGAAAACAGCTGGTTTTACAACTTTACAGATGCACAATCAGGTTTTAACCTTAGGAGAGTGGGGATGGATTTTGGGGAGTAAAAAGTATACCAAAGAACGAATGATAGAAAAGTTACAGCAATCCTCTTTTAAAAACCTTAATAACAAGTGGCTTAATAAAGAAGCGATAGATTTAATCACCTCTTTTGGGAAACCTCTTATAGATACTTCTAAGGTTGAAATTAATACAATTAATTCGCCCATGCTTTATAAATACTATCTGGATGGTAATTGGGATATGTATTAAAAACGTTTGGATTTACAAGTTCGAAACCATTCTTGAAGCTTGTATTCCAGAATCCAGTGCATCAAATAAGAGAGGTAAACGCCCAGTGTCTGCTCCGGCAAAAGCCATACCATCCATTAATAAATTTCGAGATTTAGTCAAATAGCCGGGCTTAGGAATTGGCATAGCATGTCCTAATAATTTAATATATACTTCTTTTACAGCAATAGTAATATCCTTTTTGTAGTATGTAGATATTTTTTGTAGCGTTTGCTGAACTATACCGTCATAAGATGTTTCGAGATTTTGGATACTGTAATGATGCATATCCGGAAAACAGTAATATGCAGTAAGAACACGTGGATGCTCTTTACTTTGGATTTTAGAATCAGTAAAACCTAAAAATGTTGTGTCCTTTGATATAAAATCATTTTGCCATTTGCTATTTGGTAATTCAATAGTATCATTAAGGACCACATTAATAATTACCCACGGCGTATAAGAAATATCGTTAAACTGCTCAAATGATGTAGGGTTGGTATACTGTAAAGCATGCTTTTGACCAGAGTAAATTAAGGTATTAGCGATTACTTTTTTTCTTAGCATATTTTTGATATCTACTATATCTACATGCCATTTTTTATTTTCTTTTTTTAGCCCAAAAACCAGATGATTACATTGTATATTACCAGAAGGAATATGGTTCTTCATTTTATCAATAAAATAGTAATTTCCTTCTGTAGGCGAAAACAAGGATATGTTTTTGTTCGTATAATATGGCCTACACATATAATAATGAATACCAGCCAACGCAGAAATTTGTTTGGTAGTACCTCCGTAATCATCCATCATTTGATAGTCGATAGCGTTTATAAATGTACTATCAACAGGTAAATATTTATTGAGATATTCATAAAATGTAGTATGATCGAGATAATAGAGGTCTGAGGGTATTAAAGTGCTTGGTAGAAGAAGCTTACCATTAAAACTGTGAATTAAATCAAAAAAGTTCTTTCGGAGTTCTGAATTTAACAAAACAGAAGATTTCATTTCTCCATGTACATAACAAGATTCTTCCTGATGAGGGGCTACAAGGTGTTGTTGATCTACAAAATCCCATAAATTAGTATGCGTATTGAATTGTATTATATCGAGCCTTTCTAGTAGTTGTAAACCTTCTTGTCCATAATTATGTAAATATGTATGTTCATAATGAGCTCCCTGGGAATAAAGAACATTGTCAATAGATATAGCACTCGATGTGCCTCCTAACTGTGAATTTAATTCACAAACTATAAAATCATTTGACTGTAAAGAGCAAGCAGCGGCCAATCCGGATATTCCTCCTCCCACAACGAGAGTCTCTGTTGTTACTTTAGCCGTTACAGGTAGTTGAATTGCAGACTTAACAAGATGTCCTGTTGTACGATTAGAATCAATATGGATAGGGAAATTAAGTTTGGGAGTAACTTTTTTAGTTGATTTTTCACAAGCAGCTATTGTAATTAGTCCTCCACTAAGGTATAAAAATTGACGTCTATCCATAGTTATATACTATAAAAATTTGGCCCATGTACCATCCAGATAATACTTATAAAGTACAGGATTACGCACCGTATTAACTTCTACACTATCTATTTTAATTAAATCCCTGCCAAAAGAGGTCATCAAATTCATGGATTCATTCGTAATCCATTCTACATCGAGATCATCAAAATTCATATTCAAAAGCCTTTCTTTGAGCTTGTTTTTAGTTTCTTGCTTGGATCCGATCACCCATCCCCATTCTCCAAATGAGTATACGTGATTGCGAATAGGGAGTACATTAAACCCCGAATCACCTATAGTTTTTTCGATAGATCGAAATGCTTTGGTGGTGTAGTAAGGGCTAACGGCCTGTGTTATGATATGCCCAAAAGGACGAAGTCTACGATGGCAAAGTCGATAAAATTCTTTGGTATATACCCTATTCAAATCTATACTTTTGGGGTCTGGAAAATCCAGAATCATTACGTCATAGAATGCAGTAGTGTTTTCTAAAAACTGAAATGCATCTTGATTCACTACCCTTACTTTTGGGTCATAATAAGCACTATCATTCATGGTTGTGAAAATCTCATTTGTTTTTCCGATTTTTGTCATTTCGGGATCAATATCGACCAATGTAATTTGTTCTACATTCTTATATTTTAAAACCTCCCTGATAGCACAACCATCCCCAGCTCCAAGAATTAGTACATTGCGGGGATCTTTTGTTAATTTCATGACAGGATGAACTAAAGGTTCATGGTATAAAAATTCATCAAATGTGCAGAGTTGTTTACTCGAATTTAAGTATAACCAATAATGCTCTTTCCATTGCGTAATCGTAATTTTTTGATAACGTGTTTGTTTAGAAAACACCACTTTGTCATTATATCTTTTTTGTTCGCCATACAACACAATTTCATCTGCATTGTAGCTTAAAAATAGAATAATACATAATATAACCGGAATGGTAATAGTAAAAGGTAATCTATAAGAAATATCAATATAATTTTTGAGACGTATAAAGAGCGCAATAGCTACCAGAAAATTGACACCTCCAAGGATAAAAGGTGTGTGGGTTAAACCCAAAAAAGGTAACCCGATAAATACAAAAAACAAACCACCAATGAGGCTGCCATAATAGTCATTTTCCATAACACCGGCAATATTAGTTCTTAGCTCTTCATTTTCTTCATTGATACGGGTTACTAATGGAATCTCCATACCAATTAATAACCCAATAGAAATACTAAAACTATATATAACGACACCTATATTTTCTGTCATTCCCATTAAAAAATACGTAGCGAGTGCTGCGGTAGAGGTGAGTATGGATAATAAAAACTCTGCGATTAGAAATTTTTCCAAAATTTTGGTAGTAAAGAATGTGCTTAATCTACTTCCTACTCCCATAGAAAATAACATAATAGACAGTATCATCGTCCACTGAAATACAGAATCTCCAAGGAAATAAGTAGCCAAAGTAGATAGAATATACTCTGCTACAATTCCGGAGAGCCCAGTAGCAAATAGTGCTAGTTTAAGAATTCTAGACTTTTTTTGTAACAATGGATATGATATAATTAGGGTTTACAATGAGATGTGTATAATATTTTCAAAATTACATAGAAAAAAATGAAAGAAAGAATATAAAATTTAAAAGATATTCTAGTAGTAACCTTATTAAATGTTTAGTTTTGAGTAAAACCCCGAAGTAGTAATCTCATAACAGTAGGTGTATTAAAAAATTATGACAAATAAAATATTCGGAGCACATTATTTTCATACAAAAAATCAGGATATATTTGAAAGTGATCTAAATCAACTTTATTTTTTTACTTCTTATATAGGAGGTCAGGAAATAGAAGTAGCAAAAGGAGATTGTGTTTATTATTTTGATAATCAATTAAAAGAGGTAAAAGTACAAAAAGGGCCTTGCATAATAAACTCAAAATATCTGGCAACCGTAATTCGGGGGTATATGCATCCCAATGCTAGTTTTTCTCTGGATGGAGTTACCACACTACCTTATGTTAATGGATGTTCTACAAAACAATTATTTCCTCCCATTAGATTAGGCGATCCCACATTACAATACCTTAAGATGCCTCCTTTTAGCAAAGAACAAGAGCATCATATCCATTCAACCTTTCGGGTTGTTCTTATCTTAGCAGGTGTAGGAAAAAGTATTGTAGGGATAGAAAACAGAAATGTAGTAACAGATTTAGAGCCTGGTGCTGTATGTATACTAGAGCCAATGTGTCCTCATCATTTCGAAACAAATACTGAAAACCCATTGATAGCAGTACCTTTACATATTTATTCTTCAGTAGGTGCATTAGAAAAAAACCATCCAATGTTTAATGGAACTGTAATGATATAACTAATGGAAAATGAAAAAATAGATAAAATCATTAATGATTTTTTAAAAGAATTCAATCAGATGTGTACAACAACCAGAAGAGATTTTTTAATACGAGAAAGAATCGTTACCTACGAGCATGGTTCTTCGGTTAAGAGGTATGATATAACACATCAAGTGAGAAGAAGAAATAATGAATGGCTTATAGAGGGGGTGAGCAGTATTTTTTGGATTTTTAAAAAACGATTTCCATTATTAAAAATCAGCAGGAAAAACGATCGTATTAGTTTTAAGGGCTTGTTTACAGCTGCTTTTTCTGATTTTGATGTGTCACTTATAGAGAGTAAACTAAAAGAATACATGGAAATATGTAAAAAACAACCTAAAGATGTCTTTGTCAAATCCTGATAGTCAATTGTATTATTTATCCAAAAAACAATTGTTTAATACGCACTTATGGAAAAAAAAGGCAAATCCCATATATTTAAAAAGTTGTGAGTTTTTTGGGGCACTATTGATAGATCGAACAGAGACTATTGATGCCGGAATTGATTTTAAAATTATTGATCAGATCCCCAATGAAACAAATACGGATTTATCCTTTAGTAAAATATGCGATATTAGAGCAGCTGGGATTACTAGTTCTGCAAAGGGTAAGTTAAAAGTGCTATGGTCTGGAGGGATAGACTCTACGGTTGCATTGATTTCTTTAATCAAGGATTTGACAGCTACCGATGATATCGATCGGCTAAATGTATTATTATCAAAAGAATCGATTATTGAATATCCAGGTTTTTTTAAAGATGTAATAAAAGATAAACTGAATTATGAAATTATTCAAACCTGTATCATAGCTCATATTTCTGCAGATGAAGTCATTATTTCGGGAGAACATGGAGACCAGCTTTTCGGAAGTGATAAGCTTAAATATTCGATTATTACGGGAGATGCTTATAGTCCATATACTGAAATCCTAGATTTTATTATAACCAGAAAACTAGGAACATATAAGTATACAAATAGAATTATTGATTTTATAGAGCCGCAGCTTAAGAAATCTCCAATCGAAATAATAACATTGTTTGATTATTTATGGTGGTTGAATTTTTCATTAAAATGGCAAACTGTTTCTATGAGATTAGTTCATGGGATCAATCGTAATCATTATGATTTAGAGTCAACAGTATTTCATTTTTTCAAAAGTGAAAATTTTCAAAAATGGTCGATGAGTAACCATAAGTATAAAATAAAAAAGGAATGGAATTCATATAAATATGTTGCCAAAGAATATATTTATCAGTTTCATCCAGACGATTTTTATTTAATCAAAAAAGAAAAAGAACAATCACTAAAAGAAGTACTTGTAAATAGTGACACAAAATTGGGATTTATGAAGCGTTTTAATATGGTAAAATCAAGTTTTTCATTTCAAAAATAAAATATATGGATCTGGAGTATCTTATATGCATATCAATTTGTACACTAAATAATTTTTAAAACACTCTTAATACGATTTACGAATAAAAATTTCGCATCTAATGACATTCTTTTTCTACTATATTTTCTTCATAAAATGAAACAATAGCTATGGCTATTCTTTAATTTGATTCATCAATCTAGCGAAAAATCCTTGCCATTATTTTTACGAAATTCTCACCCGTAAATCGTATAACAAATTATTTATGATAATTTTGTTGAAGGTTGTAAGTCAAAGTATTATACGATTTGTGATTAAAAAATTCGTATAAATTCATTGAATTATTTTTTCTTTATGCAAGGCAAAAAAATCAAGCATAGCTATAGCTACGGTTTATTTTTTAAACGAAGTAGAAAGGAAAAAGAAACGATGAATATGCGAAATTTTTAGTTATAAATCGTATTACTCAAGATGAGTTCGTTGTGTAAAATAAAAAAAACAAAGACAGTCTCTTTGTTTTTTTTAGAAAATTATTGATTTTTAGCATAGATTGTTTTAATCGATAATCGAGATTTAAATGCTCCAGGCTTGCCTCGAAATCGAAATGTTTTTTTTCAATAAATGCATCACGGGCTTGTTCCGAGGGAGTTTACTTATTCTGTTAAAACGATTGTCCCAAAAATGTCGGCATTAATCCATCCTTGATTTTTATCGTCTCCCGGTACAAAAACGGATCCCATAAAGTTTTCCCTTTCCTTACTCGTGTCATTATCATTGTATGCTATTGCAAAACCTAATTTTTGATCTCTAGCGAGTATCACGGCGTCATTAGTTTTGCCCTCTTCATAGGTGTCATCATATACAATAAGTTCAAACTCCCAGACAGATACATTTCCGGTTGTAGTGCGTCTTGTTGTTACATGATCATTATAAAGCACAGGTTTTTCCTGAGCATCAAGGTCTATAACATTACCATCTAATGCTACGTGATATGCAAAGGCATTATTATTAAACTGATGAATACCACCAGAATTATCTGCATCAATAAAAATTTCTACACAATCATCATCCCACCATAGTTTAGTTGGGCTTTTATATTGATCTAATAGTATATTATCTTTAATTTCTACTAGAATGTAGATAGCTTCAGGAGTCCAGGCTATTTTATATCTTCCAAAAAAGTCATCCACAGAAGGATATTCTCCAATCCATGCCTGATCCATTGGATACCATTTCCGTTCATCCCATACGGGGTCATCTGTTTTTCCATCAAGGTTAGGAACAATATTGGCTATTTTTACCTCTCTAATTTGGTGATCTTTTTTTTGTCTTATAGGAGCTTTGATTGTTTCTTTTACATTTATAGGTATGTTAGCCAACATAGGTTGTTTTTTGTTTTTACACGAAATAGTGAGTACAACCAAAAGCAGAATGATATTTTTTTTCACAGAGTAAATTTTATATGAATATTTTATGTAGCGACCGAAAGATATTAAAAACAAACTTTTTATTAGTATTAATGAGGGAAAGTTAAGGTTTTGTATAGCAAAAATTGATTTATTAACCTTTTAATGCTAAAAAGAAACGGTCATTACCAAAAGATAAAGACCGTTTTTAATTGAATTTTAGCATAGGTATTGAACTCATATTGAGTAATATTTTCAACCGAAAAGTTTGACTTTTGTACCATAATGAAGTAGTTTTTTTTCAGCATAGCCATACGGCTAAAAAAAAACAAAATTAACGTGCAAAATGTAAATTTTCTAGGTCAAAGCATTACTCAAGATGAGTCCATTAAGGATAATACCTTAAAAGAATGATTATTGTTTAATAACTTTTAACCTATCTAGTTTATCACCGTTTAATTTTATAGTGTAAAAGTATATTCCTCGTTGTTCCATATCAGTGCCGTTTATATCAATAGTATGATTTCCTGCCTGTATATTTTTATGATACACAGTTTTGGTTTGTCCGAGAATATTAGAGATGTACACCTCTAGAATTCCTTTTTCTGCGATATTAATAGACAAAGTACCTTTGGTAGTAATAGGGTTTGGCCAAATAGTAATTTTACTTTTTTCTGTAGATACATTTTCTTTGTCCAAAGCATCTGCAGTCTCCAAGGCTCTAATGGATGGGCATCCTGTTGGACAATTATTAGTCCACGTTCCTGTTCTTTTACTATTTTGATTTCCTGTAACTCTGAACCATCCATTAGTTCCTCTACTAAGATCTATTGTCTGTTGTCCGTTTCCGTTATTAAAAACAACCCCTATATTGTTAGAAGATACTCCACTTGGCATTGTAAAGGCTTTTCTGCACCAGGAAGTTCCGCTAATGGTATTCATTTGCATTCCTGGCCAATCAGGAGTCCCAGAAAGTTTTTGATTTGTAGATTTATTGAATAAGTATATATTTGTCCTGTTACCCCATCCTGCTCCTGGTTTTAGAAAATTAAGTATTACTTCTGATGTAGAAGAACCATTACAGTTACTCGGGCAATTATCAGACCAGGTGTTTCCCCTATACCAACCATTAGTACTTCTGGTTAGATTTCCTGTTTGATTACTACCATCATTAAATATGATTCTGAGATTATCCCCAGAAACTCCCTCTGGTGGTGTAATCGTGTATGAATACCAGTTAGTTCCAGAAATATTAGTCATAGGAGCACCTGGCCATTCGTTGGTGCCAGGTACTGTTGCATTGGTACCGGTATCAAAAACATATGCTTGTATATTAGAGCTCCATCCATCAGGTTTGAAAAAGTTTACAGTATATGGGGGAACTGTTGTTCCGTTTCCAGTTGTTCCACCTTTAGTCCATACTGCATATCCATTACCAGAAGTTCTCAATGTCCACCCATTTCCGTTAGGAGACCAACTGCCATTTCCTATTTTCATGGCTAATGTTCCTGATTTACCATCAATATATGCTGCATAGAGGTCTCCTCTGGCCTCAGCAATATTAATCGTAGAACCGGCATGTACTCTTACACTTTTTCTTATAGAGATCAATGTCTTTATGGCATTGCGAACGCCTGATCCTGTATCAAAAAAATGAGTCCAGAATACCATAGGGTTGCCGGGATGTGTAAGTATGTATGCATATCCTTTTCTAAGATTCGTTTCGCCACCAGGAAATACAAAGTTTGATCCGCAGCATTGTTGAGCAAAACCAGTATCGTGATTATCCAAAAAAGTAACTGATTTTGAAGGGTTGATTCCGATCATTCCTGATGGTCTGCCTTGACCATCTCTTAAGTAAGAAAGATTATTATCTCTAATAGCATTTTGCAAACTCACTTTTGTATTAAAGTCAAAGGCAGAAGAAGATTGTTGTGCCCGGTTTACAAAATTATTTGTTTGAACTCTGCTGCTTTCAAGTAGTTCTCCAACAGCAAAATATGGGTTTGTAGCATCATTATATTCTTTATTATAGATAGGGTCATACCCATGAACAAAATCATATCTCCACCCATCAAAACCAATATCATTTTTTAGAAATTGCATCCATTTGATAATTTCTGCCCTAACTGCTGGATTTTTATGATCTAAATCTCTTGCTGCGGCAAATCCACCATTAGAACCATCAGATTTAAGGTCAAAACCTGGAACAAAATCTCCGTTGATACTAAATTCTACAGGTCCATTTACAAAATTTCTACCTTCATCATCAGCAGTAATATAAAATGTTGGCCAGGAAGGATTCGTGAAAGTGACAGCATCATTGGTTCCTACCCTATGATTAATTACAATATCACTAAGCACCTTCATGCCTAAGGTATGGTATTGATTTATGAGTGTGATCAACTGATTTTGAGTTCCGTATTCACTGGTAAGATTGTTTAATTCTCGAGGTAGATATCCTTGTGGAGCGGCAGAATTGCTTGGTGGCGGCATCCAGATAACATCTATTCCTGCATCATGAATCGTATTTCTTACTTGTGATACTACATTGTACCAGGTTTGCCCGGCAGGTTGGTTTTGTACGTTCCAGTCAAAAGCCTGAAACATGACATCTTCATCTTGTGCATAGAGACTAAAAAGTGGAAGACTAAAAAGTAATGCTACTAAAGTTTGTGTGATTTTTTTTCTTTTCATTTTTATAGTATTTAATACTGTTAAGAATAATTTTGTGATATATGCATTAAGCGAGTTTGTATAATTGATACCTTACTTTTTCTAATTGAAATTTATGATAAGATTGATTTTATGTTTTTCTGATTTGATAGTTAATGTGTTACTAGATCAGAAATAACATTATCGCCTTTGTTGTTTGTGATATGTTTTATTAAAAAGGAGATAGTTTCAGTAGAATAATTACTACCAGGTATATTTTAAAAAAAGTAATTTCCTAAATAATATGCGATTTTCTATGTAAGCAGGAAGTAGTATCTTAATTCAATAAAGACTAATAAAGGAAGCTTATATAGTTTTTGAGTTTTTGTTAGAGGATAGTGTGATTTCATGATTCATAATTTTTTATTAGTAAAATTTTATTTTGTGTTAAATTTCAACTAAGTTATTACGAAATATTCAATAAAAAAGTTTCGTGAAGTCACTATAACGTTTTCGTGTTGATAAATTGTTGTTTTTTTATGTGAAATATTATGAAATATGCAGTTTTAGTGTTTTTTAGTTTGTATGTATTGCTGATTTGCGACTTCTAATACCCATGCTATTTTTAAAATACTCAAATAAAAAGCATCGATAACGTTGCTATCTATTAATTCTCTTTCACGTATGAATTAAAAAATAATTTGATTCAGTTTAAGGTAATTGTATCTAAGAACTGGTATGCTACTATCACGGAAGGAACAGTAGATTATAAAATTAAATACTAACAAAAAAATAAAATGCCAGACTCGTTGTCTGGCATTTTACTAATATTTTATAAAAACTGATATTATTTTCTGGTTATAGCGAATTTCTTAGCATTTCTATTACCAATTTTTACAGCATAAATTCCTGACGGCAGATTATTACCTAACTCGATAATAATATCATCTCCACCTGATTTTACCTGGTGACTTTGAATTGTTCTTCCGGTCATATCTATAATACGTATACTAAAAGTTCCTTTGGATGAATTAGAAATATTAAGATTTCCTTCAGCGTCAGCAAATATAATTTCACCCAACGCATCATCAAATGGAATATCATTTGAGAAAGCTCTACTTCCCGGACTTAAGATATAAAAACGTTGATTCCGATTACCTGAACTACAATCCCACTGCTGGAATTGCACATTATCTCCTGTGTTTCCACCAGAAAGATCAATACATTTACCTGTTTTTAAATTTTGAAAAGAGAATTGACCATTATCTCTGGCTACTCTTTTCCAATGTTGATCTTGATATCCTCGACAGTCCCATTGCACCAGTTTTACTCCATTTGCAGTATTACCACCTGGAACAGCAATACATCTTCCTGATCGTACATTTTTAATTTCAGAATATCCGTTTCCAACATCTACAAATCTCCATTCTCTAGCGTCTCCTGTTCTTACTGGATGATTCACAATTTTGGCTCCGTTCGCAGAACTTCCATTAATCGGAGATACATTTTTTTGTGATTTCGCAGAAATTATATTAAAAGAATCTCCATTTCCGCCGCCGTTTCCACCGCCGCCACCGCCGCCGCCGTTTCCGTCGTTAACTAATTTATAAGTTCGTACATAATCAACTTTCATAGTGTTGATGTTGTTATTAGTCAAATGACTTCTAACAGCGACACCACCAAGAAAATTTTCATCATCTGTCCATAAATCCCATATTAGGTTTAGGTTTCTGGTAAGAGGTCTATTAGTTCTTACACTACCTGCTGGCTCACCATCCAAATAAAACTGAACATTATTGGCGTCCTTCCACCACATACCTACTACATGGTATTCTTCATTCCAGCGCACTCCTCTTTTAGGATTGCCAGGGGATAAGTTTCTGTTGTCAAAATCTCCTTTGTTTCTTTCTGTGTTACCATTAACAACCTGAAAATATTGAGAATTCATCTGCCAGGGAAAGTTAGGCTGACACCCACAACTTGGTCTGGAATTATTTTCGACGATATCAATCTCATCTCTATTATTGATATCACCGTTGTTTAACCAAAATGTATTGTAAGCAGAAAGATGAGCTGTAATCATTCTACTTTCTGTATACATAGGGAATTTGATCTGAGCTTTGGAATATACTCTGGAGCTCTGAAACCATCTTGAAGAATTGTTGTCAAGTGTTGCCTTTATCCATAAGTTTCCGCCGGATACACCAGAGTTTTGTGCTACCATCTTAGTAGGTGTATTTGGGTAATCCCATAATACTTTTTCCCATTTGTTGTTGTCAAATCCTCCGTTAAATTCGTCTGAAAGATTATTTACCTTTTCCCACTTTTTACCAGAAGGGGCTGCCGGTTGTGCGTACATAAAGGAGTACAGCAAAGTCGCACAAAAACTTAAAATAATAAGCTTGTTTTTCATAATGTTAAAGTTTGTGTTAAATAATAGTTAATTAAGTTTTAATAGTCTCACAGTTAATGAGAATACATTCATAAATAAGTTAAATAATTGCGTTAATAATAAAGTTATCAGTTTTATGGTATTTAAATGATAATTTTATTATAAAATTGATATTTGTCTATATTAAGTCTAGTAGAATTAAGTAGGGTATGCTATTTTGAGAGTAGCTCTTAAGTATTTTACGTCTTTTTTAACTAAAGATTTATGTAAAATGTTTGGCTATTTTATATGGTAAAAAGAACGCTTTTGGGAATGAGCATGATTTCTTTTATAAGCTGTAGTTATTTAATTTATAAATTCAGGAGTTGGTTAGTGTCTTCTGATACTATGAGTCCGAAAACTTAAGTACATAAAAAGGGCAAATTCATAATACCTTTTTAGTTTTAAAACTCATTATACTTAGAAATATGAGCACTGTGTAGATGTTAGTTTTTTGATTTGTAATTTAATGAAATACAGTATTTTATATGGAGTGTTTTTGTAAAATGTAGAGTGTTGTCTTAGGTCTTTGTATGAAAAAAAATGTATAAGGTCTTAAGAGAATAGAAATATTGGGAAAAATAATGATTGTATTTGATGACCTAGTTACATAATAAGTGGATATATCAAGTCTGGTTACTGGAAATCGTATTGTTGCCTGAAAATTGGCAAAGAAGTCCTTATATGGGTGTGTATTACAGCCTAAAACTCATTTGTGTTATTCTAGGGTAACCAATGGCAGATACTTCTGTTTACATCTTAGTAAATTTTATTTAAAACAGGATATAAAAGATTAGAGATAAACGTTTTGATTAAGTAATGAGGGTTGTTGCAGGCTTATGATAAATTATTTATATTTTGTAAAAAAAAATCCCAATGTGAAAACATTGGGATTTTTTGAATTAATAAAATGAGTTTGTACTATTCTTTTATAATTTTTAGGTTTCTTACTTCATCTGTACCTATTAATTGGACAAAATAAATTCCTTGAGGTAAACTTCCTATGTCTATAGTGTGGTCTTTGCCTAGTTTTCTATCTATAAATTGAGTCCCCTTAATATCAAATACACGTACATTAGTTTGAGTCTTACCGGCTTTTCCGGATAATCCTTGTATAAAAACTATATCAGAAGCTGGGTTAGGATACAGTGACAACTGCTGCTCATTAGATGAATTGATACCAGAGTCTCTTGTAGAAGACCTTGATAATATAATCTTGTCCAGATTCCATTGCCAGACAGTATTGCTTGATGCTAAAATTCTTAGTGTTTGCGCGCCTGCTGATAAATTAATTCTGTCATTAGCAACTAGTGATGTGAAGTCATCCCAACCTCCATTATTCGGTACATTGGTTGTTAAAGGAGTTGCTCCTGCAGCAATTAATTGTATTTGTGATCCATTAGAAGGAGTAGAAATAAGATATTCAACAGCATAACTACCAGCGGTAGGAACATTTATTCTGTATTCTGCCCAGTCTCCATTATTTACATAATTAATATTGTTAGCTACTCTATTTACACCCAATCCTGGTCCACCAGTACTGGCATCATTAAAAGTGCCCGAAGTGTCTACGAAATCTTCTGCTTCAATTACTAAAGTAGCATTTCCTCCACCTGGTGGCGGTGGGGGTGATGTACTGATTCGTTCCAAAGTAATTTTATCTAGATTCCATTGCCATTGGTTTGAGCCAGAAGCTACTATTCTCACAGTTTTTCTACCTGCACTTAAATTACTAATTGTGCTTGAAGATACTAATGCATTATAATCTTCCCAATCACCATTATTAGGTACATTATCAGTAGCAACTATGGTGTTGTCAATTAATAATTGAATCTGAGCATTATTAGAAGGAGTTGATATCTGATACGTGATTCTGTAATTACCGGCTGTACCAACATTAATTTCATATTCTGCATAATCACCACTATTCACATAGTTAATACGATTACCCCCTGCATTAACGCCGAATCCCGGACCTCCTGTACTGGCATCATTAAATGTACCATCTGTATTGGTAAAGTTTTCTGCTTCGATCACAATAGTATCACCTGATGGGGGAGGTGGGGGTGGAGTATTATCATTTACTGTGATGCGACTCGTTGCTGTTTTGTTGCCGTCTTGTGTGGTAACAGTAATTGTAGCAACACCTTCTGAAACAGCTGTTACTAAACCATTTGAGTTTACTCTAGCAACGGCATTATTATTAGATGACCAGCTTACAGATTTGTTAGAAGCGTTATTTGGACGTACCGTAGCGTCTAGGTCTCTTGTTTCATTTACACTTAATATAACGTTTGAGTCTGATACAGTCACAGACGTAACAGGTATGTTACCGCCGCCGCCATTATCATTGACTAATTTATATGTGTGTACCCAGTCTACTTTCATGGTATTAATGTTGTTATTCGTCAAATGCTCTCTGACTGCAAGGCCACCAAGCCAAGTTTCATCAGCAGTCCATAAATCCCAAATAAGATTTAGATTTCTAGTAAATTCAATTTCTGGGTATGTTATGCCACCTCTATCTTCACCAACTCTAACACTACCAGCTTCTTCTCCATCAAGGTAAAAAGTCATATTTTTAGAGTCTTTCCACCATACTCCTACGGTATGATACTCTTCATTCCAGCGTACTCCTTTTTTGGGATTATTGTTTGGTAAATTTCTGTTGTCAAAATTATCCTCATTTCTTACTGTAAAACCGTTAGTAGCTTGAAAATATTGTGAGTTCATTTTCCATGGAAAATCAGGTTGGCAACCGCAGCTTGGTCTCGAATTATTTTCTATGATATCAATCTCGTCTCTACTATTGATATCCCCATTGTTCATCCAAAATGTGTTGTAAGCAGAAAGGTGTGCAGTAATAATTCTAGACTCGGTATACATTGGGTATTTAATCTGAGCTTTTGAGTATATTCTAGAACTTTGGAACCACCTGGCTGAGTTATTGTCTAACGTGGCTTTAATCCATAAATTTCCTCCAGAAACTCCAGAATTTTCGGCGATCATTTTAGTAGGAGTATTGGGGTAATCCCATAACACTTTTTCCCATTTGTTACCGTCAAATCCTCCATTAAATTCATCAGAAAGATTATTTACTTTTTCCCATTTTTTTCCTGAGGGAGCGGCAGGTTGAGCATATGCAAGAGTGCATATAAAAGTTAGGCACAAGCCTAACAAGAGTTTGTTTTTCATGATTGTAAAATGTTTGCGTTAAAGTCTGTTTGTGTTAATTATATGTCGTATGAAGAACTTTTTAGTTAATAAATTATTAATTTTATAATTTATGGGATTGAAAGTTTAGTTTTTCGAAAAGTAAATTTAAAGATTATTTTTGGTTCAAATAACGCTGAGTATGCTGAAATTCACTAATGTCTATATAAAGTCTAGTGAAATAGGGCTTCAATAAAATTTCTTGTTATTATGGTTTTGAATACTAGGTAATCATGTGTAGACTGTACAGTTATATAGTATTTTCTTATTTTGGATGAAAGTCAAAAAAACCGTCTTTTTTATAAAAAAGACGGTTTAACCTGTCAAAATAAAATAGAATCCTAAGTTTGATTCTTAATAAAATGTAATATTATGAAAAGCAATATCCGTTTTCTGCGGCTACTTTATCTGCAATTTTGGTTCTCAATGCTACAACGTTTGGTTGATTTGTATATTTAGTAAATCGTTTAAGACCCATAAGCATCATTCGTTGTTCGTCTCCTTGTGCAAAAGAGACAACAGCTTCTTTTCCTTTTTTAATGACAATATCAACAGCATTGTATAGGTATAATTGAGACATTGCAATCTGTATTTGTTGCGAATCTTCGCCAAAACGTTTTGCATTTTTCTCTGTACGCAGGATAGTAGATTCAGCCATATAGATTTCGATTAATATATCAGAAGCTGCCATCAGTAGTTGTTGATGTTCTTCTAGTTCCGGACCAAATTTTTGGACAGCAGACCCAGCCACCATTAAGAAAACTTTTTTTAGTTTTGAAAGTATTTCTTTTTCCTCAGCGAATAATTCAGAATAATCTGGGGTGTCAAAGGATGGAATTCCAGTTAATTCATCAGCAACTTTCATTGCCGGTCCTAATAGGTCTACATGCCCTTTCATTGCTTTTTTTACCAGCATACCAACAGCAAGCATACGATTAATTTCATTAGTTCCTTCATAAATTCGAGAGATACGTGCGTCTCTCCAGGCAGACTCCATAGGAGTATCAGCAGAGAATCCCATACCACCAAAAATTTGTATCCCTTCATCCGTACAATTTTGAACATCTTCAGAAACTGCTACTTTTAAGATTGAACACTCAATAGCGTATTCTTCAACACCTTTAAGCTCTGCTTCCTGATGAGTGTTTCCTTCCGCTTGACGGATAGAAATTCTATCTTCTATATTTTTTGCAGCACGGTAACTTGCTGACTCATCGGCATAGGTATTAGTGACCATCTCAGCAATCTTTGATTTGATAGCACCAAAATTCATAATTGGAGTTTTGAACTGAATACGTTCATTTGCATATTTGGTTGCTTCTCCAATTACTCTGCGTTGTGCATCCAGGCAGGCAGCTGCTAATTTGATGCGTCCCACGTTTAAGGCGTTCATAGCAATCTTAAATCCATTTCCTCTTTCGGATAGCATATTTTCTACAGGAACCTTAGTGTCGCTAAAGAATACTTGTCGTGTAGAAGAGGAATGAATCCCTAATTTTTTTTCTTCATCTGCAAGAGAGATGCCATTAGCAGGATCATTTTCTACAATAAAACCAGTAATATTTTTATCATCCTCAATTCTGGCAAAAACAATAAATATACTACAGAAACCCGCATTAGAGATCCACATTTTCTGACCAGAGATTAGGTAGTGTGTTCCATCTTCAGACAAAACAGCTTTTGTTTTACCGGAATTAGCATCAGATCCGGCTCCGGGTTCTGTTAGACAATAGGCACCAAACCATTCTCCAGTAGCTAATTTTGGTACATATTTTTTCTTTTGTTCTTCATTGCCATACAGTGTAATTGGCATGGTCCCGATACCGGTATGTGCTCCAAAGGCAGTGCTGAATGATCCGGTTGCACCAGAAATATAATCACATACCAGCATTGTGGATACAAACCCCATTCCTAATCCATCATATGCTTCTGGTACCGATACACCTAGCAGACCAAGTTCTCCAGCTTTACGCATACATTCTTCTGTATAGGCATAATCCTTATTTTCAAACCGTTCCCAATGTGCCCAAAGCTCACGGTCTACAAATTCTTTGGCACTATCACGCATCATTTTTTGCTCTTCAGAAAAATCTTCTGGAGTAAATACGTCTTCAGCTTTTGTTTCTTTGACAAGGAATTGCCCTCCTCTAAGAATATCTTTGTTCATAGTTTCTGTACTCATATTTTATAAGATTTTGGTGATTAGGTATTGAGCAGTGAGAGAAGGTGCTAAAATATTCTCAATACTCAAATATCTTATCTCTTTTTATTTTATTTCAAAAATTCAAAAATTCCGGCAGCACCTTGGCCAGTACCTACACACATGGTTACCATTCCGTATTTATTTTTCATACTACGCTTACGCATTTCATCAAATAGTTGTACGGATAATTTTCCTCCGGTACAGCCTAAAGGATGTCCTAGTGCGATGGCACCACCATTAACATTTACGATATCCTGATTAATATTCAATTCGCGCATTACTGCCAGAGATTGAGAAGCAAAAGCTTCATTTAATTCAATCAATTCGATATCTTCTAATTTTAGTCCAGCTTGTTTTAATGCTTTCGGAATTGCTTTTACAGGTCCGATTCCCATGATTCTGGGTTCTACACCGGCTGCTGCATAGTTTACTAATCTGGCAATAGGTTCCAAATTTAATTCTTTAACCATATTCTCACTCATAACCATTACAAAAGCTGCACCATCACTCATTTGCGAAGAATTACCGGCGGTTACACTTCCTCCTGCAGCAAAGACAGGTCTTAGTTTACCAAGTACTTCTTTACTAGTTCCAGCACGTGGTCCTTCGTCTTTGTTTACTGTATAGGATTTTGATGCTTTTTTTCCGTTTTCATCTACATAGATTTGTTTCACATTTATAGGTACAATTTGATCCTGAAAACGGTTTTCAGCTTGTGCTTTTAACGCTTTCATATGTGAGTTATAGGCAAATTCATCCTGATCTTCTCGAGATACATTAAATTGATTGGCTACTGCTTCTGCTGTATTTCCCATTCCCCAGTAATAATCTTCGTGTCCGGATTTTGCAAGATCATAATTTAATTCTGTTTTATAGCCTGTCATGGGCACTGAGCTCATGCTTTCTGCTCCGCCAGCAATAATACAATCTGCCATTCCGGCTTGAATTTTGGCGGTCGCTATTCCAATGGTTTCGATTCCTGAAGAACAGAATCTATTTACGGTGACTCCTGGAACATCGATAGAATCCAGTCCCATAAGTGAGATTAAACGTGCCATATTCAATCCTTGCGATCCTTCTGGCATAGCATTACCAACGATCACATCGTCTATACGTGTCTTATCCAATTGAGGTAGCTCACTCATCATATGCTGTATCGTTTCTGCAGCTAACTCGTCTGTTCTTTTAAACCTGAACACTCCGCGTGGTGCTTTTCCTACGGCTGTTCTATATGCTTTTACTATATATGCTGTTTTCATTTCTTTTTTTTTAGTTTCTTAAAGGTTTACCTTTTTTAAGCATGTGTTCTATGCGCTCGAGTGTTTTACGTTCTGTACATAAAGACAAGAAAGCCTCGCGTTCCAGATCTAATAGATATTGTTCTGTTACCAGTGTAGGCTCGGATAAATCTCCTCCTGCCATAACATATCCCAGTTTGTTGGCTATTTTCTGATCGTGCTCCGAAATATATTTACTGGCTTCCATAGAATCGGTACCTACGAGAAACATTCCCAAAGCTTGCTTACCAAGTACTTTTATGTTTTTACGTTTTACAGGTTGTGTGTATCCTTGTTCAGCCATTAATTTGGCATATGCTTTTGCTGTTGCAATCTGCCGATCTTTGTTAACAACAACTATATCTTTTCCTTTCTGTAATAAATTGGTATCAAAAGCTTCATAAGCAGATGTGGATACTTTTGCCATACCAATTGTTAGAAAATGTTCCTGGAGAACATTCAGTTCTACATCATTTTTCTTAAAAAGGTCTGATGCTCTTAGTGCCATTTCTTTGGATCCACCACCGCCAGGGATAACACCAACTCCAAATTCTACTAATCCCATATAGGTTTCTGCTGCTGCTACAACTTTATCTGCATGAAGTGAAATTTCGCATCCACCACCTAAAGCCATGCCATGAGGCGCGACAATGGTAGGAATAGATGAATAACGCATACGCATCATAGAGTCCTGGAAGTATTTGACAGCCATATGTAATTCATCATATTCTTGCTCTACAGCCATCATAAAAATCATGCCTATATTGGCACCTACAGAGAAATTTGCTGCCTGATTACCAACAACCAGTCCCTGAAAGTCTTTTTCTGCTATATCAATTGCTTTATTTAATCCGGCAAGCACGTCTCCTCCAATAGTATTCATTTTACTTTGGAATTCTACATTAAGGATTCCGTCACCAAGATCTTCTACTACAACACCACTATTTTTAAAAACTTCAGATGACTTACGGATATTATCAAGAATAATGAAAGCATCTTGTCCTGGTACTTTTATCTGTTCTTTTTTAGGAATGTCATAATAATAGGTTGCTCCTTCTTTTACGGTATAGAATGAATTAGCTCCCGAAGCAACCATATCCTTAACCCAGGCAGCTGGCTCGTAACCTTCGGCTTTCATGATTTCAATTCCCTTTTCTACACCAACTGCATCCCAGATCTGAAAAGGCCCGTGTTCCCAGCCAAATCCAGCTTTCATAGCATCATCAATCTTATATAGATCATCAGTGATTTCAGGAATACGGTTGGATACATATGCAAAAAGAGCTGATAAGTTCCTGCGATAAAAATCACCCGCTTTATCTTTCCCAGCGACTAATACTTTAAAACGATCTACTACCTTGTCGATAGTTTTTGTCATTTCTAACGTGGGAAAAGAAGCGCTTTTCTTTTCTCTATAGTCCAAAGTGTCTAAATCCAATGAAAGAATTTCTTTTTTTCCTTCTGGAGACACATGTTTTTTGTAGAAACCTTGTTTTGTTTTACTTCCTAGCCATTTGTTCTCCATCATCGTATTGATGAAACCAGGAAGCTTAAATAATTCATGACGTTCGTCATTTGAGCAATTATCTGCAATACCGTTAGCAACGTGTACCAAGGTATCTAAACCTACAACATCTACTGTGCGGAAAGTTGCTGATTTGGGGCGACCTATTACGGGTCCCGTAAGTTTATCTACCTCTTCTATTGTTAATCCCATATCTTTTACCATATGAAATAAACTCATTATACTGAAAATACCAATTCTATTACCAATAAATGCAGGCGTGTCTTTGGCAACTACAGAAGTTTTTCCTAAAAATTGTTCTCCATATCCATTCAGGAAATCTAAAACCTTCTGAGAAGTATCAGGCCCCGGTATTATTTCAAATAATTTAAGATATCTCGCAGGGTTAAAGAAATGTGTACCACAGAAATGCTTCTGAAAATCTTCACTTCTTCCTTCATTCATGAATTTTATAGGAATACCTGAGGTGTTGGAAGTAATTAAGGTACCTGGTGTTCTGTATTTTTCTAAGTTTTCAAAAACTATTTTTTTAATATCTAGTCGCTCTACTACTACTTCTATAATCCAATCTACATCGGCTACTTTTGCTATATCATCTTCTAGATTTCCTGTACTTATTCTATCCGCAAAACGTTGGCTATAGATTGGAGAAGGTTTTGATTTGAGCGCGGTCGTTAGTGAATCATTTACTAATCTGTTACGCACTACTTTGCTTTCTAAAGTAAGACCTTTAGCTTTTTCTTTGTCATTTAATTCTCTGGGAACAATGTCTAATAATAATACTTCGACGCCAATATTAGCGAAATGACAAGCAATGCCGGAACCCATTATTCCTGAACCGACAACTGCAACTTTTTTAATGACTCTTTTCATTTTTTAACTTCTGGTTGTTAAGATGTTATAGACTCTTTTTTTGTGTAAATTTTCTTTGTGGCAATAAGATCATTTATCAATTGAAATACTTCTAAAAATATATCAAGCTTTTCTTTTGGAACTTGCTGCCTTACAGCATTATCAAATGTAAAAACTACTTCTTTCGAAAAATTTCTCATTTCTACGCCGAAAGGGGTTAGATATATTAAAACACCTCGACCATCCTGAGGGTTTTTCTTTCTAAAGATTAATCCTTTTTCTTCCATAGTTTTTAATGTACGGGATAGGCTAGTAGCTTCCATACCCATTTTAGGTCCCAAAGATGTTGATGGGGTTCCGTTTTCCGGGTCAATGCTCAATAGCGCAAATCCAGTAGCCATAGTACTACCTTTTTTTCCTGCTTCTTCATTATACATTTTGGCAACTGCCATCCAGGTTGCACGAAGCGCATAATCAATCGTTTTTTCTCTCATTCAGATATTGGTTATAAAGGTAAAGGTAAGAATAATTTATTATGCGTGCATAATAAAAAATATAAAAAAATGTGAAAAAGTAAAGTAATTTACGTTTTTATGATGAATTAATAAAAAAACTCCTCATAAAATGAGGAGTTGACTGATTTACGAGAGTAAGAGTTTTACGCTATTAATTTGTAATCAGTGAATTGAATTAGCCATAAATTTTACTATATAAATCTTGATATTTTACTTTAATTACTCTTCTTTTCAATTTCATGGTAGGAGTGAGGTGTTCAGCTTCAATACTCCATTCATCTGGTGTAAGTTCGAACCTTTTAATTCGTTCCCATTTACCAAATTTTTCATTATGGATATCTACTTCTTCCTGGAATCTGTCAATAACAACTTGCTGATTTATAATTTCCTGATTTGTGGTTCCAATAGTAATTCCTTTCCGAAGTGCCCAATCTTTTACAAATTCA
The DNA here is from genome assembly GCF_008370685.1 of Aquimarina sp. RZ0. Classification (GTDB taxonomy): domain Bacteria; phylum Bacteroidota; class Bacteroidia; order Flavobacteriales; family Flavobacteriaceae; genus Aquimarina. The sequence continues at coordinate 39,840 of NZ_VTZU01000001.1, forward strand.
AAATTTGGTTGAATAAAGGCTGCAGGCATTTTTTCGCCATCTCCAATGACCATAATCTGCTCGATAAAACGCGATTGTTTCATTGTGTTTTCGATAACTTGTGGAGCAACGTATTTTCCTCCAGAGGTTTTAAACATTTCTTTTTTGCGATCTGTAATACGCAAAAAACCTTCGCTATCTATTTCTCCTATATCTCCTGTATGAAAATAACCATTTTTTAATACTTCGTTGCTTTTTTCTTCATCTTTATAATACCCAATCATGACCTGTGGACCCTTTACCAGAATTTCTCCATCTTCTGCAATCTTCACTTCTGTGTTTGGGATTACTTTTCCAACGGTCCCAATTTTAAAACCTTTATTTCTAATATCATTAACCGAAACTACGGGTGATGTTTCTGTAAGACCATAGCCTTCCATAACACGTATATCTGCGGCATTAAAGACTCTTGCTAATCTTGATTGAAGGGCAGCACTTCCTGATGCAATAACTTTTAGATTACCACCCAATGCTTCCTGCCATTTACTAAAGATTAGTTTTTTTGCTATCCCTAATTTTTTTTCATACCACCATCCATTTGCTTCATAGGGTTCATATTGTAATCCCAGATCAACGGCCCAAAAGAATAACTTTTTCTTGATACCGGTAAGATCTGTTCCTTTTGCAATAATCTTATCATAAACCTTTTCTAATAACCGTGGTACGGCAGTCATAATATCAGGTTTTATTTCCTTTAGATTATCACTAATCGTTTCCAGAGATTCGGCAAAATAGATACCAATACCTCTATATTGGTAGAGGTACATCAGCATTCTTTCATAGATATGGCACACGGGTAAAAAACTCAATGCTTTTATTTCTCCTTCAAGTTCTGGAAACCTTGTAGCACTATTTATAGCATTAGAAACTATATTTTTATGACTGAGCATCACGCCTTTAGGTCTTCCTGTAGTTCCAGAGGTGTATATTAGCGTGGCTAAATCATCTTCTTTTACAGAAGCCATAAGTCTTTCTACTTCTTCCTGAGTACTGTCGTCCTTGCCAAGGTCCAGTACTGTATTCCAACTATTGCAGCCTTCAATATCATTAAAAGAGTATACTTCTTTTAATGATGGTACATTGTCTTTTATATTTTTTACTTTTTGTAAAACATCATTGTCAGAAACAAAACAGTATACGGATTCAGAATGATTTAGAACATATTCATAATCTTCTTGAGAAATGGTTGGATATATAGGGACGTTCTGTGCTGCAATCTGTAAAACACCAATATCCACAATATTCCACTCCGTTCTGTTATTCGTAGATATTATGGCAATCTTGTCATTTGGTTTTACTCCTAATTTTAATAAACCACGACTAATCTGATTTGCCTTTTCTATATACTCTTTAGTTGAAGTGGCAACCCATTTTCCGTCATATTTGGTAATTAAAGCTTTGCTTAAATTGTACTTTTCCAGCTGATAATATGGAAAGTCAAATAATCTAGTAATTGTATTCATATGTTGTTTTCAGATGTTTTCGCAGTTTTTTAACCCTTCATTTTTTAAGATATATGCCAGTATCTCAATACTATGTAATGTCTAATGTACGTACAAAAAGTATATTTCCATCAAACTATTATGCATGCATAGTTTTTGCAAAATATAAAAAATATTATAATAAACTACCCTAATATATGAAAAAAGGAGCTATCTTTTGATAACTCCTTAATATTTATAGGTTATAATTAAAGTTTTATTGTTTTAATACTTTATAAACTTTCCTGTTCTTATTTATTTCAATAATTATAAAATATAAACCAGGATTGATTTCTGAAACATTAAATTCTTGATATCCAGTATTTTGTTCTTTTTTAAAAATTTCCTGACCTAAGATATTCCTTATTTTCAATGTATAGTTTTCTAAGGATGGGGGTTGTACTTTTATAACATTATTCGTTGGATTAGGAAAAATTTTGAACAAAGATGCTAGATTATCACTAACATTAAGTACTGATTGATCTAAAGAATTTACGACTAAATCATCAAAATAAAATCCATCATTATTTACCTGATCATCAGAGGCAAATTGAAAACGAATTTTGATACGTTGTCCTAAATAATCACTTAAATCAATTTCTTCAAGAATCCAGTCATTTTGATTACCATCATATAGAGGTTCTCCTTCGGGCTGAAAACCATTGACGCTTCCGGGATTTGTATATTTTCCACATTGAGAGATCCAACTTGTACCTCCATCAGTTGATACCTCAAATTGTGCGTAATCCCAATTATTTTCAATATTCCACTTTGCATAATATTGAACATTTGCGGCTTGGGCAGAAGAAAGGTCAATGATCTGATTATATTCTATTGTTTTGTTTTGATTAGAATCATAATTGCCATTTGGAGATTCAGTAATAGATCCTGTAGCGGATACAAACGTAGTTGTAGAAATTCCCCAGCCCTGATTTGTGTATTCATTAAGTGAATTAGCATTATTATCAACAACGACAGATAAATTTCCAAAGGTTTTAGTAACGCTGATGGTTTCTGTAATATCTCCACTATCAATTTTTACGTCGTACATAATCTGATCCCCATTTTGTATGGTGTTATCCAGATTGATTGATATAAAATCTTCTTGTGTCTGTCCGATTGTAAACCCATTATAGCTTTTAGGGGTTCCTACACTGGTTATATTATTACTGGTAGGAATAATACTTACCATAAAGTTTTCTCCAGAATCCATTAACCCCAACCTTTTTACAGTATATGTAGCATTAAAAGTGTTTTGGTGAATAAAACCTGGAAGGTTATCTTCTACAATACCATAATTATGGATTAGTTTAGCGGCTTTGAGATTGAGAAACATCATTTCTTTACAGATCCCATCGATTAGATTAGATGTTGGCCAAAATGAATCTCCGATTTCAGTACCAAAGCCAAAAATTCTTTTATGAGGTCTTGTAGTTCCTCCATATATATAATCTACACTCCCTCCAGCGGCAACTGTTAATTCAGTAATTAATATATTGTTGTAATTATTTTGGGAAACCATTTCTTCTGAAATCACCTGATAGATATCACCTTCGGGAGTTGGGTTGTTATCTTCAAATCCATAAGGCATTAACAGCAAATCACCTGAAGTATGATTGTCTATAGAAATAGTAAAGTCGTGTTGATCGATAAACCATTTCATAGCCTGAGTTTCCACTTCAGAAAAAGCACTGGTTCCTGCGTAGATTTCTGAAGAAGTGTTATTAGAAGTCCCTACTGTATTCCACACGGCAGTTGCCGGAGTCCCATCTTTATAGTGATCATAATTACGGTTGATATCTACCCCGTGCGTGTTAAACCTATTTTTTCTCCATAATCCACCACCATTAGGATTCGTCACCTGATTGTATAAGTATCCATCAGGGTTGACTACCGGGATAAAATATAGTTCTGTAGCATCCACAATTTCTTTAACTTCCGGGTCAGTTTCATAGTTTTCTAATAAATACCACATATAGTAGATTAATTGTGATAAGCTGGCTGGTTCTCTGGCATGGTGAATAGAATTATACAATATTTCTGGTTCTGTAGTTTCATCTGTATTGGGATTATCAGAAATACGAACCCACTGCAAAGCATTGCCGCCAATAGATGGAGAAACAGAGCTATCCGGAGTTCCGTTAGTCAAAAAATTACCAACATTTGCTCTAGCAGTGATAAGGTTTGGATATTTGGAGTGCATGGCGTCAAGATTATCCAGCATTTCCTGGTATGTCAAATACCCTCCCATGGATCCTAATGCGAAATTGGTAGGTGTCGGATAGTCAATGGTGGCGTCTCCACCCGTTGTTGAGCAGGATGGGTTTTGCACTATATCTTGATTTTTAGCCATTTCATTTCGTTTTAAAAAATCTGCTCCAACGTCTTCAATAAGTATGTCTACCTGCAGCCCTAAACTTTTTGCTGCTTCAATTTCTTTTTCAGAAAAATCTGAAATAATAAAAACCCCTTGTTTATGTATTCCATGATCTAGTGGAATACCGAGTTTTGACAATGCTTTAAAATTTGAGATAGTATTATATCTAATTTTGGCTTTTTTATAAATCGGTGTTTTTTGAGATATCCCTGATATAGAGATAAGTAAAACAAGTAAGAATAATTTTTTCATTTTATTTATATGGTTAAAGAGTTAATCTTATTGATTATTGTCTAAAACGTATATTTTTTTATTTTAGTAGGATTTATAAAATTTTTAGATTTAAAAATTATGTAGATATGTGATTGTAATTTTATGAGTATAAAAATCTTAGAGCTATATATTCTACAAAAAAAGGAGATATCTTTTGATATCTCCTTTTTTTGTAAAATGTCATTAGCGTTTTATTCTTTTAATACTTTAAAAGTTTTTTTGCTTTCGTTTATTTCGATAGTTACAAAATACAATCCGGGATTAAAACCTGAAATATCAATTTCTTGATAATCACTATTATTTTCTTTTCTTAGGATTTTCTGACCTAGAAGGTTTCTTATTTCTAAATTATAATTTTCTGGTGATGACTGTTGAATTTTTATGACATTTTTTGCAGGATTAGGAAAGATTTTGAAAGCTGAAAGTAAATTATCCTCAACATTTAATATTGGTTGATTCAAAGAGTTTACTACAATATCATCAAAAAAGAAACCATCAGCTTCGGTGAAGCCATCAGATACAAACTGAAAACGCACTGCAATAGTTTCGCCTATATAGTCACTAAGATTAATTTCTTCTAAAACCCAATCCGATTGTGTTCCATCAAATAAAGGCTCTCCGGTGGGTTGTCCGGGATTTGCACTTCCCGGGTTTGTGAATTTTCCACATTGTGGGACCCATGACGCTCCATCATCTGTAGATACCTGGAATTGCGCATAGTCCCAATTATTTTCAATATCCCACTTAGCATAAAAGTGTATATTGGCAAATGTAGAATTCGTAAGATCAATAGTTTCATTAAGCACTATCGTCTTATTCTCATTAGGTTCATAATTACCATTTGGGGATTCAGTAAGTGATGCTGGAGAAGAGACAAAGGTCGCAGTAGTCGTAGACCACCCAGATTGCGTATAATCACTTATGTTATTTGCATTATTAGTAACAATACTTTGCGGAGTTCCATACTTTTTTGTTACATTGATCGCTTCAGTTGTAATACCTCCATCAATCTGTATGGTATAAGAGATATCGTCACCAATATTAATTGAATTATCTAAATTAATGGTTATATTATCTTCCTGAAAGACTCCAGTAACTGTATTTGTATAACTTATAGGAGATTCTACACTAGTGATATTACTACTTATTGGAAGTATGCTTACTGTAAAATTACCATTACCGGTGAGTCCAAGTCTTTTTAATCTATAGTCAGCATCAAAAGATAAGTTTTCTCCTGTAAATACAGAGCCTATACTCTCTATTTGGGCATAATTATTGGTCATTTTAGCAGCGGTCAGATTCAGATACATCATATCTTTACAAATGCCATCAATTTCATTTGAGGGAGGCCAAAAATTGTTTCCGATTTCTGGAGTAAAGGCAAAAATTTTATCGTGTGTACCCACTGTTCCATACATAAAATCATCGCTATCGCCAGAAAATGGCGAATCTCTTAATGCACTATAACCATTTTGAGAGGTAAGCTCAGCTCCTATCGCGATATATGCATCTTCATCTGGTGTTGGAACGTCAGCGTATCCGTGAGGAAAATAGAGAAGTTCACCAAATGTATGATTATTCATTGCTATAACAAATTCGTGCTGTTCTACAAACCATTTCATAGCTTGATTTTCTACCTCTGAAAAAGGGGAGGCTCCGTGATAGGTTTCATTTCCCGTATTGCTAGATGATCCGGGACCTCCCCAAGAACCATTGCTAGCATCTCCTCCGATAAAAAAATTATAATTACGGTTATTATCTACTCCATGCGTATTAAACCTATTCTTTCTCCAAAGCCCTCCTCCATCAGGATTCGTTACCTGATTATACAGGTATCCATCCGGATTTACGACAGGTATGAAATATAATTCAGTATTATCAACAATTTGTTTTACGTCGGGGTCAGAATCATAATTTTCTAACAAGTACCACATATAATAGATAAGCTGAGATAAACTCGCTGGCTCTCTGGCGTGATGAATGGCATCGTACAAAATTTCAGATTCATCTTCATCAACATCAGGGTTGTCTGATATTCTTACCCATTGTAAAGCATTTCCGCCAATAGAAGGGGAAACAGAGTTGTCCGGTGTTCCATTAGTCAAAAAACTACCAATATCGGCTCTGGCTGTGATTAGGTTTGGGTATTTAGAACGCATTGCATCCAGGTTATCCAACATTTCCTGGTATGTCAAATACCCTCCCATAGAGCCTAGCTCAAAATTTGCAGGAGTAGGATAGGTGTTTACCGTATTACTATCAGAAGGGCAGACGAGGTTTTTAACTGCTTTTTGAGTTTTTGCTATTTCATTTTTTCTAAGAAATTCTGCTACGGTATCTTCAATCAGAATATCTACTTGTATTCCCAGACTTTTTATAGTTTCTATTTCTGTATCAGAAAATTCTGAAATTAGAAACATTCCTTTTTTGTGTTGCCCATGATCCATAGGGATTCCGGCTTGGAGCAGCTTTTCAAAATTTTGAGGCGTACCATATGTGATTTTTGCCCGACTATATATTGGCTTGGTTTGTGAAATAGCCAGAGCAGACATGAGAAGAGTTAAACATAAGAATAGTTTTTTCATAGTTTTAGAGTTTTAATTTGTTTTTAAAACACAACATGTATAAATCAAAGATTCATGGTGTTTCAAAAACAATTGAGTGTGAAATATTAGACTAATAATAAATAATTAACTATTGATTTACCCTAACTTTATTTTGTTAAGAATAGAAAAAAAACATTATTGATTATGAATCCATAATCTAGCATTAACAAAAGCTTCTGCCCAGGGGGAGATTTTATCTTTTCTGTTTTCGGGGTAGTTAGCCCAGTTCCATTGAAAAATTGAGCGCTCAATATGTGGCATCATAACAAGGTGTCTACCTGTTGCATCACATAGCATTGCAGTATTATAATCAGAACCATTAGGATTAGAAGGATAGTTGTCATATCCATATTTTGCAACAATATTATATTGATCTTCTGAAAGTGGTAAATGAAACTTACCTTCTCCATGAGAAATCCATACTCCTAATGTACTACCCGCTAGTGATGATAGCATTACAGAATTATTTTCTTGAATTTTAACAGAAGTAAAACTACTTTCATGTTTATGAGAGTCATTATGAAGCATTTTTCCATGTTCATTATGTTCAGGATTGATCATCTCTAATTCCATAAATAACTGACATCCATTACAGATCCCTACTGATAGTGTATCTGTTCTCTTAAAGAATTTTTTTAAGACAGTATTTGCTTTTTCATTATATAAAAATGCTCCAGCCCATCCTTTTGCAGAACCAAGAACATCACTATTAGAAAAACCGCCAACAGCACCGATAAATTGAATGTCTTCCAGTGTTTCTCTACCAGAAATAAGATCCGTCATATGCACATCTTTTACATCAAAACCTGCCAGGTACATTGCATGTGCCATTTCTCGCTCAGAGTTACTTCCTTTTTCTCGGATTATGGCAGCTTTTGGTCTGGGTTTTGTATTATCAATTACAGGTTTTTTTCCTGTAAATTGTTTTGGGAATGTATATTGTAAAGGTTGTTTTGCCAGATTGTCAAACCGTTGTTTTGCCAGATTATTGGCTGTTTGCCTTTTGTCTAAAAGATAGGATGTTCTAAACCAGATTTTTCTCGATGATTCTATCTCGAAACTAAAAGAATCAGCCGCATTTTTTATCTGTAGTGTATTATTTTTTGAAACGTTCCCTATATTAAAATATTCTATGTTATTTTCTGTCAGTATATTTTCAATATCAGAATTAGCTGCACTTTGGAAAACAATTCCTGAATTTTCTGAAAACAATAATTTTATAGAATCACTTTCTTTGACTGAAGAAAAGTCTAGTTGAGCTCCTAAGCTAATATCGGCAAAACACAATTCGAGTAGGGTTGTAATTAATCCACCAGATGCTACGTCATGACCAGCAACAATTTTATCTTCACGTATGAGCTGCTGAATTGTATTAAATACTGTTTTAAAGTTTTTTGAATTTTTAATTGTCGGGGCCTCTGTCCCAATTTTGTTAAGCACCTGAGAGAATGACGATCCTCCTAATTTATGTGTATCCTGAGATAAATTTATATAATAGATATCCCCACCATTTTTTTGTAAAACGGGTTCTATAACTTTAGTAATATCATTACAATTACCAGCAGCGGATATAATAACTGTTCCCGGTGAAATAACATCTTCATTAGGATATCTCTGCTTCATCGATAGGGAATCTTTACCCGTTGGGACATTAATTCCTAAATCAATAGCAAAATCAGAAATGGCTTTTACAGCTTTGTACAATCTACTATCTTCTCCTTCATTCTTACATGGCCACATCCAGTTTGCAGAAAGAGAGACTGATTGTAAACTATCTTTTAGTGGTGCCCAGATAATATTGGTCAATGCTTCTGCAATAGAATTTTTACTGCCTGCTTCCGGATTAATAAGCCCAGAAATAGGCGAATGCCCTATAGAAGTTGCAATCCCCTCTTTAGAATTATAATCCAGTGCCATAACTCCACAATTATTCAGAGGTAATTGTAATGAACCAGCGCATTGCTGTTTGGCAACTTTACCACCTACACATCTGTCTACCTTATTTGTAAGCCAATCTTTACAGGCAACCGCTTCTAATTGTAGTACTTGTTCTAAGTAATGATGAATATTTTCTTTTTTGTAAACAATAGCTTGATACTTGCGATCTACCGTGATGTCGTTCATAATCGTTTTAGGAGAACTACCAAACATATCCTCTAAGGCTAGATCCATCGGGGTATCACCTTTAGTTTTGGACTCAAAAGTAAATCGATCATCTCCAGTTACATCTCCCACCTGATACATAGGAGAGCGTTCTCGTGCAGCAATTCTTTCTAAAGTGTCAATATCTTTTTTGCCAATAACTAATCCCATACGTTCCTGAGATTCATTACCAATAATTTCTTTTGCAGAAAGTGTTGGATCTCCAACAGGTAATGCATCCAGATCAATTTTTCCTCCAGTTTCTTCTACTAATTCAGATAAGCAATTGAGATGTCCTCCAGCTCCGTGATCATGAATCGATACAATAGTGTTAGTATCACTTTCTACCATAGCACGAATGGCATTGGCAGCGCGTTTTTGCATCTCGGGATTAGAGCGTTGTATGGCATTTAATTCAATACCACTGCTAAACTCTCCTGTGTCGGCAGAGGAAACGGCAGCACCACCCATCCCGATTCTATAATTCTCTCCTCCCAGAATTACTATTTTATCACCGGTTGCGGGAGTATCTTTTATGGCTTGTTCTGCCTTGCCATATCCAATGCCTCCTGCTTGCATAATTACCTTATCAAATCCTAGTTTACGCGCATTTTCTTCGTGTTCAAAAGTTAATACAGAACCAGTAATTAGAGGTTGTCCGAACTTATTACCAAAATCTGAAGCCCCATTAGAAGCTTTGATCAGAATATCCATAGGAGTTTGATACAACCATTTTCTTTCCTCTACAGCTTTTTCCCAGGGGCGGTTTTCTTCTAATCTGGAATATGATGTCATATAAACCGCTGTTCCAGCAAGTGGTAAAGAACCTTTTCCACCAGCAAGGCGGTCTCTGATTTCTCCACCAGAACCCGTAGCAGCCCCATTAAAAGGTTCTACAGTGGTAGGAAAATTATGGGTTTCTGCTTTTAGAGAAATAACACTATCAAATGTTTTTTCTTCATAAAAGTCAGGTTTGTCAGCACTTTTTGGAGCAAACTGAGTCACTTTTGGTCCTTTTATAAAGGCTACATTATCTTTATAAGCAGAAACGATATTATTAGGGTTTTCTTCTGAAGTTTTCTTGATTAACTTAAAAAGAGAAGTAGGCTGTTCTTCTCCATCAATAATAAAAGTACCGTTAAATATTTTATGTCTGCAATGTTCTGAATTTACTTGTGAAAAACCGAAGACTTCAGAATCTGTAAGTTTTCGTCCTATTTTTTTAGAAACATTTTCCAGGTATTCAATTTCTTCAGCACTAAGGGCAAGACCTTCCTTTTTGTTGTATGTAGCTATGTCATCAATTTTTAGAATTACTTCGGGTTCAATATCAATGGTATAGATATCTTGATGTAAACTAGAATATTTTTGAGAAAGCATGGGGTCAAAACCCATAAAATCATCTGGTATTGCCTCGAATTCCTCGATTCTTATAATTTCGGATATGCCCATATTCTGAGTAATCTCTACAGCGTTAGTACTCCAGGGAGTAATCATAGCAGCACGTGGACCAACAAAAAAGGCGTCAATAGACACCGATGGGATTTTAGGTTGGTTACCAAATAACCAGTTTAGTTTTTTAATATTTTCAGTTGAGATTTCTTTAGCGGTTTGTAATGCAAATACTTTCTCTTTTGGGTTTCCGAAGAAGTGGATCATACTCCGAGGCTTTGTGTTATTTTTAATAAGCTGCAAATTTACCACTTTTCTATATAAATTAATTTAGAATCATCAATTTATAATCCCTCATTCAGATTTCGTTGATTCAATATATTTTGAATGAATAGGATACAATCCAAAAAGACGCCATGTTGATTAACTTAATAATAGTTTCACTTGTTTTTGAATTTAGAAATAATTATGTTTAAAAAGCATCGATTACAGTGTTTTGCCTACATGAAATGAAGACAAAATGTATCGAGAGCAGCTTTTTTGGATTTAAATTCTGTTCTCGATACACTTCTCCTAAGGTCAAAGCACTCGAACTAACAAATCTTATCCCAAAAATGACTAAATGCACAATGGATTAGTTTGGTCAATTGGTCTGTATTTTTAAAGCAGAATTGATATAAATTATGGTTAGATAAATATTGAAATATCTGATTAGTCAACCACTATTTTTTGTATAAAATTTTGTCCAGAAGGAGCAATGATCTCTAATAACAATATTCCTTTAGGAAGATTTTCTAAAGTAATCTGGTTAGAAGCGTTATTTATTTCCTTTTTTAGTAAACTTCCTTTTAAGTCATATAGTAAAAGTTCTTTCCAATTACTTTCTGTGTTTATGAATATTCGACCATGAGATGGATTCGGAAATATGAAGAATGTGTTTGCATATTGTTCATCTATAGTAAGTATATTCTCGCCAATAATCTGAAAATTATCGACGGTCCATCGTGTAGCATTACCGCCATCCGTATCATACTTAAAAGCAATATAGGCTGTTCCGGTAATAGATGAAATATCAACATCAGCAAAAGTATTTATATCAGAAGAACCATTGCCCGACGGGTGCGAGGGTATTACAATATTGGGTACTGGTGTCCATATAAAATCAGAAGGATTTCCATTGCCATCATATTCTGAGGAAAATAATAATTGTAATGCTGTATTGCCAAATTCGGATCTGGTATAAAAATTCAAAGACTCATTTTCTGTAGCATCAAAATTGATAGGATTTGTAGTAATTAGCCAGTCAATACTAGGTACTGTACTACCACTACTGAAAGCATTCATCTGATATCCGCCAGAACTATCCTGACCAGCATCAGTATCACATCTCCAATCCAACGTACTTGATTCACTAATCGTAGTAAAATTATTAGTTACTGTTGCACAATCATTGAAATTCTCATTTATTAAAAAATTAGGGACACTAATTGTCGCTACATTAAGAGAATTACTGGCTAATGAAATGTTTTCTGAAAGATCAATAGCAAAAACTTCAATGTTATAGGAGGTTTCTGGTGCCAACGAAATTATATCGGTAGTTGTATTTGGTGTACTGGTAACATAGTTTCCATCAACAAAAATATCATATCTAATAACCTCAATATTATCGGTAGAAGAAGTCCAGGAAATAGTAATCTTATCATATCCAATCACATCGGCTACCAGGTTTGAAGGAGAAGTAGGTATTTCTACATCCGAGGTAGTGGTGTTCCATAAATCTTCGGCTATAGCCCCCCCCCATATTTTTGTAGCTAAGTTAGGGTTATCAATAAAAGGGTTTCTGTTTCCCTGAGCATACGTTTCTGTGGAATTATGATAATTGTTACGATTTTTTTCTATTCTCGAAACAGGGTCTTCTGCGTTCCACTCTAATAAAAGGTCAATCATATTAGCATCAATAGTATTGGTAGTTCCAATGGTTATATTAGAAGGAAGTGCACGATCACCATAACGTAAATACATATATAACATCATCCGGGCAATATCTCCTTTCCATTCATCTCCTGGATACCAGTTTCCTTGTGCCGTTATTGCGGAGTTTCCGCTGCCATCAGCAAATTTCCTATTACTTCTATTACTGTTTCTCTCCACATCTGATGGTCTGAGATGGTGCGCATCAGCTCCCGGTCCTTCTAGTCCTAAATTAGGAGTTCCTAAAGATCTTGCATATGTATGTTCTCGATTCCATTCTCCATTATCCCCTCCATTATTATTTTTATTTCTGCTAATGTCATTGGTTACATCAGCATCTGTACCGTTTTCATACCCATAGATCAGTATCACATTGTCTTTATTACCAGGATCTTCATCTGTTATCCTGCTAGCTTCCCATATTCCAGGTGTATAGGATAAAAACCTGGTATGGGTCGTTTCAATTTTTAAAGCGAGTTCATCTCTGAGTTCAATGCCAGTTTTTGTAAGATCAACATCATTATAGTATGCTTGTTGACCATACCCCATAAATACTCCTACTAAGAGTATAAAAAATAATTTAGTTTTCATTTTGTACGTAAATTGAGTTATTTTTTTTCTAGTAAAGCCATATAAAACCCATCAAAACCTGAAGAAGAACAAAGTATTTTTTTGTCTTTGACAAATATAAATTCTTTACCCATTTCTGATGTTAAAAAAAGTTTAACTTGATCTTGATTCTCTGAAGGTAAAATGGAACAAGTTGCATACACGAGTTTTCCTCCAGATTTTACCATTTTAGAATAACTTTCTAAGATTTGCAATTGAGTTTTTTTGATTTGATTTAGAAATTCAGGTTTTAGCTTCCATTTAGCATCAGGGTTTCTGCTTAGGACTCCAAGTCCGCTACACGGTGCATCTATCAATACACGATCTGCTTTTTCATATAACTTTTTGATATCCTTTGTACTTTCAATGACTCTTGGGTCTATATTATGTGCGCCAGCACGGCGAGCTCTTCTTTTTAGTTCTTTAAGCTTATTTTCATAAATATCCATCGCTATAATCTGACCTTTATTTTCCATAAGAGCTGCGAGATGTAGTGTTTTTCCTCCAGCTCCGGCACAGGTATCAACAACTCTTTGTCCAGCTTTTACATCTAAAAATTCTGCTACTAATTGTGATGATGCATCCTGAACTTCGAAGAGTCCTTTTTTGAAAGCTTCTGTAGAAAAAACATTGGCTCTTTCGGTAAGTTGTAAAGCATATGGATACCCTTTTACAAACCCTGTGTCTATATTTTCATCCTCAAGAATACTTCTTAGGGCATCTTTTGTAGTTTTGAGAGCATTAGTTCTCAAAACCACAGGAGCTTGTTGATTCAAAGCACTGATTTCTTTGTCCCATTTAGCGCCTAATTCTTTTTCTCCGAGGGTATCCATCCAATCAGGAATAGACTCTCTGAATTTTCTTATTTTACCAAGTTCGTCAAAACGACCTTTTATTCGTCTTGTGGGCGTAGGAGCAATCTGTTTCCAGTCTGGTAAGGTAATTCCTCTTAGCGTTGCCCAAACTGCAAAAATCCTCCAAAGATTTTCTCTGGAAAAAGGTTCTTTTACTTCAGCAATTTCGGCATATAGACGTTTCCAACGTACAATATCATAAACGGTTTCTGCAACAAAACTCCGGTCGCGAGATCCCCACCTCTTATCACGTTTTAATAACTTTTGAACAATTTTATCGGCATAAGCTTCTTCATTAAAAATTTCACTGAGTCCATCAATTACGGCAAAAACAAGATTTCTATGTAAACGCATTCTTAATTTTTTTAAGGTCAGCAAAGGTAATTCTTTGCATCATAATAGTATTATATTTGATTAAAAATATTGAGTATGAGATTTTTACTATTTATACCGATTTCTATTTCACTTTTTTTCTGGATTTCAGCTCATAAAAAAACTATTAGACAAGATTTTACAGAGGTTGAAATCGAAATTATTTATGAAGACACCATAAGTATAAGAGCTATTGCATTAGACGAAGATTTATTAATGTATGCTGGTAGTCATGGGAAATACGGATATTTTAGAAAGAGTAAAAATCAAAAGTTTGTTCCTGTAAAAAATGCTACTATTGATTATAATGGAACGAAACCTCATTTTAGGGCAATTGATAGCAACGCTAGTAATTTTTTTATATTGAGTATTGAGTCACCTGCACTATTATATAAGATTAATAAAAAAACGGGAGCAATAAAATTGCAGTATGTAGAGGAAGGCGCACATATTTTTTATGATTCAATTTCTTTTTGGAATGATAATGAAGGAGTTGCCATGGGAGACCCAATAGATGGATGTTTATCAATTATCGTTACAAGAGATGGTGGAGAAACGTGGAAAAAGGTTTCTTGTGAGAAACTACCACCTATGGTTGATGGAGAAGCTGCGTTTGCAGCGAGTAATGGAAATATAGCTATTGTTGGTGATCAAACCTGGATTATTTCCGGTGGTTTTAAATCTAGAGTTTTTTATTCACCAGATAAAGGGAAGAACTGGATGGTTTATGAAACTCCAATTATTCAGGGTTCTACCACAACAGGAGGATATTCTGTGGATTTTTATGATGATAGAAATGGAGTTATTTTTGGTGGTGACTATACAAATCCCGAAAATAATGATAAAAATAAGGCAATTACAAAAGATGGGGGAAAGACTTGGAATCTAGTTGCGAATGGGGTAGGAGCGGGATATAAAAGTTGTATTCGATATATTCCTAACAGTGAGGCCAAAGGAATGGTAGGAGTAGGTTTTACCGGGATTTCTGTTTCGAATGATTCTGGAGTTACCTGGAATACTATTAGTAATGAGAGTTTTTATACAATTCGGTTTATGAATGATAGTACAGCAATTGCAGCTGGAAAGAATAGAATAGCCAAGGTAACTTTTAAAACCTCCAAAAAGTAAATACACTACAACAAACTCATTATTTTTTTGTAGTCTACATAACCACCTTTATTGTTTGATCCATCAATGATTTTTTTCAGTCTCTTCACTTGCAAACTAGTCTTTAGAGGTATAAGTTCTTTTTTAACGTATTCTCAGAAACCTATGGTTCTTATACGATTTGTGGTTAAAAAATTCGTATAAATTCATTGAATTATTTTTTCTTTATGCAAGGCAAAAAAATCAAGCATAGCTATAGCTACGGTTTATTTTTTAAACGAAGTAGAAAGGAAAAAGAAACGATGAATATGCGAAATTTTTAGTTATAAATCGTATTAGTATACACCTGGATACTAGAAAATATCTCTCGTTTTCTCTTAGCTTCTTTATTTTTGCATATCAGAAAACGAGAACTCATACAAAAACTATACAGGATTTAGTTTACCAAACGTTTGCTTTGAAAAGAAAGCATTTCTGAGGATCGTAACAATTCGATGGGCAGTATTAGGAGGTAAGTTTGATGTTTTGCGTATATGATCACATCATTTTTCCTTCTTTTATATATTCTTTTTTGATACCATTAATGATATCTTCAGAGCTGATCTCTTTTTTGTTTTTGGCAATCGTTTGGATTGAAGCATATTGTATAGCGTTTATGATATTAGCTCCTGTAATATTATATTGAGTGGCGATTTCTTCTAAATTGATAGTATTAGCTAAGGTTGCTATTTGTGGAATATTGTGCTTCCATAATAAAAGTCTTTCTTTTTTAGTTGGATTTTTAAACGCTATAATGGATTGAAACCTTCTTGTAAAAGCGATATCAATATTCTTTTTAAAGTTAGATGCCAGTATAACCAAGCCATTATAGTTTTCTATCCGTTGTAACAAATAAGAGACTTCCTGATTGGCATATTTGTCATGTGCATCTCTAACCTCTGTACGTTTTCCGAAAATGGCATCTGCTTCGTCAAAGAATAGTATCCAGTTTTTATTTTCTGCTTTGTTGAATAAGTTTGCAAGGTTTTTTTCGGTTTCTCCGATAAACTTAGATACTACCATAGATAGATCTATTCTGTAGACATCTTTCTGAGTATATTTGCCAAGAAGAGTAGCTGTTAATGTTTTTCCGGTTCCGGGAGGACCAGAAAACAATACCCTATATCCTGGTTTTATTCGTTTACCCATATTCCAATCAGTTCTAAACGTTTTTTCGTGAGCTAACCAGGTTTCTATTTCGCGAACCTGTTGCATGGTTTCCTGATCAAGAATAAGATCATTCCAAATTAATTCTGTGGTAATCCGTTGCGCAGGAAATTTTTCACTTAATTCCGGATGTACTATTTTTTCTTTAGTAATCCACGATAAATATTCTTCATCAATTAATAAACGCCCGCTCATTTCTGGTTCTCCTTTATCAGGAATGTCCAGAGATATAATATTATTCCTTTTAAAGATATGTTGAGAATCAAAAATCTCAGATATTTCGATTCTTTTTTGGATATCGTTTCCGGCAAGAATATATAAAACAGTATTCCCTGTTGGAAAAATACCTCGAAATTGTGAGCCTTTTATACCTCCAAATTCTGGAAATTCTCCTCCATCAGGAAAATAATTTTCTAATATACTGTTTAAAAATCCAGGAGATACATGAGGAACCAGCGCAAGCAGTAAAATAGTTGCTTCGATAAATGGGAGTTCGGTTTTTTTGATGAATTTAGAAATAGACGAATTATCAAAATTCTCTGGAATATATTCTGGAATATTTTGTGTTTCTCCGGAGCGTTCAGATTTTAAACGATGTTTAATTACCGAAGCCAAAAAATCAAAGGGGGAGTTTGTAGTAGTATCTGTATCCATTATAAGTTTTTATATTTATCGTACGCTTTTTTTAGTTTTGTATGATATTTATATTTTTTATATCCAGAACCATTATATCCTTTGGCAAAAGCTTCCCAGTTTTTACTTTTAAGATGCCTCACAAGATTATTGGCTTCCAGAAATTTGCCAAAAGCTTCCAGGTGTTTACCTTCATCTTCATACATTCTGGAAACAAAAGCGTCTATAGACGAATACCCTAAGTTTTTATAGTGATAGCCCATAATCTGAAATGCTCCCCAGGAAGCAGAAGCGTATGCAGCATTGTGTATTGCAGGTAAATCACTCATTCCGGCAGCTTTTTCTAGTCGGTCATATTCTCTGGATCCTCCTACATAATTGTCCCTGTTTGGAGAAGGGTGCAAGACATTTTTGGTAAATTCAGTTTGATAGTCTTCTGGATTTAAGTTGGCTTTTTTGAGTTGTTTCCAAAAGACATGACCCTCAAACAAAATTTTCGGTCTCCCATCAATTAAAAACCCTTTTCCATTACTCTCGATTTCATTGACTGCCTTTACCGAAGCTAATTCCAGATCATATTGTACTGAAAAATCTATCAAATCCTGTTCTGATAGTAATTTATCCTGATATTCCAGAGATGATTGTTCTGCAGAAATAAGCTTAGTCCAGGTTTTGAGACCTACAATTCCGTCAATTACGAGATTATTTTTTTGCTGAAAGTCCCTGATCGACGTATCAGTATCTTTTCCAAAATAATTGGAAACAAAAACGTTATATCCGAGTTTTACCAATATCTGTTCTAAAAAATTTACTTCTTCTCCTCTTGATCTATACCGTAGTGTTTTCATGTGTAATTAATTTTAAATTGGTTTTGAATACTAACTCATATATCCTACTTTTTCTTATAAACTACTTTTGTACCATCATTCGTTTTTTCGAAACCAAGTTTTTTAACAAGCGCTTCGTAATCTGTATCTTCTCCGAATCCTCCCCAGTCTTTTCCATCAATCATATACTGCATTTTCAGGAACTGACCAGGCACATCTTTGATGTCTTTACTAATTTCTGAGCGCAGCGCTTTGGTCAATCGTTGTTCTGCATCATCAATTAATTTGTTATCCAATAGTTTTATATCTTTATCAGCACGAGTATCTTTTCCAAATTCTTTTTTTAATAACGCTTCCAGGTTTTTAGCATTCTGGATTTCTTCATCAATGTGCGCCGTAACGTTCATTTTGTATCTATGATCTTCTCCTAGTGGAGCAAGAAATTCAGCCATTTTATCCTCTTTACCCAGCATAAAACTTTGCCCTACATTATATTTTTCTGAAGATGGGTAAATATTCAAAGCTTCGTTACGCCCGGATCCTCCAAAGCGATCTCCTATTAAATGTGCATTATGAAATCCTGATACCGCAGAATCCGTTTGCCCTCTTACGTTTCCTTCGGGTTTAAATTTTAAGCCTTCAGCTTTTACAGTTCTTTTTTGTACCTTATTAGGTATGCCTTCCAGTGCTTCTGTGAATGACATCGCGACTTCTAAATCAGGACCTGCTTGCCCATCGTGAGTTTTTGTTTTATAAGTAGCAATATAATTTCCATCACTGTTTTGGGCAATGGTTAATTCTGAAGGAACATAATTTTTGTGATCAGGGACATATTCTCTTTCTTTTCCCATTTCTAAAACTCCATCATTGATGAATAACTGGGGAGCATTTTTTTTTACAGCCTCTGAGGTTCTTTGTATAATAAAAGTTGTGGGTTTAGCATCATTGTCTTTATTTCTTACCACGGCAGTATAATCCGTTCCCGAGGTATCTGATTTAAAACCTGCCAGGAATCTGGGATCTCCGGTTTTGGCAACAACACGTTGACTAATGTGTTTTCTAACTTTTTGAGGAATTTCGAATAGGTTATCTAATTCATCAAGTAATTGGATTAAGATTCGTTTAAGTTTATCTTGTTTACTTTCTAAAGCATCATCTCCTTTTTCAGCATCCTTAATCACTTTTTGACTCTCTGGTTTCTTTTGCGCTTGTTCTAAGATTTTTTCTACTTTTTCTCCATCTCTATCCAGCTCTCCTCGTAAGGTTTCGACCTTGGTTATTAAACCTAATTTTTCATTCTTTTTGGCTACATCATCAATTTTAGCTGTTTTTTTCTTCCAGCTATCGATCTTTTTGTCCAGAGGACCAGGTGTGCTTGCCATCATTACCTCTACGCCTTTCCCCGAAGTATCAATCCATTGCTTGTGGCTCTCTTTTCCACTTTTGAAGGTAACTACTTTACCAACTTCAGTGTCTTTCAACTTACCCGACGCAATGTCTTTGTTTTTCTGCTTTTTATTTTTCTTTCCTTTTTTCTTAGAGAACAGTTTTTTACCCCATTTTTTAGCTTTACTAATAAGCTTATCAATTGCTTTATCAATCCTCTTACGAATCTTTTTAATGATTTTTTGTACTTTTCCTGTCAGTCCGGTTATACCCGATAAAGAGGCTAAGAAACCAATCATTACAGGTAATGCCTTGGCAAGTGCCATTTCGATACCTTTGGCTACTCCCGCGACATTTCCTGCAGCAAGCTGTTTGATACTATTGGTAAAGGCAGTGACCAATTCAAAGATCTGAGAGGCACGCTCCACAAAAAACTTAACAATATCAATGATCATCATAGCAGCTTTTACAAACGCTCCTGCCGGACTCATTAATCCTAAAACCCATTTGATACCTGCCTCAACCACTTTAGTAATGATCATATCTCTAATGCCATCCATCACAGTTTCTTTAAGATCTGTAAAAGATTCTTTGATATAATCCCAGAGCCCGTTAATTCCTTTTTCTCTAATTATCTGAAACATCTCAAATCCGGTTTCTAATGCCTGTACAACGGGTTCTCCTATATGTTTTACTGCCTTTGCTCTAAAATAATCCCAGGTTAATCCCATGATCTGCATAGAAAGATCGAATATGCCACTCAGGCTAAATAAATTTTCCGGGAGTGTTATCCCAACTCCTCCCAGAGAACCGGTAAGCCATTCGATCAACCCTGTGATTAAATGTTTTTTGATGTTGGCACCAAAGTTTTCAAAGCCTTGTTTAATGCCCGAAATAAGATTGCTTAAAAAACCGATTGGATCTTGTATAATGGCACCGATAGCTTCAACCACGGCGACTAGTAAATTCACAAATAGATTTTTTATAGCGATGATTGCTTCTACCACAGCTTTTAAGGCATTAAGAGCGGCTTCTATCCAGGTGGCACTTACACTTTCTTTGATGCTATCAAAAGATTCTCTAAGAGAATCTACATTTTCTTTATAAGATGTTGCTAATTCTTTGGCGAGTTCTTGCTCTTTTTCGCGAACGGTTTCTTCCAGTGAATCATATTGCCCTTTAAATTGATCCAAGGCATCGGTCGCCAATTTTTTCTGGTCTTCACTTAGGGTATTAAAAAAGTCTTCACTATCTTTTCTTCCTTTGTTGATTAATGCGATGGCAGCATTCAATTCTTTAGCAATCAAGGTCGCAATCTTATCAAGAACGCTGTCCATTTTAGTGATGAAACGCTTCTTCTCCTCTTGGAATACTTTTTCGATCGCTTCTGTATCTTCTCCAAAAATTTTATCATCTATCGTAAAGAACCCATAAATATCACCTAATTTTTTCTCTACATTTTTCTCGAATGTTTTTTTAGCACTTTCAGCTTCAGTACTAAAATATGTGTCTACACCATCAGAAAGATCTTTTAGTTTGGTTTCTACATCAGTTTTGGTTTTGTTGTAGATACCTTCTAATTTTTTGTAGATTACTTTTTGCTGTTGTTCGTCACTCAGCTCTTTACTTACCTGATTTACTGCAACCGTAACAAAAGACCCAACTCTTCCTGTATACATTCCCTGAAGACCTTTACTACCCTGATTCGCCGCTTTTCCCTGGGCATTATTTAGGATAGCTCGTTCCTTTCCCCGGTATTTCTTAGGCGCTTCGGCGGCTTTTTGCTTTGCTTCATTAGAAGTTTGTAATGCAGTTGTAAATTTAGGTTCATTACTTTTGACTAATTGTTCATCTGTTATCTCATTTTCTGCTTTGTAATCATCTATAGACGCACTCTCGTCCTCCATAGATATTTCTGAACTATGTTTTTTCTTAGGAACAGCAGCTTTGGCATTTATTGCTTTTGGTACTTTACCAATGGGATCAAATGGAAGTTTTTCTTCTTTCTCTGTTGGCAGACCACTGGAAGGAGGGTCTTTTTTCTTGATCTCTGCTGCCATAGGTCCAGACAATTTTTTATTTTCGTCTTTTACCTGTCCGGATATATTTTCTTTGATCTTATCGATCGGTTTATCTCGCTTAAAATCTTCTGCACTATCTTCATCCCTGGGCAGGTCATTTTCCAGCTGGGTAAGGTTTTCTTTTAGTAGTGCTTTAAAGGTGCTTGCTGTAAACGGTTTTTCTTTACTTTTTTCTGCTACGGCATCCATAGCTCCTATATGTTGCCGCTGATCATTTTTCTTAGTTTGATCACTTTCGGGGAGTTTTGCTGCCTTTTCTACTTCGGTTACCTTATCGCTTGCAGGTTTGTGTGTTTGCTGTTCTGTAGCACTTTTTTTTACGTGGTTTAGGGTTGCCAGAAATTTTTTATCTTTCTTTGGATTGGTATTCGTTCGGGTAATTTTCCTAGGTGTTTTTTCTTTTTCTCCTTCAGCGTCTTTCTTTTTCTTTTCTTTTGGAGGAGCTACGTTTGGAGTAGAAGCGTGAGAAGCACTTCTAGGTACCGTATTTAATTGAATTACTTTACTACTGCCAGCACTTTTTTCCTTTATAGAAGTATCTATGGTTTTGCTTTGCTTTTTAGCTTCTTTTTGTGGAATTGTATTTTTACGGTTCTTTTTCTGCGTTTCTTTAAGTTCAGGTTTAGGCTCTTTATTGAATATTTGTTTTTTAGGAATAAAAGGATCTTCAGTTTTCTTTTTCTCTGTTTGACTTTGTTTCGTTCTTTTTTTAGCAGGAATAAAAGTCCCTTCTTTCTTAGAAGATTTAGCAACAGTTGTTGTATTTGTACGAGCGGCATTCATGATTTCCAGGTGATTTGAAAGATTCTTTTACTCCACGGCAATACTATCATACCTAATCCCCAGGGTAATTTTTTTAATAAAATATCTTGTGCCAGATGTGTTGCTTCAATACGAATACTTTTTTCTTTGAGTACAATGGTTCCTTCTCGTACTAAAAACATAGAGCGTAGCGTATCGATTCCACTTTTTTCCAGTACGATCCAATGTTTTAGAACAGCTTTTAATAATACATCACAGCACTTTTTTTCTTCATTTGATAAAGGTGCTTCTATAAAAATAGTTTGTTGAATGGGTATGCCTACTATTATTTTTTCTGTGAGGACAGATATATCCTTACACGCATCACTGCCAGTTGCCAGATAGTGTAATAATTGCACTCCTTTATTGGGGTCAATAATTTTGCTGGATTTTAACACTCTCGTTTCGGTAAAAAATTCCTTTAGGAAAGGATGTAAAATAAACAAGCCTATATTATCAGAAATAAGAGAGGCATCAATAGTTTTTACATCTTTATATATGGATTGTGGGTTTAGCATATCCTCAGAAGTAGTATCTAGTTGTTTTTTTAAGGATATTGTTTGATTTTCTTCTTCCTTATTGTCGTTTAGAGATGTATTTTTTAGAGGATGCAGTTCTTCTTGTTTTTTCCTGATTTTTTCCTCAATAGTTTTGATAGAAGAATCCAGACTTTCTTGTTTTTTTATTGTTTTAATATCACCTAAGGCATCCTTATTTTTAGAAGAAGTATCTATATTTTTACCATTAGGACTATTAGGAGGATTAAAAATATTTTTTATTGAATGAGTAATGTTCAAGTACTTTTTAGAATCTAATTGACATTTTGTATATAATAGTAATGCTGCTAATAAAAAAATGGTTTCTCTTGTATTATATCGAAAACTAACAATGGGTTGGAATATCGTATACAAGGTTTGAATACATCGTTCTAAAGAAGGACTTGATATTAAAACGGTTTTCCATATTTCTATTTGTGTATCCATAGGTTTTTCGGGAAATATAGTACGCGTAATTGCCTGAAGCAGGATAACAACAAATTCAGAACTTTTATAAAATCCTGTCTTCTTGAAGAGTAATTCATCAATTGCTTCAATTTTAGTGAATATTGAAACAAATCGTATAGAGGCAATAGGATCTGCACTTATTATATGAATACTCTTTGAAATAAAATCGTCATCTATTTTAGTTGGAGTATTTACCCATTCCTTTATCTCTTTGGTTTCATTAGTATTGGATGTATATCCTTTCTGGAGATATTGTAGAATAAAATCTTTAACAGTTGGAGATTTTAGAATTAAAACAGTAGAATTATTAGTATTGGTTTTGTTTTTCTGAGCATTTTTGGTTTTCTCTTCCAAAAGGTAATTAAATTGTCTTAGAAATAAATGTTCAATGATTTCTGTCGAAAATTCGGTACATAGTATGTTAATATTAATTTCAGGGATGATACATTTCATTCCGGGATTTCGAGAATTCCAAGCATCCAATTGCATTTCCATTTTAGGGAACAAACGATCCTGAATAATACGATTACATTTAGTTTCGATGTTTTCTTGCACCCTAATATTAGTAAGTTTCCAATTGACCGTTATGTTCTCAATAGTATGCATTAGCTAAAATTAAATATGTTTATTAATACATTTCGTAAGTCTTCAGAATTGGCATTGTACGTATCAAAAAAACCTTGAGTAATATGAGCATATTCAATACCATTTTCTTTAAAAAATGCGTGCTCTCCTTTTAGAACTCTTTGGAATCTATCAATTTGTTCTGTAAAAATTATAATATCAGTTTGTTCACAACACCTGGTTAGCTCCAAAAATAGAATAGTTAATACTTCATGAATTAATAAGAATTGAGGTAGAAATTCTTTTCTATCGGGATTTAGAGTATATGCCTCTGATAGAAAAGAGAGTAAACCTGCTATTTGATCCAAGGTAGTTTTAAGGGTATCCTTATCCTTAAAATCCTCTTCGGTAAGAATAAGTATTTCCTGAAAGAGATTGAAAGCAGGTTGAATTATTTCTATATCCAGTTTAGCACCAAATTCTGTATTTGCGGTACCTTCCTGTGCCTTTTTTAAATCATCATTAATTGGATATGTTCTTATTCGCGTTTCGAAATCGGTAAAACAAGTGCGTTCTGATAGGATTTCTATAGGTTGCTCAATTGTTATCTCATATTTACCATCACAGTTTGCTGATGCATTGTTAACTCCCATAAATAGCAGAAGTTTTTTTGTAATGGTAGTATTAACAATAGGAATATCAATTGTGAGCGTAGGTTTCCCTGGCTCTCCTATGTCATTTCCAGCTTCATCGGTCCACTGGTATAAGAGATATCCTTGACCATCATACGGAGTCAATGGAGTGATAGAGACGTTTGCACTTTCGTTTCCATCGTTTATTCCAAGAATCTGAATTTTGACATTGTTAGTATTACTAAAATGATTATTTGCAGGAAGTTTATATACCAGTGCTGTTTGTGAAACATTTTGTGCATTGACCTTGAATTTTAATGTGGTTCCTAATAATGTATCAGGAACTTTATTAGGATTAAATAGATTACCGCTTTCTATAAAAACAGATCCCTGATTTGAAGTAACGGTTCCGTTTGCTGGTGTTACTGTAAATCCAATAACATCAACGGTCGTCCCTTCTTCAAAACAATAGACATCAGGAATTAATTCTAAACCAACTTCTTCCGGAATGATATTTATTTCCTGATCAATAAGAATTTCTATGGTTGTAGTACAGCTTGCATCTGTATCATTAACTCCCATGATTAAACTAAAGTTCTGGAATATGCGCCCATCTACAATGGGCAAATTAGTATCTAATGTAGCTGCGGCATCTATTTCTACTCCAATATCATTGATCCAGCTATAGGTTAGATATCCTTTGGTGTCGTAGGGAGTTTTTGGGATGATTACAATATTTACAGATTCATTATCCGTATTGATGGTTGGTATAATTTCCAAATTTAAAGGATCATTAAAATGGTCTGTATTAGGAAGTTTATATACTATGGCAGTTTCTGCTACTTCTTTTTCATTTACTTTAAATGTGATTGGCAGACCTACTAAAGTATCAGGAATTTTATTGGGATTAAATAGATCATTGTTTTCTATAAAATCCGTCCCTTGTGGCGATGTAATAGTTCCAGCATCAGGAGTAGGAGTAAAGGTTCCTTTAGGGATTTCTTTTCCATCAATGATGCAGTATATGTTAGGTTCTAAAAATAAGTCTTCTAAAACAGCTACTTCTTGTTTTATGACTACAACATCGGGAGGGCAATCACTACAACACATATACGGCAATGCAAAATCTGCAATGACTTTATTAGAATATGCTCCAGAATTTTTATCTAATCCTCCATATACTATAATAAAGGTACCGCCTTTAGGTACGCCTGCCATGTGTTCTATACCAGGATTTTCTTTTACTAAATTGGATAAGGTAAGTGTATCAAAGATTTTCTTTTTTCGGATTTCCATTTCTTTCAGAAGCCATTCGATTTTAGATTTAAAACAACATAGCTTAGAAAGGTCGTATATCATAAACTCATACATAGAATCTCTCTTTTTACCTCCAAAAGCTTGATTGGTTCTGGCAGTTACAATATCTTCTTTGGCTTTGTTTAGATCAAAACAAAGTTTGTTTAAGAATGCTTTGAACTTATCAAGCCCTCCAGGTTTTGTATATATCTGTAAATCATCTACAAATTCTTTACCTACAGCGTACAAATCTGTCGTAATTTTGGTAGGATAGTCTACATATACAAAAGCTTCTTCTTCATTATCATAACCTCCCACTTCTCTAACCATATATTCTGTTGCTACTTTATAAAGTACATCGGGGTCTGTAGAACTTGTTTCCTGAATAGCATAATCTGTAGCTTCGCTAATTAATGATTCTACCTGATGAGGAACTAGAGCTTTAGATTTTATTGACCTAAAACCGGCAATAGATTTTTTTCTTCTTATAGAATCCAAATAACTAGTACTGGTAGCATTATCGCCAAGTGTTTTGAAACTGTATTTTTTAAAGAATTCATATCCATTTTTTACTAAACATTCGAATTCATCCCTCCATGCTTTTAGCAAGGTTTTTAGATCTTCGAACTGACAGGAATATTCACTCAGATTGATCTGTTCTAGTGCATCCCCAATACTTATAGCCTTTATGTCAAAAGCTAGATTAAAATCAGTTTTGAGCTGTGTTAGTTTAGAGAGTACTCCTGTGTATGATTTCCCTAAGTGACCTTCGATTCTATAAAAATCATACCCCAGATGATTATATTTTAAGGGACTTTGGATCGAATCAATGTTTAATAATTGTTGCTTATGATAGCTTAATTGTGCCGTTGCCCTTCTATTAACGATATCATTAAAATTCCAGTTTTTTACAAGATTGCTTAATCCTCTATAGTAGTAAGGAATACTTCTATTACTTAAAGCATGTGCATAATCTTTTGATGGAGTTATCTTTATACTCACATTTTTAAATGCATTTGTATTAATTCTTTTGTTTACTAAAAATTGTCCGCTGGCAGGGATTTGGTATTGATCTAATTGATTATAAAATCGTATCACAAGACTTAACACGTGTAATAAATGTTCATCATCTGTATCTACTATATGAGAAGGATAGAAGTTGTGTCGGGTAAATTCTCTATTGTCTGGATTTATAGCTCCCAGCAGTAAGTGTTTTGGGAATGCAGTAGTATTAGGTACGCAATCTGCATTGATGTGTAATAATAAAGATCGGATTTCATCATAAGTTTCGATCAGATCTTTTAGATGATCGTATCTGTACTGAATATCAAGAATGGGGAAATTTCCGATATTAATAAGTGAATCAAAACGCGCTTCTATGTTTTCTGGAGTAATACTAAATCGTTTAACATTTAGCCTGTTGTCCAGTTTATCTATGATTTTTATGTAATTGTCCTGTAACTGCTTAACGATGGTATTACTCTCGATACCACTTTTATACAAGGTGTAGATACTATTCTGATTTTTTGTATTTGAAGTTTTCAGGATAGGTCTTGTAACCGATAATTCTGGTAATGAATCATAGAAAGAACGCATTTTCTTATAATAGTAAATGCTGTCCATGTCTTCTGCTGTCAGCACGTCAAATCCTTCTTTATCGGTAAGTAAGAATTTTAGATTAGCATAGATATGCTCACCAGTATCATCACATCCACTACCACTACAGATACCAGGATTTTCATTATAATTTTCTACATAGATCAATAAATAATGGCTTCCTAAATTAGAGAAAGAGGAGAGCGGCTGTTCCCCATTTAGAAGTTCCGCTCCCTCTTGTGTATGAATTTCGACTATGTTTAACCCATCAAATCTTGCGTAATCCGCCCGATTAAAAAATGGATTCGTAAAATAGCGAAACTCATATGCTGTCTGCCCTGATTTAGAGGTGTCTACTACGACGAGATCACCATCTGTGGTAATACCAACTCCAGAATTTACTTTAATTATTGTATTATTTTGTTCGTCTGTTTCTACAAAGAAATCTAATCCGCAACCAATGCCTACACCAATGGTATGTACACGTGATAATCTATCCTGATCCTCAAAATAATCTATAATTTTATTGAGGTTATGGTGTGTAAGTACCTGATCCGGTACGAAACGGTCATAAACATTGTTGCTAATATTCAATGTCTTTAGGTATGGTGTTTCAAAAGAAGTATCGTTCATCACGGTATATTTTTAATTTATTGATATGAATTATAATGTACCAAGCGTGCTTCGGTTTAGTATAATTCTGTTTTTATTTTCTTCGGTTTCTTCGTTTTCGCAATCATGTAAGGTGCCACTGCCATAAATAGTATTAAGATGACTCATCGTACACCAAAGGTTTTTAGTAGCAGTAGTGGATGCCATATAATTCGTATTCTTTTTATTTTTGGAGAGCAGGAATTTTTTCCAATATTCTTGTAAGTTTTCCATATCATTTTCTGGGGCTGGTTCGCCTTCTATTTCATCCAGCATTCCTTCTATATGACCGATCCAACAGATTTTTGGTAGTATATGTGCTGGTAATTCCCGTCTGATTAATGCTTCCATATAATTTCTAAAATCAATATTAGAAAAACGAGAAGTCCAACCTGTAAATACAATGGTAACCTGATACGAGAAAGGGTCTAATGGCCCGCAACTGTTGCAATTCTCGTCTATACATAAGGGCAAGCAATCATTTAGATTATTCGGAATATTTTCTAGGTGATGTGGTAGTGTTAGTATGTTTTCTATAAGGTAAAAGCCTTCATCACTTTGTATGGTTGCTATGAATTCTAAAACCTTTTTGATTTCAGCTTGTGCATTATCTTGATTTGTAAAATATCGATTATATTGTCTCCCGATAATATATTTTTCATCGGGATCTGCATGATATTCCGGAGCGGTAAGTGCTACAAAAGTTTTGGTACCGGTAGTGGTAGGTAACAATCTAAAATTTGTAGGATCATATGCATATCTCAATGTAGTTAAGAGACTGTCAACAGCTTTTTGCTTGGTTAGGAAGTCCTGTCTTGAGGAAAGATAGGTCTGATTACTATCTATGATTAACCATCGATACTCTATATCTCCATTAGGTCTTGTATATTCTTCGATTCTAAGGTGTGTATTAAAAAGATCTTTTCGTTTATAATTAGACATTCCGGATAATAAAGCAATACGTTTCTGAAATCCCGAAACGTTATTAGTATCCCATACATCCGGATTATTATTTTTATCTTTTAATCTATAATTGAACCCCAATCCACGCTGAGAACTACTACTATCATATTGATTTAAGAAGTTGTTTTTTGTTTTGATAATATCATCATCTACATTTTTTCCAAAAAGCTTATACATCACACTGGTGTAATCTTCAAAAACTTCTGCAAAACGACTTAGCAAGTGATCCAGTAAAAGATTACGTCTTGTATTAAAATCTTCCAGATCATTAATAAGCGATAAAGTAGTTCCATCTATATTTAATGCTAAAGGAATAGTAGGATCATTTTCATAAATACTTGTATCACTGACTAATGTTTCGATATTATCAATATCATTGACAGCTTTTAAGACATAGAATCTTTTAAGATTATTATCACCTGATAGTAATGATTTGATCTGTCCAAGATGTGCAAAATAAACACTTAGAATCTGATCAAAGAATAGTAAATAGCCTTGTAATTGTTTTGCTTGAGCTTTTCTTAATTCCGATACTTTATCAGATAAGCCGTAGGTAGAAACCCCATAGTTTTCTGGAAGCTCATGCTGCATGGTTTGATACTGGGTAATTCCTGTAAAAGAACCTACGGGCATTGGCAGGTCTTCGTACGTTTTTTTTTGTGAAGACTTAAATGCTGCTTCCAATTCTGATAGATAGTCAGCAGATTTTTCTGTATCAATTCCTACCGGAAGAAATCCTTTTTTATATTTCCAGGTACTTTTATCGCAAATAGCAGGTTTGTGGTTCTCTTCTATGCAGATGATCCAGGGATCGCTTTTTGCAGTTTTTGGAGGGACACAATCAGAAGGTTCATCCTCTTTATCAGGAGGGCAATTATCCATACTGATTTCTTCAATTAAGGATATGCCTTCTATTTTCATTATAATATTGATCAGGTCACTTAAGCGAACTTCTTTGCGCAGGTTTGTGTTATCCAGATCTTCATTCGTAATAAATCCATTGGTCAATACGGGGCCATCAAAAATCTGATCTGTAGTCCATCCTTTGTCTAATAACTCTTTTAATGTATAGGTAGGCAATGAAGGAGAGAAGTACTGTTCAATTTCGAACTGTATTTTAGCATGAACTAACTCTTCATCTGCACCGTTTTCTAGTTGGATCTGAGTACAAATACGGATACATTGTTGAGGTACTTTTTTTATTTCAATTAAGTCTTCGCATAGGTTTCTATGCTTGTGATAGATTTTAAATATTTCTTTATTAATTGCTTGTTCATCAACACCTTTATCATAATCTACAAGTAGGCAATACAGTCCTTTAGCATTGAAATCAGTAGTCTTAAATATAGTGTTAAGAATAGGCTTGAAATCTATTTTGGGTGCATTGGGATTATACTCCATATACATTGTTAAGGAATAAGGAATAAGCCAGGTGTTTTTGATACCTTCTATATCGATAAACAGTTTGCGATAATCGTTTTGAGTTACGGGTTCGCAAGTCAGAATCTTTGCAGCACTTTTAAACTGTTGATGCATTTTATCTTCATCATTATCAGGAGATGCTACTAAATCTTCTATTGGTTGATTGATGCGTAATCCTAGATCAGTGATGGCATAACAGAGTAGTTCCATGATTGTAATTCCGGGATCATGGATGTTATAATCTGTCCATAATTTTCTTCCCAGATCTTCTATATGTTGTTGTCCCTGCGCTCTTAACCAGGAAAAATCAAGATCATTCTGATAATTAATGTCTTTTGGAATTTCGCTATGTTCATCTATATTGTACATATACTGGCTGTTATATATTCTATTTTATGTTCTGATGCTGGTACCGAGGTCAAAATGCTTTTTTCATCGGTCGGTGTTACTTGTTGTCTGGGAATTCCGTTATGGGTAAGGGCGAATTCTTTTATATAGTCTACATAGTTTAGGTTTTCGATGTAAAAGATCATTTCTGAAGCATATAGTGTATTATTAAATGATATCGATGCTTCAGTGTCAAATGCCCAGGGTGCCAGGAATTTTGCAATATCTTCTTTTAATATTTTGGTATATAGGTTGTTATCGTATTCTGGGTGAAATTTTGCGTATAGAGAAACGATGACAGGTTCATACACGGGAGATACAACTTTAGCATTTACCAGAGACGTGTTTAGACCGTTAATATACTCTTCAATCTCAGTAAGTTTATTAGCACTTACCTGTGGTTCATATACATTAAATACATTCTGGTTTTTAATACCCGGAACCACGACCAGAAGTATCTCTCCCGGACTTTGATTAGTGTCATATGTGCTATGATTCAGGCATTTTACTTTATGGAGATACTTAAATTTCTGTAGCATTAGATGTTCATAATCCCATAAAGTAATCGCTCTGTTTTTGTGACGAAGACGTTCACTTATTCTTCTGTAAAAGTTAGTGTCGTCTTCTTCGGGAGCACCATCAAAACTAGCAAAAGGTTGTGTAATCTTTTTTACTGTAGCAATACGATTGATTAGTTTAGATATTGTATTTGCAGGAATCCCATTTTGTAAATGTTCCAGGCTATTTTCCTGATTCAGAAATTCTGCCTTTAATGCTTGTGGATGAATTTCTATAAACCTACTTACCGTATCCGGTAAGTTGTTTCCTGTTGTTTTAGATTTTTGAGAAGCTCGCACCCAGAATAAATTGTCTGGGAGTAATGTGTTGCAGGTATCAAAGTTCTTAGGAATCTGAAATTTTACTAAACCTGTTTTCAGGAAGTTGTTTGTTTCATCTTTTAGTAGTTGTTCTTTATTGAATTTAACCCATACATTATCTTGCAAGTAATGCCATTCGATTTCTGAATACCCTTCAGAAACTATAGAGTCAGGGTTTTCTGTTCCTTCTTCTAATTGAAAAAGGAATTGGACGTTTTCGCCTTCAATACAGTTCTCTAATCCCAGAAATAATTCTCCTTTGGGGATATAATTCAGAACAATATTTGCTTCTGTAGAGGGATCTATTTTGATTTGACCATAAGGATAATTGTGAAATAACTCAATATGTTTGTCTAAAGTGTTTAAATGCTCTTTAGTGGTTATGGTTACAGATATATTTTCTGCGTATGGAGTATATGGTGCGTTCGGAGCGGCTTGTTTTGCGATAGCTTGAGCAGTAAGAACTCTCCCAAATACATCATGGAAAAAATCTTCTTCTAATTCTAATTGCAATAGATACTCATCCGATGTCAATGGGATATAACCGTTTGCGTTTTCGGCAAAGAATGAAAACTCACTATGCTCTGGAGATTTAAATAATGCATTTTCTGCTATTGTAGTATCTTGCTTAATTAATTCCAGATTACCTTGAGAAATAATCTGATTTGTAAGTTCTTCTGTATTTTGATTTAATAATGCTACTAATTGATTTTGTCTATCCACCCAAAAAGTCTGCTGCTCTCCTAAAATTTGGGTAGGTGTTTTAAGATCAGATTGTGTATTTCTATTTTCACTAATGATTGATTTTTGTACTGTAAAGCGATCGTCTCCCATCGTTTTTTTTACTATGGTGGAAGAATTATTACTATTAATTCCTTTATAAACAGTGTCTTCTGTATACAAGTCATAATAGGCAGCAAAACTATCCGGAAGATCTTTCCAATCCATTTTTAATACGGCTTGTATGATATTTTTACCAGTCCATTCATCTGCTCTGATTTTTAGTTTAGCATTCTTTTTTGCTAATGGGCCAAAAGGAAAGAATGCACTTTCTGTATTTACAGTTCCTGTATCATTTTGGACAAGAAGACTTTTATTATATAAACTAGTAGTGGTTATAATAATATCATTGATCGTAAGATTAATTAGTTTTTTGTATAATTTAAAACTGGTATTAGCTATAGTTTTAGTAACATTATCAAAGCTAATTTTTAATAGAGGGTGAGTAGCATTATAGTTACCCAGGTGTAGGGTAGTATCGTAGTTAATAATTTGATCATCGGTTTCGGATAGTTCTAATTTAAACTCTATTTCTCCATTAGAAACACTTATTTTTTCTTTTGTTATAGGTAGGGGTATCCAATCGGATTTACCTGTAATGCTAAAAACCAGGCTTTCTGTAAACTCTTCTGGTGTTGCAATCAATCCATTTTTTCCTGCAAGTTTTAGGAGTACAGTAATACTTCGGGGGCCATCGCCCATTTTTAAAGAAGGAGCACTTATGGTAAAACCAAAATTAGCATTCGTATAGTCAGAGTTCCCAAAAGGCATCCAGCTATTACTTTCATTTTTGAAATCACCACCTTGCCCATCTCCGGAGTTAGGTATTGGTGCTTCATACCAACCCTGATTATCAAGATATGTGGCTTTAAGCTGGGCAATAGCACATTTATTGACTACCAATTCTTCAATTATGGCATAATTTCTGGTTTGCCCATTTGTATCTTTTGCACCATCCAGAAGAGCGTTTTTAGCTAGCTGTTGATTATCTACATTTTTTGCGAGCTCAAATAGAGAATATACTTTATCAGGAGTAAATGGTTGCTTTTTTAATTGTAGCACTTCATAATAATAGAAGTCCAGGTGTCTTTTAGTGATCCCATCAAATTGCTTTTTAGAAGTTTCTAATAATTTAAGGAAACAAATAAATAACGTGAGATGTGGATCAATATCCCCTGTTGTATATTCCTTAGCCATAGATTTTATTTCATTGGCTTTTTCAAAAAACGATTTCCAGGACGTTGTTGTGTTGTCTGGATTATCTTTATAAAAGCTTACTTTTTCTGAAAATTTATAGGCAAAATCCATCCACTCCTCTACAGAGAAACCCATCAATTCAATACTATCAGGGTCTAATGCATCCAGATATCGTTGAAGTTGAGTAGTTCCTTCAGAGCTGTTTATTGAGTTGTTATTAGTACAATTAGTTCCCATACATTATAGATCTGTTCCTTCGTTTATATAAAATGGAAATACAATATTCCTTCTTGAGTTTGTTGCTCTTATTTTATAATCGATATGTACATAAAAAATACCTTCAAAAGCATTGTTTGTGTTTATATAGACTTTTTCTGCATCTATTCTTGGTTCGTATAATAGTATGCATTCTTCGACCATATTCTTGATCATATTCACCTGTGTAGCATTCATAGTTTCAAACACCTTACTGGTTAGATCACAACCAAAAAGCGGGCGTAAAAGTCGTTCTCCTAGTTTGGTAGTCAATATGATCTCCAGAGAACCTTTAATATCATCATTTTCTGTGGTCATCTCTACCTGATTAGCATACTGATTAAAAGCAGGAGGGAAGCTCCATCCAATTCCTATATATGGTGTTTCGTTTTTCACGTTTTTTTTGTTTTTTAATAGTAAGTGATTTAGTAACCTAAACTTTATTAATCCAAAGCGTGTCAGTTTGAGTGAAATTCTGATAAGAATTTTGTATCGAAAACAAGCGTTTTGAATTTAGACACCTATTCTCGATACACTTTTCCTTTGTCAAGGCACTCGAATTGGCAATTTTTAATCTTTTACCTTAAGTAATCGAACTCAGGTTGGCACAAAATCTTAAGTATTTTTTTAAACTTCTGATTTTCAAAATTGAACTTCTTATTTTGTTGTTGTCTTCTTCTTCTTCTTCTTCTTTGAAATTCTTGTTTTATATATTTTTATCCAATTAATACTGTAGCACATCCTGCTACAATAGTTCCGCCGTGTGCAGTAGTATCTCCCATTCTGGCGGCTGGCATTCCACCAATAAGGACAGTACCTGATCCAGCGGCAATGGTATCTGGAGGACCTGTGCAAGTTGCCATATCTCCCACTCTGGCGGCAGGTAGACCACCTATTAGCACTGTGGGCTCTCCTGTGGGTAAAATAGGACCTCCCACATGAGGTACAACACCCGTTACCATCGGGCATACATGCATATCTGTTATTCTTGCTGCTAATGACATTTGTTTGGTTTTAGTTATTGATAACCTAGGTTCCTATTAATCCCAAGCACATCAGTTTGAGTGAAATTCTGATAAGAATTTTGTGGCAAAAACAAGCGTTTTGGGTTTAAAAAACTATTCTCGATACACTTTTCCTTCGTCAAAGCATCCGAATTGACGGTTTTTAATCTTCTACATTTATAATCGAGTTGATACTATTGGTCTTTGGTTATTCTTATTTTTATGTTGTTTTTTTTATCAATTTATTTGAACTAATGACCCTTTAAGTATTGCTGTAGCACTAGAAGACATCTCGACTCCTCCTGATCCTTCTGCTTTAAAATTGGCATTGGCTTTTGCGTTAATATTAGTTCCTTCTATATTGACATCTCCAGTAGCCTTGATCTTGATATCACCTTCGCTTTCGAGTGATATTCCGTCGCTATTCATGGTGACGATGTTATTATTTTCATCTTCCAATTTTATGACATCTTTATCTTCATCAAGTATAACAGATTTACCTCCTGGTGTTTCTAATGTGATAGTTTTAGTATCATCATTTAGCAGGATTTTTATTTCGCTGTTCCCCATAATGATCTTTTCAAAATTATCATCGGTAAATGCTATAGGGGCGGTATTGGTGTTGCTGTATAATCCACCCAGCACAACTGCCTGGTTAGGATCATCATTGAGAAACCCCAGCAACACTTCATTCCCAATTTCCGGGAGGAATTGCATTCCGTAATTTTCACCGGCATATAGCGACACTACTCTTGCCCATATACCTTCTTCTTCAGGATTGATAATAGGAACTTTTACTTTGATACGATGTTCGCTATCCGGATCTCCTTCTAGTGCTGTGACAATTCCGATCTGTAAACCATGAACAGCAGGTAACATTCCCGATGCTGGCATAGATGATATTTCCTGTTGTTCTGCAAACGGTTCGGGATCGATACCGATCTGGATATTCGTAAACCAGTTTCCTTCAGTAATTATATGATGCACGCCGCCAATAAAAACGTTTCCATTAAAACGATCTCCGATACCTTCTATCTTTACTAATACTCCTGCTTTTAACTTTTCATTTCCTTGCACTTGCATTTTTCCCCGAATCATAGAGAGTTGTTGCAGCGTACTTTTGCTATCAATCCAGTTTTGTAATATTTCTGAATGTATATTTCCTGTATGATCAAGACGAACGGTTTGGTCTCCTGAAGCTTTGGCTAAAGAGCTTTCATCAAGATTTCCAGTCGTAACCTGACCAGAATTGGTGGCTTCTACAGATACAATTTCCTGATTACTATAATCCCAGCTATTTGCTTCATAGTTTTTATATTGATTGCGGGCATCAATTTCGGCATCAAATGAAAATATGGTACTCCCAAATGTTGCTGTTAACACCTCTGTGCCGCTTATTGTTGGTTTTTTGATATGAATAGCTCCATCTGATACGGTACAAATTGCTCCAATTACCTGTGCTCTGGAAATCATAAAATCCCAATCTGTACTTTGGTATTGAACTAGCTCATGATGACTAAATGTTGTTGCTTCTACTTGTGGAGAGACACCAGCATCCTGAATTAGCTTTTCTATAGCATCACTATCAGTAGCATCATAAAAGATACGGTTCTTTTTACCCAAGGTCATCTTAAAGGCTTCATCCTTGCAACTAATAATGAGAGCACTGTTTTTTTTAGTGATCTTTACAGCTTGCTTTATAATAGTTCCTTTAAAAATAATTTCTTCTATAGCATCATAACCTGCTTTTATTTCAATTGATTTTCCTGGCTCAAAAACGGTATCATTACTGGCTTTGAATTCCTGATCAGCTACAGATCCATCGATCACTGTAAGAATTGCAGTTGGGATACGATTACATTCATTAGTGATGGCAATGGATTGTATACCGAAACGCGTAGAAACTTCAGTTCCTTCTATCAAAACTTTTGAGGTAACTACACCGGTTTTTTCTTCTATGTCTCCTAATAAATTCATATACTAATTTTTCTGTATTGGTGGAAAAATAATTTTTTGTCCAGCTTTTAATTTTCTGAAATTTTGGAGTTTATTTGCCTTTGCCACTTCCAGATAGTAAAAAGGGTTACCATAAATCCTGTAGGTCATTAACGGGAGTGTGTCTCCGGCTTGAGCATACCTGATATGTGTAAGATCCGGAGATTGTTTATTCTCCAGCGCCTTACGTTCTTCATCGCTAATGGTATTAATACACCCTATGGTAGCTACTGCTCTTATAGGATATCCTGAAGCATTGAATAACTTATATTCTATGTCGAGTTTAGTGAGTTTACACTTTACTATTAAAGCACCCCAGGCAATAATCAATGAATTGTTTTGATGTGTGCTTCCATTAAAACTAATGGTGAGTTCTTTGAACTTTTCTATCTCATCAAAAACACCCCGATCTACTTCATCTGCATCACTGCTAAGAAAAGAAGGAACAAATGCACTGATATTATCCGCAATACTATTGAGAGCATCATCAAGACTATCTATAGAGCTAAAGACACCCGTACTATCAAATAGTAATCTAAACGTGAACTCTCCTGGAGTAATCTTATTGAATTTGGGCGCGTTCCCTTGGTTTCCTGCTGGCTGAGCTTCATCATACTTTACGGTAAAAGTTTCCTTATATCCTTCTGGATTGATAAGTGCTTCCATAGGTTCTCCCTGCTGCTCCTTGAATTTTTCATCTTGGTATGCAGTGATTGTAAGTTTGACTAATTTTCCTTTTGAAAACATGGGTTAACGTTCCTTTTTGTTATGTAAACTTTTTTCAATAAGTGCTATCAATTCATCCTGAGACCACTCTGAAGAAATCTCATCTCCATCATCTCTTACTTGAGACTCATTGCCATTGATCTGAATCTTGATAGAAAGGTTTTTGATTTCTACAGCCATTTTATAATGATTTAAAATATTTGTATTTAAGCTCTAAGGTCTGGATGACGATTCCCGCAGTTTCGGCATTGAATTCTCCAATTTCATACTTGACAGGATATGCTCCTAATACACTCCATCGATGCATCGGGAGGTGATTTTCATCCAGGAGCAATACAATAAGATCCAGCGGTTTAAACTTAAAATCTTCATAAACACCTTCGCACCATTTGGTGAGTGGAGAAGGAATACTTTTTAAGCCTCTTTTAAGTGTTAATGTCGAAAACTTAAGACCTGTAGGAATGTCGTGGACATACCTGTTTTCTCCTCCTTCTTTATAGCTTTCGGTTTCTACTGTTGCACTTAACCCGGTAACAGATTGAAAACTGACATCGATGGGAGTAGGAAGCAGCCCGTGAAAGTACACTGCAAAATGAAAACCAACGGCTGGATATAGAAACATAATTAATCGTTTTGGATTGTAAGCCCTTCATGTTTTAGCATCATCGTCTCAATGGCAATTTCGTTTCCTTCACCTTTGAGATCTGTAGATTGAATTTTCATAGGCCAGGCATTCTTAATCTTCCAAATGACTTCTGGCTCGTGATTTTCGTTAAGCAAGCTGATCGTTATATCTCTACGCTCTATAGTGTTAAGTTTTACAGTATTCCACCAGTTGAAGTAATCATTATCACTTTTAAAAACACCTCTTTTTAGTGTGACATCTGTATATTTAATCATCCCAGGCATATTTATTTTACTGTATTCCGGATTTGCTCCGTCTCTGTATTCCAGAGGTTCGATCTCGACATCAAGACCTGATACCTCCTGAAAACCTATTTTTGTACCACCCCATTCTACTTGAAAATGAAATTTTGGTAATGGATATTCTGCTGCCATAATATGGTTGTTTTAAAAATTAAAAATGATTTTATGATTCTTGAAGTTTATGAGAGAACTTAAGTACGATAAACTCTGCCGGTCGCACTGCTGCCATCCCTATTTCTACATTAAGAACTCCGTTGAGTATATCCTGAGCAGTCATAGTTTGTCCCAGACCTACTCTCACAAAGAATGCTTCTTCGGTTTTAGCACCAGCAAGAGCTCCGGCTCTCCATTGATTGGTAAGAAAGTTTTCGATCATAGATCGAATTCTTACCCAGGTATTGGCATCATTAGGTTCAAAAACGAATTGCTCCGTGGCTTTTTTTACAGATTCTTCAACCATATTAAAAAATCTTCTTACGGGAACATACCTCCATTCGTTATCATTTCCTGCCATTGTTCTGGCGCCCCAAACCAAATTACCTTTACCGGTAAAAGCACGGATCACATTAATTGATTTTCCAGCAACTTCATCTATATTAAGACCTTCCTGATCTTTACTGGATAGCTTTACTACCGGCTCATTGACTGAGTTTAACCCTACATTTGCCGGTGCTTTCCAGACACCTCTCAGGTTGTCTACTTTGGCATATACTCCTGCAATAGCTCCCGACGGAGGGAGTACTACTCCATATTGCTTAATTCCTGTAAGGATGGAGGAATATAATGGAGATTCTGCTTTTAAGGTATCTTCTAATGATTTTAGCGCAGTACCAGTTTCTGTATAGAAATCACTTATTATTTTGTTTAATTCATCAAAAACCTGTTGAAAAAATGGTTTTGCGATTCCATAAAGCTTATCGATAGTATTGGATGTACCTGCAATTCCAGAAACATCAACCGTAAATGTGGCGGTTGTAGCCGTAGAAGTTACGGTGGTGGCTGCAGCGACAACTTTATCGCTAGCTTTTAGTTTACTGTTTATAGCTGTAATTCCGTCTGCAAATGCTTTGTTAACATTGCTAAAAGGAGCATCATTGGCTACTACTGTGTTATAGGTGGCTAGTATGTCTGCATTCGTCATAGTCGCACCAAAGAAATCACTGAAATAGTCATTAATGAGTGCTATTTTGGCATCTAATTCTGCTTTTTGATCACCTCCGGTGGCTTCACTATATAGAGTAGCAGTATGATCGGTTACAATGATTTTTGTGGCTTTATAATCTGTAGAAGCTTCTTCTATTTTAGTTAACACATCTTTTTTACCATCACTAAATTTAGATTCGTCAATAATAGTATTAAATGCTACAGATACTGCATTTTTAGTAAGTGAGAGATCACTAAAATTAAATGATAAGGGTAAAGATGTTCTGAGAAACGGATAATAACAACCTCCATATTTAAGATTACTATTGGATGGAATCTTATTACGATAGTCTCCAATTACATCAGATGCCAGTGGATCTGTAAAATCGATATCTCCTTTGTATACATCTAGTATGGCAAAACGATCTTGTAATATTTCACATTCATCGAGCATTGTAGAATGTACATCCTTGAAATCATCAATACTTTTTAGTAGTGAAGCATCTGGAGTTACATACAACGTGGGTTCATC
This sequence comes from Aquimarina sp. RZ0, assembly GCF_008370685.1. GTDB lineage: Bacteria > Bacteroidota > Bacteroidia > Flavobacteriales > Flavobacteriaceae > Aquimarina. The sequence goes on from NZ_VTZU01000001.1 coordinate 79,949, forward strand.
AAACTTTTTTAGCGCATTGATTCCATCGATAAAATTTTGTTTTGTAATACCGCCTCCATAAGTACCAATAGATACAATATAGCAATCACCACCACCATTGTCATAAAATAGCTTAAGACTGTCATACAGGTACATTTTTTCTCCTGCTGTGACATCTTTTACAGAGTTATTAGTGTCTAAAACGACCGTAAGACCGCCTTCTGGTCCTCCTCCATAGAGAAGTTCGAATTCTAATAAGGAGCGAATCTTCTTAGGTTTCATACCCAGATCGTCATTCAGTCCTTGTTTTGCTGTATACCCTATAAATGCAGGAATTGCAGTAGGGACCTGTGCTACCGAAGGAGGAAACGTACTTATTTCCTCCACGTATACTCCAGGCGATTTTAATGTGCTTGCCATAATTATTGATTTATATGATTATTGTATTTATTTTATTTGTGTTAGCAGGAATATGCCCTACTAACTGAAAATTGACCAGGGCAACCTGCAATCGATCGTAATCTCCTTTTTTCAGGCTATAATTTGTGGTTATAGGTGTACTATTAATATCCGGTGCTGATGTTGGTGCATCATATAATGCGTTATAGGTATGATAGGTATATACTAAATTCACTTCGCCATTATTTTTTTCTCTGGGACCCAAATCTTGCCAGCGAGTATTTTTGATGAATTTTTTAGTTGCCACGCAGAAAAATGCCAAGGTGATATCCAGAGTACTTATATCTATCCAGTCGATCATTCCATGAGGAGTGAAGGTCACATTTCCTTCAGTATCTTTTAGCTCATCAAAGGTTGCAGAAGTTCTATACGTGATCACAAAACCTGTAGTAGTGTGTTTAAATTGTAATTTATATTCTTCTAAAATTTGTAAAGTAGTTTCAGAAGGGATAAAACTCACATTATCGTTTAATGGTACATCATTAGGGTGCTTGATGACAAGCGCTAATAGGGTTTCATATGTATAGCTAAAATGACTCATTATTTTAGTGTTCCTGTTATAGTTTTGATTACTGGTGATAGTTGCTCTTCGGCAAATTCATGTTCTGATACTCTGGCTTTATAGAGTACGTGAGGAAATTGTTTTCCGCCCAGTGTTCCCCACATATGATTGATCTGTTCAAAAGAAGGAGATACTAGTTCCAGGGTTAACTCGATCTCACTTTCGTCTGATGTAAACTGAAAGGTTTTATGGGTCTGGAAATATTTTATAATTCTATGAATTGCTGCAATCGACATATCATAGGATACTGTTGCAGAAAAAAGCAAGAAATAGTTTAGATGTATTTTAGGAAAACGCTTGTCTACAGCATAGTCACCATTGCTTTGTTGTACTAATTTACTGTTAGGAAAATTGCGTAATGTTGATTCTTCCTCTGTTTTTACAATCGTGATAAAGAGATTAGCTCCTGCAGTTCCTGAAAAGCTGTTAGTACCAAAATCCCCGATATTAGCAATATCTGTTTTTACTACGGTAGTAATAGAGGATAACGCATTGATATAATCGTCCAGATCAGAACCGATATGATTTAAAAAATCTTTTAACATGATATAGATAATTTTAAGTAAGAGCTTGTTTGAAAACCTTACTTCCTGAAAACAAATATTTTAAGAACCGTGAGTTCACTTCAAATAATTAAAATATCTCGATATTCTCATGATTTGAAATGTACTCAGAACCTCAAGCTATTGATTTTCAATTTGTATTCTTTTTAAACATGCTCTAAGCTGCATTATGACAGTTGTTGGGAGAACTAAAATTACCGTTAGGGTAGACGGATTTGTATGTTGTATATGCTAATTACAAGAGTAAAGTTAGGTGTTGTGTTATTTAAAAATGTAAGGTGTTTAGCGGAAATTGATAAGGTATAACACGCTAAAATAATAGGTGTTAATCCTTTGATTATCAAGTGTAAAAACTCTTTTTTTTGTGTAAAGAATATGTGTATTTTATATGTACACTTCTTATTTCTCGAAGTACTCATATGATATGCGATATTGACAGGGGGAATATCCTGAATAAGAGTAGGGGGAAAACCCCCTTATTGTAAGAAATTAATATTTTATTTACTTTATGTAAAGTATTGTTTTTTAAGTATTTAATGTTTTTGCTCATATAACTTTCATAAGCAAATGGTCAGGGGTATTTGGTTGTAAAACCTTTTTTTAGATATATTAGCTTCATTAAACTCTAAAATTATTTATACAATGGGAAAAGAAATACAAAGACCCAAAAAGTGTATTACTGAAGAAGAAGCAAGGGAACTTCATGACAATTGGTGTATAAAAAGAGAAGGTCATCTTAAAAAAAGCTTAGGATTTGAAGATGCAAGAGAATTTCACTGGAGTGTCGCAGAATTAGAAGAGTATCTTGCCTATGTAAAACAGGAATCTAAAAAACAAGGAATTACAAATCCAGGGATACGTGCTTATTTTGGAGCCTATCCACAGAATAAATGTACTAAAAATAGAGGGTATTCTACTTTGTTTTTTGCGCCGACAGGAAGTAGAGCTGGAGCAAAAGGGAAAGATGGAGCAGATGATGAGAATAATTATGGGATTAGTGCTTTTAACAGAGGAGGAGGGGGTAATCCCCCACGTATCTATTAATTCCCTAATAGTAAACTGTATATTTTGAATCGTTTTATTTTTGACCAAATATTGTATAATAGTTTTTATACTAACTCAAAATGTGAAATAGGTAACTGTTTATATTTATGATATACCAGCTGATTATTAATTTTGTAGAGATAATTGCTGTTATCTCAGGTGTTAAATATATTATGAAATATCGAGAGGATAGTTCTTCTCGATATTTTGTTTATTTTCTTTACTTTACTCTTTTTGTAGAATTAGTTTTTGGTTGGTTACCTACAATTATTGAGAATTTAGAGACTCTAAGGTTTTTAGAAAGTTCTATTTTTTTTAATAATCAATGGACTTACAATATTTATGATATTATAAGTTTTTCTTTTTATCTATTTTTTATCACTCTTCAAATTAAATCATCTAAATTTAGAGGTATTGGTAGGTTGTCTATTTTTATTTTTATAGCCTTTTCTGTTGGTAACCTATTAATTACCGATGTTTTTTTTAAGACAGTTTCATCGTTTAATTACATTTTAGGATCAATATTAATATTTTTATTTACTAGTTATTATTTTTTTCAATTACTTTTATCCGATAATATCTTGGCCTTTTATAAGTTAATTCCATTTTATGTAGTGTCGGGGAGTTTATTATTTTACCTGATTGTAACTCCTATATTTATTTATGGGGCTTATTACAATAAGATAAGTCCTCAATTTGTAAATATTCATGCATTGATACTTACTTTAGCAAATATTTTTATGTATACTTGCTATACGATTGGCTTTATAGTATGCTCGAAAAAGAACAAATCTTATTAATAGTTTATTTTACCATTATCATCTTATTTTTTGTAATATTTGGTATTATATTCTTTATTGCTTTTCAACGACGTAAAAACAAATTATTACTAGATAAGTTTAAAGCACAGCAGCGTTTTGATGAAGAGTTGCAGAATTCTAAAATAGAAATCCAGGAACAGACCTTAAAGAATGTAAGTTGGGAGTTGCATGATAATATTGGTCAGTTATTGTCTGCAGCAGTAATGCAGATTAATATGCTTAATACCAATCTCGATCCAAAAATTACAGAGTCGATTACAGATATTCGTGGATTGGTGGGTGACAGCCTTCAGGAAATTCGTAGCTTATCCAAAACCTTAAATCATGAAGTGATCGAAAATATAGGCTTGGAAAAATCTATAAAAGTAGAATTAGACAGGTATAAAAAGCACGATTTTTTGCATACAGAGTTTTCGGTTATTGGCGAAGAAGTGCATATCAACCCCAAAGACGAGATTATTTTGTACCGTATTATTCAGGAGTTTTTTTCGAATACAATTAAGCATGCAGAAGCTTCTAATTTGATAGTGGAATTAACGTATACTACCGAGGATCTAAACATAAAAATACAGGATGATGGAGTAGGTTTTGATATGCAATCTGTTCAGGCGAATTCTGGACTATTAAATATGAAAAGCAGAGGTTCATTGATAGATGCAGAAGTGTCTCTTGATGCTAGTCCGGGAAAAGGGGTTTTGCTTACTTTGAACTATCCATTTAAAGAAATGGATAAGCTTGGTATGCAAGAGAATGGGTAGTTTTATAGGTAATACGAGGCAACTCTTATTTTTGCCAGGCATATTGAGGAGACAAACAGAATTTTAGGATCTTAGATGTACTATGTAAATAAGATAACGGAGTACTAAATTTATTAACGTTTTAAAGGAATCAAAGTATATTGTTTTGATTATTTTTGATCCTGATAAACCTAATAAGATGAAGAAAAAAACAGTTGTAGTTGTAGATGATCACCTTCTCTTTGCGCAATCTCTGGAAAGCCTTATCACTAATATCGAAGGTTATGAAGTTTTGGAGATACTTAAAAATGGAAAAGAACTTACGCAATACTATTTACATAAAAGAAAAAAACCGGATCTTATCCTGTTGGATGTAAAGATGCCGATAATGGATGGCATTCAGACCATGCAGTGGCTCAAAGAAAACCAATCAGAACAGAAGGTGCTGGCACTAACCATGGAAGATGATGAAGAAACCATTATCAAAATGCTTAGAGCCGGGGCAAGAGGGTATTTATTAAAAGATATTCACCCGGAAAATTTTGAGTTTGCCATGAAGATGGTCATAGAACAAGGTTTTTATTATTCTACTAAAGTAGAGACAGCTCTTAAGTATTCTGGCTCCATGGATGATCAGAATGAGAACCTGGCAGATAAACTTACGGATAGAGAATGGGTATTCTTAAAATATGCCTGTTCTGAGTTGACCTATAAAGATATTGCTAAAGAAATGAAGTTAAGCCCTAAAACTATTGAGAACTATAGAGAAGCAGTTTTTAAGAAATTACAGGTGAGAACAAGGGTGGGATTAGTCATATACTGCATGAAAAACAAATTTTTTAAGCTTTAATAGCTGTTGGAAAGCTAATTTTATTATATTTACTACCAGATTATATGAAGAATAAAAACATACATACAATAAATGTCATTGAGGTCGTGGTGATTATTTCATCCTGAGCAAGGGCATTTTAATATCATAAAATAAAATCCCTTTGCGAAAGTAAAGGGATTTTTTAGTAAACTTATTTTACAATGAAATTTAATACAATTAGTACGATCAATGTCATTCGTGTCATCGTCATTCTTTTATCAGAATGAAGGGATAGTAATGCTATAAAAAATATAAGATACCCTTCAAGATTTTGAAGGGTATTTTTTTGGTTAAAAAAACTGGTATTATAAAAATATTAACAAATAGTGATTGTAAATAAAAGAAGTGTAATGTATTGGTTATCAGTAGTTAATTGCTTTTTGTTAATAGTTGGATATTGTAAGGATATTGAATAAAGTATAATCGTTTAGTCATTACAGAATAGTTTTATACTGCGGTTTGTTTTTTAAGTATGAATCACATAAAAAAACAGTTAAAATTTTGAATAATTAATAAAAAAACAACATTCATAGAGGATGGATATTAATAAATTTAGTAAACAGGTTACACAAGACGATACTCAACCAGCAGCACAAGCAATGCTGTATGCTATTGGTTTTTCTGAAGAAGATTTTAATAAACCATTAGTCGGTATTGCTAGTACGGGATATGAAGGTAACCCTTGTAATATGCACCTTAATGATCTGGCTAAGCTAGTAAAGCAAGGAACACAAGAAGAAGATGTTGTAGGATTGATATTCAATACGATTGGAGTAAGTGATGGAATTTCTATGGGAACACCAGGAATGCGCTTTTCATTACCGTCCAGAGATGTAATTGCCGATTCTATGGAGACTGTTGTACAAGGAATGTCTTATGATGGAATGATCACTGTAGTAGGTTGTGATAAGAATATGCCTGGTGCTTTGATGGCAATGATTAGAGTCAACCGTCCTGCTATTTTAGTATATGGAGGAACCATCGCATCTGGTTGTCATAATGGTAAAAAGTTAGACATCGTATCTGCATTTGAAGCCTGGGGAGAAAAGGTAGCCGGTACTATGGAAAAGGAAGAGTATCGATCTGTAATCCAAAAATCAATCCCAGGTGCTGGAGCTTGTGGAGGGATGTATACAGCTAATACCATGGCTTCTGCTATAGAAGCTTTGGGAATGTCGCTACCCTATAACTCTTCTAATCCTGCCATTAGTAAAAATAAAGAAGAAGAAAGTATCGCTGCAGGAAAAGCAATACGAACATTATTAGAAAAAGACATCAAGCCATTGGATATTGTAACCAAAAAATCGCTGGAAAATGCGATCCGACTGGTTACTATTTTGGGAGGTTCTACCAATGCCGTATTACATTTCCTGGCAATTGCCAGAGCAGCAAATGTAGAGTTTACACTAGCTGATTTTCAGAAAATTAGTGATGAAACTCCATTTCTTGCGGATTTAAAACCAAGTGGGAAATATTTAATGGAAGATGTTCACAATATTGGTGGAATACCAGCAGTATTAAAATATCTATTAAAGAAAGGATTGTTACACGGTGATTGTTTAACAGTTACAGGAAAAACATTAGCAGAAAATTTATTGGATGTTCCGGATCTGACCGAAGGTCAGGAAATTATAAAGCCACTGGAAAATCCTATAAAGGCTACCGGTCATCTTAGAATTATGTTTGGTAATCTTGCAGAAGAAGGGTGTGTGGCAAAAATCACAGGAAAAGAAGGATTACGTTTTCAGGGAAAAGCCATTGTATTTGATAGTGAATATGATGCCAATGATGGGATAAGAGATGGTAAAGTCCAAAAGGGAAATGTGGTCGTCATTAGGTACGAAGGTCCAAAAGGAGGTCCCGGAATGCCGGAAATGTTGAAACCAACAGCTGCGATTATGGGAGCGGGCCTTGGTAAAGATGTAGCATTGATTACAGACGGAAGGTTCTCAGGAGGGACTCATGGATTTGTAGTTGGACATATCACTCCAGAAGCTCAGGAAGGCGGTTTAATAGGTCTCGTAGAAGATGGAGATGTTATTACAATCGATGCAGAATCAAATTCTATCACAGTGGCGATAGATGATGACGAAATCAAAAAGAGAAAAGCTTCCTGGATTCAACCTCCTTTAAAGTTTAAAAAAGGAGTGTTATATAAATATGCCAATACAGTATCTTCTGCATCACAAGGATGTGTAACAGATGAATTTTAATAGGTATTCTAATACTCATCAAGTATAGATGTCAATAAATTGTCATTCTGGCAAAAGCCAGAATCTAAAAATATAGCGTAATGGAAACACAGACGCAAACAGAAAAAAAAGAAATAAAAGTGACTACAGGAATAATGACCGGGGCAGAAGCAGTAATACATTGTCTGTTGGCAGAGGGGGTTGACCTTATTTATGGATACCCTGGAGGTGCTATTATGCCCGTGTATGATGAATTATATAAATTTCAGGATCAATTACGTCATATATTAACAAGACATGAACAAGGAGCAACACATGCAGCGCAGGGATATGCAAGAACCAGTGGTAGAGTAGGTGTAGCAATTGCGACATCAGGTCCTGGGGCTACTAATTTTGTAACAGGAATTGCAGATGCTCAGATTGATTCTACTCCTATGGTATGTATTACCGGACAGGTAGGCTCACATTTGCTAGGATCAGATGCATTTCAGGAAACTGATATAATTGGGATTTCTACACCTATAACCAAGTGGAATCATCAAGTAACAAAAGCAGAAGATATTCCTGCTGTATTAGCAAAGGCTTTTTATATCGCACGTTCAGGACGTCCTGGGCCAGTGCTTATTGATATAACAAAAGATGCACAGTTTGGAGAACTTGATTTTAAATATGAGAAGTGTAAAGGGGTACGTAGTTATAAACCAGTTCCACTGACAGACCCTAAAACATTAGATCAGGCAGCAGCACTTATCAATACGGCAAAAAAACCAATGATTGTTTTTGGTCAGGGAGTGATTCTTGGCAAAGCAGAAGTAGAATTGAAAAGTTTTATAGAAAAATCAGGAATACCTTCTGCCTGGACAATACTGGGGCTTTCTGCATTACCCACAGCACATCCGCTGAATGTCGGTATGGTAGGAATGCACGGAAATTATGGTCCTAATAAGCTTACAAACGAATGTGATCTGTTATTAGCAATAGGAATGCGTTTTGATGATCGTGTAACAGGTAATTTAGAAACCTATGCCAAGCAGGCAAAAGTAATACATTTTGAAATTGACCCTGCAGAAGTAAATAAGAATGTAAAGGCAAACGTTGCAGTGATGGGAGATGTAAAGAAAACATTGTCTGAGATACTTCCGCTTGTACAGTCTAACACTCACGAATCTTGGTTACAGGAATTTAAAGATTTTGATACTATAGAATATGACAAAGTCATTAAAGAAGAATTATACCCTTCTAAAGAAGGACTTTCTATGGGAGAAGTTCTTAGAGGAATTAATGAAGAAACAAAAGGAGATGCTGTAATCGTATCAGATGTTGGACAACATCAAATGATTGCGTGTCGTTATGCAGAATTTACCAGAACTAAAAGTAATGTAACTTCTGGAGGTCTGGGGACTATGGGATTTGCTTTGCCGGCAGCAATTGGAGCAAAAATGGGAGCGCCAGAAAGAGAAGTGGTTGCTATTATTGGCGATGGAGGGTATCAGATGACGATACAAGAATTAGGAACTATTTTCCAAACCAGAGTACCCGTTAAGATTGTGGTTCTTAATAATGACTTTTTAGGAATGGTACGCCAGTGGCAACAATTGTTTTTTGATAAAAGATATGCGTCTACAGAAATGGTGAATCCTGATTTTGTAACCATTGCAAAAGGATATCATATAGAAGCCAAAAGGATTACCAAAAGAGAGGATTTACAAGCTGCAATTGCAGAAATGATAGCTTCACAAGAGCCATATTTCTTAGAAGTATGTGTAGAAAAAGAGAATAATGTATTTCCGATGATTCCTACTGGAGCATCAGTTTCAGATATAAGATTAGAATAGTAAGGTTTTGTCATTCCGGCACAGACTGGAATCCCTAAAAGAATACAAGAATGGAGAAAAAAAGTTATACAATATCAGTATATACTGAGAATAATATAGGACTGCTGAATAGAATATCGGCAATTTTTTTAAAACGTCATATCAACCTGGATAGTATGACGGCGTCGGTATCAGAAATAAAAGATGTTTTTCGCTTTACAATTGTTGTAAAAATAACAGAAGAACAGGTCAAAAAGCTGGTAGGTCAGATAGAAAAACAAATAGAAGTGATAAAAGCTTTTTATCATACAGATGATGAAACAATCTATCAGGAGACTGCATTGTTTAAGATAGATTCTAAGCTACTGTTTGAGGAGCGACAAATTCAGAATGTTATAAAAGAAAGTAATGCAAATATTGTCACGGTAACGCCTGAGTTTTTTGTATTAGAAAAAACTGGAAGACGCAATGAGGTCGAAGCGCTATACGATGCATTAGAACCTTTTGGGTTAATGCAGTTTGTACGTTCCGGAAGAATTGCCGTGACTAAGGATAAGATGCATATCTCTAAAATATTAGAAACTTTTGGAGCAGAAGCTTTTTAAGTAAAACAACTAAAAATCAATACTAAATAGATTTCCGATAAAACGGAAGTAACCACAAATTAAGAAGGAAATGGTAAATTATTTCAATACGCTATCATTAAGAGACCAATTAACACAATTAGGAAAATGTCGTTTTATGGATTCTTCTGAGTTTTCAGAAGGAGTAGCAGCATTAAAAGGAAAAAAAATAGTGATCGTAGGATGTGGAGCGCAAGGGCTGAACCAGGGATTGAATATGAGAGATTCTGGTTTAGACGTATCATACACACTTAGAGAAGGGGCTATCAAAGAAAAGAGACAGTCCTATAAAAATGCTACAGAAAATGGATTTACCGTAGGTACTTATGAAGAATTGGTTCCTGATGCAGATGTAGTTATTAATCTTACACCAGATAAGCAACATACTCAAGTAGTGAGTGCTGTTATGCCATTAATGAAAAATGGAGCTACTTTATCATATTCTCACGGATTTAATATAGTAGAAGAAGGAATGAAGGTTAGAGAGGATCTTACCGTGATCATGGTGGCTCCTAAAAGCCCAGGATCAGAAGTGAGAGAAGAATATAAAAGAGGATTTGGAGTGCCTACACTAATTGCAGTTCATCCGGAGAATGATCCACAAGGGCATGGGCTCGCGCAAGCAAAAGCATATGCAGCAGGAACAGGAGGTGATAGAGCAGGAGTATTAGAGTCTTCTTTTGTGGCAGAAGTGAAATCTGATCTTATGGGAGAGCAAACAATTCTTTGTGGATTGTTGCAAACAGGATCTATCCTTTGCTTTGATAAAATGGTAGAAAAAGGAATTGATGCCGGATATGCTTCAAAATTAATTCAATATGGATGGGAAACTATTACAGAAGGATTAAAGTATGGAGGGATTACCAATATGATGGACAGACTATCAAATCCGGCCAAGTTAAAAGCATTTGAGTTATCCGAAGAATTAAAAGATATTATGCGGCCATTGTTTGAAAAACATATGGATGATATTATTGGAGGTCATTTTTCTAAAACCATGATGGAAGATTGGGCAAATGATGATAAAAATTTACTATCCTGGAGAGAAGCTACCGGAGAAACTGCATTTGAAAAAACAGCAGCAGGTACCGTAGAAATTTCTGAACAGGAATTTTATGATAACGGAGTGTTGATGGTAGCCATGGTAAGAGCAGGAGTAGAATTGGCTTTTGAAGCGATGACAGCATCAGGAATTATTGAAGAATCAGCATATTATGAGTCACTTCATGAGACACCATTAATAGCAAATACGATTGCACGTAAAAAATTATTCGAAATGAACCGTGTAATTTCTGATACTGCAGAATATGGCTGTTATCTGTTTGATCATGCTTGTAAACCACTACTAGGAGACTTTATGAAAAAAATAGATGTTGATGTCATTGGCAAAGCATACGATGAAGGAAAAAGTAATGGAGTGGATAACGCTAAGTTAATAGAAGTAAATGCAGCATTAAGAAATCACCCAATCGAAGTTGTTGGAGCAAGATTAAGAGCTTCTATGACGGCAATGAAGCCAATAGTATAATATAAAGAATTTTTCTAGCTGGGTCTGTTGGAGTTTTGAGATGTGTATTGTGTAATCTTTGATGGACTCAGGCTAGGGAAAAGAAATCGCTTCATTTTACTATAAATTCTACCTATTAAAACAAAAAAAATGAACGATTCAACTATCCTTGATATTCCAAAAGTCTATCCCGAAATAGTGACAAAATCCAAAGAAATTGGCTTTACCATGCCTTCTGATTTGTATATAGGGTCTTTATTAAAAACTTTGATAGCATCAAAACCAGCAGCAAATATACTGGAGCTTGGTACCGGTATTGGCTTATCGTTATCCTGGATGATTGATGGTATGGATATAGATTCTAAAATAACCACAGTAGATATTGATCCGGAATTAATAAAGATAGCACAAACCAATTTTGAGAAAGATAAAAGAGTAAATATCATATGTCAGGATGGTACAAAATGGATCAAAGAATATACAGGTAAAAAATTTGATCTGATCTTTGCCGATGCGTGGCCCGGAAAATATAGTGAAATTGATGAGGTTCTGGATTTTCTAGCTATCGGGGGAATCTATATAATTGATGATATGTCTTCACAGCCTAATTGGCCGGATGGGCATCAGAAATATGTTGATAATCTTATACTGTATCTCGAAGAAAGAAAGGATTTTAGTCTTACCAAATTAAGTTGGTCAACGGGGATAGTTATTGCTGTTAGAAAATATTAATCTCATAGAAAATACACTTTATGGAAGAAGAGACAAGATATTTTCCTGCGTTAGAAGATATTCAAAAAGCAACTTCTGTAATAAAAGAGGTTTCCATGGTTACTCCTTTGATGAATTCTCTTAGATATTCAACAAAATACAAGGCTGATATCTTATTAAAAAGAGAAGATCTGCAACGAGTTCGGTCTTTTAAGATTCGAGGTGCTTTTAATAAGATTAGTTCGTTGTCTAAGAAAGAGTTGGCAAAAGGAGTCGTTTGTGTCATTGCGGGGAATCACGCTCAGGGAGTAGCTTTTGCCTGTCAGCAATTAGGAATAGATGGTTCATTTTCCTTCACCTGTTAAAGGAGTAGTTATTCCAAAAAGAGGCGGTAAAACACGTCCGTTAGGAATTCCTACATTTAGCGACCGAATCGCCCAGCAGATTATCAAAAAGTATATTGAAGCTCGATTAGAGTCTGAATTTATGGATAACTCTTATGGTTATAGACCCCATAAGAGTACACACCAAGCAGTACAAAATAGCGTACGGCAATACAGTTGAGTTATAGATTTAGATATTCAAGAGTTTTTCGAGAATGTAAACCATAATTTACTCTTTAAAGCATTGGCAGTTCATATTTCCGAACCTTGGGTAGAGATGTATATTAAGAGATGGCTAGAAACTCCTATCCAACTTGAAGATGGTACATTACTTTTCTCAAAAGGAAAAGGGACTCCCCAATGCGGAGTACTAAGTCCTTTGCTTTCTAATTTATTTTTGCATTACGCAATAGATAAGTTGTTGGCAAAAGAGTACTCGGAGATTAAGATGGTTCGTTATGCAGATGATATGATTATTCATTGCCGTAAAGAATTGGAGGCAACTCTTGACTTTGATAGTTTAAATCATTAATATATTGATAATGAGTATTTAAAAAAAAACAAGGGTGCACTACCTTATTCAGATCACTACAATCTACAAAAAAACTAGGGGGAGTAGAAGAATTTCATAAATTCATAAAAGGATATGTGTAGTCTCCGGATATATTAAATAGATTTTCGATATGTCCTTCTCATCTTATGTTGTTCGTGTTCATAATCATTCCAGAGCGCCTGTATTGCCTTGTTTTCTTCTAATTCTGGATTTGTTTCTACCATTTCTATACCGTTACGAAGAAAAGTTTCGTTCATTTCCTTGAATATAAGAGCTGTTACTCCTTTATTTTGATATTCTGGGTCTACACCAATAAGATAAAAGGCAGCGGTATCATTTCTACGTTGCGCTTTGAGGATATGTAAAAATTTAAGAGGATATACCTTACCGTTCATTTTTTTTAATGCTTTTGAAAATGAAGGCATTACAATAGAAAAAGCAATAAGTTTACCTGTGTTATCCGTAATACATGTTATATAATCAGGATTGAGATAAGGTAGATATTTTTTCTTATACATTTCAATTTGATATTGCTGTATAGGAACAAAAGTTTGAAGACTGCTATATGTTTTATTTAGTAAATCAAACATATCATCTACATAGGCTAATATTTCTTTGCTTTTATTGAATTTAAGTAACTTTAATTGATAACGTTCCTTGATAAGTCTGGCGAATTTTACAACTTTTTCTCTGGTTTTCTTTGGAACTTTTATTTTATATTCTACCCAGGTAGCTGCATCTTCGAGCCCCAGTTTTTCCATATGCTCTTGATAATAAGGATAATTATACCAGGTAATCATAGTATTTAACTCAGTAAACCCTTTGATTAGAATTCCTGCTTTATCCATATTCGAAAAGCCAACAGGGCCTTCCATATATTCTAAAGAATATTTTTTACCGTAGGCTGCAACTTTTTTTAATAATGCTTTTGTTACCTCTATATCATCAATTACATCGAACCATCCAAAACGTACTTTGGGTTTTTTCTGTTCTTTTACTTCAATCCAATTAATGATAGCAGCTATTCTGCCAACAATCTTATTATTTTTATAAGCGAGATAATAGGTGGCTTCAGAATTTCTAAAAACTGGATTTTTCTCCGGATTCATTACATCTAGTTCTTCTTTTATTATAGAAGGAACATAATAGGGAGAGTCTTTATATAGTTTAAAAGGAAATTTAACAAATGTGGTCAAATCTTCCTTGGAGGTAGCTTCTTTGATTGTAATCATACATCTTCTCTAATTCCTAACAAATATATAACCCTTTTATTAAATAAACTTAATGAAGAACGATCATTTTATGAACCAATTAATGGTTGAACGTTATTCATTTCCCAATTGGTCTTATATAAAAATACTCCAATAATCAAATTAATGATTTATGGAGTATCTTGTGTGTTAATAAATCATAGATAACCAAATATTATACTATGAATAATTTTTGCAAATCAGGTTTTTTACGACACTATCCCACTATTTTTATATCTCATCTTTAGCCGCATGCGGATCGTATATCCCTGAGTTGGTTGTTAGAAAAAGGATGCTTTTTTATTCATCATTACCTTTGTTTTTCTCTTCCTTTTTCCTTTGTTTTTCTTCTTCTTTTCTACGTTTTTCTTCTTCCTTCTTTTTCTTTTTTTCCTCTTTTAAACGCTTTTTATCATCCTCTTTTCTACGTTTTTCTTCTTCTTTTTTAGCTTTCTCTTCTTCTTTACGAAGTTTGTCATAAGCAGCATCTATATCCTCTTCTTCTTGTACGCTCTCTTTCTTTTCTTTTTTCTTCTTCTTCTTTTTCTTTTTCTTTTTTTCAGATTTTTTCGGTTCTTCTTTTGTAGGCTCTAAGTTTAGATCCTCTTCAAGTTTTTTTAATTCTTCATCTATTTTCTTGAGTTCATCATCAGCACTATCATCCTGTTCCATTTTATCAAGCTCAGCATCAATATCTTCAATCATTTTTTGTTTTTCTTTCTCAGCTTTGACACGAGCCTTTTCAGCTTGTTTGGCTTCTTTAGCTTCACGTTTTAACCTTCTTCTTTCTTCTTTCCTTAACTTTTTATCGTTCTTTTTGTCTACTTTTTCCTGTTCGAGTCGTTCTCGTTCCAGACGTTCAGCAGTTCTTCTTTCATCCAGATCTTTTTCCATGTCTTCTCTAAGGCTGCTATCTTCAAACTCGTTAATAAAAGGAGTCTTTTCTAATTTTATGCTATCGTTCTCGATTTCTTCAATTTCATCAATTTCTCCTTCTTTTTTCTCAATACCTTCTTCGTTTTCTTCCTCGTCATCTTTAATACCTCCTTCAAAACCAGGTAATTCGATAATCTCGTCTTTGGTATGCCAATCAAATCGGTAGGAACCTCCAAAACTAAAGGTAAATACAGAAGGAGTATCTTTAAAATTGGTAGCGATATTGGCATCTATTTGTAAATCATTATTAAATAAATATGCACCACCCAATCGTAGTATGTTATCACTATAAAAGTCACTTTTTTGTCCTTGATATTCGCCAAATATTGCCCATTTATCATGAATAGTATGGGTACTTGTTATAATCCAGCCATAGGTAGGAATATCTGTAGTGATCTTATCTATAATTAAATTAGTAACCAACACCCAGCTTCCGGCATTACTGGTCCACCAATTGTTCTGAGTAGCAATTACAAATTTTGGACTAATCGTTTTGTCTGTAGGGAATGTAAAAGGGTTATCAGAAGTTACATAATTCATACCGACATATGCCGATACTGCTGGAATCAAAGATTTCCATCTAAACTTATACGTTTTTTTCCAGCTTTTTAATTTTTCGAGTTCTAAAGAATCATTTTCCTTTGGTTTTTTATAAGGGTCATAAATAAGGTATTTTGCACCAATAGTATTAAACTCAAAATTACTTCTTTTAATTTTTTCCTCATTAGCACCTATTGTTTGAGTAACACCATCACTTCTGAATCTACCATTCAGAATAATTTCCAGCTGCTCTATTAATAGTCCGTATCTTACACTATAATCAAAATTAAAAAGATTGGTTTTGGTATCGAGAATTTTATGTTTTTCTTTACCGAAACCAAATCCACCTTCTAGTTGTAATACATTATTACCAACAGAAAAGGCTCCTTGAGAAGTACCGGGTCTATTTGTATTAATTTTTTCGGTGTATTGTGCAGTTACAGTTAGCCCCAGTAGGAAAAGGCTAATCGTTAGCAGCATAGATTTTGGGTTCATATACAATAGATTTGGTTCAAATATAGCAGATTTTATCATTTTTTTAGGACTGCCATCACGTAATTGTATAGAGAGTTCCCTATTTTTGAAAAAAAATGACATGCAGGTGGCTTCTTTATCAGGGGTATTAAAGGTTATTCTCATTCTATTATTAATATATTACGGATTAAAGATATTAACGCGTTTATTTGGTCCTCTATTGCTCAGATATGTAACAAAGAAAGCAGGAGAAAAGTTTCAGCAACAATTTCAGCAATATCAACAACCTCAATCTTCGACAGAAGAAGAAGTAACAATCGACAAAAAATCAAAACAAAGTTCCGGTAATAAAGATGTTGGAGAATACATCGATTATGAAGAAATTGATTAATTTGGCACTTTATATACAAATAGTCCCACACTTATGTCTTCTCTAAAAAGATTCTTACCTCATTTATTAGTTATAGTTGGTTTTATAATTGCCTCATTAGCATATTTTAGCCCGGTGCTGAGTGGCAAAATGTTATACCAGAATGATATCAAGCAATACGAAGGTATGGCTAAACAACAAAATGAGCATCGTACTGAAACAGGAAAAGAGACCTATTGGAACAATGCAGCTTATTGCGGGATGCCAACCTATGCTATAGGAGCAAAATTCCCACACGATTATATGGATAAGCTGGATAGATTGCTTCGTTTTTTGCCCAGACCAGCAGATTATTTATTTTTATATCTTACTAGTTTTTATATTTTATTATTGGTAATGCGGATTCCCTGGAAACTGGCTATTCTTGGCGCTCTTGCTTTTGGTTTTTCGACCTATTTAATTATTATTATTGGTGTAGGACACAATGCAAAAGCACATGCAATTGCGTATTTCCCTTTAGTACTTTCCGGGATTTTACTGGTTTTTCAAAAACGATATGTTTGGGGATTTATACTTACTTCTTTGGCGATGGGATTAGAAATTCAGGCGAATCATTACCAAATGACTTATTATCTGGGGTTATTAACTGTTGTTATAGGTATTACCTATTTTATTGATGCATTCAAAAAAAAGCAACTTCCTCATTTTATAAAATCATCCTTGATATTGATTGTAGCTGCTTTTTTGGGTATTGCTACCAATGCTACTACCTTATTGTCAACTTCAGAATATGCCGATACCAGCATACGAGGTAAAAATTTATTGGCAGAGGAGACGGCCTCCTCATCAGAAAAAAATGGATTGGATTATGAATATATTACAGCGTATAGTTATGGTAAATTAGAGTCGCTAAACCTTTTTATCCCTAAACTTATGGGATTAGGACGAGCTTCTGATCTGGGTAAAGATTCTGCTTTTTATCAAAAACTTATTGCATTGGGGCAACCGGCTGATCAGGCTAATTATTATGCAAATGTTACCGGATTATATTGGGGAGCTCAGCCTTTTGTTGAAGCACCTCCATATCTCGGGGTTACTGTGGTATTTCTGGCACTATTAGGATTGTTATTGCTCAATGGACGATTGCGATGGTGGCTTATTGGCGGTATGGTATTATCACTGACATTAAGTTGGGGTAAGAACCTGGATTTCTTAACGAGGTTTTTTGTAGACTATGTTCCTTTATATAATAAATTCAGAGCGGTTTCCAGTATCCAGGTGATTCTGGAATTATTGATTCCTATTGCTGCCGTATTTGGTTTGTATAGACTATTCAATGAAAAAATTCCATTTATAGAGAGACAAAAGAAATTTTTAATATCCCTTGGTGTTTTTGGAGGATTGTGCTTGCTTTTCTGGTTGTTTGGAGGAAGTTTATTCAGTTTTAAATCACCTTCGGATGTACAATTAGCTATAGAGCAACCTGCGATTTTTGATGCTATTAAAGAAGATCGTATTACGATTATGAAGAGTGATAGTTTACGTTCTTTAATTTTTATACTTCTTATTGGTGGCTTTCTCTGGTTTACTCTGAAAAAGAAAATTTCAGAAAATATTGCTTTGGTAGGCATAGGAATACTGATTGTGGTAGATTTGGTCAGTGTAGATCGAAGAAGTGTGGATAGCGAATCGTTTATCTCTAAACGTACGTATTCGTCCTATTTTCAACCAACAGAAATAGATACTAAAATTCTGAAAGATAAATCCTACTATAGAGTATTAGATCAGGCAAGGGGATTTAATAATTCTCATACTAACTATTTTTTTAATTCTGTAAATGGATATTCTGCGGTTCGCCCAAGAAAAATGGAAGATATATTCTTCAAACATATTTCTAAAGGAAATCTGCAAGTGGTAAATATGCTTAATATCAAATATGTTATTCAGCAGAACGAAAAAAGAGAAATGGATGTTCAGCAAAACCCTTCTGCCAATGGCCCAGCCTGGTTTGTAGAAGAATTACAGTTTGTGGATGGGTATACATCAGAATTTAAAGCACTGGAATCTATAGATACTAAGAAGACGGCAGTTATCAGGAAAGAGTATCAGGAACAACTAGCAGGGTTTACACCTGAAAAAGATAGTATTTCTACGGTTTCGATTTCTAAAACTACGCCAGATCATCTGGCATATAATGTACACGCCAGGAATCCAGGTTTTATCGTTTTTGCAGAAACGTATTATAAGGATGGATGGAAAGCGTTTATAGATGGAAAACCAGAAACCATATATCCTGTTAATTATATGCTGAGAGGACTAAAAGTGCCTCCAGGAAAACATACGATTGAGTTTAAATTTGAACCACAAGTTGTAAAAACGGGAAGCAGTATTACATTGGCAAGTTCTATTATTTTTATGTTACTTTTCTTTGGCGCTTTGTTTTTAGAATTTAAAAAAAATAAAAATAGTACTTCTGTTGAAAAAGAAGTATAGGAGAAATTATTTTGAAAGTATTGATTATTACATATTATTGGCCTCCTGCGGGTGGACCTGGAGTGCAGCGATGGCTTAAATTTGTAAAATACTTCAAGGAGTTTGGCATTGAACCCATTGTATATATTCCTGAAAATCCAACATACCCATTAGTTGATGATTCTCTGCTATCAGAAATACCGGCAGGAATTACGATTCTTAAACACCCGATTTTTGAACCGTATCGATTTGCAGAATTCTTTTCTAAAAAAGAAACCAACACCATAAGTAAAGGGATTATTACCAAAAAAGAGAAGCAATCTTTTGTCCAAAAGCTGTTGCTCTATATACGAGGTAATTTTTTTATTCCTGATGCCAGAAAGTTTTGGGTACGACCCTCTGTACATTTCCTAAAAGAATACCTTGTTGATACTAAGGTTTCTATGATCATTACGACAGGACCTCCTCATAGTGTTCATCTGATTGGACAGCAATTAAAGAAAGTCCTCGGTATCAAGTGGATTGCAGATTTTAGAGATCCGTGGACTACGATAGGATATCATACTAAATTAAAACTTTCTAATCGTTCTGTAGCTAAGCATAAAGGATTAGAAAAAAAAGTGCTTACAGAAACAGATCACATTGTAGTAACAAGTTTTACAACAAAGACTGAATTTGAGGCTATTACTGATACGTCTATTGCTGTTATTACGAATGGTTATGATGTGGAATCGGTTTCTATAGTAGATCTAGATTCAAAATTTACGATTTCTCATATTGGATCTTTATTATCAGGAAGAAATCCCAAACAGTTATGGAAAGCTCTATATGATCTCACAAAGGAAAACAAAGATTTCGCAACGCAATTTGAGTTAAAATTAGTTGGTGCTGTGAGTGACGATGTTTTATTTTCTATTAAAGAAGCGGGTTTATCCGATTATTTAGAAATTAAAGGGTATGTTTCTCATACCAAAGCGATAGAAATTCAACGAAGTTCGCAGGTTTTATTATTGGTAGAGATAGATAGCCCGGAGACAAGATGTATTGTTCCTGGGAAATTGTTTGAATATATGATTTCTAAAAGACCTATTTTAGCACTGGGACCTGGAGGTGCTGATGTTTCCAGATTAATACGAGATACTAATTCTGGTAGTTTTTTTGAATATACCGAGTACGAAAAAATTAAAAGTACAGTTCTTGATTTTTTTATGCTTTACAGAAAAGGAATTCTAGTATCAAATGCAGTTAATATTGAAAAGTATAGTAGGAGGGAGCTTACTCGCGAGATGTCTGAGGTGCTAAAGAGCTTGTGAGTCTTTATTGTATGTCGATTTTTAGGATAGGCATCGGGCAAATGACTTGTGAATAGGGTAATTAAATGTCTGCGTCAGGGATAGTAGTGTAAATCCCGCAGTCTGACTGTAAGGAAGTGCGAGGAATTGAAACGGATAGCCCGCCCGGACGCCATAATTTATATACTAAAATAACCTTGAATAACCTGAAGTAATGGGAATAGTAGTCAATCAATCCATAAAAAATGTAATCATTACCTTTTTGGGTTTTGGTATTGGAGCGATTAATACATTGTTTTTGTTTACTAATTTTATGGAGGAACAATATTATGGATTGGTTTCGTATTTGTTTTCTACCTCTAATATCATCTGGCCATTAATCGCATTTGGTGCTCAAAATACCATGATAAAGTTTTATTCTTCTTATGTGAATAAGGATCAGCAAAATAAATTTTTGAGTTTGATGCTTTTTATGCCATTGTGTATTGCATTGCTTATTGGTGCAATTGGGACTGTCTTTTATGGATATATTCTTGATTTATTTAGTGAAAAAAATACGATTGTTCAACCTTTTGTCTGGACAATATTTATATTGGCAATAGCACTGTCATATTTCGAAATATTTTTTGCCTGGGCAAAGGTGAAATTGAAAAGTGTATTTGGGAATGTAATGAGAGAGCTATTTCTGAGAGTTTGTATTATGGCACTTTTATTTATGGTGTATTTTGAAGTATTATCAATAGAGCAGTTTATATATGGGATCGTTGCCGTGTATGTGATCCGACTGATTGTTATGATGGTGTATGCGTTTAGGTTGCATGATTTTACCTATAAATTTTCGGTTCCAGATAATTTTGTTTCGGTTTTTAAGTATTCGGTATTGATACTTATTGCAGGATCTGTCGCTACTTTATTAATAGATCTGGATAAGACAATGATAGAAAGGTACTTGCCTATAGAAAATGTAGCCAAATACCAGATTAGTGCTTATATCGCGAGTGTTATTATTATTCCTTCCAGAGCAATGCATCAGATTACATATCCTTTGACGGCTAAGTTGCTGAATGAAAAAGGGTTTGATCAATTGCATGCGTTGTATAAAAAAAGCTCTTTGAATTTATTTGTTATTAGTGGTTTATTGTTTGTATTGATTATCTGTAATGTGCATCAGCTTTTTGAATTTATCCCCAATGATTATGAGCTTTTTATATGGGTAATTCTTCTTATTGGTATTAGTAAGTTAGTTGATAATCTCCTGGGTAATAACAATTCTATTCTGTATAATTCTGATTATTATAGAATTGTATTATTTATAGGAGTGGCTATGGCAGTACTGTCGTTTGTGCTTAATATAATCTGTATACCAATGTATGGAGTCACAGGAGCTGCTATTGCTACCTTTGGTGCAGTTTTTTGTTATAATCTTTCTAAGGTATGGATTGTAAAAATAAAGTTTAAGATGCATCCTTTTTCTAAGGAAACTTTTATGACTTTAGGGTTGATTACAGCGTGTGCATTTGGGTTTTATTTTTGGGATTTTCAATTTCATCCTATAGTTAATATAGGGCTTAAAAGTATATTAATAGGGGCTTGTTATATGGTGTTTATATATGTATTTAAAATATCTCCTGATATTACTAATATACTAAAGAAAATCCCTCGAGGTGCTTAAGCATACAACTCTAGAGGGATTTTCCAACTAACCAACCAAAAAAATAAATTCTTTATATTTTTCTTAACTTCGACTTCTTGCCGCACGAGATCTGGAATTATTAGATCTTGCAGTTTTATTAGTGGAAGTACTTCTTTGTCTTTTTACTGTATTCGATCTGGAATTATTTTTAGTACTTCTACTTGTATATTGACTCTTACGAGCACGATTTGTTACATTTGCTGAACGATCATTTCTTGTAGCACCTTGCTGCCTTTTTACAGCTCTCTGGTTTGTATTATTTCTTGTCGCTCTTATGTTGTTATTATTACTTCTGTTAGCGCGATTTGCAACAGCATTTCTTCTCGTATCTCTTGATTGTGATTGCGCTCGATTTCTATCCTGAGTACCTCTTGTATTAGATTGTACTCTATTTCTGGTTTGGGTACTTCTATTTACAGTTCTTGTTCTTGAGTTAGGAGTAACTGCTCGATTTCTAGAAGTGTTTCTGGATACATTAGTATTGGATCTATTTCTATTATTTGTAGCATTTTCTCTACTTCTGTTGTTTACTGTATTAGCCCTACTTCTATTAACAGTACGATAGTTACGATCATTTCTTCTGTACATCTCCGTTCTTCTATCACGGGTTCTGTAATCTAAACTTCTGGCACGACTAGTTCTTGCTCCTCTATGATAGCTTGCTACCCTGTTATTAGGTCTGTAATAATTACGACTTCTATAAGGCTTGTGATAATATCCATCATAATAGTTGTTTCTATATACAGTATAAGAGCATCTATACGGAGTATAATATCTTCTGTATGGTCTCGCGTATACAATACATCTTGCTACAGGAGGTATCGTAAAATATGCATGAAAAGGTCTGTATACATACTGTCTGTTATAGTCATTGATATATCCAGAACAGTTTATAAAGTTTCCATAACTGTTATAGTTTACATACAATCCACCCACTCTAGCCACTCTGCCATAGTCATTATAATTTATATATATATCTCCGGCCTGACTTATTCTGCCATAATAATCATAAAATATAGGTACATTTTCTATTTGTACTACAGCACCATAATCGTCATATTGCACATATGCATCATAATCATATCCTGCATTAAAACTAATATTTACTCCAGGTCTATTAATATTTACACGTATTCCACTTCTTGGGGTATTTACATAAAAATCAAATTGCCCATCAGCATATACAGAAAATTCAACACCATTTTCACTAAAGATGAAAGATTTTCCGTAATTATATCTTCTGGATAATTCTTCACTAGTATCATATGCATCAGCTGCGAATGATGTAAATAATAAGCTTGTAAAAAGTAAAACAATATTTTTCATAATCTGTGATTTTAAAAGAAACAACAAAATTAATTTTTGTTATTCTCTTTTATAGTATCAAGCAGTGTGCCAAAAACAAATTTTATGATGCATAAATAATTGTTTTGACTAGTATGAATAATTAATGCAAGCTGTTTTTAATAGTTATATTATTTAAAATCAGTTGTTTGTGTTTATTTTTAGATTTTGCCTGATTTCATGTTAACCTTATACTAGAAATGATCACAAAAAGGTAGTAATTCATCTTAAAACAAAAAAAATGAAATCTTATTTCTTAACATTTACAGGCTTACTAATCTTATTCACGGGAGTATTGACAAATAAAGTTTATGGACAATGTACTGTCGGACAACCAAATATTTCGGTACAAGCAGAAGCTTTTTCGAGTATTACGATAGTCGAAGGAACATCTACCACCTTAACGTCTCCAGTAGCCGGAACCACGTATCAATGGACACTGGATGGTATCAATATTAGTGGAGCAACATCTGCGACATATACTATACATAGTTTTGCGAATTCAGATATTGGAGATTATAATGTAATAGTTGATAGTGCGATACTTCCTAACGGAGTTAGTTTGAGTATTTTCAATGCAGATGTCAGCGATTATGATCGTGATCGTCAGGCGTTGATTGATTTTTATAATAGTACTGATGGTGCTTCCTGGACGAATAATACGAATTGGCTGACAGGTCCGATAGAAACATGGGAAGGTGTCAGAGTAGAAAATTGCAGAGTAACAGAATTACGCTTATCGGGTAATAATATATCCGGAACAATTCCTTCTTCTTTTAAAAACCTAACAGGATTAAAACGATTAAGTATAAGAAATAATACTATTTCCGGTATTTTGGATATTACTGAGATGCCATCTCTTCTTCATTTATATGTATCAAATAATAATTTGACGGATATAAGATTTGGGAACAACAATTTATTGCAACGAGTTCACATCCAGGATAACCCTTTCGTTTCTGGTAAAACAATTGATATTTCTAATATGAGAGGGTTGATAGATTTTAGAGCAGCTCGGTTAAACCTGGGTGGACTTACCGTTTCTGGGGATTATAATCGTTTATTGTATTTTATTATTTCGGAGAATCAAATTCCTGGGACATTGGATATTTCCAGAATGCCTAATCTTATATTGTGTTATGCTCACGACAATCAGTTTACCAATTTTAATATAGGAATTGGGGAAGCGCTCAGCAGGTTCTATTTTTATAACAATCCAGTTGCTGCCGGAAAAACGATGGATATTTCCGGGATGAGAAAGCTACTGGATTTCAGAGTTCAGGGATTAGGATTAAATCAGTTAATAATGTCTGGAACCTATGATGAGATGTTATATTTTATTATCAGAGATAACCAAATAGGAGGGACTCTTGATATTTCTATGATGCCAAAATTAAGATTATGCTATGCATTTAATAATCAATTTACTGATTTTAGATTAGGGAGTCATCCTGAGTTAGGAAGATTTTACTTTTACAACAACCCTGTAGTACCAGGAAAAACGATGGATATTTCTAGTATGAGAAAGCTACTGGATTTTAGAGTACAAGGGTTAGGTTTGAGTGAGTTAATAATGTCTGGAAGCTATGATGAAATGTTGTATTTTATAGTAAAGGATAATCAAATAGGAGGGACGCTCGATATTTCTATGATGCCAAAAGTTATTTTATGTAATGCCGAAAATAATTTCTATGATGATCTGATACTACCGTCTAATGTTACCGGAGCAGATCGTACATTAACTCATTTACATATTAGAAATAACAATTTACATTTTGATGATTTGCTACCTTACAGTACCATATTTGATAGTTTTAACTTTTCATATAATAGACAACGTACTGTTCCTACTCTAGTATCAGGAAGTACTGTTTCTGTACTTGTAGGCGGAGGGATTGATTATATATGGACTCCTTCTGCTTCTAATACTTCTTCAGTTGTTGTTACCGCAAGTGACACTTATTCTTGCGAAGTGAGAAATGCAAGTGTTCCGGGACTGGTAATAAAGAGTGATCCTGTTTTTGTAACAGCTTCTTCATCCAGAAGATCTAATCATACAGCAAAGACTACAAAGAGATTAGCTAATTCTGAAGATATGATGCAGGTATTTCCGAATCCAATCTCTGTTGGAGAGCCTATTAAGATTGCATTAGATATGGGAGAAAACCAAAATGCACATATAAATATTTATACAATTCAAGGAAAAAAAGTAATAAATCAGGTTATTGACAGAAAAGAAAAGAATTCACTGTACAGTATCCATTCTGATGGGCTTGTACCTGGAATATATATCATTTCTATGGAAATGGGATCAAAAAAAATAAATCAAAAGATTATTGTGAAATAATTGGATAGCCAGCGATTCCAACTTTACTTTATATTAGTGTAAAGTAAGGTTGGAATTATGCTGCTTGCTTGCAACTCCAAAAATTTGAATCCGTCTTTAATAGCTGAATGAATACTATAGAAGACCTACATATCCAAAAGGAAATACTTCCTTTATTTGACAATACTCTAAACAAATTTTCTAGAGCCAAAGTACTAGAAATATTAACTCATCCACTAAAAAGTATAGAGGAGATTAAGTTCAGGCAGCGTATTTTCCAAGGGTTTTCTGAGAATAAAAAAATTCTAAAAGAATATTCCTATTCCGTTTCTTATCTTTTAGAAGTATATCACTTTCTAAACAATTATGATTTAGATGAATTATCTCAAAAAAAACTGAGTTATAAGTTGTTGACCTCAAAAAAAGTGAAAGTAGAACATAACGCCAGGCTTTCACAAATGATATTACTTTTTAATCGTCTAAATACTTTTTGTTTTTCTAGATTGAACCTATGTACTTTTCCTAAAGCTTATGAGAAAAAGCTTCGTGAAATTATTAATTACTTTTCGATATTCAATCTGGCGCATTATGAAAATTTAATTAGAGAATATAAGTTTAAAGACTATGAGGTCATTGAAATTTTCAGAAAGATTAATAAACTAAAATCAAAAGGTGAGATTTCATTATTTTGGGAAAATTTATTTTGTTTTGAAGCATATTTTTCAATAAATCAAACTATTGAACAAAGAAATTTTGTGTTTCCAGAATTTGGAAAAAAGATTGTTTTAGAGAATTTTTATCATCCCTTGCTTGAAAAACCGGTAAAAAATGATTTCAGTACAAGAAGTAATGTCATATTGTTGAACGGAGCTAATATGTCTGGAAAATCAACGTTTCTAAAAGCTGTCGGTTTATCAATTTATTTAGGACACTTGGGAATTGGAATACCTGCTTCAAATGGAATAATTCCGTTTTTCAAGAATTTTTCTATTGGTATAAATCATAGAGATGATATTTTGAATGGATATAGCCATTTTATGACAGAAGTCCAAAACCTTAAAAAAGTTGTTGTAAAATCATCTCAGGAAAACTGCTTTGTAATTTTTGATGAACTTTTCAGCGGGACGAATGTAGAAGATGCGTTCGAAATTTGTAAAATTACTATTAACGGACTGGCAAAATTTAAAGACTCTTTGTTCTTCATTTCGACTCACATCCAGCAATTAAAAGAAATAAAACTAGATGGAGTATCTACGTACCATATAGAATGCAGGTTGATTAATAATTTACCTGCTTTTACTTATAAATTGAATGATGGCTGGTCGGATGTAAAAATCGGAAGAATATTATTTGAAAAAGAGGGTTTGAATGAATTGTTAACAAAATAAAAGTCATACAATCGATTAGAAAGGTGACTATTTAATGACAATTAGTCCTTGGATGATGCTCAGGATAAACTAAGCATGAAGGTTCGTATACCATTTTTTATTTCTCTATACACAAATACACCAATTGTTATGCCTACATAATTTTAATGTATTGCTTTATGAAACGATCTTCAATTTTATCCCAGACCACTTGTTTTGGATATGTATATAGTACGAAAGGAATTAAACCCATCATATTTTGTATTTATCGAAGAGAAATTATAGTTCAAAGCATTCACCAAATCTCGGATAGTATTTATAAGATGGTGAATTTTGAGGCGTTAATTTATAATTTGAAGAATCAATTTATAATTTTACACTACATAATTTTAAAGAAAGTCGTACGTTAAATCTATACCTTACAAAAATTTATTAATTTATTTGAAATTATTTTTTTGGTAGCTTTTTACTCCTCCTCTGAGCCAATTCAGATACTCACTTTTATCTGGAGTATATCCAATGGGTTTAGCTATACTTGATTCTTTATGATCTATAACAACATAATAGGGTTGTGCATTTGCTTTGTATCTGGTTATCTGAAAATCACTCCATTTGTTCCCTATCGTTTTAATCTTCTTTCCAGTTGTTTTTGATATATACTGTTCTGATTCCGGAAGTTCTTTTTTATAATCTACATATAAAGATATTAGAACCACATCATTCTTTAAAACTGATAGTACCTCTGGCTCTGACCAAACATATTCTTCCATCTTTCGGCAATTTACACAGGCATATCCTGTAAAATCAATTAAAACAGGTTTATTTACTTTTTTTGCATAGTCTAATCCTAATTGATAATCGGTAAATGTGATGATATCATGTTCTCCATATTTTGCCCCCTCAGGAAGTTCTTTTGTTGATTCTGTTGCACTCCCTGATCCTCCAAAACCTCTGGGTGATTCACTATATGTTTGCGGAGGAGGAAAGCCACTTATTAATTTTAATGGAGCTCCCCACAGTCCTGGTATCAAGTATATGGTAAAAGCCATTGTCAAAAGTGCTATTGACAATCTACTTACAGATATGTGACCTGTACCAGCATCATGCGGAAGCTTTATTTTCCCTAGAAGGTATAATCCTAATGTTCCAAAAATAGCAATCCATATCGATAAGAATACTTCTCTCTGCAGCAGCCCTAGTTGCAGTACTAAATCTGCGTTTGATAAAAACTTAAATGCAAAAGCCAATTCCAGAAAACCAAGAAAAACTTTTACAGTATTCAGCCAGCCTCCACTTTTTGGTAATGAATTTAACCATCCGGGAAACATAGCAAAAAGTGCAAAAGGCAATGCGATAGCTAACGAAAAACCAAACATACCAATAATTGGTGCTATTCCTCCTTTTGATGCCGCTTCTACTAATATTGTTCCCACTATGGGACCAGTACAACTAAATGAAACAATTGCCAGTGCCAGTGCCATAAAAAACATCCCAAGTAATCCGCCTCTGTCTGCTTGGCGATCTACTTTGTTAGCCCAGGAATTAGGAAGCATAATCTCAAAAGCTCCTAAAAAAGACAAGCCAAATACTATCAAAAGTGCAAAAAACAGTAAGTTAAACCATACATTAGTCGATAATGCATTAAGCGCATCCGCACCAAAAATAGCAGTGACTATTGAACCTAATCCCACATAAATGATAATGATAAAAATCCCATATAAAACTGCATTTCTAATTCCTGCCGCCCGGTTTTTACTCTGTTTAGTAAAGAAACTTACAGTCATAGGTATCATAGGGAACACACAAGGTGTCAATAATGCAGCAAATCCTGATAAAAATGCCAAAATAAATGTACTCCATAAGCCTTTCTTTTCTTCCCCATTTTGATTATCTGCTACATTTGTATCTGATGAAGTTGCATAATTCTCTTCCTTAGTTTCTTTTGAATTTAAAAATTCCAAATTCCCTTTTGATTCCTCATTTTCTAGTACTTTACCAGAAAGACTCAGGTTAAATTCTACGGTATCTGGTGCCAGACATTTTTCATCATCACAAATACCAAAAAAAACTTCTGCTTTTATAGAAGTAAGAGCGCTATCAAGTCTTTTTATCTTTTGAGAAAAAGTAACACTCTCTTCGAAATATTTGATCTCCATTTCAAACACTTTATCAAACTTTTGTATACCCTCAGGTTCCTCAGTTTTTCCTATAAGTTCAAATGCTTTATTCTCGTTATAAAAAGTAAATTCTGTTGCTGTCGGTGCAATTTCTTCGGTTTCTACCTCTCTTTGAGAATAGATATGCCAACCTTTATCCAATGTCGCTTCAAAATATAAAGTATATTCATTTTCAGACGTCTCTTTTACACTACTTTTCCATTTTATAGGCTCAAAAATTTGAGAAAAAATGGTTGTTGAAAATAATAAAGTGATTAATAGCAGTAAAATATTCCTCATCAGGTTATAGTAATTTTTAGTATTTGCTTAGTATGGGGTTCTATTTTAAACCGGTTATCTGCTCTATAATTTATAATCCAAATAATAGTATTGTCAGAACACAATAACCATATTCTTTCTTTGGCTAATAAAGATAATTTTTCATCCTTAAAATATTTACTTAGCTTTTTTTTTCCGGTCATTCCTATAGGGTAAAAATAGTCGCCTTCTTTCCATTTTCTTACTATTAATGGATATTTTAACTTTTTTTTATCTACATAAATTGTTTTAAGATCAATATCAGTAACCTCTTCAACTTCTTTGATTTTGATCATTCCAGAAGGGATTATGATCATTCTTTCTTCTTCAGGAATGGTATAACTCCGATCCGGTATATCTGCAACAATCGGACTTAACAAAATATCTACTCTGTCTTTAACCAATCTATGAGTATGAGAAAATATTTGTTTTCCGGATTGGGCTGTTAGCATTTTTAGAATGTCATTCCAGGCTGTAAAACCATAATCCTTTAGCAAAAAGAACAAATAAATTTTAGGGTCTTCATATCGCTGGAGTTTATGGATTGGTATTTTAATTGTATCTGATTCAGAATATTCAAAAACATCACTACGTACTTGTTCTATTTGCTTTTTGACAAATGTACTTACCTGTTTAAGATGCTGTAATGTAGTGTCAAAATTCTGTAAAAGCTCTGGATTAACAGTTTTAAACGCTGGAATTACATCATGCCTCAATTTATTTCTCAGGTACTTGGTACTACTATTACTACTATCTTCTCTCCATGCTAATACTGCTACTTTTGCATATGCTAAAATCTGATGTCTGGAAAAAGGTAATAATGGTCGAATATATATATCATTAATTTCTGGAATCCCTGTCAATCCTTCGATACCGGTACCCCGAGAGAGATTAATCATAAATGTTTCCAGATTATCATCCCGATGATGTGCTGTAATCACATAATCATAATTTTTCTCCTGTAGCAGTTCCTTAAACCAATTATATCTCAATTCTCTGGCAGCCATCTGAATTGAAATTTTATGAGTTTTAGCATATTTTTCTGTTTTAAAACTTTTTGTAAAAAAGGGAACATTGATTTCATCAGCAAGCATCGCCACAAATTTCTCGTCCCGATCACTTTCTTTTCCTCGTAGCTTAAAATTACAATGAGCAATCCCAAGATCTAACTCAAAAGAATGAAGTAACGAAGTAAGTACAACGCTATCTAACCCTCCGCTACACGCAATAAGTAATTTTCCTTCTTTAAGGAATGCTAAATTATTGTCTATATGTTTTTTAAAATCTTCTACCAATATTATTAATTCTTATTTTACATGGTATTCAAATATACGATTTTGAAAGCGCAGGGCAATTTTTCTTTTGTCTATCTTTGTGTGTTGATTTACAGCTTTTTAACATATAAATTCATTCATTTTTGTTATTTTTAAACAACTCTTAAAATTTTGATATTATGAATATGATAGATAAAATGCCTAAGCACTACGAAAATGATCGTAAAAAAGAGTTTGGAAAAAAAATACTATCTGTAGTTCCTCATTTACATCCGTATGTAAAACATCGGCTATATATTGCAGAAAGTACCGGAATTTTGCCCAGAAATATGTACTGTTCTAATGGAATAATTGACGATGCTATCGTTATTCTATACAATGAAGAACATCTGGATATAGAAATGGATACGTTATCACTGGAATTGAAATTGTTTAGAATTTCTGATCATCTAATAGATGAATTATACCTGAGAGAAGGTTGGCATCAAAAATCAATCAGTACCAATTATTTTTTAAATGAAGAACTCGAAAGGCTAGAAGAACATTTTACATCTGAGGCTGGCAGCAATCTTATTATGAATGAAGAACTAAATGATATTTCTTATCATCAAAACTCTGAAAGCAAAGAATTTTTTATATATGATGATGCCGATTCTGCTATCCTAAAAATAATTGATACTGAAGAATCTTCTGAGAATAAAAAGCAGAAATTATTAGGTAAATTTTACAGTTGGTTGCCATTAAAGACTTCCAAAATTATAGATCTATTTGTTTTTGGGAAATTAAATTTTGATGAAATAGCTAAGATTATTGACATCTCTGAAAAAGAAGTAAAAGAGACGATTATTGGCGTTCGAAAAAGTTTTAGAAAGAATCTTATCTAATACGATTTATAACTAAAAATTTCGCATATTCATCGTTTCTTTTTCCTTTCTACTTCGTTTAAAAAATAAACCGTAGCTATAGCTATGCTTGATTTTTTTGCCTTGCATAAAGAAAAAATAATTCAATGAATTTATACGAATTTTTTAATCGCAAATCGTATAATACCCATCCTTTGAATTTTCTTTTACAATAAATAGAAATAGCAAATGGTATAACTGCCTGAGCTTGATTGTTATTGTAGAAGATTAAAACCTGTCAAATCGAGACATCCAATAAAAATTTTATCCAGTGTTTAAACTGACGAGTTAAAGAATACGTCAATGGTAGTACTTTTATGAAGGAAGAGTGTATTGAGAATAGGTTTTTAAGCCCAAAAGACACTTGTTTTCGAGCACAAAATTCGTATCAGAATTTCGCTCAAACTGACATGCCTGGGATTAAACTCAGGTTAATGTTTTAGAAACCTGATAATGATTCTTTCTTTTTTCTATAAAACTATACTTTTTCTAATACCTCTCGCATCGCTTTAGCCTTGATCAAACATTCTTCATATTCCTTATCGGGATCAGATTTTGCCGTAATAGCGCCTCCAACAGTATAAGAAATATATTGCGCATCTTCATTATACAAGATACTTCTGATTATTACATTAAAATCAAAATCATCTTCTGGAGTAAAATATCCTATAGCACCGCTATACAGCCCTCTTTTTGATGTTTCTAATTCTTCGATGATGTTCATAGCAGAAATCTTGGGAGCACCCGTCATACTCCCCATAGGAAAAGTGGTTCTGATTATATCTACAGGAGCCGTTTCTTTATCAACTCGGGCAGTCACTGTAGAAATCATCTGATGTACTTGCTTAAAAGAATATACTTTACATAATTCTTCAACATTTACAGAGCCCCGAACTGCTGTTCTTGACAGATCATTTCTGACCAGATCAACAATCATTACATTTTCTGATCGTTCTTTTGGATCATTCTCTAAAGCTGAAATTAAATGTCTATCCTCTGCCGTTACTGTAGATCTCTTTGCTGTTCCTTTTATAGGTTGAGAGATAATCTTACGACCTTCTTTTCTTAGATATCGCTCTGGTGAAGCTGATAGTAAATATTGATGATTCATTCTAAAAAAAGTAGCAAAAGGAGGTGTGGATATCTGATTTAAATGATAATATGTCTCTAATGGCGATATATAGCTATTCTCTGAGAAAAATTCCTGACAAAAATTAGCCTCATAAATATCGCCTCTATGAATGTGTGAAAGTATTTGCTGTATTTTTTCTTTATATACATCTTTGGTTATTCGCAAACTTATTTTAATCTTACTGCAATTAGATACTCTTTTTGAAGAAGTTATAGCCCCTGAGAAAGTATTGATATTTTCAAAATCCTCATTCATCTCATCTGCCACCATATTCAGATATTTAACTTCTAATACATCATCTTTAAGAAGAAAAATTTTTTTTGGTTGGAAAAAATACAAATCTGAAAAATCTAAGTGATCCCGATTTCTGGAAACCAGTTGTTCAGTATCGTTCTTAAGATCATAGGATAAATAACCAAAAATCCAATCAGCAGTTTTTTCCTGATATTCTTTCAATTGATCAAAACCAGTATGATAATCCGTTTTTATGAGTGTAAAGGCGTCAACAGCTAATATCGCATCATAACTAGAGTATTGTTGTGTGTATTCATTAGAATCCAGCCATATTATTTCTTCAAACTGCTGCGCCCATTGTAATAGCTTAACTTTAAAAACAGAAGAATGTTCTATACTATATTTTTTAGTACTTCGCACAGATTACTTAATTTGATGTGCAAAAGTAGTTAGAACTTCTTTTAATCCCAATAAAAGTGTTTCATCTGTAATTTGATTTTCTTCTTCAGAAAAATTTGCATAAAAGGAAGGAAAACTAAAACTTTCCACTATTTCTCCTCCAAATCTTGGTAGCACATTTTTTGCATATTCTAATGCGCTTATTCCTCCTCGCTGACCAGGAGAGGTACTCATCAATAATATTTTTTTATCTTGTAAAAAATTGCGATCCAATCGAGACAACCAATCCATTACATTTTTAAAGAATGCACTCCAGCTTCCGTTATGTTCGCTTACAGAAATGAGTAAAGCATCAACTTCTGATATTTCTTGTTTCAATCCCATGGTCATCCCGGGGAATCCATTATTTTTTTCTTCATCCTCGCTATACATTGGCATCGGATAATTAACAAGTTTTAAGACCTTTATTTTGTGATCTACTATTTCAGAAGCGACATATTCTACAAGCTTATGATTGATAGAAGTGCTGCTATTAGAACCTGCAAAGGCAAGGATTTTTTTCATGACGAATTGTGTTAAAAATCAAAAATAGCCAAAATCAGAATAGCCACAAAAAAACACCTGTCATAATATAAACAACAGATGTTTTTATATGCTCTTCATACGAAGAACATCCCAAATATTTTAATTCTTTACAATAACTATCCAATCAGCCAAAGAAGGATCAAGTACTCCAACTGCCGGAGCATAAGGTAATAAATAAATCTTGGCTTCCGGGTTACTAATTCGATATTCTTTGAGTAACGTTATAGAATTAATAGCTTCCCACAGTTTTTCATATTCGATAATCTCTGGAAAATAAGACTCATCATACACTATGTGTCGAAAAATAGTAATATCCGGCATCTTTAAAGGAGTGTCCTCTTTTTTAAAATTACTTGACGGAATAAAACTTTCAGGATAATTTATAGCTCCAATGCCATTCCAAATAATTGATCCTGAGAATATTTTTTCTTCTGTCTCAGCATATACTAATTCTATAGTACCAAAATCGCCAGGAGGCCTATATCTTGTTGTAATACTAAAATCTTTATCTGTTTCGAATATCAGTTCTTTTCCTTCTTCAAAAGTATTCGTTTCAAAATCAACTTTTAATAACAACACTTTATTATCAATAGGTACAACCGAAGTGTCGTCATCATCTTTGCATCCCAAAACTGATATCATTAAAAATAAAAATAGTATAATTTTTTTCATAAATAAGTAAGATTAAATTGAACTCATTTTGGCTCTTTATTTTTAACCGAAAATGTGTTGAAATTTGAACAGATGAGGCACTTTTTGCAGTCTATAGTAGTTTTACAGACAAAAAAGTAACTAAAATGGACAAATTTCAGCCATTTTTTAGGAAATAGAAAATGTCAAGATGAATTCATTGTACAGTAATTAGATAAAAGAATTCCATAAGGTTGCGCCGATCTTGATATTTTAACTAAAAAAGGTATATTTAGGATAGAATCATATTTTTTATGATCAAATACAATTACCTTCGTATTTAAAATACATAATAGTGACTTTTAGAGATCTAAATTTAAGCACACAACTTCTTAGCGCATTAGATGATTTGGGGTTCGAAACTCCAACTCCCATTCAGGAACAGGCATTCTCAGTGGTAATGTCTGGAAAAGACGTCGTAGGAATTGCACAAACAGGAACTGGTAAGACATATGCCTATATGATGCCAATCCTAAGAATGCTTAAATACTCGGTACAGCTAAACCCAAGAGTTTTAGTTCTTGTGCCCACACGAGAATTAGTTGTTCAGGTAGTAGAAGAAATCGAAAAACTTGCTACATACATCAATTTACGGGTGATTGGCGTTTATGGAGGTACTAATATAAATACTCAAAAACAAGCTGTTTCTCAAGGATTAGATATCGTAGTAGCAACACCTGGTCGCTTGTATGACCTTGCAGTAAGTAGGGCTTTGCAATTAAAATCTATTCAGAAAATTGTAATCGATGAGGTAGATGTCATGCTCGATTTGGGATTTAGACACCAACTTATGAACATCTTTGACATTCTACCAAAACAGCGACAGAATATTATGTTTTCTGCAACCATGACTGACGAAGTAGATCAAATGATTACTGATATTTTTACCAACCCAAAAAGAATATCTGTTGCAAAAAGCGGGACTCCTCTTGAAAACATTAAGCAATATGGTTATAAAATTCCTAATTTTTATACAAAGGTAAACCTGTTAGAGCATTTACTTTCTGATAGGGAAAAATTTAATAAAACATTGATCTTTGTAGGTTATAAAAAAATTGCAGATCGATTATTCGACCTGTTAGAAAAGAAGTATCAAGAAGAGATATGCATCATACATTCTAATAAAACTCAAAATTACAGATTACGGAGTATTGAGCAGTTCAGAAAAGGAGAAAACCGAATTCTAATAGCTACCGATGTTATGGCCAGAGGACTAGACATAGAAAATGTAAGTCAGGTCATAAATCTTGATACACCGGAGTATCCAGAAAATTATATGCACAGAATCGGGAGAACAGGACGTGCTGACAGAGAAGGTGTTTCGTATGTGTTGACTACAGAAAAAGAAGAAGAAGCATTGCTAGCAATAGAAAATCTGATGGAAATGGAAATCGAAAAACTACCAATACCAGAAGAAATAGAAATATCAAAGATACTGGCCCCAGAAGAGCAACCTGTGGTCAAAGAAATTTACAACCCTCATAAACGCCCTAATGATGATGAAGCCGGTGCTGCTTATCATGAAAAGTCTGCAAAAAATAATAAAGTAAATTTAGGAGGGAAATATCAACGTGAAATAAAAAAGAAATACAAAAAGCCTAAAACAAAAGGAGATAAAACTTTTAATCTGAAGCATAAGAAGAAAAAGAAATAATACACCTCACCTAATTTATTTATGGAAAAAAGGCAGGAAATCTGAAACGATGGTTTCCTGCCTTTTTTCTATAAACCTTTTGAAAATCAGGTGATTTTTATGGTAAACGGCATAGTATACGATTTGTGATTAAAAAATTCGTATAAATTCATTGAATTATTTTTCCTTTATGCAAGGCAAAAAAATCAAGCATAGCTATAGCTACAGTTTATTTTTTAAACGAAGTAGAAAGGAAAAAGAAACGATGAATATGCGAAATTTTTAGTTATAAATCGTAGTATTTCTGATGTAAATTTATTATTTAGAACTTGTTGTATTTCTGGTTTTAAATCAGAAGGTATTATTGTTGAAAACGAATAGTCTTAAGGCTTAATCGTTCTCCATTTCTCTTGCGAATAACTTCTACAAATCCAAAACGTGTTGTATTGAATCTATTTCTCATATCTAGTTGAATTCTATTCTCACCTACTGCAAGTGTTACTTCTTTTTTATCTAATAATTTTGCTCCCCAGCTGCGACCTTCAATGATAACGGTAACTTCCTGATTGCTGTTAATAACAGCCGTAGTAAAATCTCTTACGGGATTTGGTGCTATGACTAAATCTAACTCAATCGGGTTTATTTCAGGAATACTTCCTGGGCCCTCTTCTCTAATTGTTTCGTCTATTTTCCATTGCTGATCGGCATTAGAATTAATGGTACTCTGTACAAGCTTGTTGTCTTCAAAAGCTAATGCTTTTCCCGTCTGCTGGTTTACAAACCTTAGAAACCCATTAGTCTCTGTAACTACTTCCCATCGTTGACCAGCATCTGCAGTATCTGGGGTACTTTGTATTGGAGTAGCGTTGTTGTTTTCTACATCAATAGCTTTTGCCGATTCGATATTTATTATTTGATATACACTGTTACCCAAATTTACAAATCTCCACTTTTCAAATCTTTCGATTTGTTCATTATATAGAGATGAACCTAATTCTGCGACAAGAATTGAATCACCTTCCTCAACTTTCGGGTTAAAAACCAAAGAATAAGGAACATATATAAATGTAAAATCCAATGATATTAATTTCCTTTCATTTGTTTTATTACGAAGTAAGAACTGTAGATTAGGATCAATTTGGTTTAAAGAGGTATCATTACTATTATCAGCAGGAACTTGATTTGCATTCATAGCAAAAGATGCTGAAAAAAATAGCACAAATACGGATAGTGCATAGTTTTTTAAGTTGTTTGATATGGAATTTGTTTTCATGATTAAAAAAATTATAATGATTAAAATAAGGTGTGATTAAGTATAAGTTTTCAAAATACATAACAGTTCAAAACCTAGTATCCTTGTAGTAACATAGTAAAAGAACTGCTTTAGATTCTGAAAAAACAACATACTATATATTGTTATAATAATAACCTGAGTTCGACTATTAATGCAGAAGATTAAACCGCCAATAAACCGTCAATTCGAGTGCTTTGACGAAGGGAAAGTGTATCGAGAATTGTATCTAAACCCAAAATATTTGTTTTCGATACAATTCTTATCAGAATTTCATTTCACTTAAACAAAGTGCTGCTTTAGGATTAATCGAACTCAAGTTATTAAATTAACATACTTTTATTTTTGAAAAAGAAACGTTTTATAACCTATTTGTTTCCCAGTATCACTGCGATAAATATTAACAAGACCAAAAGGAGAAGATCGAATACTTCTTATATCTAATCCGCTAATTTGGTTTTCACCTTTTGTAAGATTTACAGTTTTTCTTGATCCTGTTAATCCAATTCCAGCAACTATTTCTATCTCAATAGTAATATCTTGATTAACTGTTATTACAGCAGTAATAAAGTCAACTGCAGGATTAGGAGCTACTACAATTTTGGTTTTTAGAGGAGGAGTTATATCAGTAATATTTCCTGGTCCCAATTCAGCTTTTGTTTCTTCTATTCTCCATAGTTGGTTGCTGTTATTGTTTACATCTCTTTGTGTAATCTTGTTTGGGGTATCAAAAGTCAATGCTTTTCCTGTTTGCTGATTTACAAATTTCACATAAGCATTATTTACTTTTACAACTCTCCATCGTTGTCCAGAATCTGAAGTGTTAATTGCATTTTGTACAGGTTCACTATTTTCATTTTCTGCATCCAAAGCAAGCCCAGATTCAATATTTACGAGTTGATAAATATTGTTTCCTAAATTTTCGAATCTCCACTTTTCGAATCTTTCGATTCGTTCCTCAAATAAAGGAGAACCTAATTCTGCTGCCAAAAGTGTACTTCCCTCATCAACAACTGAATCAAAGGCAAGAGAATATGGAACAGGTATAATTGAATACTGTAAAGACAATAATCGTCTCTCATTCGTTTTGTTTCGCAGTATAAATTGCTTCTGAGGATCAATTTGGTTTAAAGTAGTCTCATAATGATTTTCAGCAGGGGCTTGATTTGCATTCATAGCAAAAGATGCTGAAAAAAATAGCACAAATACAGATAGTGCGTAGTTTTTTAAGTTGGTTAACATGGAATTTGTGTTCATAATTAAATAAATTTTAATAGTTAAAATAACTTATGATATATGCATAAGCCTTCAAATAGATAACAGCTAAAAGCTTATAAACCCTATACTTATTTAGTTAATAATTTACTATACTTTCTTAAGAAATATAAAAAGGAAACAAAAGAAGTCAACTTAACTTTTTGTGTTCCAAAAAAGTGCAAGAAAATCTCAACATTCCTTTATTTTATGTTACTACATTATTATGTATTTCAAAAAGTTTTAGTTATTAAAATTTCAATATTTTTTCAGGTAAAACAAAAAGTCAAAACCGCTTCTATTTCAATCTTATTTCTTATAATAGTTCTCAGATGGTAGTATGGCCATCTCAATTGAATTATTTTAGATTCAGATGAGAAATAAAACTTAGGGAAGGCAGCACTATGGTATATTTTATTTTGAAATATGGAACAAAAAGAAATAATTTCAGTAAGCAATACCATCTGAGAACCGGCATTGTTATGATATAATTAAAAATATTTACACTATTTTTAATTAGAAAAAATCATATGGCTTCTATATTTGCTCATGGGTTTGTATCCTATGCATTGGGAAAAACATTTTCTAATAAGATCACTACCAGTAAATTCTGGATATTAGGTGTCTTTTGTTCTATCCTGCCGGATGCAGATGTTATTGGATTTACTTTTGGGATATCATATGATAGTTTTTGGGGACATCGGGGTTTTTCTCATTCCATCCTTTTTGCTATACTGATCGGTATACTAGTAAGTTCTATTTTCTATTACAAAAGTGTTTTTACAAAAACTGGGGTAATATTAATCTTTTATTTTTCTATCTGTACCGCATCCCACGGAATCCTTGATGCAATGACTTCTGGAGGTTTAGGAATAGCATTTTTTTCCCCTTTTGATACAGTGCGATATTTTTTCCCCTGGAGACCAATCCAGGTTTCTCCGATTGGAGCAAGTAAATTTTTCAGTATCTGGGGCATTAAAGTATTGTTAAGTGAATTGATCTGGATCGCAATCCCATCGAGTATTTATATCTTAGCAGTAGCATTGTTAAGAAAGAAAAAATGATAGAAATTGACCTTAATAATAAGAAATTCTTTCTTATAAAAAATTCAGAAAATGGTAAGGTAGATTCTGACACTGTTTTTGAATATCAACAGGATGGAAATCTTGTAACGGCAGACTATTATGGAGGTACTATTAAATATGGTAAAATTATAGCACATCTAAAAGATGATATCCTGATAATGATGTATCAATGCATCACTAATGAAAATGAATTAAAAGCAGGAAAAGCGATAGCAAAAATTACTTTTACAAAAAATAATAAAATCAAACTATCCCTAAACTGGGAATGGCTACATGAAAAAAATAAAAAAGGAACTTCAGAATATATTGAATACTAGTCTACAAAGTTCATTTCTATTAATAATAAATCTGTTTATTATATTGGTTTTATCATCCAATCATATTTTTTGTCAAAAGAACTATGCTTATAAAAATATTGAGGTCTCAGAAAACCTTACTATTATAAAAATCAGTAAGCATAGCTTTATTCATATTTCTTATATAGCTTTAGAAAATGGTGTTAGATTTCCTTGTAATGGATTTTTATACATTAATGATGCAGAAGCCTATATATTTGATACTCCAGTAACTGATAAAGCCACTCTAGACCTCATTAACTGGGTTAGAAACGGCTTGAAAATTAGCATAAAAGGTGTAGTCTTTAATCATTTTCATACCGATTGTACAGAAGGAATTGATATCCTCAAACAAGAAAAGATACCTTCTATAGCAAGTGAAAAAACCAGAGAATTAATGTCAAAAGAAGGGTATCCGGAACCTGAAATCATTTTTAAAAATCATCTGGAATTAAGGTTAGGAGATAAAATTATTTATAATTCTTTTTTTGGAGAAGCCCATAGTCCAGACAATATCGTATCCTATTTTCCAGACGAAGAAATTCTTTTTGGTGGATGTATGGTCAAAAGTATAGATGCCAAAAAAGGAAATCTAGGAGATGCTAATACATCAGAATGGTCACATACCATTTCCAAAATTAAGAAAACATACCCAGATCTTAAGATTATTATTCCTGGTCATGGCTCTTCTGGGGATCAACAATTATTAGACTATACTATTACTCTGTTTAAAACTAAAAAATAATAATGAGAGAATTTGCAGCTAACCAACAAGGTCAAAAAAACAAAAAAAAGCCTAAAGTCACCATGGTTCAGGCTTTTAAAACTATTATCTGGCCCAGACGTAACCTTGTTTTTATAGGATTGCTCCTTATTTTTTTTAACAGGGTAGCGGGCCTTATTTTACCTTGGAAAAGTAAATCATTGTTAGATGATGTCGTCCCGGGTAAAAATATGGAAGAACTTTATGAATTATTAATCATTGTTGGAACAGCAATTCTGGTACAAGCGAGTACTTCTTTTTTATTAACTAGAATCCTTAGTGTACAAGCACAATTTCTTATTTCAGAATTACGCGCAAAAGTTCAGAAAAAGGTATTATCATTACCAATCAGTTTTTTTGATAATACTAAATCAGGTGCTTTAGTTTCTCGTATTATGAGTGATGTTGAAGGGGTAAGAAACCTAATAGGAACTGGATTGGTTCAATTAGTTGGTGGAATTTTTACTGCAATTGTTTCGGTTGTTCTACTTATTAAAATTAATCTATGGATGACATTGTTTGTACTTATTCCTATAAGCTTATTTGGTATTGTAGCATTAAAAGCCTTTAAATATATACGACCTATTTTTAGAACTCGTGGTAAAATAAATGCCGAAGTACAAGGGAGATTAACAGAAACATTATCAGGTGTTCGCGTTATAAAAGGATTTGGTGCCGAGGAGCAGGAAAGTAAAATTTTTGAAGAAGGTGTAGATCGCTTATTTCAGAATGTAAAAAAAAGCTTAACAGCTACAGCATTAATGACCAGTTCTTCTACATTTTTACTGGCAGGTATTGCCTCTACCGGAATTATGGGTATCGGTGGTTATTATATGATGGAAGGAAGTATGACGGCTGGAGATTTTTTGTCATTTACCATGTATCTGGCCTTTATGATTGCTCCTATTGTACAAATGAGTAATATAGGGAGTCAATTAACCGAGGCACTCGCGGGGCTGGATCGTACAGAAGAATTGATGAATTTACCTCCAGAAGAAGACCCGGAAAAAAGAACTATTCAGCTCGAAGATATTAAAGGAGATATTATATTTGACACTGTTAATTTTTCTTATGAAGCAGGGAAAGAAGTATTACATGGGATTAATTTTAAAGCGCTATCGGGAACTGTCACCGCTCTGGTAGGAAGTTCAGGTTCTGGTAAGTCTACAATTGCCGGATTAGCAGCAACCTTCCTGAATCCCGAGTCAGGATTGATTACAATTGATAATCATGATATCTCAAAGGTAAACCTGAGTAGTTACCGCCGTAACCTGGGAGTAGTACTACAAGATGAGTTTTTATTTGAAGGAACTATTAGAGATAATATCCTTTTTCCAAGGCCTGATGCTACCGAAAAACAACTGCAACAGGCCGTAAAAGCAGCTTATGTAAACGAGTTTACCGATCGATTTGATGATGGGTTGGATACCCGAATCGGAGAACGAGGAGTAAAACTATCTGGCGGACAACGACAGCGTATTGCCATAGCACGTGCCATTCTTGCAGATCCCAAGATTATAATATTAGACGAAGCAACTTCTAATCTGGATACAGAGAGCGAGGCTTTAATACAAAAAAGCCTGGGTGCTTTGATGGAAGGTAGGACTACTTTTGTCATTGCTCACAGATTAAGTACGATAAAAAAAGCAGATCAAATTCTGGTCATAGAAGCGGGAAATATTGCGGAACGAGGAACGCACGATGAACTTATTGCAGTAAAAGGAAGGTATTTTGACCTTTATACATATCAGGCTAAGATCTAAAAAAGAGTCAAATGAATATACAGAACAGTAAAATTGAAGATATTAATCAAATATTCGAGCTTTATAAAATGTCAACAGATTTTCAAAAATCAAAAGGAGTTGTTCATTGGCCTGATTTTGACAGGGAGCTTGTACAAAAAGAAATTCGGGAAAACAGACAGTGGAAAATTATAATTGATAATAGAATTGCGTGTATTTGGACTACCACAGATAAAGACCCACAAATATGGCAACAAAGAAATGAAGATCCTTCTATTTATATCCATCGTATATCAACAAATCCTGACTTTAAAGGGAGAAATCTGGTTAGAGAAATTATAGCATGGGCCAAAAGTTATGCTCGGCAAAATAATAAGGAATATGTAAGGATGGATACCGTAGGGGAAAATAATGGCTTGATACATCATTATAAAAAATGCGGATTTGACTACTTAGGCTTGTCTACCCTTAAAAACACGACTGGACTTCCTCTACATTATAACAATGCGACTGTTAGCCTTTTTCAGTTAACAGTGTAGAGAATACTAATAAAAATCTACTAATAGAATGGCAAACGAATTAATAATTAACTCAAAAGCATTTATTGTATTGAATTTTCAAATTTATCTTTGATATCAATTAAAATCGTGATATATGTCGGATACAATTATTACAACCTACCCTTTTACTGGAGAAGTCTTAAAAGAATATCCTTTATTTACTGATAAAGAAGTTGCTGCTTTAATACATAAATCAAAAGAAATATTTTTTGGTTGGAAAAAAGAATCATTGCAAGAGCGTTGTAAACTTTTACAAAAATTAGCAGATGTGTTGTATCAACAAATGGAAAAATGTGCCACGTTGATCACCAAAGAAATGGGGAAGCCTTACCGGGAAAGTATCGCCGAAATAGAAAAATGTATTAACCTGATTGATTTTTATGAAAAAAATGCAGAGCAGTTTCTAGCTGACGAACTTATAGAAACTGAAGCACAGGAAAGCTTTATTAGTTATGATCCGATAGGTTGTGTTCTGGGTATTATGCCCTGGAACTATCCTTTTTGGCAAGTAATGCGTTTTGCAATCCCAACAATCACTGCAGGGAACACAATATTATTAAAACACGCTAGTAATGTAACCGGATGCTCCCTACGTATTCAGGAGCTTTTTGAAGAAGCAGGATATCCAATAGGATGTTTCCAAACCCTGATTGTAAGTCATAAACAGCTTGAAAGTATTATAGAGAGTGATATTATAAAGGCTATAAGTTTAACCGGTAGTGAAAAAGCAGGAAGAACAATTGCAGAAATAGCTGGTAAAAACCTTAAGAAAACTGTACTGGAACTTGGAGGAAATAATGCTTGTATTCTATGGGAAGACGCAGATCTTGATAAGTATTTAGATACAATAGTAAAGGCCAGAATACAAAACGCAGGACAAAGTTGTATCGCTGCAAAACGCTTTATAGTAGTCGAAGACATCTATAATGAGTTTCTCGAAAAATTTGAACAAGCATTTAGAAATATAAAATTTGGTTCACCATTAGACTCTAAAACGCAGATAGGAACATTGGCTAGGATTGATCTTGCAGAAGAAGTACAAAAACAAGTGAATGAATCTATTAAAAAAGGAGCTGCTGTGCTTATTGGTAATAAGCGTGATAAGGCATTTTTTGAGCCTACTATTCTTACTAATGTGTCACCAGGAATGCCAGCATTTGATAACGAAATCTTTGGTCCAGTAGCCGCTGTAATTAAGGCAAAGGATAGAGAACATAGTATTGAGTTGGCATCGCTGTCTGATTTTGGATTAGGTACTATGTTATTTACACAAGACATTGAAGGAGCAAGAAAGCAGATAGAGAATATAGAAGATGGGGCATTTTTTATTAATGAAATGGTAAAATCAGACTCACGATTACCTTTTGGAGGAACTAAATACTCAGGATATGGTAGAGAACTATCTAGAGAAGGAATATTAGAATTTGTAAATATAAAAACAGTGTATATAAAATGAATTGAAAGACCTCAAAATAATGAATCGATTAGTTGATATCCGTTGATATTTGTATCTTTTTATGAAGAAGGTCGCTCAATACTAATTTGAACGACCTTCAGTTTTTATAGAAAAAAGGAACTTATACTGCCCTCAAATGAAGTACCTGCAAAAATCATTTCTTTTTGTTTCAGACTTCAAAATAAAAAGTATCGATAGCGTTGCTATCTGTAAATTTTCTTTCTCGTCTG
The DNA here is from genome assembly GCF_008370685.1 of Aquimarina sp. RZ0. Lineage (GTDB taxonomy): Bacteria > Bacteroidota > Bacteroidia > Flavobacteriales > Flavobacteriaceae > Aquimarina. The sequence continues at coordinate 124,871 of NZ_VTZU01000001.1, forward strand.
AATTAAAAAATAATTTGATTCAGTTTACGGTGATTTCATCTAAAGAACAGTTATTAATTATTTAATAGAAAACTTGTAATTAATTTCTTGTCCCGGAGTTTTGATATTATAGATATACACTCCAGAGGATAGGTTGTATTTTGATGGTACCAGTTCTAATTGTATTTTCTCTCCTTTTTCAATTGTACCTGTAAATAGCTGGTCAATCTTTCTACCCTGTAGATCATATAAGTCTACATAAACCTGTCCGCTTTTTTTAGAAGAGAAGACTAAATTTGATGTTTCCTGATGATTCTGCGGATTGGGGTAGGCAAATGCTTCTAGGTTATCAATTTCATTAAACAGCTCTTTAAGCGCATTCTCTTCCAGCTGTTCAATTTCTTTTGGGGTCTCTATTGCTTCAAACCTGCTTCCAGGAGTAAAACCAAGAGCAAAAGCAGTATTTATATCAATAAGATCTTCTCCTCGTAAATCTTCAGAAGTACTATATTCATCCGCAGTAAAATCTATATCTCTGGTGTTAGTATCTCCGAATTTTTCACCTCTATTCAAAAAAATCCCTGCCAACCTTGAAACTCCAGCTCCTCCTTCATCCATTAGGGTTATGTGATCATTAAAAGTATTACAATGAAAATTTCCTAAATAATGACCAAATTCATGACAGACAAGATTTCCTAAGACCACTGGCATTACATCTTCTATGGTAAAACCATCTGCCAGTGGGATAAAATTAATAGAAGTTCTATTACGTTCATCAGTACTACTTAGCTCGCTTAGTAATACAAAGGCATCATTCTCTAAATTATAATTACCAGGGTCAATATCATTGGCAAGTCCAACAGTTCTAATTCCGGACTCTTCTCTGGTTCCTCCAATGATGACTCTACTATATGGGATATCTAGTTTTTCCAGAATCTCAGGAATCTTTTTACCTAAGGTTTCGCTACCATAATCACTTAGTATTGACAGTGAATAATCAGGATTAATTTCAGAAAGTCTTACTTCATTTACTGTGTTTTCTTTTACAACTTCAGTAATTTTAAAAGCCATTTTGAGCAGATTAGATCTTGTGTTCTCAATGCTCCAGTTTTCTAGAAAATCTCTAAAAGGAGAGAAGGTCCTTACAGTATCGTAAAAAGGGTGATTAAGTGGAGCATCTGATTCTGAAACATTAAAAAACTCTCTGTATGTAAAATCATCTACTCCTGTAAAATCAAGATATATAAATTGTCTTAGTCCCTTATTATTTGTTTCAAAACCAGGTCTTGCAGCAATTATTTCTGCTTCGTAGGCTCCAAGACTTTCTTCGAATTTAAGAGTGTACGTTCCTGTTTGTGGAGCTATATAAGTAAAACTGGATTCTCCATTTGTGGGGACCGGAGACTCAGGCGCATTAGAATCATTTGTAGAACTATTGGTTCCTATCCCGAGAGTACCGTCAGGTAAAAATAAATTAATTCTCGAGTGAGTATCCTGAAAATCTTTTGAAGCAATACCAAGTACATCTCCTTTCTTCAGCTCTATGGCATAATGATCCGTATCTCCAAGTACTCCAAAGTTGGTTATATTGGCGGTATACGAACCTTCATCCACGGGAAGGCTTTGAAAACGTATAACCCCAGATGCAGGATCAAAGGGATCTGTTAGTCGATATTTTGCAGGAGCAATTTCTAAGAAATACGTGCCATTTTCGGGGCTTTTAAATATGATTTCAGTAACAAAATTGCCATCAGCATCAGGAGTTCTTCTTCTAACATTTCCCTCTATATCTAATTGCTCACCAGATTCATTACGTATGGCTATTACGGGATTCAGATTTGTAGTATCGCTTTGAGGTGCCGCTACGGTCATTCTGATAAGTTGTTCTTTTTCCAGCTTAACAGAAAACATATCAAAATCTCCTGTACCTGTGCCTGAGGCGCTATGAGGACCATCGCCAATCACTCCAGAGACCGTAATGAATTGTATTTGATCCTCTGGTAAATCAGTGTCAAAAGGTAAGTTTTGTGCCAACGGAATAGAACCATTATCTTCTGGATCTTCCTGGACAACTTTGGGGATAAACTCATACATGAGATCAACTCCAATACTACCTTTTATAGAGACTTCACTGATTTGATTTTCTCCGTTTCCGAAATTAGGAATCTTTTGTGCTGTGCTAATTGTGTTATTAATACTTTGTTCCCCATTTTCAATTTCTTCAATTAGTACAGGAGGTTTTTTATTTCTGGTTTTATGAATCTTGGATTGAACTTTTTTCTGATGAATCTTGGTATAAAGATCGCTGGTAGGCGTACCGCAAAGAGGAATTGATCCATGCGTGTTTTCTTTGTTTAGCGTAGCTGTAGTTGCTTTTTTTTCCTGGGCAAGTAAAGTGGTGCTTGATAGTAGACTCATCAGGAAAATGCTTTTTAACATAGGTTTAATAGTATTTTTCATAATTAAAACATGTATAAAGCATTAGGGTTTTATTAATAAACAAGCTAATTATTAAATACCCTACATTATAATCATACTTTATTTGCTAATATGATATATTAAAACATCTTTCTTCTTCTAGAACTGTTCAAATAATTGGTTTTAAGCTTTTGCCATTCGTTATAAAATGCCTTTTTCAACTCAATTTTCAGTTTTATCTTATTTCGTGGTGTTGCTATGAAGTGCAAAAAAATACTTCAAATAAAAATGGATAATTTTAAATCAAAAAATGTCATAAAATCTTCAGGTGTGTTTTTTACTTTCTATATCTGGAACCTATGATGATTTTCAAAAAGTGTCTCATTAGGTCATATATAATCTCGTTTTCTGTTAAAAACAAAAATAATCCTGCAGTGAAAAAGTTTTATAATACTAGTATAGCCTTGTTAATTTTAAATTATATAAACTGCTGGAAATTATATTTACAGTCATGAATTCCTATAATTACTTGAATAATACCTTATACAGTTATATTTTCGCTTTCTTTATAATAATTCACCATTGTATATGTAAGCTTCAATAAAATCAAAGAGAAAGAAACTTACTTGATAAAAGTCATAACACTAAATAGTATAACATATGGAAACACTAGGACTAACAAAAGAAAACTGGGATCAATTTGTAAAATGGATCTGGGATTTTACACCAGGGCTTATATCTGCCGTTTTGATTTTTTTTATAGGGATTTGGGTAATCAATATTATCAGTAAAATGCTTCGTAAATTTTTTAAGAAAAAAGATTATGATGAAACATTAGAGAAGTTTTTGTACGACCTGATTAGTATTGGTTTAAAAATATTACTAATAATACTCGTAATTACACAATTAGGAGTGCAGACATCCTCGTTAGTGGCTATTTTGGGAGCAGCAGGGCTTGCCATTGGACTTGCATTGCAAGGATCTTTGGCAAATTTTGCAGGAGGTGTTTTAATTCTGTTTTTTAAACCTTTTAAGATTGGAGATTTTATAGAAGCTCAGGGAATGTCTGGGACAGTAAAGGAAATCTCAATTTTTACAACAAAGCTAAACACCTTTGGAAACCAACTGGCTATTATTCCAAACGGAAAGATGTCTAATGATAATATTGTTAATTATTCTTCAGAAGGAATCAGACGCGATAAAATAGATATTGGAATATCGTATACCAGTAATATAAAAGAAGCGAAGCAAATACTACTGCATATTGTCAACAGTCAGGAAAAGGTTATACAAGATCCTGCTCCAGAAGTTATGGTTACCGAATTAGGGGATAGTGCTGTAACATTACAATTAAGGTATTGGGCTTCAAATGAAGATTTTTGGAAAATACATTTTTATGTGATTGAAGAAGCTAAAAAATGTCTTGAAGAGCGTGGAGTTTCTATACCATTCCCTCAAAGAGAGATTCATATCATATCTAAGGATAAATAAGGATAGTATTATTCATAAAAAAGCCTTTTGTTGTCAAAAGGCTTTTTTATGAATTAGATATTTTTATGTTGGTCAGAACAAATTTTAGTATATGACAAATTGTATGTGTGGTAAAAATCAATAGTTTGAGATTTTGAAGACACTTCGAACCAAAAGTATATAGACATATTCTAATCAATGAATACCTTTTATTTGTTATTGAGGGCAAAATGATTAAATTTAAGATAGTTTGTCTAACCAACTTAAATAATAATGATAAAAGGCATAGTATATGTAAGCAAAGCCATTGTTGATTTTAATTCTGATGATCTAAAAAAATTAGAAACATTTGCATCGGATTGTAATAAACAATTTGGTATAACAGGATATTTATATTTTGAAAAAGGTTTTTTTCTACAATATATAGAAGGAGATGATGCGGTGGTTGATGTTCTTATGAATAATATAAAGCAAGATACAAGGCATACAGTACTAAGTTATAAAAACACGACAGATATTATAAGTAGAAAATTCCCTGCCTGGTATATGCGAAAATTAACTAAATCTTCTTTGATTCAGATTAATATGGAGAATGTTCTTATAGATTATATGACAGATTGTAATAAAAAAAGAAGTATGGAGCTTAATAGTGAAAGTGTTTGGCGCATGGTAAATAAGTTATCTGGTTTCAGGAAAAAGATATAGCATTCTTCTGTTTATAAAAGTATTTTTCAGAAGTTGTCCGATATTATTATATAGAAGAAAAGTTGTTATCTTCAATACAATTCCTGAAAAGTAAGCGAAACAATCAATACACTCAGATACTAAAATTAAAGAAAAATCATGCAGAATTTAAGTATGATTAATTTGCTCCTCACTTTTAGAAACAAGAATAAGCAAAGAAATTACGTGTTTTGATATCAGGAACTACGGGAATACCTGAGATACTATTTTTAATCATTATTTATGCAGGATCTAATAGAATTGTTCGATAATGGTCACTCACTTTCTTTAATTCTTCCATTTTTAAAGGTTTTTCTAAAAAATCATAGACCAGGTTACTTTCGATAGCTTTAAGCTTATCTTTAACCCAATTAGAGGTTGTTAGAAAAACGACCAATACATCTGCTCTCAATGCTTTTGGTATTTTAGAATACCTTTCCAGAAATTCAAACCCATCCATTTTGGGCATGTTAATATCCAGAAAAATAATATTTGGTCTGGGTGGTTGAAAATCATATTTTCCTTTTTGATATATGTAATCCAGCGCTTCCAGACCATTTTCTACATCAAATATTTGATCAACTTCTCCTGTTGTTTCGATTAACTTTTTGTGATAGAAATTAGTTGAAGGACTGTCATCAACTAATAAAATACATTCGATTTTTTTCATTTCGTTTTTATTTTAGGAATTGTAAAAAAAAATGTAGCACCTTTGCCCTCACTAGATTTAACCCATATTTTGCCCCTATGGTTATCTACAATACGTTTGCAATTAGCAAGACCAATACCTGTTCCTTCATACTCTGTTTGGCTATGAAGCCTTTTAAAAACTTCAAAGATTTTTTTGTGATTTTTTTTAAGAATACCAATACCATTATCTTTTATGAAAAATTCAAAAAAAGATGGTTTTTCGATACAATCGATTTCAATCGCAGGTATTTTGGAGTTGTTATATTTTAGACTATTAGAAATTAGATTTTGAAAAAGTTGTCTCATTTGTACGGCATCACAAGTGACCTCTGGAAGTTTTTTTATCTCAATTAAAGCACAATGTTCTGAGATCGTATTTTGAAGATCTTCTGTGATTTTAAGGAGTAGATCATTGATGTTTAGGGGTTGAAAATTCAATGATTTATCATCTAATTGAGAATATACAAGCAGATCATTAGTCAATGTAATCATTCTTGAGGAAGCTTTTTCTATAAAATCCAAATATTGCAAAGCATTATCATCAAACTTTTTGTAATATTCTTCTTTGAATAATCTGGTAAAACTGGTTACTGTTCTCAGAGGCTCTTTAAGGTCGTGAGAAGCCAGATAAGCAAAGCGCTCGAGTTCTATATTTAATTCCTTCATCTTACGTTCAGATTCTTTGCGCTCATCTATATTCAGAATGGTACCTACCACTTTTTTTGCCAGCTTATTATGATCAAATTTTACTTGTCCATTAATTGTGAACCATTTATATCCTTCTTTTTTAGTTTTTAATTGTATTTCTTCTTCAAAAAAGTGACTGTTTTCTATGTGGGTTTCTATCCCGGTTTTAAAAGCTTTAATTTGCGCAGGATGAATAAGATTTAGTAATCCACTAAAGGTCGGTTTCATTTCTTTTTGACTGTATCCCAGAAGCGTGTATAATTCTGGTGACCACCAGGCTTCATCATTTAATAAGTTGCTCCATTCCCAAAGGCAAGATCCTGTGCCCATAACAGCCAGCCTGTATCGTTCTTCACTCTCTTTAAGTTGTAACTCCAGGCTTTTTATTTGAGTAATTGTTTGTGCTATTCCCAGTATTGTTTTTACGCTGCCATCCTGATTTCTTTCGTATACTTTGTCGGTAGAGAGTAACCATATTGGTTTTTTCGCATTATTGCTGACAATACGATATTCTAATTGTATTACATCATTGTTTTTGAGGTGTTTTAGTTTTTCATGATGGTCATATACATTTTGTAAATCATCAGGATATATTATCTTTTCTAAGATTGAACCTTTCATTCTTTTTATATCTATACTTGTATAGCCCGCCTGTTCCCATATATTGGCACTGACATATATATTCTTTTTGGATAAGATATCATATATATATATGATTGCCGGGTTAGAATCCATTAGATGGGATAGAAAATTATTGGTCTTTTCTTTTTCTTTTATTGCAGATTTCAGATCATCGATATCAATAAAATTGATTACAACTCCTTTTACACCATCTTCTTGGCTACAATATGGGAAAATTTGCATTAGAAAGTAATTATCAGTTGTATTAATTACTTCCTTTTTATAGGGTTGAAGTGTTTTGATCACCTGTCTAGCATATTTGATCAAATCTTCTCCTCCCAAAGTGCCAGAAAAATGTGAGATAGATCTTCCTATATCTTCTTGTCTGAGCTGAAAATGTTCATTAATCGATGGAGTAAATTTTCTGATTTTAAAATCCCGATCCAGAAAAATGGTTCCAATATTGATATTCTTCATTAGATTTTCAATATCAGAATTCAATTCTATTAGTTGGATGTTTTTTTCCTGCAATTCTGCATTCACCGCATGTAGTTCTTCATTAAGTGACTGCAACTCTTCGTTTGTACTTTGCAATTCTTCGTTTGAAGCCAGGAGTTCTTCATTAGTGGCTTGCGTCTCTTCATTAGAAGTCTCTAATTCTTCAATAGTCAATTGAAGGTTTTCTCTGGTTTCGCTTAGTGCTTCTTTGAGTTCTTGTAATTGATGATCATCAGCATGTTTTTTGGGTATTAGAACCTTTTCTTCTTGTGTAATTTTTCTATCAGATTCTTCGATGATAGTAATCAAAAAAGAACGACTGTTAATCGATATAACATTAAAAGAACGGACTAATAATCGCAATCGTTTTAAAGTGTTATCTACGATTAATTTTATTTCTTTCTCAATGGTTCTATCAGGATTAACAGAGAGTTTCCGGACAGAAGCGCTGATAGGAATGTTTAATTCGTCAGGTAGCATTTTAAGCAGGTTATTAGAATAGCCTTCATCTGGATAATCTATGTATTTTTTTAGTTTACCAGAAGCGTGTATGATCTCAAAATTTTCATCGATACAAATACTTACTACTAATAATTCATCCATTAATATTTTGTTGATGGATTTTGCAATTTTGTCTTCTAGAGAACTTCCAGAATGAGCTGTTTGGAATCTGGTAGTACCATTTCGTTCTATCTTCCAGGCATCTTCTTTATGGATGTTTATGATTCGTTCTGATTGGATATTTTTATAAATCTTCCATTTACTGCTTATTTCATCAAAATTCTTATACAATGATCCTAGGTTTTCTGAGCTTCCTAGAAACAAATACCCATGATGATTTAGAGCATAATGTATATTTGACAAAACTTTTAATTGGATATTGTTTTCCATATAAATAAGCATATTTCTACAGGAAACAAGATCCATTTTGCTATAAGGAGGGTTTTGTAAAACATCATGTTTCGAAAAAATTATATTTTTCCTGATATTGGGATGAATTTGATATTGATTTTCCTTTTTTAAAAAATAGTTGTTAAGAATTGCTGGAGGTACCTCTGATTCTATATTTTGATTATAAATTCCTTTGGTAGCTATAGCGATACCTCTGTCATCTAGATCTGTTGCAAAAACTTTGTAATTAATATCAAGTTTTTGTTGTTTTAGATATTCCTCCAGTAGAATCGTAATAGAATATGCCTCCTCACCTGTAGAGCAGGCTATAGTCCATATTTTTATACTTTGCCCTTTTTCTTTTTTTGATACAATTGAAGGAATTACCTCTTTCTCCAGAATATCAAATGCTTTATGATCTCTAAAAAAATTGGTAACACCAATTAAGAACTCCTGAGATAAAAGAAATTTTTCTTTTGGATAGTTGTGAAGATAATCAATATAATTTTCTACCGTTTGACATTTTGTTATACTAATTCGCTTTGCTATTCTTCGGAGTAAAGTTGGTTTTTTATAATAGAAAAAATCATACCCCAAATGGGTCTTAATAATTTTTAATATTTGTTCTAAAGGTTCAGTATTGTCTTGATATCTTTCAGATTGGATAGGAAAAATGTATTGAGGATGAGATACAAAGTCGATTAGTTCCCCAGCGATCTCATTGGGGGTAAGTATATAATCAGCTAATCCCTGAGAAATAATACTTTTTGGCATTCCATCAAAGCATGAAGAATCTGGGTTTTGTACAAATACTGTGCCTCCTGCTTCTTTTATTGTTTTTGCTCCTTTGGTACCATCTGTTCCTGTTCCTGATAAAATAACGGCTAATGCTTTTTCTTTCTGTTCTACAGCGAGTGAATTAAAAAAAAGATCAATAGGAAAATTTGTTTGTGTATCAGGCAGGCACTTAGTTAATCGAATTTTACCTTCTTTAATTTTAATATTTTTAACCCTAGGAATTACATACACACAATTAGGAGTGACTTCATCTTCATCATCAGCTTCTTTTACAGGCATCGTAGTATGTCTGGACAAAAGTTCAACCAATAAGCTTTTATAATCCGAAGATAAATGTTGAATGATCACAAAAGCAAAGCCAGAATCTGATGGGCAGTGATCAAAGAATTCTTCCAGTGCTTTAAGACCACCCGCAGAACTTCCTATACCTACAATATAAAAGGTATTTTTTGAGTTTTCTACTTTCTTATTTCCCTTAAGTAAAGTTTTCTCCATATGCTTATTATCAGATTAGAAAACATAAGGGGCCGAGTTTTTAAACTGTATTTTTGAGCAAGATAAATTTGGGTTTTTTAATAACTTTAACAAGTTGTATTCTAAAGGTAGAAAAAAAATAACAAGTATTTTAGGGAAAAATCCCTTTATTTTTGTTTTTATTTGTAAGCCTTATTGATTAGGTGTTTTTACCGTAAACAAAGATATGTATATACTTTTTAACTTGTTTAAATGATATTTTGTCTTTTTTTTTGTTTTGTTTAATGAGATTTTACATACAATTTTAAAAAAATATTTTAACGTATTAATTCCCCGGTTTTAAATTTTATTTTTCCTTGTAAACCGATATAATAAATAAAATTATTTAGTATTTTTAAGCTTGTATATGCAGTGAAGTGGTTTAAACCAGACTTCAATTAAAAAAATAAACACTTTACCCTCGTGTTTTTATTGTATTATATTTTTTCTTATAACAGTACAATTGTCAAACTAAGTATAACGTATCTGTGATACCTTTTTTTAGGTCTGATTCAATTAATAAAAAGACACAAGATTGTGAAAAACACGCTGACAAATAAAATTGATAAAAAGAAGCATGGAGATTTACAAAATGAACAATTTTTTATCATAGGAATTGGCGCTTCTGCTGGAGGATTAGAGGCATTGAAATTATTTTTTGATTATGTTCCTTCAGATTGTAAGCATTCATTTGTAATTGTGCAGCATTTATCTCCGGATTATAAAAGCTTAATGGTTGAGCTTTTGGCAAAAAATACGTCACTCCCAATTTTTGAAGTAAAAAATAATATGGTTGTAGCTCCTGGTAGTATTTACCTGATACCTGCAAGAAAAAATATGAAGTTCAAAAATGGGAGATTATCCTTAACAGATAAACCCCAAAGTCATCATCTTAACTTACCCATTGATATTTTTTTTCATTCTCTTGCAGAAGAATTGAAAGAACGTTCTATAGCAATAATTTTGTCTGGAACAGGAACTGATGGTTCTCGGGGAGTACACGCTGTAAAGGAAATGGGAGGAATGGTTATGGTGCAATCACCAGCGACTGCAAAATTTGATGGAATGCCTAATAGCGCTATTGCAATAGGAGTAGTTGATTATATAGTACCCGTTGCGCAAATGCCGAAGGAGTTATTGGATTATATAGCTACGCCTCACAGTATTGATACTGATGAATCTGTAAAAATGCTCTCGGATGAATACTCCTTGTCAAAAATCCTTAGTCGTATTAAGGAGCATACGAATTTAGATTTTTATGGATACAAACGCCCTACACTTATTAGAAGAATTGCAAGAAGGATGTATGCAACCCAACATAAAAACCTGAAAGAATACTATAACTACATAAAAGAAAATGATGCAGAAGTGCAACTCCTTTATAGAGAATTTCTAATTGGGGTCACAAAATTCTTTAGAGATAATGACGCCTTTCAGATTCTGGAAAATAAGGTGCTTCCGGAATTAGTAGCAAAGAAAAAAACAGATCAGGAATTTAAGGTTTGGTGTATTGGTTGTAGTACAGGTGAAGAGGTATATTCAATCGCAATTTTATTAGATGAAATTTTAGAAAGAAAAGGTAAAAAACTGAATGTAAGGATTTTTGGTACAGACATAGAGCCAGACAATTTAGAAAAAGCATCAAAAGCAATATACTCAGGAAATATTACCAAAGATGTTAGTTTTGATAGATTACAAAAATATTTTATAAAAAAAGGAAATCAATATTATGTGAATCAAAAAATTCGTAATAAAGCAATTTTTTCTTGTCATGATGTCTTAAAAGACCCTACTATTAATAAACTGGATCTAGTGATATGTAGAAACATGCTCATATATATTAATACTGAAATGCAGCAAAAAGTACTTTCTAAAATACATTATGCACTTAATAAAGACAGTATCTTATTTTTAGGTTCTAGCGAAACTATTGGAGATGCTGGCAATTTGTTTAATACAATTGACAAAAAGTGGAAACTATATCGTACTAAAGAAATACCCTTTAGATCAGCTCGTGATTTTACGAGATACTCTGATATTCATAAGCACGGTTTATTAGAAAGAAGCGCTTTTAAAGTTGTCGCCAGAAAGAAACCTCTGGAGAATAATCTATCAGAAATATTAAACGAAACATTACTGGATCAATTTGGAGTTGCAGGTATTTATATAGATGAACATTATCATATTATGCATGCAGTTGGTGATTTTAAGAAATATATTGAGATTCCGGACGATCAATTCTCTTTGAATTTGTTAAAAATGCTGCCTGAAAACTTGTTTATTCCTACAAGTACAGCGATAAGAAAAGTAATCAAACAAAATGAAAAAGTAATATATGAAGGAGTAAAGTGGCGTACCAAGAATACTATCAGAACCATTAATATTTTGGTAAATCCTTTTGAGTTAAACACTACAAGACTCAACTGTTTTCTAGTTGTATTTATTGAAGAAAAAGTAGAGAAAGAAACAGCTACTATTATAAAAAATACACTTGATAACCCAAAGACAGCCAAGCTTCTTGTAGCAATTGAAGAAGAACTAAAATTGACTAAAGAGAGTCTGCAAACTACGATTGAAGAAGTAGAGACAAGCAATGAAGAGTTACAAACAACCAATGAGGAATTGTTATCCTCAAACGAAGAGTTGCAAAGTACAAATGAAGAATTACAGAGTGTTAATGAAGAATTACATACGGTAAATGCAGAACATCAGAATAAAATTGGAGAACTCTTAAAACTGAATAATGATATAGAAAACCTGATACAAAGTACTCATATACCAACCATTTTTCTGGATTCTGATCTTAATATTAGAAAATTCACCCCTAATATTACAGAACAGTTTAACCTTTTGGATACCGATATAGGAAGACCCATATCACATTTTACATCAAAATTTGGAGAAGAAGATTCTTCCAACTTTCTACAAATTATAGATCGTGTACTTGGATCAAATAAGCCAGAACAAAAAGAGATCCAAATCAGTGAAGGAAAATGGTATTTACAAAGGATATTCCCTTTTATAGACCATAGTAGCCATAATAATAGTGGAGGAGTTGTGATTACTTTTGTAGATATTAATGCTATAAAAATAGGACAGGAAAAAATGCGTCTCAAAACTCAGGAACTAGAAAGTTCTAACGATAAATTATCCAGATTTAATAAAGCAGCTGTAGGAAGAGAAGAACGCATGATAGAATTAAAAAAAATAATCAATGAACAGTGTGAACAGTTAAATAGAGAACCTCTGTTTGACCTGAACTTTACTAAAAACGAATTATGATAATTCTATGATGTACTAATGAGTACAACTATAAGTTTGCAGGCTTGACAGAAATGATTGAAGGTCGAATATAAAAGTATGCAGAATTCCTCATTTGGTAACAATTGAGAGAAATTGTGATGTTTGAATAGTAATATTATTCTCAGAAGGATTGCATAAAGAATTGCAATGCTTTTATTGAAATAATCACTTGAGAATCATTGATAAAAAGATAACGATTTATAGAAAAAATATAAATTATGGAGGAAGTAGATAAAGAAAACCTTCCAAAAATATTAATTATAGATAGTGATGATGAGCATTTAGAATCACTAAAAAAAATACTATCAAAACTAAAGGTATCTATTTATGAAATAAACTCTGGGGATAAAGCATTTTCATTATTATTAAGACATGAATTCATACTTATTTTATTGGATGTAAAAATGCTTGGGATGGATGCACAGGAAATAGCACAGTTAATACTTGATAATAAAAAAAATAACCATATTCCTGTTATTTGTATGACGACAAATAATAAAGATGAATCTCAAATCAATCAAGGATATAATTTAAGCGCTATTGATTGCTTGTCCAAACCAATTAATAAAGATATTCTTTTAAGTAAGGTAGAAATCTTTTTACATTGTTTTAATAAAGAGAAAAAGGGAGAAAAAGAAAAAATACAAGAAGAGTTAGTGAATCAATTAGAAGAAAAAAACAGAGAATTACAAAAATCACAATTAGCAGCATTAAATATGATGGAAGATGCTAATGAAGCAAGAGCTGCATTGGTAAAACTTCAGGCAAAAGAGCTGGAGCAATTTGCTTATACTGCAACTCATGATCTAAAAACGCCTATTAATAATATAGAAAGCTACTTAACCTTCCTGAAAAAAGATACTACGATAAACTCAGAAAAATCACTAATAGCTATAGAATGGATAGACAAGTCTGTAGATCATTGTAAAAAATTAATACAAAATCTGGTGACTGTTGTAAAAATTAAGGAAGAATCAAGTTTTGATATTTCCAGTATTGATGTGGGAAGTATATTAAAAACGGTATTGGGTCTTCTTCAATCAGAAATCAAACAAAGCAAAGCACGTATCAATGTAGATTTTAAAAGATGTCCTAAGATACGATATTCAGTTCCACATTTAGAGAGCTTATTGCTTAACTTATTGAGTAACGCTATTAAATACAGATCTTCTAACAGAGCATTAGAAATTAATATTTCTACGGTTAATGAGGATGGGTATAGTCTTCTCTCTGTTCAGGATAATGGTATTGGAATAAATGTAAATAGGGATAGAGAAAAGGTTTTTGGACTTTTTAAACGTGCCCACAAAGATACAGACGGAACTGGAATGGGGATCTATATAGTTAATGAAACATTAAAAAAGTTTGGAGGAAAAATAGAATTGAAAAGTGAAGTAGATAAGGGAGCTACTTTCATGGTTTATTTCAAACATTAAAATATTGATCTCAGAAAATGCTTGATGGTTTTACTACAGAGGAGCAAGTTTTACTAACGATTAAAGGAATAATACATGAAAAAATTAAATCAAATATTATTGATTGATGACAATAAAGCAACTAGTTACTTCAATAGGATTATTATAGAAGAAATGAGTATTTGCGAGAAAGTGAATATATCTTGTGATGGTGAAGAAGGGATAGAATATATAACAAGCAAAGAAGACTCGTTCAAACAAGAATTAATATACCCTTGTCCAGATCTTATATTGTTAGATATTAATATGCATGGGATGAATGGGTTTGATTTTCTGCAAGCTTATCAAAACCTTGAACCAGAACAAAGAGGAGATAGTGTTATTATAGTGCTTACATCTTCTCAGTTAGAAAAAGAAAAAAAGAAAATTGCATCCTATAAAGATGTAAAAGAATTTGTAAATAAACCACTTACAGAAGAAGTTCTTCTCGCACTTATCAAAAAATATTTTTAAGATTTTTCTAACGGTTTTTTTAAGCTTCAAAAATTAGGTCAATAGTAACCAGAACTACAGTTTTTTTATGATGAAGAAGATATTTTTATGGCGAATTGAAAAAAGTTTAAACCACTTTAATTAAAAAAACAGTTGAATTTTACAATACACTATTATTGATTGAAAAGTCAATATTTCATAACGAATTACAACGAAATTGTCTGAATTATTAATAATTGATCTCAACTTTTCAAGAATGTCAAATAGTTGATTTTAGGATGAGTTCTATTAGTAATATTGAACAATAAGATGGTTATTGATTATAGAAAACAAATTAACATGATGATATCTAAAAATGATATCAAAACACAGGTTTTAAATTCTATTAGGTTACAAGAATTCATTTTGATTAAGATTTAAATGCTCCGAGGCTTGCCTCGAGGTAGTTTATACGATTTATAACTAAAAATTTCGCATATTCATCGTTTTTTTTTCCTTTCTACTTCGTTTAAAAAATAAACCGTAGCTATAGCTATGCTTGATTTTTTTGCCTTGCATAAAGAAAAAATAATTCAATGAATTTATACGAATTTTTTAATCACAAATCGTATTACTCTTTTTTAGAACAACAAAGTAGGGTAAAGGACTATTTTTAACTATTTGATTTTGGAGCGTATAATTAGAGAATACAAAATGATCTTAACTTTTGAAACACTAGAATGATGTAGATTAAAAAACCATCATTTTATGAATAAATAAACTATTCTTAAATCTGTTAAAATCTCCTTAAAAAGACATAGGTCACAATTCCATTTTTTTATCTTCAGCAGCAAACTAAACGTACTCCAATGAAATACCCAACCTTTTTTAAATTATTTCTCTTTTCTGCCGTACTTCTTTTTCTGTCTTGTACGAAGACCACAAATACGGATACTAAAACAAAACTGCAAGAAAAAATAAAAAAAGAAGAAGTTAAAGATAAATACGATGTAAAAGAAAATTATACAAAGAAAGAAGTAGATATCGTGATGCGTGATGGAACTAAACTTCATACAACGATTTATTCGCCAAAAGATACAAGTAAAAAATACCCTATCTTGATGCAAAGAACCCCCTATAGCTCCAAACCCTATGGTGAAGGACAGTTTAGAACTAAGATCGGCCCTAATAGTTTTTTGATGAAAGAAGGAAATATTATCGTTTATCAGGATGTTAGAGGGCGATGGATGAGTGAAGGGGTGTATGATAATATGCGGCCTTATATACCCAACAAAAAGGGAAAAGAATTTGACGAAGCAAGTGATACCTATGATACTATAGAATGGTTGACAAAAAATGTAGATAATACTAATGGAAAAGTAGGTATATGGGGGATTTCTTACCCTGGTTTTTATGCCACATATTCATTATTAGATGCACATCCCGCACTAAAAGCGGTTTCTCCCCAAGCCTGTATTGGAGACTTTTTCTTTGATGATTTTCATCATAATGGAGCTTATCTTCTAAGTTATTGGAGAGTAACAGCACTTTTTGGGCATGAAAAAACAGAACCAACCTCAGAGGCCTGGTATAAATTTGCAGATTTGCCAACTAAAGATCAATATCAATTCTTTCTGGATGCTGGTCCTCTAAGTAATCTGGATACATATTATAAAAAAGATAATGTATTCTGGACACAACTAAAAGAACATCCTAATTATGATGATTTTTGGAAAAAAAGGGGTATTATTCAACATTTAAAAGATATTAAACCTGCGGTTATGGTTGTAGGTGGTCTATTTGATGCAGAAGATTTATATGGTCCTTTTGAGACATATGAAAAAATCGAAAACAACAGTAAAAACTATAATATTATGGTTTTTGGCCCCTGGAGTCATGGGGATTGGGCTAGAGATAAAAAGCGTCAGGCTATAGGAAATGTATATTTTGGAGATGATATATCACATAATTTTCAGAAGAACGTAGAAGCTAAATTTTTCAACCATTTTCTAAAAGGAGAAGGAGATGAAAATACTGATCTTTCTGAAATTCAGATCTTTGACACAGGAAAGAAAGAATGGAATTCATATGACAGTTGGCCACCCAAAAATATAGAAAAGAAAACATTTTATTTATCAGAGAATGCTTTGACAGATACTCCGGGAACCAGAGCTTTAGCGTTTGTAAGCGATCCCAAAAAACCTGTAC
Organism: Aquimarina sp. RZ0; assembly: GCF_008370685.1. GTDB lineage: Bacteria > Bacteroidota > Bacteroidia > Flavobacteriales > Flavobacteriaceae > Aquimarina. The sequence goes on from NZ_VTZU01000001.1 coordinate 141,556, forward strand.
CATACTCCGAAGATATCAAAATGGTTTTTACGCCCAGAAAATATATGACAGATGACCAGCGGTTTGCTGCGCGAAGAACGGATGTACTGGTCTATGAAACCCCCGTGCTTACCAATAATATGACCCTTTCTGGTGAAATTTTGGCTACCCTAAAAGTGGCAACTACAGGAACAGATGCCGACTGGATAGTAAAGCTTATTGATGTCTATCCACCCGATACAGAAGATATAAAAGAGACCCAAGAATACTTAAAAATGTCTAATTACCATATGATGGTTAGGAGTGAAGTATTAAGAGGGAGGTTTAGAAATGATTTTAGCAAACCAGAAGCATTTATAGCCAATCAAAAGACAGAAGTATCGATAAAACTACAAGATGTTCATCATACATTTTTAAAAGGTCATAAGATTCAGATTCAGGTACAAAGTACTTGGTTTCCTCTTATAGATCTTAATCCTCAGACGTTTGTCCCTAACATATTCAAAGCAAAGGCAGAAGATTTTAAGAAACAAACGCATACCGTATTTCCTGATTCAGCTATAGAAGTTTCTGTTCTAAAATAATATGGGATTCACCATCAATTAATTAACTTTTTTAACCTTATTAGCCAGAAAAAATGAACCGTATAAAATTCAGCCTATTTCATTTTTCTTTTTTTTTGATAATCTTTAGCTGCAAGCAGGAAAACAAACAAATCGAAGTCGCGATTTCTGAAGAAGAAGAAATACAGAAAAATTCAAAAAAGTTGAATGATTGGTTTGATATTCAATTTCAGGAAAAAATAGATAACTCTCCAATAAGACAAACATTTTTGGGGCTAAAAACAGAGGATTATGGTAAGTGGGATGATATTTCTTCTAAAAAGAAAGCGCTTGATTTAGAGAAAGCTAAGAACCAACTTGCCTATCTAAATGATTCAGTCGATGTTGCAAAAATAGATAAGACTACATTGCTGAGTTATAAGATTATGAAACAAGATTTGAAAGACGAAATTGCAGATTATCGGTATAGATTTTATGATTATCCCGTGAATCAGATGGACGGAATGCAAGCTCAAATTCCTGCATTTCTGATGAATATGCATAGCATAGAAAATAAGAGCGATGCCTATGCTTATATTTCCAGACTTAAGAATATAAAAAAGTTATTCAGGCAATTGGTGGATAATCTTAAGATAAGAGAAAAAAATGGCATTATACCGCCCAAATTTGTTTTTACAAAGGTACTTAGTGATTGCCAAAATCTGATCACAGGTAAACCCTTTGATGTATCATCTAATAAAGAGAATGTCTTACTAAAAGATTTTAAAAATAAAGTTTCAAAACTGAATCTTTCGGATGAAGAAAGCAATACGTTAATTTCTAATGCAGAAATAGCTTTATTAGAAAGCGTTAAACCTGCATATACTCGTTTGATAAAAATGCTAGAAGATCAACAAAATCGTGCAACTGTTGATAATGGAGTCTGGAAATTTCCAAAAGGTGCTGCTTTTTATACAAATGCATTGAAACGTAGTACAACGACTAATATGACTGCAGAAGAAATACATCAGTTAGGATTAGATGAGGTGGCCAGAATTCATAAAGACATGAAAGATATAATAATAGAGGTTGAGTATGATGGTACCCTGCAAGATTTTTTTAAATTTATGAGGGACGATGAGCAGTTTTATTATGACAATGATTCAACTGGTAGAGAAGCTTATCTCAAAAAAGCTGATAGCCTGATGGATACAATGAAATCAAAATTAGACCAGCTTTTTATTACCCAACCCAAAGTAGATATAGTTGTAAAAGCGGTAGAGACATTTAGAGAAAAAAGTGCAGGTAAGGCATTTTATCAAAGAGGGACTGAAGATGGATCGAGACCAGGGACTTACTATATAAATTTATATGATATGAAAACAATGCCTAAATATCAGATGGAAGCATTAGCATATCACGAAGGTATTCCGGGGCATCATATGCAGAGATCAATTGCACAGGAATTAGATGATATTCCCAGATTCAGAAAATTTGGAAGTTATACCTCTTATACAGAAGGTTGGGGATTGTATTCAGAATTATTACCTAAAGAAATAGGGATGTATAAAGATCCGTACTCTGATTTTGGGAGATTGGCAAAGGAATTATGGAGAGCATGCCGATTAGTTGTAGATACGGGAATTCATGTCAAAAAATGGACAAGAGAACAAGGAATTAAATATTATGTAGACAATACTCCTAATGTAGAAAGTGATGCGATTAAGATGGTAGAACGACATATTGTAGCACCTGGCCAGGCAACGGCATACAAAATTGGGATGAATGAAATATTGAAACTAAGGAAATTAGCTAAATTAAAATTGGGGGATGCATTTGATATTAGAGAGTTTCACGAAGTTGTACTCACGAATGGAGCAGTTCCTCTTACAATTTTAGAAGACTTAATATTCGAGTGGATAGAGAGCAAAAGTTCAAAATTATAAATGATTGTATCAATCCAAAGGTTATAGATTGTAAGAAAAAATGTAGTTATATTTCTACAATAAAAAATACTGCCGGAATTACGGTATTGTCGAAATCTGCCAGTCAATTTGATAATCCAATGGATCAAATGAGGTATGGTATTCCTGACTTTAGGAGTATTTTTTAGGTTTTGGGAACTGAAGATGAAGATACCGTTATTGAGAACTTTAAGCTGTTTCCCAATCCCGTAGAAGATCTATTGAACGTTGATGTGTTAGAAAAACAAACTATAACTGCGACTATTTTTTCGCTAGAAGTTAAAAAAATATTGACAAAAAAAGTTTTAACTGGTAGCGACGCTATTTCTTTATCAAGACTGAGCTCGGGTTTATATATATTAGAGTTAGAAACTGGAAATAAAAGTTACAAAACAAAAATTGTCAAGCAATAAGTAATCTTGTATTTGCGATCAACACTAGATAGTAGCCGTTATTGATACTTTTATTTTGTAGTATGAAACAAACAGAAATAATTTTAACAGGTAATTTTATACGAGATGGTATTAGTCTCAAAGGAGAAATAATATACCAGGTAAATCGTAAAATATATTTTACAATCTACCTAGTATAATTTTTTTAAAGCTGTATGATTACGACTAGGTTAAAAAACAGCTTATTTTTTAAATATTTTAGAAAGACTACTGATGCCTTTAGGAGTATAAATTTTAACAAAATACATGCCTGTATGTAATGATTCTAAATTTTTTACTTGATTATTAGTGTTACTAATTATTCCGGATAGGATGGATCTTCCGTTCATATCAATAATTGTATAGTTTGATATTTCATTTTTATGAAGCCCTTTTACAGTAAAAAAAGTATTAAAAGGATTCGGTGTTACTGTAGTAGATTCGCCAGCACCTGCACTATCGATTCCTTTGTTTCCAGAACCGTTATTAGCATTAGATAAACTAAAACGATCTAAATTCCATTCCCAGTTATTAGGATTAGTTCCAGCTCCTAATAGCCTAATAGTATGTTGACCTCTTGTTAAGAATACTTTATTAGAAGCATTCAAAGAAACAAAATTATCCCAACTACCATTGTTTACTACATTGTCTTTTATAGCGGGGGCACCATCAATAAGCATCTCAACAGCAGTATTATTCATAGGTGTAGCTATGTAATAGGTTACTTCATAATTACTATCTTGTGGAATAGAAATTGTATATTCTGCCCAATCACCAGTTTGATTAAAATTAGTGCCACCTATTCCATTGGCTGTAGTATATCGATTTACACCTTGAAATGTCCCTCCTGTACGTCCAAATGATTCTGCTTCTATACCAATAGTGACTGTAGTAGTAGGTGGCGTTACGATAATTTCAGGTAAATCAAACGGATGTTGAACCCCTGTTGCATTTAAACCGGTAACTCTATATAAGTTTTTACCCGCAGTTACAAAAAGAATGTCTTTGTTGATCCCACCAAAAGTACAATTTGTAGTGTTTTCGGGAAATAAAATTGTATTAATAGGAGCTTGCTGGGATCCATCAAAAATTTGCAATGTACGCTTAGCGGTAACATAAAGTTTACCACTAGTGTCTACAGCCATACCATCAGCTCCAGTGTTTTCTGAATTATCAGGAAGCTCACCATAGTTAATTCTGTCGCTTAGGGCTCCACTCGTCTGATCAATAGTATATCTAAAAATATATTTGCTAAATGTATTATTTACATATAAAAAACGACCATCAGGAGAAATGATTACTCCGTTAGGTTTTCCACCTGCAAAATTATCTTGCACATTTATGATACCAGCGCTATTTCTGTAGTATAGCCTATTTTGTGGTTGTGACGAACTTTCAAAATCAGGATCTGTAAAATAGAAACCTCCGTTTTTATCTATGCATAGATCATTGGGCCCATTAAAACGTAGTCCGTTAAATTGATCTACAAGTGTTTCTATGATAGTTCCATTTACATTCCTTCTAGTTATTTTTCCCGAACCACCTTCGCAAACTAATAAGTTTAAATTTTCATTAAACATCAAACCATTAGGTCGATTGGTATTTGTAAATGCATCTGAAAAAGTACCAGCGCTCAAGCTGTAAGCTAGAACCTTGCTTGCTGGAATATCCGAAAAATAAATAATATCACTACCATCCCAGACTGGTCCTTCTAGAAACTCAAATTGATCATTGCTTAATTTTTCTGGAGTTTGAGCAGCTATTTTAAATACTGTTAACCCTAACATAAGAGCTAACAAGCGTTGTTTAAAAAAAGTTTTCATTGTAGTTTGTGTTTTATTTAGTTAAAGAGTTTTGTTAGTATTTAAATATAAAGTAAATATTTATATCTAAAAAACTACAATATAACGTAAGTCTGATACAGTTATTGAGAGTACTATGAATTATATTGGTTATTAATAATTATAAGGCATGATATGTAGCTTTTATAGGTTTTATAATATATAGAATTGTTGTTGCTGATGTTGTGTATATGGTTAGTAGTTAGGTGTTTAGTTATGTGTGTTGATATAGTAGTTTCTGCTTTTGAATATTATTTTAGTAATGATAATGTCAATACGTACTTATTTTATGGTTAAACCTTGTTTTTATGTAAGAATAAGATTACAATAATGAATATTTAATATATTTTTGTGTATTTTGCGGGAATAAATAGTATTTTATCTGCTATTTTCGAAAATAAATTGTATGAAAAATTATTTTTTAATTTATGCCCTACTATTACTGGTGAATACCTATTGTATTTCGCAGGAAGCTACCCTGGATAACATTTTGTCAAGAATTGAGAAACTTTCAGATTCTGTAATATTCGAAAAAGGAAAATCAAAAATTAGAGATTTGGTCGCCCAAAAAGAGTATGATACAGCGTTATTGTATGCGAATAAATTTTTAGAGGTTTCTAAGCATATTCGTTATAATAAAGGTGTTGGACAAATGTATAATCAGCTTGGTATTATTCATAATTCAAATAACCAGCTTATCAAATCTTTACGAAACTATAAAATGGCAGAAATTTATTATAAGAGAGCCAATTATATCAAAGGTCTTGCAATTGTTAACAATAGTAAAGCAAATATAGAGCAACAAAGAGGAAATCTTGAAAAAGGAGCAAATTATTTACTAAAAGCTACTATTTATTATGAAGAGATTAAAGATAGTATAGGATTGTCTAATATCTATAATAATCTAGGAAACATTTATGCGGGACTCAAGGATATCGAACTCGGGAAAAAATATTATCATAAGTCTATTCTTATTAAGAAAAAAAAGAAATTAAAAAACATCAGCATTATGATGAACAATCTGGCATTATTGTTTATCGACAATAAAAAAGTAGATAGTGCAAAGACCTTATTGCAGGAATCCCTTGAAATTGGAAAAAAAGAAGAAAGCACACAAAGTATTGCTCAATCATATAGTATACTGGCTAAGGCTGCACTTTGTGAAAAAGAGTATACTAAGGCAAAAAAATACTATGATTCTGCGATGGTAGCTAGTGACAAAGCTAATTGGAAATCTCTTATTGTCAATACAAAGCAGCAATTGGGTTTGATAGCAATATATACCGAAGAATATCAAAAAGCTAATAATTTTTTAACTAGTGCTCGTCAAGAATTTGCAGGATTAGGATTGACTCCTTTATTGCTTAAAAATTATAAATTTTCTGCGATGTTAGACTCTGCCAGAGGTGATTTTTCGAGTGCATATGTCTGGCAAAAAAGATATCAGGAATTATCTGATCAGACCACATCTGATGCTACGGCGCAAAAAATTGAAAAGACAGAAGCTCGTTACAAAGCAGAGATGGAACAGCTTAAGCTTATTGATGAACAAGAAAAGAGAGAACAACAAACTATAGAAGAATTGTTTAGATATAGAGTGCTAACCTATGTTAGTCTGGGAATCCTTTTCATTATTCTAATATTTTTAATACTCATTATTAGAACAAAAAGAGAACGGAAGAGATATATAAAGGAGCTTAACGAATCAAACCGGGTTAAAAACAAATTATTCTCTATTATATCTCACGATCTTAAAAACGAAATACATGGATTGGAGGGTAGTCTAAATTTAATGAAAGAAGATATTATCTCTACTGATGAGTTTAGAGAAATTGTACCCTTACTGGCAAATAAAACACAACAAACCTCAATCTTACTTAACAACTTATTGAATTGGTCAAAGTCACAAATGAACGAATTGAATGCTAAGCCTACTAATTTTGATATTTCTGAGGTAATTTGTGATAAGTTTACATTTTTTAGAGCTAAAGCCGAGCAGAAAGACATAAAGCTTATTAATAATCTGGATACAACAATGATATTTGCCGACAAAGATATGTTTGCAATTGTCGCTCAGAATCTAATAGCAAATGCCATTAAGTTCTGCAATCCCGGGGATACAATATCGCTAATTTCTAAGGAAAAAACAGAGAGTTATGAAATCTGTTTTGAGGATACAGGTATTGGTATTCATCCTGATCATATTGGTAAATTATTTGCTGAAGATACCTTTACAACTGACGGTACACATCACGAAACGGGAACAGGACTTGGTCTTAGAATTTGTAAAGAACTAATAGAACTCAACCAAGGTAATATTAAAGTGCGAAGTAAACCTGGAGAAGGAAGTTCTTTTTGCATATCATTGCCAAAAGCAGCTTAATAATATATTGTTTATTAAAAGATACTGTCGTTTCCGGTCTTAAAATATTCAAATAAAAAGGAGGTATATTTATTAGCTACTGCTACTTTTTATTTGCGAATTAACACAATTCAATGTTCAGATGATATTTTCTGCTAAAATGATTTCTTTTGATTCCATATTTCGAAATGAAATACACCAATAACACTACTATTTCTGAATTTTCTTTATCACCTGAATCAAAAATAATTCAATTCAGTTGACAGTCATATCCTGAGAACTCGTATAAAAACGATAAAGAACAAATTTTAATAGATGATTTTAAGCCAGAAATCATTTAAGAGAACGCTTTTGTTATATTATTTTAGAAAGGTTACTTGTCGAGTAAACTCCTGAATTGATAAAAGAAACGCTCGATGAGCCTGAGATCTTCGGTAATAATTTCTACACGACCTCTCATTTCTTGTTGAAACGGAATTTCTTTATTATAAGTAGTGTTTAATACTTTGGGTAACTGTACATCTATAAGATACAGTCCATCCTTATCCGGAATCATAGAAATATAATTTACAGTTCCCTGAAGCATACCAAACTCATCATCAGGAAAATTCTCTAGCTTAATATTTGCTTTTTGCCCAATTTTTATTTTTCCAGAATTCTGAGTAGGTGCCTTAATTTTGGCAACATAAGAAGAAGCTTCTTCAATAGGGATTACAATAAAAACAATATCTCCGGCAGTAACGTTCTCATTCTCATAACGATAATTCGAAAAAGAAACACGTCCTTTTATGTCTGATTGTAGTAAGAATTTTAGTTCCCAGTCTTTTATACTTTTTCTAAGTTGATCAAATGATTGTATCACGTTGTTACGCAGGCTTATTTCTTCTCTTTGCTGATTAAACTCAGTTCCTTTTGATGTGTTTTTTGCTGCAGCAATGTTCTCTGCTATTCGGGATAACTGAACATCATTATTTTTATAAGACTTTTTGAATTGTATGTATTCCAATTCTTTACGTTCAAACTCTTGCTGTGAGATCACCCCTTTTTCAAAAAGACCTTGTTGTCGATCAAATTCTTTTTTCTTAAACTCTAATTCGCTTTTAGCAATTCTTTTTTGTGTGCGGAGACTTTCTTGTCTTCTATATAATTCAGTGAGAGATATCTGATTTGCTAAATTTTCATCAGAGTAAGGTCTGTATTCGTTATTTAGGGTATATTCTATATAACTATTCTCAAAAGTTGCATAATCCGCTTGTATATCCCCCAGGGATAGCATGGGCATTTGATCAAAAGGAAAAGCGATGGATCTATTATTGATAGTAATAGTATCCATAATTCGTTTAAGGATAAAAACATCTTGATAATTTGCTGTATTTCTGAGAATAGCGAGCGGAGTTCCTTCTGGAACTGTATCGCCTTCTTTGACCAGTATTGCCTGAATTTTTTCACTTACATTTGCCAATTCTTTTTGTAATGGAGCTTTTGTAGTAACAATAGCTTCTGCGGCGATAACATCTGGATATTTTATAAGCCAGGAAAGAAGTAATAGCATCACTATTAATACTAATATTAATAGATTTCCCCATCGGATCATCCAGTGTGGAACTCTGGTCAGTATTTCCTGAACCTCTTCACTTCTTAATTGTATGTCATCTAAGTTCTCTGGCATATTTTTAAACGAATTGAGAATTAAAAACTATAAATTTTTGATGATTTTCTTTTTTAAAATTGATTTTATACGCTTTAGTATATCACAAACCCATATCTGTAAGTTAGCACTATAGCTTTATTTTTAATTTTGCATATTGATATCGAATTCATATTTATTTACCAAGTTCTAATTGATTTTTAACTAAGTTATAATAACTTCCTTTTTCTTTTATCAAAGACTTGTGATCACCGATTTCTATAATTTTTCCTTTGTCTAATACTACAATTTGGTGCGCATTTTTTACAGTACTAAGTCGATGAGCAATAACCATTACAGTTTTGTTTGTAAAAAAAGTATCAAGTTTTTCCATAATTACTTTTTCATTATTGGCATCTAGCGCAGAAGTAGCTTCGTCAAAGAATAAAAATTTTGGATTTTTGTATACAGCGCGCGCAATAAACAATCGTTGTTTCTGACCTGTACTAAGCCCAACACCCTCCATACCAATTTTTGTATTATAAGAGAGTGGGAGAGACTCTACAAATTCTTTTATATTAGCGACATCCACGGCGTGTGCTAGTTTCTTTTTATCTAGATAATCTTCACCCACTGCGATATTATTGGCAATAGTATCATTAAAAATATAACCTTCCTGCATCACTACACCAAATTGATCTCTCCAGGCTTTCTGAGAAACATTTTTTAAATCGTGAGAACCAATAAATATTTGACCTTCATTAGGTTCATAAAATTTTAATAGCAGCTTCATTAGCGTGGTTTTTCCACTTCCGCTGACACCTACCACGGCAGTAATCTTATTCGCCGGAATAGTAAGGTTAAGGTTTTCTAATACAGGTTTATCAGATCCAACATACCTAAAATTTAAGTTTTTGATATCAAAACCAGAATTTTCGGTAATCTCACGTATTTTTTCATCTCCTGATTTTTCCTCATCATCCTTATTATGAATCTCACCAAGGCGTTCTAAGGATATTTGTGCATCTTGTAGTTCTCTAAGAAAATTAATTAATTGAGAAATAGGAGCATTTAACTGCCCGACAATAGAGGTAATGGCCAACATCATCCCCAGTGTGATACTACCTTCTATTACCAATATTGCGGATAATATAGTAATCAATATGTTTTTAAGCTCATTTATAAAAGCAGAACCTACATTTTGATATTGTTCTAATGCAAGGTTTTCTATAGATATTTTGAATAATTTTGCCTGTACAAACTCCCAATTCCATCTTTTTCTTTTTTCAGCATTATGGAGTTTTATTTCTTGCATACCATTTACTAATTCAATTACCTTACTTTGTTCTTCACTGATTTGAGAAAATCGTTTGTAGTCCAATTTTTTACGTTTTTTGAAGAAAATTAAAATCCAGGCAAAGTAAAAGGCACTACCAATGGCAAAAACAATAAAAATGGAGAAACTATAGTAAATAAGTACAATGCTAAAGACAATCAGATTTACCATCGAGAAAAGAACACTGAGGGAAGACATCGTCAGTATTTGTTCTATTCGCTTATGATCATTAATACGTTGTAATAAATCTCCGGTCATCTTTACATCAAAATAGGAGATTGGTAAATTCATTAATTTTATAAAGAAATCTGATATTAAAGAGATATTGATCCTCGTACTAAGGTGTAATAAAATCCAACTTCTCAAAACATCTATTAATGTTCGCCCTATAAATAGAGAAAGCTGTGCGATTAAAACTAAATACACAAAATTGATATCTTCATTCTTGATACCTACATCTACAATACTTTGTGTAAGAAAAGGAGTGATAAGCTGTAATAAACTACCCGCCGTTAATCCCAGTATAAGCTGAAAAATAAATTTTTTGTATTTAAAAAGATACTTAGAGATAAATTTAAATCCAAATTCTTTGTCTTTTTCATCGTTGCTATCATCGCTATAAAACTTTGGGGTAGGTTCTACTAATAAAGCAATTCCTTCTTCAGTAGACTCATCTGCATTATTACCAATCCAGGCTTTTATGAATTCTTTTTTGGTATAGGTAATTAAACCGTGAGCAGGATCTGATACATAGATGGTCATATCACCTTTTCTAGAAGATTTAATTTGATAAACAACCACGTAGTGTACTTTGTTCCAGTGAACAATGCAAGGTAAAGGAACTTCTTTTAATTGATTTAAAGATAATTTGACACCCAAAGAGCGAAAACCAATACTTTCTACTGCTTCACTTAAGCCTAATAAGGAGCTTCCTTCTCTGGTAGTTTCACTTAATCCTCTGAGTTTTTCTGTATTTAAGACTTTGCCATAATGCTTAGAAATTATTTTAATACATGTAGGTCCGCAATCTTTGGACTCAGCTTGTTTGTAAAAAGGAAATTTAGGCATTAAGAGTTCTAATTTTGTGTAATGAGATATAGTACAAATTAAAGTAATTCTTTTTGATTATACTACTCATAGCTAATATAGGGATATGACTTTTTTTAATACGATATAATTTGTAATCAAAAATAAATTTTTTAGACTCATCTCTTGTTTTATATTAATGTAGTATCATATACTTTTGTTACCCATAAAAGAAGGTTTTTTTATCAAATGATAACATATTTATCGATGAATTAAATCGTGTAACCTTATAGATTAATATATATATCTTTGAAACTCTATTTTGCTTAATAATAGAGGCTTAAATGCTTTCCTCGAAATCTAAATGTTTTTTCAATAAATGCCTCGTAGGTTTATACCGAGGTAATGTACGTTAGCATTGAACTTATCTTGAGTACTGCTTTGATCTACAAAATTTACATGTTGCATGCTAATTTTGTTGGTTTTTTAACCGTAGCTATACTGAAAAAAACCTACTTCATTATAGTACAAAAGCTAAACTTTTCGGTTGAAAACCACTGCTCAAGATGAGTTCATTTTATGAATAAGTCATAAAATACAAAAAGGCTGTCTATATAATATAAGACAGCCTCTTTTTAAAATAGTATAGTAACCTGACTGGATTAATCCCAAGCGCTTCCGTTTGAAATTCTTACTAGAATTTTGTAACGAAAACAGGCGTTTTGAGTTTAAAACCTATTCTCGATACACTTTTCCTTAGTCAAAGCACTACCATTGACGGCTTTAATTCTCTATATGAATAATCGAAGTTCAGATTATAATAATATTAATCTACCTTTTAAGAACCTTAATTGGCAATTCGCTATTAATTTTTACAAAATATAAACTTCCTTGTAATCCTGATAGATCTATTTGTTCGATTGTACTTTTTACAATTGTTTTTTGTATTTCTCTACCCAAGTGATCCATAATAATGACAATGTCACCAATGCTGACTTGATCAATATTTAGTATACCTGTAGTAGGGTTTGGATATGCCATACTTTTACTTGTGATATCATCATCAAAAGAGCGAGTTCTAATAGTTTCAACATCAAAACGTTCAAAGCGACCTATATTTTCCCTATTACAATTCATAGGAGATCTACCATCTTCACTGCTGACATATAAGTTATTATTTCCTCTTAGGGTAATTTTACCTTGATTGATACCCCAGGTAAATTTTTCCCAGGCGCCAATTCTACTTCTATTACAATTCATGGGGCTATTTCCGTTTTCACTACTTACATACTTACCATTATTCCCTCTTAGTGCAATTTTTCCTTCTCCAGCGTCCACAACGGTAAACCTTTCCCAATCCCTAATGCTGTTTCTATTACAATTTATTGGTTTTGTACCATTTTCGCTACTTACATAGTTACCATTATTACCTTTAAGACTTATCTCAGAACCAATTGCTATGGTGTTAGCAGCATCTCGAAGTTTTTTCAATCTCAGTCGAGTTATTACCCAGTTCACATCCCTACCTCCCTGATCAGAAAACTCCAGAGATACTTTACCATCCCGTATTTCAACTTCGAATTTTTGGTTTAAAAATTGACCTGCGTTTGTCGAAAAATTGGTAACCTTAAACATTCCTTCGGCTTTAACAGCCATATTATCATGAGCAAAGTTTCTGTCACCAAAAGTCAATAGAACTTCCCATTCTCCGTTAGAAACATTTACTTCAAAAGTTCTGGCTTGTGAAGACCATACGAAATCTCTATTTAATGCATCTACAGAAGAAGAACCGCCTCTGTCTGTAGCATTTAATCTAGCAGTGTCAGTCCATCCGAAGTCACTGTTTTGTGTCGTATTAGTAACCCGTATTGCATTGTTGAATAACGGAGAATTTGAGGTTCCAAAATCAAATAGCAACTCTCTTGCATTAGGATCAACCCCGGGAACCTGAGTTACATATACTGCTCCAAAATCAGTTCCTCCTACAGTGTCAAAAACGGTATAATGAAAAAAGTCTCGATTAGAAATCCCAGAAGGCGGTGGTGTATAACGTATTTGGTTTCTGCCTCCGGGCCCTGTGCCCTGAGATAGACTTATTTGTCCTCCCTGAGAACTTATACCATCCAGCATTCTAACGTCTAGTACATTATTATTAGCATCATAGTCGTTTGCAATTACATCAATTAGTATAAAAGGCTGTGATGTTGATATCTCTGTCTCATCAAATACTCCAAACGGACGGATATTGGGACCGTTGGTAATCAAATCTCCGAAAGATCTTTTTTGGTTTTTGGTTTCCGTAACTTTTTTGGCTTCACTAGTTGACATTCTTCCTATGTTATGCCTTCCTCGTCCATCCATAATACTAATGAAATTATTGTCTCCTCCACTGCTATTGGTACCGTTGTTATTGCGAGGTCTTGCTTCATAGAAAAAACCAGAATTATTTACATGACGAAGCCCAAAGGAGTGGCCTAGTTCATGGGCAGCTGTTCCATTGGCCCAACTAGTAGCTCCATTGCCTCCCATGGTTGCATATCTATTACGAGAACCTATACTGTTCACATAAGCCAAACCAGAAGGTGCGGAAGCCACGTGATAAACAGCAATATCATGGGAGTTACCCACTTCTCCCGGGTTGTTATTCCAAAAATCCCTGAATGCCGCTAAACTGCTACTGGCATTTGAACTGGCTCCCGTTGCTGTGACAAGGTTTCTTAACGGATCTGTGTTCACGTTTGTACGAATAATAACCGTACCTAATCTAAAACGAACACCTGTAGAATGTAAAAATCTAGAATTTAGATTTCCTATTATAGATTGAGCAGATGCCTGAGCAGTTGCCAAATTTCCATTGTAAGCAGTACTTGAAAAAAAAGATCGAGATCCTATTTCTACACCTATTTCAAATTCTAATATGTCCATGACCGTAGTTGGGCGCAAGGTTGTTTTAGCCGTTATGTTTTTTGTTAGTCTACTTTTTTCAGAAGTTACAGACGAATTATTGGTTTCTTTAGTATCAATTTGAAGAGCTCCTTCAGTGTTTTTCAATATCTTAGGATTGTAGACACAACTATATTCAGTTATTTCCTTTATTTTGTAAATATTGTTAGTGCCTTGAGATGGAACTATTTCTAGAACGGGTTGATGAGGCCGATAGATACTAGCTATAAGTCCACGATCAGTAAGTACAGCACTTACATTATAGTCCATATGCTCATTTATAGTCCCTAAATAACTACGCTCCTGATCGATAGGTGTTTCGATCAATTTTCCTGTACCGTCATCAATTAAGAATTTAGTATTTTTACCAAACACATTAACTTTTTTTAAAACCATTGTTAAGGTTTCACCCGAATATTGGATAGGTATTGCTAGTTTATCTGGTAATCCTGATGGGATAGATTTTATTGAGATTTCAAGTTCTTGATCCAGATGTTTATGATTTTGCGCTACATTGATTTGTAAAAAAAGAAAGTTAAAAACCGCGAAGAGAGTCATCCTAAAAGATGATCTTAAAATATTAATTTTCATGCTCGTTATAGTTTAGCTGATTAATAATTAAATGTTATTAATAGCGTTTTTTTTTAGCTTAAACAACACGTTTTGATTTTTTTAACGGTTAATTCACATTAAATAGCGGTTTTTAACAAATAAGATGTTTTTATTCTGTATAATTGTGTGTTTTTTTAATGAAGTGATTTGAACCTTTTCCAATTTACAACAGGAAATGTTCTGTTTGATATAGAAGTAGTTTAAACTTTTTTGATTAAACTCATCTTGACTTTTTCTGTTTCCTTAAAAATAGTTGAAAATACACTTAAATTTTATAACTTCTTACAGCTGTGGTGCTGTTATAGTTTTCAAAAAGCGCCTTGTTAGATCTAATTTCAGTAAATTTTCAGTTTAAGACAACATGTCAAGATGAGTTCAAAAAAAAAACTATTCTTTAGCAATAGACCATACTGAGAAACTTTTGCCTGGAGCCTGAATAATAACTTTACCCTCATTATCCGCTGTTGGAGTTGCGGCAGAATTATCCGTATAATCAATTAAAGTTTTATTAGCCCAGTTTGAGGTAACTTCAAATTGCTTCGTTCTATTACTAATGTTCATATAAAGAATTAACCCTGGATTATCTCCGTTGCCATTTCTTTTCATAATATATTCGTCTTCAGAAGCAATAATTATTTCAATATCACCATCAGCAATGGTATTATATATGGTAATTAGTTTTTTAATAGGCTCTTTGAAGGACTCATTTTCATAATCAAGATAAAAAATAGTAGGATATCCATCATGAGTCAAAATATAAGAATATGCTAATAATTTGTTTGCGTAGCTGATTCTGTTATCTGGATTTTCATCTTTTTCGGTATCGTGATTTGCAGTAAACGTAACGGCATTGGCAGGATCAAGTTTTCTTAGCATATTTTCTGGAGTTCCCAATGCCGTAAGATCATTTGCTCTATCCAGCGTTTCATCTAACCTGTAAAAGCATGCAAAATCAAATGCTGGGATACCTGATGCATTTACCCAATCTTTGAGCACTTGTTGATTACCATCAAAATTTTCACCAACAGAAAATCCGCCTACCTTATCATTCCAGGCAGTAACAAATTTTGGATCAAAACTTTTTACATAATCAAAACGCCATCCATCAAAACCTAGGCTATTTTTGTAGAATTCTGCTACAGAATCATCTCTACCCCATAACCAATCCTGTACGTATTGTTGGTCATGACATAGATCTGTCTTTTCGAAAAATAAGGCTTCTTCATCATTGGTATGGATATCATTAGGATGAAAATGCTCATAAGAACGATTAAATTTACCAGAGGCATTTCCATTTAATTCGTTAAATAAGCTATACACTTCTGTATCTCCAGGTCTGAAAGGGTTATCCTGTTTACCGCCTCCAGAATTATGCCCCATAACAATATCAGCAATCACCTCAATGTTATTATCGTGAGATTTTTGTATTAGACTTTCGAGTTCAGCTCTGGAACCAAATCTGGTTTCTACAGTGCCGTGCTGATCAAATTCTCCAACATCAAAATAATCAGAAGGATCATACCCCATAGAGAATTCTCCAGAGGCGCCTTTACCTGGTGGAGCAAGCCAAATTCTATTTACTCCAGATGTTGCCCAGTCATCAATTTTGGAACGAACCTCATCATACCAAGCTCCTCTGGGTTCTACATCCCAATAAAATGCCTGCATCATCACTCCGGCATCTGCTTTCGTGAATTGTGAGAGATCCAATTTTAAATCCTCTACAGGTTCTTGCTGATTAGTAGAATCATCATCAGAACATCCTTGCAAACTAAAAGTTATAAATCCAAAGAGGAGGATAACCTGAATTGTTATATTTTTAATATTTTTCATTTCAATATATTGTTTAGTTAACAGGTATAAGGATAAAACGACCATCTAAGTCATTAAACCATATATCATAAGTTCCTGCTGTTACTATAATATTTGGATCATTATCATTGTTTCCCTGGCCAGATAGTCCAGGATTTCCACCCCAACTGTTTGCCCAGTCGTCATCAGCTCTTATTTTGAGTTCTCCATCAAATACTTCGGTTCCCTCCAGATACCAAATATGGGGATTAAAAGGAGATTGCATAAAATCTGTATCCGGTATAATACTTGCATCCCAACCAGAGTCATCTCCGGTTCTTGCAGATCCTATTAATCCCATTGTAGAATATACAATAGCAGCACTAGCATCAATAGGAGCTAATGAATATGTTAATGCATCAATATTAAGTTCTAAAGCGTAGTAACCTGCCGATGGGATCACAAATGCTCCAGGATCACCTCCCAGAATATCACTACTTGTAAACCCTCCTCCATCAAGTCCCCATTGAGGTTGCCATTGACCTTTAATCTCTAGTAGTTTAAATTCATTAGCTTCAAAATACCCCTGGAAATAAAAAATGTTTTCATCATTTGCATCCCTAAATAAATATGTATTTGTCGCACCATTATCCCAATCAGAATCATTAGCAACACCGTCTTTATTCGTGTCCACCGCATTCCCAACAAGAAATAAACTCTTAAGTGGAATTACTGCTGGATAAGGAGTTAGTGTCATAATAGTAACATCAGAAACCATTTCTACACCATTATTACTACCAATTGCTGACTTTACTCTTATTTCTAAAGAACCTTCTTCATCAGTGGGGAGTCCGGCGTTTATTGCTAAAGCATTAAGTTCTCCTACAGTCCAGCTAAAAAAGCGCTCGGGGGTGCTCCCTGCAACAAAAGGTGTACTAAATCCTGATCCGGCAGTTGCAGCTTCAATAGTATAGGTTATGGGAGTAGCTACATTATAGTTAGCATCTTCCCAAACTATGGTAACAGCTGGTTGATCAGCAGTATCTCTGCTCAACACTACGGATGCATTTGGAGATACAATTCTGGGTTCTGCAGCTTCTTGAGCTACAAATATGGGGTCTTCGTTTTCTTCACAAGCATTAAAAATCAAGATGCCTATGAATGCTAAAATTAAAACTGATATCTTTTTCATGAGTTCTATGAATTTGAATTTTTATTGTATTAATAACCAGGGTTTTGACCAAGGTTGGTGTTTGTTGCCCTGCTGGATTCAGGAACAGGAAACAGCTTGAAATTTTCTGAGATCGAAACACCATTTTGTGGACCTCCTTTGTAAGCCCAGTTATATGCGCCACCCGTATATAAACCAAATCTGATAAGGTCCTGTCTTCTATGGCTTTCCCAGTATAGCTCTCTGGATCTTTCATCAATTAAAAACTCTAATGTGAGCTCATCAGAAGTGATATTAGCAGAAGTATTACCAAAAGATCTTTCTCTTAGATCATTCACTAATCTTGTTGCAGTCATTATATCGCCACCACCACCACTTCTGAGGTGTGCCTCTGCATACATAAGATATACATCGGCTAATCTAAATAAAGGGAAATCCGTATCGGTAAAAGTGGCATCAGATCCTGGTACTCCTGTAGAGGTAAGGTTAGAATATTTAGTTATAATAAAACCGGTACTGTTATCACCTACATCATTTATTTCGATAGTACGATCTTGAGTAATTAAGGTATTTCTATCATCATTCTGGAATACTATATTCTCTACAAAAAGTTCTGCAAATTGTCTTCGTACTCTAAAAAGCCCTCCAAAACCACCAGGTTGTATTCCCAGAGATTCTCCATTTTGCTCAGGACCACCTACTTCTCCCTGAATGAGAATTGTGGTGCCTCCAAAATTTTGGGTATTCACTCCATCGTTAATAACCGGAAAGATGATTTCATTTTGAGCTCCATTTGTATTATTATCAGCCAGGAAATTATATAAATAATTTGGCGCCAAAGAGTATGCACTATTTATTAATTCTTCACAAACAGATACACAATCTGCATACCTGTCATTCCCAGTTCCTAAATATACTTCGGCATTTAAATAAATTTTTGCCAATATCATCTTGGCAACTCCTTTATTGACTCTTCCATAACTGTTGGCATCACCAGGATTGATATCCAAAAGATCACTATCTACTGCAATCAATTCATCTTCAATAAAAGTAAATAATTCGGGTCTCAAAATTTCTGGAGATTGAATAAAACCTACCGGGTCGTTTTCAGTTAAAAAAGGAGCTCTTCCAAACATATCCATTAAATGATAATACGCTAATGCTCTAAGTACTCTGGCCTCTGCTCTGAATGTATTAATTTGGTCTCTAGTACTCGTATTCACTCCGCGTTCATCCAGAACTCCCGGAGTTGTTTGTCTTAAAAATTCGTTGGCAAGTGCAACCTGAAAGGTGGCTCTGGCAAAAACACCAAGGATAAGAGGATTGTTTGCGCTCCAGGAATTTCTTTGTAGTTCTCTAATACCCGGATCATTTTCGAAAGTAAATATGACCTCATCCGTAGATAAATTCTGGAGATTGAAAAGCCCTCTCATATATTGTCCGGTTCCGGCATCAAGTCCTTGAATATTAGAAGTACCCGCGCCATCAAGCCCTGTTAATGATAGATTTGCATAGACTCCGGCTATCGCTTGTTTATAGGCATCAGGGTTTGCAAAAAAATCATCAGCCAAAAGTTCGTCATCATCTTCTAATTCTGTATCTAAATCTGCTTCACAAGCAGTAAATAGACCGATGAAGAGAAATGTGTATAAAAAAGTTTTATATAGTTTCATTTCTGTTTTTTTAGTAATTATAATTTATACCGAATAAGAAAGTACGCCCTCTTGGAAAAATAGTGTTGTCAATTCCATTATTCGTAATCTCTGGGTCTAATCCTGAGTAGTCTGTAATCACAAAAGCATTTTGAACTCCTCCCCAAATTCTTAAACTAGAGACTCCTTTCATTAGATCATTGAGAGTATACCCCAATGTGATGTTATCCATTCTTAAAAAGGAAGCATCTTCTACATAAAAATCCGAAAGAATTACATCTGGAGTATTCTCAAAATTGGTTTCTAATACAGAAGTTGGAATATTGTTCAGAACATTTCTGAATACATTGCCAGTTTGTGCTCTTCCTGAATTGACATTATTATAAATTTCATTTCCTAAACTAGCTCTCAGACTAAAACTAAAATCAAAGTTTTTGTAATTTAGATATGACTGGAATCCCATAGTAACATCAGGTGTGCTATTACCAGAAATATATCGATCATCCTGGTTAATAATTCCATCATCATTAAGATCTGTATACGCTCCTTCTACAGGGTTTCCATTGGTATCATATACCTGAGCAAACGTAAAAAATGAATTAGGAGCAAAACCTTGCCTTTGTATCTGTATATTATTTCCTGTGCCACCACCTATACCACCAACTAATAAATCCTGACCAAATGCAAGTCTTTCAATTTCCCGATCAATAAAAGTGACATTATAATTCAAATTCCAATTAAAATAGGAGCGTTTAACAATATCAGCAGAAATAGAAAATTCTAAACCTTCTGTAACAAATTTCCCTATATTCTGAAAGCCTTGATTAGAAAAATTAGCGCCATCTGCTATGGGAGCTAATGATAATAGATCGTCAGACTCTTTTCTGAAGATATCAATTGCTCCATTAATTCTGTTATTGAACAATCCATAATCCAATCCAATATTGATTTCTGAGATTTCTTCCCACTTGATATCTTCATTTCTAAATTGTGCTTGAGCAATCGTAATCGCTTCTCCTCCCAAAAGGTATTGCGAATTAGGGTTACCCAATCTATATCGTTCCAGAAAATCACCTGCAGCGGAGATATCTTGTTGCCCGGTTATACCATATCCTCCTCTTATTTTTAGATTGCTCAGTATACTTGAATCTTTTAAGAAATTTTCTTCGCTAATTTGCCAGGCGGCAGAGACGGATGGAAAATATCCAAATCTATTGTCTTCAGAAAATCTGGAAGTACCATCTCTTCTGATCGAACCTCCCAGGAAATATTTGTCTCTAAAATTTAAGTTAGTTCTCAAGAAATATGCAATTAAAACAACATCTTGATTAATAGTTCTTTCAGGGACATCAGTAGGTTTTCTTTGATCATTGGTTTCAAATTTTTCAAATTCAAATTTTTGATAAGAATAACCACCCGTGGCTTGGATATTAAGAGCTCCTATAGATTTGTTATACGCTAAATAAGTATCCAAAAGCTGATTTTTTGCTTCCAAATCAGTATCGGTTTTTACACCTAAGAACTCTCCTTGCGATGCATTAAAGCCAAGTGGGCTAGAGGTAGATCGTTCTAAAAAACGATCAGTCTCACTATTATCAAGGCCTACATTTAAAACAGCTCTTAACTCTGGGAGAAAATGAAATTTATAATCTATTTTAAAATTCCCATAAAGTCTTCGCACATTAGCGATATTTCGAGTATTCAAGAGTTGAGAAACAGGATTTAGAGGCACATTATTGGCGACAAAACCATTTTCTCCCAAAAACTCAAAAAAGCCTCCATAGGGAGAAGTGGGATCTGATATGGGTTGAGTTGGGTCAAAATTAATAGCTGTTCCTTCTATACCATCAGCAAATCTATTTTTTTCAAAATTTAAATTTGCATTCATATCAATTTTTAGATGTCCATCCAGTAATCTTGGATTCAGTGCCAGAGATGTTGTGGTTCTTTCGAATTTTGAAGTGAGTCTTAATCCTTCCTGATCTACGCGATTGACAGAAACTCTGGCAGGTAGTTCTTTAAGGAGTGAACCACTTACCGAAAGATTAAAGTTGGAAGAAAAGGCATCTCGATATATAGCATCTTGCCAATCTGTATTGGCAGTACCAAGCAAATCTGTTTGATCTGGAAAATTTTCACTCACAAAATCTCTAAACTCATCGGCAGAGAATACATCTACAAGGTTATTTACCGTAGTAATACTTGTCTGGGTGTCAAAGCTTATTTGTAGTTTTCGTTTTCCTTTTTTTGTGGTTATAATAATAACTCCGTTTGCACCTCTATTACCATAAATTGCAGCTGCAGAGGCATCTTTCAGGATTGAAAAAGATTCTATGTCATTAGGATTGATAGTAGATAGTATGGATCGAGCTCCATTGGCTAAATCTCTAGGGTCATTTAATGGCAATCCATCGACCACAATAAGGGGGTCATTTGATGCATTAAGGGAGGCACCACCTCTAATTCTTATTTCAGAGTTAGCTGCCGGAGAACCACCAGTATTTATTGTAACACCAGCAACTCTACCGTTAAATAAATTTTCTGGTGTTACATTATTTCCGGTATTAAAGTCTTCAGCCGTAACCGTACTGACCGAGCCTGTGAGATCTTTTTTTCTGGCGGCTCCATATCCAATAACAACTACTTGTTCTAATGTTGCAGTGTCTTGTTGTAAAGCTATATCTATTCTGTCATTTTCAGAATAGGTCACTTCCTGAATCAAGAAACCAACATAAGAAAAAAGAATGATATCCCCATTTGTAATCCCATTTAGAGTATAATTACCATCAAAATCAGACGAAGCTCCATTCGTAGTTCCCTTTACAAGTATGTTCACACCAGGAATTGGTTGACCATTTTCAGCATCAGTAACAGTTCCCCTAACTGTTGTCTGCGCAAAAAAGCTCATTGGTATCAACCACGATAAAAACAATGCACTTTTTGTAAATGTTTTCATATAAATTTTATTAGTTTTTAAATGTTTTAAGCCCTATATTTTCACTTTCTGGTAGCCAATGTATATAAAAATTTCAGCGACTGTGTAGCCGTAACCTTACTCAAACGTTTGCGTGTGGATAACTTTTAAAATTATGTTAAAATTTTAAGGGTAATTGTGAGTATATGATATATTTTGGCTCTAAAATTTAGTTTTTAATAAAAATTCAAGGGAAATGAAGCAAAAAGTTACATTAAAACTAATAGCAAAAGAATTGGATGTGTCAATTTCTACCGTATCAAAAGCACTAAAAGATAGTGCAGAAATAAGTATGGATACCCGACAAAAGGTAAAAGCGTTCGCTAAGTTGTATAACTATAAGCCCAATAATATTGCACTGAGTTTAAAAAACAGAAAAACCAAGACGATAGGAATCATTATTCCTGAGATTGTTCATCATTTTTTTACTACTGTCATAGGAGGTGTAGAGAAAGTTGCAAACGAAAAAGGGTATAATGTGATCATATGTTCTTCTAATAATTCTTTTGATAAGGAAGTGATTAATTTAGAAATGCTGGCAAGTGGCAGTGCAGATGGATTTATATTATCTGTAGCAAAAGAAACGCAACAAAAAAGGGATTATCATCATATAGAAGAAACTATGAGTCAAGGAATGCCGGTAGTTCTTTTTGATAGAATTATTGATGAACTTGTGTGTGATAAGGTAATCATCGATGATGGAAAAGGAGCTCAGGTAGCTACAAATCATTTGTTATCATTAGGTTGTAAAAAGATAGCGATTCTCACTACAGTAGATTATATCAGTGTAGGAAAACTAAGGACTAATGGATACCTGAGAGCACTACGTGTCTATGATATTCCATTTAGAGATGATTATATTCTGAAAATAGAAGATGTTGATAATTGTGAAACAGAAATATCTGATTTCCTGGAAAATAAAGATATAGATGCAATTTTTGCAGTGAACGAGCTGTTTGCTGTTACTGCGGCCAAAATTTTAGATAAGCAGGGTAAAAAAATACCAAATGACGTGGCCATTGTCGGCTTTACAGATGGTATTTTATCAAAACACTTTATACCAAGCTTGACAACTGTAAGCCAACATGGAGAAGAAATGGGAATCCGCTCAGCCAGACTTCTTATTGATAAATTAGAAGCAGATGATAATGTTCCCGAAGAATATAAGACTGTGATCATAGATACAAGCCTTATACAGCGGGAGTCTACAAAAAAATAATAAGGTAACCGTATTTATTAAAAAATAAAATAATATATTTGAAACCTATCAGAGCTTATATTTTCACTTTCTACATAAAATAAGTTTTGATAAGTGTATGCGCTTATCAAGTAATAATCAAATATTTACTTAATGAACAAGCGTAAATTAAGTTTCTGGGAAATATGGAACATGAGTTTCGGTTTTCTGGGGATACAATTTGGATTTGCCTTACAAGGTGGATTCATGTCTAGAATATTTCAGACTTTAGGAGCAGAAATTGAAGATATCCCTATAATGTGGATTGCAGCACCCCTAACCGGGCTGTTGGTACAACCGATAATTGGATATCTTAGTGATAGAACCTGGAGTACCAGATGGGGTAGGAGAAGACCTTACTTTTTGATCGGTGCCATTTTAAGTTCTATTGCGTTGTTTTTTGTTCCCTACTCTTCTGCACTATGGATGGCTGCTGGTTTCTTGTGGATTCTGGATGCTTCAATTAATATTTCTATGGAGCCATTTAGAGCATTGGTAGCAGATAAATTACCAGATTCTCAGCGTTCCTATGGTTTTGTTGTTCAAACGCTGATTATTGGTATTGGAACCTTTGTAGCAAGTAATCTACCCTGGATGGTTTCGCAATTAGGAGTTAGTAATGCAGCTCCTGTTGGCGTTGTTCCCATGTCTGTAAAGGTAGCTTTTGCAATTGGGGCTTTTGTTTTTTTTGCTAGTATTATTTACACAATATTTACTACTACAGAATATCCGCCAGAGGATATGGAAGAATTTAAAAAGGAGAAGGAAAAGAAGCATAGTTTTATCTCAGATATTATTGGTAACATTGGTAGTATGCCTGTAACCATGAAAAAACTAGGGCTCATTCAATTTTTCAGTTGGTTTGCATTTTTTACCATGTGGGGTTTGACAAATCCAGCACTTACAGAACATGTTTTTAAAACACCTGCACCTATTGAGTCCAATTATAATATGAACGAAGCTGCATCAGCTAAGGAGTTTCAAATAGCAAATACAGCTTTTCAGAAATCATCAAATGAAGTAGGAAGCTATATGGGAATTTATGGATTATCTTCGATGGCTTTTGCTTTAATCCTTGCATTTTATACTTCTAAAAGAAGCATTAATAGAAAATGGATTCATTTGTGTTCCCTGATTTTGGGAGGTATAGGTTTTATTTCTATGTATTTTATTCCATCTCCCGTTTGGTTACTCTTTTCTTTTACATTAATTGGTATTGCCTGGGGTAGTATTTTATCGATGCCGTATGCCATGTTATCCAGTTCTGTGGATCCCAAAAAAATGGGAGTCATCATGGGAATTTTTAATATGTTTATTGTAATCCCTCAGGTAATTGCAGCGCTGGGAGGGATTAATTTTACGTACAAACTTCTTGGAGAAGAAACCATTAACGCAATGATAATAGCAGGAATTAGCTTGGTTATAGCAGGTTTGTGTACCTTGTTTATTACTAACAAAAACGCTATTAGTTATAACTCAAAATAATTTTAGTATGATAGAAAAAGCATTCATATTTGACCTGGACGGTGTAATAGTAGATACCGCAAAATATCATTTTTTAGCTTGGAAAAGTCTAGCTACTGCGCTCGAGATACCTTTCTCTTCTGAACAAAATGAACAGTTAAAGGGAGTTAGTAGAATACGATCTCTTGAGAAAATTTTGAAATGGGGAAATAAAACCATTTCAGAAGAAAAATTTACAAGACTAATGTTTGAGAAGAATGAAGAATATCTTAATTACATTGCTACTATGGATGACAAAGAAATTCTTCCAGATGTCCCTAGGGTTTTAGCGTATTTAATAAAAAAACAGAAAGCAATTGCTTTAGGCTCTGCCAGCAAGAATGCCAGAATAATATTAGAAAAAGTAAAGTTAATAGATAATTTTCAGGTGATTGTAGATGGAACTGATGTATCAAAAGCAAAACCAGATCCAGAAGTATTTCTTATTGGAGCAAAAAAACTAGGAGTTGATCCTGAGAATTGTATCGTTTTTGAGGATTCTATAGCTGGGATAGAGGCAGCTAATAATGCGCGCATGATAAGTATTGGTATTGGCGACGCAGGCATACTTCATGAGGCAGATTATGTGTTTAAGGATTTTACAGAAATCACAGAAGAGTTTATAAATATGCTGTTTATAACAGAAAAAGTATAATATACTAGACTGATCAAAATAGTAAAGTTTTTCCGCTTTATTGTTGTATGATCAATACTAACTTTATATCGAATCAATAGTAACGTAAGCTATAAAAAAAATGAATTAGCTTTTATAAGCTGAAAGGCTAAATTTTTTTAGATCATGCTGAATATTGTTACGTTTTAGATTGAACTATTCATTGGATATACAATAAATTGGATACTGCATTTTAGAATTGAATTGGTATAACAACTAAAAAAATAAAAGAGAATAGATGAACCAGGATTATATAAAACCAGATAACTGGTCAATAATAGAAGAAGGATTTGATGTAGAACGCGTTAAATCCTCAGAGAGCCTTTTTAGTATTGGTAATGGTGCTATGGGACAACGGGCTAATTTTGAAGAAACATATTCAGGACCAACTTTTCAGGGGAGTTATATTGCAGGAGTATATTATCCTGATAAAACGCGTGTTGGCTGGTGGAAAAATGGGTATCCCGAGTATTTTGCCAAAGTATTAAATGCTCCCAATTGGATAGGGATTAATGTAGAGATTGATGGAGAAAAATTAGACTTGTATCGATGTAAGTCGGTGTCTGATTTCCGAAGAGAATTAAATATGAAAGAAGGTTGGTATGAACGTTCTTTTAAGGCAGTGTTACAAAATGGAGTCGAAGTAGCTGTGATATCAAAACGGTTTCTAAGCTTAGATCTGGATGAGATAGGTGCTATTAAATATCAGGTAACTCCTTTGAATAGAAATGTTACCATTAAATATACCCCATATCTTGATGCAGGTATCACTAATGAAGATACAAACTGGGATGATAAGTTCTGGGATACGTATGAGGTATCACATAAAGGGAATACTGCTTATATTTTGTCCAAAACTATGAAGACAGATTTTCAGGTATGTACAGGAATGTATGCTAAATTGTTTATTGATGGTGAGCAATTAGATACCTTGCCTAAGGCAGTATCTACTGCGACATATGCAGGACTTGATTATAAGATAGAAGTATCCAAGGGAAGTGTGGCTGCCATTCATAAATTTGGTGGGTATACAGTATGCCTGAATCATAAGAAAGATACTATTGCTTCAATGAATACAACGATATTGAAACAAGCTTCAGAATCTGGTTTTGAAGCTTTGTTAGCACTTCAGAAACAGGCTTGGTCAAAAATATGGGAGATGGCAGACATTTCTATAGATGGAGATGTAAAAGCGCAACAGGGAATTCGTTTTAATATATTTCAGCTTAATCAGACCTATCTGGGTAAAGATGCTCGATTAAATATAGGCCCAAAAGGGTTTACAGGAGAGAAATATGGAGGAAGTACCTACTGGGATACAGAAGCTTACTGTATTCCATTTTACATGGCGACAAAGAACCAGAAAGTAGCACGTAGTTTATTAGTATATCGGTATAATCATTTGGAAAAAGCCATAGAAAATGCAAAAAAACTCGGGTTTACGAATGGTGCTGCTTTATATCCAATGGTCACAATGAATGGGGAAGAGTGCCATAATGAATGGGAAATTACCTTTGAAGAAATCCACCGTAATGGGGCGATGACATTTGCAATCTATAACTATATAAGATATACAGGAGATTATAGCTATATTCCTGAAATGGGATTAGAAGTGATGATCGCTATTGCACGCTTTTGGCATCAGCGAGCAACATTCTCTACAGCTAAAGATAAGTATGTAATCTTAGGCGTTACAGGACCTAATGAATATGAAAATAATATTAATAACAACTGGTATACAAATTATTTAGCAAAATGGTGCATCACTTTTTGTATCGAAAATATAGAAAAAGTAAAAAGAGAATATACAACTGATTATGATAGGATTATTCATGAAACGAGTCTCGGGCAAGAGGAAATAGACGCTATGCTGGAGGTGGCAGAAGAAATGTATTTTCCGTACTCAGAAAAGTATCAGGTATTTCTACAACAAGATGGGTTTTTAGATAAAGAATTGATAAGTGTTGCAGATTTGGATGCATCACAACGCCCAATTAATCAAAAATGGAGTTGGGACAGAATTTTAAGGTCACCATATATCAAACAAGCAGATATATTACAAGGCTTTTATATGTTTGAAGATCATTTTACTAAAGAAGAATTAGAACGTCATTTTGATTTTTATGAACCCTTTACCGTTCATGAATCTTCTCTTTCTCCTTGCGTTCATAGCATCCAGGCAGCAGTTTTGGATAGAATGGATCAGGCATATGCGTTCTACCTTAGAACATCAAGATTAGATTTGGATGACTATAATAAAGAAGTAGAAGAAGGCTTGCATATCACAAGTATGGCAGGTACCTGGATGAGTATTGTAGAAGGTTTTGGAGGATTAAGAATTAAAAATGATACCCTATCATTTACTCCTAAAATTCCTAAAGAATGGAAAGGCTATACTTTTAATGTTAATTTTAGAGGAAACATACTCAACGTGAATGTTTCTCAAAAAGGAACTTCTTTTAATCTGGAAGGTGAACGGGAATTATTAATATATGTTGATGATAAAGATGTTACTATTTCTCCTAATAGCCTGATAACAGTGTAGAAATATGTTTTTTTAAAGAAATGATTGCTGAAAAACTTTAGAATAAACATTGATTTTTGGCAACATATAAATGTCAATACTAATTTACTAATTTAAGTTTCGATTATTTATACATAAGATTTAAAAACCGTCTGTTTGGGTACATTTATGAGAGAAAAGTGTACAGAGAATAGGTTTTTATGCCATTTTTTGGTTTTAAAATACTCAAATAAGTAGCAACTATTTTTTGTCTAAACGAAAAGAGCAAATTTGAATGAGTAATTTTAAAATCAGAAAAGATGTTATACGATTTGTGATTAAAAAATTCGTATAAATTCATTGAATTATTTTTTCTTTATGCAAGGCAAAAAAATCAAGCATAGCTATAGCTACGGTTTATTTTTTAAACGAAGTAGAAAGGAAAAAGAAACGATGAATATGCGAAATTTTTAGTTATAAATCGTATTATACCCATAAATGCTCATTTTGGATACAAAATTCCTATCAGAATTTTATTTAAACCTACGCATCTGGAATTAATCGAACTTATATTAATATATCAAAATTAATTATATGAAAAGTAATTTAATGATGCTACTTTTTGGATGGCTAGCATCAATAAGCTATGGACAAATAGAAAGGATAGAACCTCCTTTTTGGTGGACAGATATGCATTCTAATACACTGCAAGTAATGTGTTATGGTCCTGAAATTGCCAAATATGAAGTGGCAATAGAAGGGATCACTAGTATAGATATTACAAGAACAGAAAATGATAATTATCTATTTATAAAAATAGATACAAAAGATATTAAACCAGGCGTATTTTCTATTAATTTCAAAGAAGATGATAAAATCGTATTTTCTAAACCTTATGAATTTAGATCCAGAAGGGAGAATTCATCGCTAAGAAAGGGTTTTGACAGCAGTGATGTTATGTATCTGATTATGCCTGATCGTTTCTCAAATGGCGATATCCATAACGATAGTCATAAAGAGACCATAGAAAAAGTGAATCGATCTAATCCAGGAGGGCGTCACGGAGGTGATATCCAGGGAATTATTAATCACTTGGAGTACCTTAAAGATTTAGGAGTTACTGCCGTTTGGAGTACACCTTTGCTGGAAGATAATGAGCCAACATATTCGTACCACACATATGCTCAGAGTGACTTATATAAAATTGATCCCCGATATGGGACTAATGAGGACTATAAGAGACTAGCCTCAGAAATGCATAAATTGGATATGAAACTGATAATGGATTATGTAACAAATCATTGGGGATCTCAGCACTGGATGATCAAAGATGTACCGGCAAAAGACTGGATTCATCAATGGCCAGAAGGTTTTAAGCGGAGCAATTATCGTATGACTACTCAATTTGATACCCACGCATCAAAAATTGATCGCAAAGGTTGTATGAATGGGTGGTTTGATACTACCATGCCTGATATGAATCAAAGCAACTCATTGGTACTTAATTATATAATTCAAAATGCAATCTGGTGGATAGAATACGCTGATCTGGATGGCTTTAGAGTAGATACATATTCTTACAATGATAAGCATGGAATTGCTGCCTGGACAAAAGCAATTATGGATGAATATCCTGATTTTAATATTGTCGGAGAGGTCTGGATGCACGATCAGTCACAAATATCATATTGGCAAAAAGATAGTAAAATAGGAGCTATTGATACTTATAATTCATATTTGCCATCTGTCATGGATTTTACCTTACATGATGCGATAATGGTTATGTTTAATGAGGATGAGGACTCCTGGGATAAAGGGATGATTAGGGCATATGATAATTTTACACATGATTTTTTATACGCCAATACAAATAACATATTGCTTTTTGCAGGAAATCACGATACCAATAGAATTAATGAGGTCTATCAGAGTGATATCAATAAATATAAGATGGTGATGACACTTATTTTTACTACTCGGGGTATTCCTCAAATCTATTATGGCGATGAAATAGGAATGCTAGGTAATCGTGATAAAAAAGACGATGGAGATATCAGAAAAGATTTTCCTGGTGGATGGTCTGATGATAAAAGAAGTGCATTTTTAGGAGCAAGTGTTTCTGCAAAAACTGGAGGTAGGACGAATGATGAAGAAGCATATCATAGTTTTACCAAAAAAGTATTGCATTGGAGAAAAAACAATGAGGCAATTCACAAAGGGGAATTGCTACAATACATTCCTGTTAATAATGTCTATGTTTATTTTAGGCATACAGAAAAAGAAAGTGTTATGGTGATTATCAACAATGGTAATGAATCTCAGGAAATAGATATTACCCGTTTCAAGGAAGGTATTAAGCAGTTTGTAAAAGGGAAAGATATTATTACAGATACTACCATAGATATGACAGAGAACATTACTATCCTGTCAAAAACTTCTATGATTATAGAATTACATTAAATTAGAATTATTGAATACTATGAAGAAAATATTTTTATGCTTTGCATTCACAGGCATCGTATGGTCTTGTGGAAATATAAAAAAAGAAGAAGCAACGACAGAGGTCAAAACCAACATTGAGGAGAAGACAAATCAAGAATTACCTCCAGTCAGTGAGGATATGATGGAAAATGCTGTGATATATGAAGCAAATATAAGGCAATACTCTGAAGAAGGTTCTTTCAGTGCATTTACCAAAGATATTCCAGTTTTAAAAAAATTAGGGGTAAAAATACTTTGGGTAATGCCTATTTATCCGATTTCTACCACTAAAAGTAAGGGGACTTTAGGAAGCTATTATGCAATTTCTGATTATACAAAAGTAAACCCTGAATTTGGGACAATAGAAGATTTTAGAGCACTCATAAAGACAGCTCATGAACATGGAATTTATGTGATTTTGGATTGGGTAGCAAATCATACCGGATGGGATCATGGGTGGTTAAAAGAACATCCTGGTTATTATACTAAAAATGATAAAGGAGATATCACACATACAGTGGGGACAGATTGGACAGATGTTGCAGATCTTAATTATGATAACCAGGAAATGAGAAAAGATATGTTGGATGCCATGAAGTACTGGATCAAAGAGGAAGGAGTAGATGGGTATCGATGTGATGTTGCAGGAATGGTTCCGGTTGATTTTTGGAATACCGCAGTAGAAGAATTGAAAAAAATAAAACCAGTATTTATGTTGGCAGAAGGTTGGGAACCAGCATTGCTAAAAAAAGCTTTTGATATGGGGTATGGGTGGGATACACATCATGTAATGAATCATATTGCCAAAGGAGAAAATACGGTAGCAGCCTGGGATAAGAGAATGGTACAGGTAGATACTATGTACGCTACTGATGATATATTAATGAATTTCACCTCTAATCACGATGAAAACTCTTGGAATGGTACTGTTCAGGAAAGAATGGGAGATGCCAAAGAGATGTTTGCCGCATTATCCTATCTGAGCCCGGGAATGCCATTGATTTATTCCGGGCAGGAATATGATATGGATAAACGTTTACTTTTCTTTGAAAAAGACACGATCATAAAAAAGAAAGGAGTATTTTTTTCTTTATATGAAAAACTAGGAAAACTTAAAAATGAAAACCCGGCATTACACGGAGGTAAAAATGCAGCAGCATATACACGTATTAAAACTTCTCAGGATGAAAAAATAGTAGCATTTCTAAGAGAAAAAGAAGGAAATAAAATACTATTTGTTGCTAATATGACAAAAGAATCAGTAAAATTTACGGCAGAATATGAAGGCAAATTCAGAGACTATCTTTCTGGAGAATATATTAAAGGGTTAAGGGATCAAGAATGTATACTTGATCCATGGCAGTACTTAATTTTGATTGAAGAATAGAAACCATTTATGGATTTATGTAAGAGTGGCTTATGTATATAAGCTGCTTTTTTTTAGAAATCTCCAATTTATCAGGCATGGATGGTATGTGAAAAACATATTTTTAAACAGGGAAATATCTCTATTTTTTACGGGTAAATCGCATCTGAGTATCTAGGTTTTTTAGTACATTAGAGATATATTTTTTTTTGTATAAGTAATTGAAAATTAATGTATTTTAAAACCAGGTAAATATGAATTCTCTTAAAACTTTTTTGTCGATTTTTTTTATTGCTTTTAGTATAATTATATCAAATGCTCAAGTAAAAATAGGTCAGGGGGTGACCTCTCCAGAAGATTGGATTAATTATAATACTACAGGTATCTATGTCGATGTAGATACAAAGTCTTGTGGATTTACGACAACACCACATTACCTGATAACATTAGAATCGGTCACTAATAAGGGGAGTCATTGGTATATATCCGGTGTTCCATCTCTATATAATGTAACACCTACAGGGTTTAGAGTATATATAAGATGGACAGATGCTCCTTCTGACCTTCCTACTGTTGGACCTTATCCTAATCCATTAAGAGCTAGTACTGCAAAGGATAGAGATTGGGTAATACGATGGACTGGTATAGAAATGAGGGATTGTAACCCATCTAGGGAAACATTAAGGACGGTAAACCAAATATTCTCAGGACCTAATGGACCCGAAGGTGATATAACATCTAAAGATATAGAATCAGAAACGTCTACTGTAAATAACCTAAAAATATACCCTAATCCTAGTCAGGATAGATTGATTATACAATATTCAGGTGCTGTTGAAAAAAGTGAAATATATGATTTAAACTCCAGGTTACTCAACGTTTCTAAAACAAACTCGATTGATATCAAAAAATTACCGAAGGGAAATTACCTTGTAAAAATTTATGATATTGATGGCACCATAATTACCAAGCAGTTTATGAAATAACTTAAAGAATTCATCTTGATTTTTCTATTTCCTAAAAAATGGCTAAAATTATTCGTCCATAGTCGTCACTTTTTTGGTTTGTAGACGAAAAAAAGTGCCTTATCTGGTAAAATTTCAACTCATTTTCAGTTAAAAATAAAAAGCCAAGATGAGCTCAAATAGTGATTCTCGATAATTTTTCACGAAGAATATAACTTTTAATACACTTTCAGAAATAAGATATCTATTCTTATTTCTGAAAGTTATTTTTTTAATTTTAAATATTCCCCAAAATAGATTTACTTACGATTATTCCTAAAAAGGAAAATGTGAGTACTTAGATCTATTGCTTTACTAATTGAGATTTGTATTTTCCTAAGACGGATACAATATAAACTCCTGGATTTATTTTACTAATATCAATAGTTTGCTGACTGTCTTTGCTTTTAACCTTTTGTTCTATTACTTTTTTACCAGTAATGTCATAAATAGATATGATATCATTCAATACAACCTTATTTATTAGTAGAGTATTTTGTGCAGGGTTAGGATAGGTAGTAATATCCGAACCTGTATCATTAGCTCTGGAATTTTCAATAGGTCTAATTGCCCATTTTTGATTATTGTTACTAGGATTAAATGACCATAACTGGACATCAGCATTGATTTGTCCATTTTTTATATCCAAACCTCTATGGAGGCAGTAATCTGGCTTAATAGCATATATGCCTTCGCTATTTTGTTCTATCTTCCATCGTAGTGCATTCGCTGTCGTATGCGCCATAGATCCATTATTACAGGCATTATTTACAATGCGTAAATAACGTTTTGTTCCTACATTTTTGATTGTATAAAAGTTATTACCCTTGTGCTCAAAACTCCATTGTTGATCCTTAAATTTTTTTGCATTGTACATTTTTACCTTATGATCATTCCAGGAGGGAGCGATTAAATTTTGACTGGTTTTACTGGAAACGATATTATAAATACCATCAGGTATAAGTTGGGAGTTTGGAGGTGGAGGAGGATTGTTTCCAAATTCAAATGCCCCTACGTCAATGGATGAATCTCTTACATTACCGTCAAAATCTAAATTTGGAGCATTCATTCTTGTACCTGCGTCGATAGCTGGTGAATTCGGCTTTAATCTAAAATTACCATCATCAGCATTTATAAATAGTGGGTTTACGCCAACCAAATTGTTTGAAGCAGTTCTTCTTCCATGTTGAAGTTTTAAATCACCATTTTTATTTTTGTAAAGAAGATTATTTCTAAAAACCATATTGTAAGATCTTGGAAAACTTAATAAAATCCCAAAACGGTTATTGTTATAGCAAGTGTTATTAGATATTCGTACGTCACGTATGACACCATTTCCAGCAGGGTGATCATATACCATTAATCCGTCTTCAGTGTTATTATAAAAAACATTATTGTAAATGTCTATGTCAAAAATATCTCCTTTACCTTCTGTCATTAATGCCATTCCCTGTCCTACACAATTTCTAACAATGTTATTAAAGACCTTAATTTTTTTTGCAAAGGGTTTAGAGAAATTTAAAATGCCAGCAGCATCAATATAAATACCTCTTCTGGTTAAATCGTGTAAATAGTTATCGGATATAACACCATTTTGTACTCCTAATTTTACATCAATTCCTTCTCCACCATTTATAGGGTCTCCGCCATTAAAAATTTCATTTCCAGAAATCACAAATCCGTTAACACCATTTGATAATGTAATACATTCATTGTATCCTCCATTACAAGCTTTTTCTACCTTGTTATTTAGGATTTTCAAATCTCTAATGTTATTAAAATCTCCGGGATTAGACCTCCATGGTACTCCCCATGCAGAAATTCCTGAAGCTAATGTATTAAACGTATGATTATTTTTGATAATAATATCTGATGCAGGTCCTTCTACATAAATTCCTTCACCACGACCATTTCCCTGGACGTTTTGTATTCTTAAACCAGAAATCTCTATATGACTACTTTTTAATATGAGGAGAGAATTACCGTCAATAATTGCTTTATGTTCATCTCCTCGAAATGCTTTGAATACAATTTTCTTTGCGCTGGTTCCGCTTCGTTTAATTGTTGTTTTATTCCTATAGATTCCTCTTTTAATAAAGACAATGTCACCTGGATTAACAATATTTGCGGCTTTTTGAATTGTTTTGAATGGTCGAATTGCTGTTCCTGGATTTTGGTCAGATCCATTTGGTGAGACATAATAATTTTTGGCGAATAATACTGGGGAGAATCCCAAAATCAGAAGAATTAGTAATAATCTCTTGGTGTTTTTTTTAATTTTCATTTTTGTGAGTTTGTTGGTAGTTTGGGTTAAAAGTTTAGTTTTTGGGTATTATAATTTTGATATAATAAGATTTAAATTTAGTAAAAATTTATTCTTGTCTTTTTAGTAATATAGGATAGTAATATGTTTAACTAGTATTCGTATGTCTTTTGGTAGAGTTCGTTTTTTTAAATGTTTTTTTTTGGGGTAAAATCCCGTATTTTTTGATTTTATTCGTGGCAAAATTATCATGAAAAATCTAATATTTTACTATGAATGTAATGATCATTTTGTTTGCAATACGAATTGCTGTGAAAAAAAATTTTAGGAGGTCAAGTTGGTTTTTGAGCCTGAGAATTGAGTTTGAAAGATTTATAAGAAAAATAACAGTGAATACTGATATGTCATAGCGCAAAGGATCCTGCACATTTATTTTGCGTTAGTTTCTGATGGATTTGAATATTAAATCTAAAGGAAAAACATATTTTTATAAATAGAAACATCAATTTTAGGATCTTATTATACGAATGTTTTTCTATGTATTAGAAATTAAGATATTAGGGGATTTTTCTTTTTAGATGCGAATTACAAATTTAGTAAGAGGCGATCTAAAAAGATCACCTCTCTTGTTCATGGAGCTTAGGGCGTCTAGGATACTACTATCCACAGCATAAAAATCGTATCAAATCGTATTTTGAGGATACTAAAATTTAATAATTTTTTCCTGAAAGTTTATTGACTTTCCTTTGATATTCAAAAAATAAATGCCAGATCTGAAATCATACAAATCCAGCACAAATTGATCAGATAAGACTACTTTTTTGTTAAGGATTATTTTGCCATTGATAGCTGTTATTGTGATGGAGACATCTCCAAGGTTATGATTTGTCTTAATCGTCAGGATATTCTCTGTAGGATTAGGAAATATTTTGAAATCTTCAATTTCGCTAAAATCATCTACGCTAAGTGTTTGGCAATTCGCTAAAGTTGGATCTGTATTAGGGGGGAAGGTAAAATCTTCTACCTGATCATATCTGCTATCACTAGTACCCTGAGAAGCATTTAGTCCTACACCTCTTGCAGCAAAAACTTCCCAAATCATACATTGATCAACTCCTCCTGTTAATGCCTGATCTGATGCCAAAATAGCATTCCTGCCATCTACAAAACCTGGGTCGCAGGATAAAAGTTTAACACCATCCGTAACTACCTGGATTACTTTATTATTTCCACCTGTACCATTGTACAAATCAGAATCAAAACCATATTTTTCAATATATTTCCAGGTTAAATCCCATAAAATTGAAGACCAGATGGATCCAATACCATGAGGGATAGAAAAAGTATCTTCATCATTAGTATCTGCATAGGTAACTGGATTCAACGTTGTATTAGTTGTGTATGGAAAAGGACGAATTCCTTTAGCATCTGCATCCTGTCCAAGAATAAAAGTTCCCACCCCTCTCACCATTTCTGGGGTATCTGTAGGTGTCATAGTTAACATCAGTCCGTACCAGTCAGACCATCCTTCGCCCATCTGCTCCGGACCACTTAAACACTCTGAATTGGATGCGCCTCCTGTTAAACGAATTGTTAATCCGTGAACATATTCATGAACTAATACCAGATTGTCTAAACCGCTATCAAATAAGTTATCTTTCGGTAAGGTCATATTAATTGTTTCTCCATTAATAAGAGCATCAATAATGGCTTCACCTTGAGTCTGATTTATTAAGAAAGAGGGAATAACAGTAGTAACCCCCAGAAAAACAGCTTCTTGAGAAGAAGGTTGTCCTGGAGTGTCGTTTACCACTATGGCAGCAATTGCTCCGGCTTGCTCAACGGCATATACTTTTGCATCAAATTCACATGCAGAAGTTTCGCGGATAACGGCTATTTTACCAGTAAGTTCTGCAGTGTTTACAAGGGTGTCACAAGCATCATGTGTGTCAGTAGAGTTGCCTTGATCGTTAGTATCTTCTACTAATACCAGATCAGCCGTAATGTCTGTAGAAAAAGACAGTCCAAAATTAGAAGGAGCAACTGAGTAGGTGCCAGATAAACTTCCTGAGTTTATAACCACCTCATCTTTTCTTTTATACCAGGAACTTAATATAATATCTGGGCTTGTGCCATCTGGTGGAACCCGAATCGAAGCACCATTTTCTGCGATACCTAAAGCATTTATTGCAAGTACAAAATCATTATCAGCACCTCCATTTCCGTAATTATTTTCCTGAAAATTACCACTTGCCTCATCAAAACCATATTGGTATAAAATATCGTGAGCTATATTTACAGCATAGAATGTATTTGTAATAGATGCATTAGCGTCATTTGTTAGATCTTCACTTCCAGAGTATGGAAAATTAAAATTTAGTGTAGCTCCTCCATCTGGAGAAAAGTCATTATCATCCATAGCATGTGCATTGTTCCCTCTGGTTATAGTAAATTCAGCTCCGTCGACCCATTAGTATCGTGCCATCCAAAGGGTGATGCGATATTGTTTGAAGGATCAGAAACTAACTGTGTGCTGCCGTGATTGGGACTTTCAGTAGGAAAAGGAAAAACATTATATTGTGATCCATTCCCAAAAGTATAAACAGGTTTTTTAGGTAATTCACGGTTCTTTTTGACTGAGGCAGGCACAAATTTTACATGGTTATCAAAATCGCAATGCAAAGTCCAGTTCTTTACATCGATTACCTCTCCAGAGATCGCATCTACACGTATGCTATACCAATTTTCTGTTTTAGAAGAATGAATACTAAAATCCCAGGCTAGTTGCAAGCTGTTATTGATTTTCTGAAAAACTAATTTTACAGGGATCTCCTTTTTAGAAATTTTTCCATTCGAAAATATATATTGATTTTTGCTTTTTGATGTCTGCATTTTTAGATCAGAAACCTCGCCTAATTTAAGATGTACTGCGGCATTTTTTATAGCAGATATCGGTTGAATTTGAGGAGTAAAATTTGTACCTTTTGCAGCGATATCAGATACAAAGCTATTCGAAAAATAAAAAATTGAAGTATCCTTAATAGCTATCCCGGATATCGCATTTTTAATTTCGATACCTTTATAGGTTTGTTGCAGATAAACGTGGGTTAAGTTTGTTTTTTTTGAATAATATGATTCATTAATTCTAACATCTTTAATATCCTGATCTGTAAATTGGTATTTGTTTTTATTCTGAAGCAGCCATTCCTGAATTAATGATTGGTATTTGTTTTCTGAAGAATTGTCTTGTGATGATACCAGAATAGGTATCATAATGAAAACAAAAAGCAGTAGTTTTAAAACGTTATTTTTTTTCATATTGAGTCAGATTTATGTGATGTTATGACAGCGCAACAAACAATTATATAAGAACGTTTTGAGCGTATAAGTTTTAAACCTTTAATGATGTTAGTTAAATTTAAAAAACATAGACCATCAACTGATATCAATACATAGTTTATAAACACTGTCTTTAGAAGTATTTGTTAATTAAATAACTAAAAATCATTTTTTTGATTTTAAACAGTTTGTAATGGGAAACTAATACGATTTGTGATTAAAAAATTCGTATAAATTCATTGAATTATTTTTTCTTTATGCAAGGCAAAAAAATCAAGCATAGCCATAGCTACGGTTTATTTTTTAAACGAAGTAGAAAGGAAAAAGAAACGATGAATATGCGAAATTTTTAGTTATAAATCGTATAAATAATTCTTACAATTTTTAAAAATGATATTACAAAACACTATACTGCAAACAATCACCTTGTAAGCATTGTTGAGTTCTAAAATCATCTGATAGTAAGATACCACCATTTTTTACGATTAATCCTACCGTAGGTCTGGCAAACTCTTCGAGATATCTAGGGAGATCTAAATGATTAAGATTTACTATAAGGTAATGCGCTCTGTCAATAGAATCATCAAAAACCCCTGGTATTTGGAAAGATGCGCCAGAGTGATAGGCTAAATCAGAAGTAGCTCTGCATGCAAGGTATTTCAATTTTTGATAAGACTCAAAGAACATTTCTCCTAGTTTTTCGTTAGGAAATTCAATTACAATATTAATGTCTTTACACGTTCTTTCTAAGCATTCTTCGGGGATACCTAATGTTAAAATTTTTCCACCTTTTGCGGAGACTAGATTTTTTAATGCATTAATATATGCATCATACTTCACTTCATTGTTGATATTAAATCGAATGAAATGATACCGTCTTTTTAAAGGATCTGTATTGTTTTTATAAGCTTTTGTATGAGTGAGGTTCTCTGATTTCTCATTGAAATTGTTTTCAGTAGTACAGGAAATTTGCAAAAAAAATACCAGTGCAAGTACTAAGATGTTTTTAGAATTTTTTAATAACATGTTTATAGGTTTTAAAATTAATATTGGTAAAGGTTCTAAAAATGCGAAGTCGATTGAATTGTTACGTTTAACTTTTTTTATTTCCTAAAAAATGGCTGAAATTCGTCTATATTTCGTTACTTTTTTTGTCTGTAGTGCTACTATAGACTATAAAAAGCACCTCATCTGATCAGATTTCAACTCATTTTCGGTTAAAATAAAAAGTCAAGATGAGTTCGTATATTTCTATTTTAAATTAAGTAATTAAAACCGCTTTTTTTTCCTTATTCTGCAAAAATCTTAACTAAAATATAGTAGGATCGTATATTTTTTGTCGGTAATACTCGAATTTATCAACCGAAAACGTTTTAGTTTTTAGTTAGATTAGGTTATTAAAGCCAATAACGATAGCTTTGATTCCAATGACAAAGAAGGTTAAAAATATCGCCGTACTTACATCTGGAGGAGATGCTCCCGGAATGAATGCTGCAATTCGGGCAGTTGTAAGAGCTTGCAGCTATTACAAGGTAAATTGTTTTGGAATCTATAAAGGGTACGAAGGTCTGATACATAATGAGATTGAAGAACTAAATGCACGTTCAGTAAGGAATATAATCAATAAAGGAGGTACTTTTCTTAAATCTGCTCGTTCTAAGGAATTTAGAACTGAAGAAGGAAGGAAAAAAGCGTTTGATAATCTAGTTAAAAATAATATTGATGCCCTTATTGTAATAGGTGGAGATGGTAGTTTTACTGGCGCATTAAAATTATCAGAAGAGTATGGTTTTCCTGTTGTAGGGATTCCGGGTACTATTGATAATGATATTAATGGTACTGATTATACCATTGGTTATGATACCGCTCTAAATACTGTAGTAGAAGCTATTGATAAAATTAGAGATACAGCGAGTTCTCATAACCGATTATTTTTGATAGAAGTAATGGGCAGAGATGCAGGAGATATTGCTCTCAACTCAGGGATTGGCGCAGGAGCAGAAGAGATATTAATCCCAGAAGAAGATATGGGAGTAGATAGGCTTATAGAATCTCTTAGGAAGAGTAAAAAAACGGGTAAAACCTCTAGTATAATTGTCATTGCTGAAGGTGATAAGTCAGGTAAAAATATTTTTGAACTTGGAGAATATGTAGAAGAAAATCTTGAAGAAGATTATGAGGTGAGAGTATCTGTTCTCGGACATATACAAAGAGGAGGATCCCCTAGTTGTTATGACAGAGTATTAGCAAGTAAATTAGGAGTAGGGGCAGTAGAGGCATTGCTAGAGGGCAAAAGTGAGGTAATGGTAGGCATTGTACATAAAACAGTTACCATCGTGCCATTAACAACAGCGCTGGAAAAAAGGATTCATAAGCACGATCAATTAATTAAAGTTGCTGATATAACTTCAGTATAATTATAACCACGTTTTTTTTAAATCAAAAAACAACTAAATTATTAAATATGAGTACGTTAAAAATTGGAATTAACGGTTTCGGTAGAATTGGAAGAATTGCATTTAGAATCGCTTCTAAACGTGAGAATGTAGAAATAGTAGCAATTAATGATTTGTTAGATGTAGAGCATTTGGCATATTTGTTAGAATATGATTCCGTACACGGAAAATATGATGGTACGATCGAGGTAAAAAATGGAAACCTTATCGTAAATGGAAAAGAAATTCGTATTACTGCAGAACGTAATCCGGAAGAATTAAAATGGGATGCAGCAGGTGTTGATGTAGTAATGGATTGTACAGGTATCTTTACTACGCTGGATAAAGCAGATGCACATATCAAAGCAGGAGCAAAAAAAGTAGTAATCTCAGCACCTTCTGCTGATGCTCCTATGTTTGTTATGGGAGTTAACCATACGGAAGCAAAAGCAACGGATACAATTGTATCTAATGCCTCTTGTACGACAAACTGCCTAGCTCCAATCGCTAAAGTTATTAATGATAATTTTGGGATTGAAGAAGGATTAATGACAACAGTACACGCTGC
The DNA here is from genome assembly GCF_008370685.1 of Aquimarina sp. RZ0. Classification (GTDB taxonomy): domain Bacteria; phylum Bacteroidota; class Bacteroidia; order Flavobacteriales; family Flavobacteriaceae; genus Aquimarina. The sequence continues at coordinate 183,179 of NZ_VTZU01000001.1, forward strand.
TACTGCTACGCAAGCTGTTGTAGATGCTCCATCCAAAAAAGATTTTAGAGGAGGACGATCTGCCTTAAATAATATCATTCCATCATCTACAGGAGCGGCTAAAGCTGTTGGTAAAGTAATTCCTGAATTGAATGGTAAGCTTACGGGTATGGCTTTTAGAGTACCTACGGCGGATGTTTCTGTGGTTGATCTTACTGTAAGAACCAAGAAATCAGTTTCTTATGATGAATTAAAAGCAGTTGTTAAAAAAGCATCAGAAAATGAACTAAAAGGAGTTTTGGCATATACAGAAGAAGCTGTAGTATCTCAAGATTTTGTTGGAGAAGCGCATACATCAACTTTTGATGCTAATGCAGGTATTGCACTTAATGATAATTTCTTCAAACTCGTATCTTGGTATGATAATGAGTATGGATATTCTTCTAAGTTAGTAGATCTATCTACTTATGTAGGAAATCTATAAGAGATATAAAACAATATGCCTCGATGTTTTTATCGAGGCTTTTTTCTTTGTAACACTCACACATAAATAATTTTCAAATGATTTTATTAGCTGACGGCGGTTCTACTAAATGTGATTGGATTCTTCTGGATAACGCAGGAGAGATTGTGTTTAAAACTCGTACAGAAGGTTTAAATCCAGCTGTATTTAGTAAACCTTTATTAGAAGAGAGATTGCGAGATAATAAAGAACTCGCTTCTTATAAAACCAAGATAGATACAGTGCATTTTTATGGAGCTGGTTGTGGGACAGATAAACCTACTGAAATGCTCACAAAGGTTTTTGAAAATTATTTTCCTAATGCAGCAGTAGTTGTGAAAGAAGATATGGTTGCTGCAGTATATGCTGCGACAACAGAGCCAGGAATTGTTTGTATTCTGGGAACTGGATCAAATAGTTGTTATTTTAATGGAGATGAAATAGAAATGACTGTGGATTCTTTGGGTTATATCCTTATGGATGAAGCAAGTGGTAATTATTTCGGGAAAAGACTGATACGAGATTATTATTATAAAAGAATGCCTCCAGAAGTTGCGGCAGAATTTGAGAAGCGTTTTGATTTATCTTCTGATACCATAAAAGAAAATCTATACAAGAAGGAAAATCCAAATACATATTTAGCTTCTTTTGCAGAATTTATTTTTACAAGTGAGCGGAATGGATATTTTTATAAGATTATAACAGAAGGTATCCAGGAATTTGTAGAAACCAGAGTTTTATGCTTTCCAGAAGCACAAAATGTACCTGTTCATTTTATAGGATCGATTGCATATTTTAGTGAAGATATTATCAGAGCAGCTGTATGGCCTTATCACCTTACCGTGGGTAATATAGTAAGAAGACCAATTGATGGTATTATTGATTATTACCGAAATGATGTGATTAATAAAAAACCGAATAAAGTCTGATTTTAGCGTTATATAGATTGAAATATAATGTTTTATAAGAAAGACGTCTTGTCTTTATCAATGATAATATTCAAGAATTATAATTTTTTTTGTGTCTTTTGATTTCCATAAGCTGGGTACAAAAAAATAGGCTCCTTTAAAATCATTATAGTCACACCCAATGTAGAAATCATCATCATCTTCAATAATATTTTCGCAAATATGATGTTGCATTCTTGCATTCCAAAAATCTTGATTCTCTTCTTTTTCTAACCAATCAATCGTATCACGCTCCGAGATAACTCCGATTTGGATGTCTTCTTTTTCTAATAATTCTGAGACTTCAGTTTCTTTAAGGTGTTTGATGAACTTTTGACTAATGATTTCTTCTTTCCATATTTTCTTGGAATTCCAATTCATTAGATATTTTATATTTTTTTTGTTTTCTTTCAATGTTGATAATTTTAGGGAGGTTATTAGTAAGAATTATGATTCGTTGATTGTGTAATTAAGTGTAACTCTGGTGCCTTTTTGAGGAACTGAACTGATAAAAATTCTACCGTTGATGTAATTCATGCGTTCCTTCATAAAAAATAAACCCATTCCTCCTTCAGCATTATTTTTAGGTTTTGATGGAATTTTAGAGATATCAAACCCTTTGCCATTATCATCTATGACAATACTGAGCACAGATTCTGAAATTTGTACTGAAACAAATATGTAACCGGATTTAGCATACTTTATTGCGTTGTTTACAGCTTCTTGTGTTACTCTGTATAAATTTGTTTCTACAAGAGAATTGAGTCTCAATTCAGAGTTTGTTTTGTTTTCGAAAAGAACATTTTTACCAGTTAACTTAGAAAGTTCCTGGACCATTTTCTGGAGTGCGATACAGATGCCATAATCTTTTAATTCTGGAGGGGTAAGATTAAATGTAGCCATCCTAATACCCTGAATAAGATCTTTGGACAGCTGCTTCAAGCCATCAATTTTTTGTTTTGTTTTTTCTATATTATCGGTGTTTATAGATTCTATATTGAATTTTAAGGCAGTAAGCATCTGACCAATACTATCATGAATTTCTTTTGCAATTCGTTTTCGTTCCTCTTCTTGTGCCTCTACAATCAGGCTGGCATTGGATTTCTGTAATTCCTCTTTCTGCTGATACTTAATAGCAGTCAGTCGTTCTACTTCCTGTTGTGCTTCTTTTCTTGTAGAGATATCAGAGCAAAGTACAAGCCTTTCTGAAGTATTAGATTCTCTAAAAACAGTAAGAATAGAAACATCAAGCCAAACTTTTTTGCCAGAAATAAATTCAAATTCAAACTCTTCATTAAATACTCCACCTTTATTCTGAGCAATTAATTGAAGTAGTCTATTTTTCTGAACTTCATTTAGATCCATTAATTCTGCCAGGTTTTTTTGTGTATATCCCTGATTGATATTTAGTAATTTACCAAAACGCTCTCCGAGACTCCTTACCGTTCCACGCTCGTCTACTCGTGCATATAATAGAGTTTGATCAATAGCCTTGGTGAGTGATATTAACTCTTGCACATTTTCATTTTGAGCTTTTCTTAGCATTTCTGCATGAGCAGCCATATCATTTGCATTTTGCTGGGATATTAAAAGATTAGAGATTGTTTTTTTTATACTTAGGGCAATTGGTCTAAAAAGAAGAAAGAACTCAGAAATAAGAATAAGAATAATAAGACTAAATACAAAATATTCTATTTTTTTAAGGCTTGATATTTTTTCTTTCGCTTCTTTCTCATACCGAAATACAATCGCATCCATCTGATCAAGAAAAAGAGGTTCTGTAGCGATTACAGATGTAAGATGGGGTCTTAGAAGCTCAGGATTTATAGAATCCTTTTTTGTTAATCTGAGGACTTGTAAACTATTTTTGTATATGGTTTCAAAATAAGGCTGTAAGACAAGAAACATTCTCTTAATTTCTGTGCTATCATTTCTTCCTTTTTGTATAGAATCATTGTAGTTTTTAAGATTTCTATGAGAACTCTTCCATAGCTTAATAGTATTTTCTAATGCCGCTAGATATTGCGCTTTTGATTTTTGATTTTTTACATAAGAAAGTAACAAGATTTCTTTGGATAATTTCTGACTGAGCATCCGCTGTCTGCCAGATATATTGATAATTTTAGAATCATCGATTTGAGAATTCAGATACCTTTGTATAAAAAATTGCCCTCCAATTGTAAACAATCCAATTGCGCCAAGCGCAATAATATAAATCTTACTGAGACGGTTAAAAGTTTGATGATCTAGAGATTCCCTTTTATTCAATATATTAAGATTAAGATAATGCTTGTTGAATTAAATGTAACCCTTTTTCTGAATATGGAAGTGCCAACGCAGCGGCATGCCCTTTTTCTGACATTTTATTCCAGGTTTTTTGTAAAATAGAGATTACTTTTTCTTCTGTATGTTTCCCTATAAAATCTTGATAATAAAATTGTAGAAAAACAAGACAAATTACGTCTTCTAGTGTTTGAGTATCCGTATCTTTTTTGAGTTTCTTTTTTTGTAGTAAAAAAGATACCCGATCAATAGTTTCTGTATCATAGCCTACTTCTTCTAGTATTTCTGAAGCTTTTGAAGCGTGAAATTTTTTGAGTTCTTTTCTCCATGTGAGATACCCTATACGATCCATGGGGTAACTGTCACGTGGTATTTCCCATCTGCATATATGTTGAGAACGTGCAGCAAGTCTTAAAGCATCAGGAGCATCGGGAAGAAAACTATCTAGTATCTGACTCATGCGTTGCCCGTAGATCAATTCTTTGGAAATCGATTTTTCATTCACAATTTCCTGATTGGGATCGTTACTATTAGCTTTGTCAAAAAGTTGAAAAGCTTGTTCTAGTTTTGTAGCTGGCATAAAAATGGTTGATTTAGCTACAAAGTTAAAAATAAAAAGATGTGTTTGAGGAAAGTTTATTATTTCATTTAATAAATATCAACATGTTTTTCTTCTATCATAAAGAACATATCCAGAGTAGTGCCTAAATCTTTAGAAATTCCGGAAAACGACAAGATTAATGAAGATTCCTGAGTTATACTACTGCTGTTTTAAAAAAAACAAATAAAAAGTGGGGATAGCCCTGCTTACAAAATTCTTAGTTTGTTACACATACCTTAACCAAAACCAACTAGAGAATATCTACAGGAGAAATCTCCGGATCCGGTAAACGGAAAAGCAATAAGACAATCTCTTCTGGTTCTGCAGGGTTGTGCAAAGCCTCCACGGTTGATTTTTTTTTGATTTTTAGTCAATGGCGTTCCTAGGTTTTTAAGTTTTGTTACCATAATGAATTATATGACATAAATATGACATTTTTTTTTAAAAGCAGATAAATCATCGATCCAAAAACGATTGATGGCAGCACCACAAGGTTCACAAGGACAGTCCTTATATGACCAACAAGGCTGAAACACCGGGCATCCACTTGAACGACCCCCATGAATAGATTGTTGCGTTTTTTTAGAGATTAGTGTAAGCCCTTCTAAGTTTAAAATGTTTTTTTTCATTGTGTAATTATTTAATAATAGTATAGAATATAGGTTGTTAAAGAATAGGAAAAAACAATTTTATGGAGTTTGGGTATGAATATGTATATGAATGAATTAATTACAGTGATCGCTGGTGATTCATAAGTTAGTTGTATGCTTGTATGAAGATTTATTATATATTCACCTGCCTTTAAACATAGGTGTTAAGGAATCTCATAGAGATTAATTTTTTTCTAAAAGTAGTGATTAAAAAAGGCTATATTATTTTGTAAGAAAGCTGGTTTTTTACGACTACTTTTGCTAATCCATCATAAAAACCATTACAATGAAAAAAACAACCTTATTAGTAGTATGTACAGTATTGATTTCTGTAATAGGAACAGCACAAAAAGCAACAGATTTAATAAATGAGTCTATAGTGGCAATAGGAGGTAAACAGAATTTTTATAATCTGGCAAATGTAAATTATGATCTAGAATATCGTACACCACCAGGAGATAATGCCATTACACTGCTAGCACATGAAACCTATGCTTTTGATGGAGAACTCTCCCACTCAATTTATAAAGAACACAGTTTAACCGGAGCAAACGGAAAAGTAATAGAAGGGTATGATGGGACGGATGCCTGGGTAACTTTTGACGGGGTGATTTCTGCCGATGAGAAAGCAAATGGAGTGGCGCGTTTTTTAAGAAAAACGAATTACTACTGGTTTGCTATGTTTTTTAAATTAGCAGATCAAGGTGTAAATCACGAATTGTTAGAAGATCAAAAAGTTAATGGAGTTGATTATCATCGTGTAAAAATTACTTTTGGAGATAAAGTAGGGGATGCACAGGATACGTATGTAGTATATATTAACAAAGAAACAAAGGTAATAGATCAGTTTTTATTTACAGTTGTAGGTTTTGGAATAACAGACCCATTCCTAATGACCTTTGAATATGAAACAATAGATGGCATTAAAATACCATCAAAAAGAAAATATATCCAGGCAGATTGGGAAGGAAAAGTACTTGGAAAAGAATATACGCATACTAATTGGACGAATATTAAATTTAATACAGCGATAGATAAAAGTATTTTTAAAAAACCTGCTCAATAAGGTTTTTTATATGTTTTATAATTAGTAGTATACAATACTATTTTTTTAAGCCTTAGCAGTTGATAATTGTTAAGGTTTTTTTATCAAGATTAGCGAGTGACTACATGTGGATTTGTGCTCGGGATATGTTTGTATATTGTTAAAATTAAAGGATCGTGTTAGATCTAATATTTGTAAAAAAGTAGTACTGTTTAAAAAAAAATTAAATATTAAAAAAACTATTGTCATCATTCGGTGGTTTTGGTTTTTTGACGGTAGTAGAAGTATTGGTTATTGTTTTGGGTTTTGATGTAGTAGGAGGTGGGGTTACTTTTTTATTAGTAGGTTTTTCAATTGTTTTTTGAGCGTGAACAGGCGTTGTTTTAGCTGGAAATTCTTTTTTAGAGGTCGCTACTGTTTTTGAAGCAGTATTGCTCTCATTTTGATTAGGATCCTCACCACGTAGCATCATTTCGTCTTCTTTTTTAAAGGCTAGCATCTCGTCCAAAGTAAAATGACGGATAGGGACATCTATAAAGTCTTTTAGTGACTCGATATCATATTTTTGGTATATTTTTTCTAATAAATGTAAAGCTTCTTGTTTAGTAGCATAGCGTTGTTTATGAACTTTTTGAGGTTCTATTGGATAATCAATTTTCCATTTATTACGAGATATCCATGAGAAATTAACAATGTATGCATTAGTATCATCTTGTTGAATTTTTATGTAGTTTCCTAAGATTGGAGACATATGATCTAAAAAACCTAATAATTCTTTTGAATTATATTCTTTAACTATAGCGTCTATTTCTTTATTTTTATCTAAAACGATTGCTTTCATAATAATTGTTTTAAATTTCTGTGTTTGGAGCGTTTTCTGGTAAAACCAAAGCCTTTTTTAAAAAATCTTTTGCATAAGAAGACATAAAGGTTCTGCTTAAGTTATGTGATTTTAGAGATAAATAACCAATACTGCCAGGGATTTCGATCAGGTTTTTTATCAAACTACCTATACCATTATATTTACTTAAATCTTGCTCATCCATTAAATTTTTGTTGTTTTTGTCAATTAACAAATAATGCCGATTGATACTTTGAATAAAATCACTCAGTTTAGACCTTAATTCAATAAATTCAATAACTCCTATACCAAATGTGTGAATATGACTTTGAAAAGATGCATTAAAATCGTTAATGTAAGAAATGTTCTTTTTTATTACATTGTTTTTATCTAATTGTATAAGTTGACTTAATAATAACAAAAGAATTTCAGGGTAATTGGTTTGAGTATTTGTAGATGTATTTCCACTGATTATAAGGTTTTCTAATTTAGAGATAAAGCTATTATAGTTTTTGGAACTATTTCTACTGTTATACGGATCATTACTAGTAATAACTTCTGATTTTTTAACATTATTCTCAAACTTTTTAAATTGTTTAAATTTTCTGTTATTAGGCTCTAACTCAGTATTTTCAATATTTTTAAGAATTTTAATATCGCTTACAAGGAAAGCTTCAAGAATGTTGAGTAAATAACTACTACTAGGCGTATGTCCTGTATAAAAAATGTCGAGAATTGAATTAACCCAATCAAAACCTATCTCTATTCCTAAATCATCATATAGTTTTTTAAACCAATATAGTGCACTATTTTCAACTAAGTCTTCAAAAAAATTCCTATCAGGATCTTGTTGTATTTCATTTAGTTGATTTGCTATTCTACTTTCTAGTTTAACATATACTGGTGTGGAAAAGTCTTTGACGTTAATTAATTTTCTTTTAAAATTATGAAGCACTGAAGAATTTGATTTATTTATAACAGAAATACTCAATTTTGAAGATAGACTTATGACTCTAAAAATATTTGCTAATTGTCTCCAAATTTTAATTAAATCTTCAATATTAAATTTATCATCCTTTAACTTTTTAAAGCTTTCAAGAAAAGTTTCAAAATCTAAATCATTAAAATATTGTTTAGCTTTTTTAAAATATATTCTTTTTTTAAACTTTTCTATTTGTTCTGCAAGTTTTATAACAGAATGATCGGCAATAACTCTTGCCGTTAAATCGTAATCATTATAAACGTTATAAATCTCGCAATCGTCATGGAGTTTACTTTCATCAACTTGATGAGAATCATTAAAAAAAGGAGTGTTTAAATACATAATACTTTTAATAGACCAACTATCTGGAAAATTAGATCTGTTATTAATCACCTTTGTAAACTCATTAATAACATTACCTCCATGAGAATGACCAATTAGATGAATGTATACATCTCTAGAATGCCAATTTAGAAATGTCTTGTCTTCTTTTAGTATTAAATCCGCCAATATATTAGCAGCTTTTGTCCTTTCTTCATCACTATTATCTCCAGACCAAGTAAATTTACTATCTTCTACATAGACTAAATTGTCATACTCTATTGAAGGGAATTGTAATTGTATATTTTTCTTTATATCTATGACTTCTTTATAAAACCCATTCCCCGTTTCTCTGTCGTTATAATAATCTCCACTATTAGCATTAACATTAGAGGTGAAATGAAGATTAATAGGGTCAGTAGTACCTGGTACTAATAAAATTAAATTGATAGGGTTTAATGCATTAACAAGAGGCAAGGAAAAAGATACTTCTTGTCCTGTCTCTAAAAGAGTTCCTTTTGGAGATTGAGTGATTGGAGAATTTGTAGTATCGATATCCATTTATTTGCTTGTTTTATAGAGATTTATAAGAGTTCTACTTATTATTTATCAAATTATACAATTGAACTGTTTTCTTCTTCCTCTTCTATAGAATGGGTAATAGCTTTAATCTTTACATAGGTTTTATCATTTAAATTACCTCCAGTAGATATTAGGTCTTGACCAGTATATGGTAAACCATCATTTACATAGGTTTCTCCATTTTCAAAATTTGGACTAGCACCTTTAATATTAGTAATTACATAAATCCCATCTCCATTTTCTTTATAATTATCTATCATCTCATAATGATTTATTTGATCGGCTAAATCTAATTCTACTGTTTTTGTGTTAGCTTTGGCATTGGCTTGAATTACAATATATAATTCGGTATCAATGTCTACTGCACTTTCCATAAATTCTTTTTTATCAGTATCTGCTACAAAGATTCTCAGTATTCGAGGTTCTAGATTTGTATCATCCCTTGGATCGCTACGACCAGTACCAGAATTGATTCCTGCACCTGTAAGATTACTATTTTCATCGTTTTCATCATCTTCTTCCTTAATTTCTCTAATCACATTCGTAAAAACCTCTCCTTTAGGACCCCCATCAGCTACATAACTTAACCCATCCATTGATGTGTTTAGAGTTGTTAGGTTATTGGATAGTTTATTTAGAGATCCACTGTACTTAGCGCCAATTTTTCCCAAATATTTATTTTTTAAACCATCTATAAAACCTCCAAAATCTCCAACTGATTTTAATGTTAATGATGCCTTATCAATATCTTTCTGAAGATCGGTAGATTCTTCTTCGTATTTTTTTAATTTTTCGTAATACCCTAATTCTGTAAGTTCTTCATCTATTTTAGTTTGTAGTTGACCATTTAAACTCGATCTTACATTTTTAACCGAAACCTTGGCTTTATCTTTTGCACTATTCTTTACCCCAGTCGCCATTACAGTACCTACAGTATCTAGCAATCGTAATGCATTTTGAGCATTTTCATTTTTGTCTAGTCCTATTGTTTTACTTGTATTGGCTAATGTTTCTAGATGTTCTTTGGCAGTTAGTACTGCCTTACTGTTTGTGTTTTTTGTACCTACTTGATTTTGGCCAGAAGCAGTATTACTTACCGAAGGCGTTACTTGGGGAGTATTACTTTTAGGAATTGGTACTTCTCTAATCGTAACTGTGGGTGTGATCTCTGCATTGATAAAATCTTCATAGGCTTTAATAGCATCATTGGTTGCTTGGTCGTAGAGAACAGCATTTCGTTTTTCCTCTTCTGCATTTTGCAGGTCTATTTCATCTTTATCCAGATTTATTACAGTTGCTGTTTCTACTTCCTCCTTGGGCGGTTTATATGTTGTGCCAGTAATTTTAGCGTCTATTTTTTTTCTGAGTTCGGTAATTTCCTCTTCTAGGTCTTCAACTGTATTGTCAGTTTCTTTTTTTAATTGGTTTAGTTTTTGAACCTGGGTATCTAATGTAGTCGCAAGATTTGCGGCTTGTGTATTTTCTAATACAGGTTTTAATCCATCGAATGCCGCTGTCATTCCTTCTGTTACATCTTTTAGGGTTTCAGTAGTTTTTTTCACCACACTATTGACAGCGCTATTAATTTTTGCTTTTGCTTTATCTACAATATTTGGTTTTTTGTTTGCTGGTGGAACTGTTTTAACCGGATCAAACTTAAAAGCGATTTTGCCACCATGTGTACATTGTAGAAAGCTATCTTCTACAAGTGGGGTTTTTTTTTCAGTATTAATCGTTTTTTCTGCTGTTAGCTCCCATTCGCTTGCAATTACAGGAACGCATACCCCACACATTTTACCAACATCACAACTAGGGAAGGGTACTATGTTTGCTCCTGAGATTTTATCTGCTTTTGTAGTAACAGGATTCCCATCAATAAACACACTTTTGGTCATAGATTGGATAACAGAGGGAGTTTCTCCACCACCAGATTTGTCACACACAATAGAAATCCCTGTGTGCGCAACCCGTACTTCTTTTGTCTCTGTAGCCATGATCTTAGCTTTTATTTATAATTAAGAGGTATTCTTGTTATATCTGTAAATAATTATCTGATTCTGGATTCTTCTTTACAGCATCTATAGGTTCTTTTTTTATGGGTGCTTTTTTTTGGATTTCTACTTTTGTTTCTGATTGTTTTATGAGTTCCTTTTTTTCTTGAGGAGCCGCTGTTTCTTTAGTTAGGCCTTCATTTTCTTCTTCTACAAAAGGATCTTCACCTCTAAGCATCATTTCTTCTTCTTTTTTGAATTCGATCATTTCATCCAAGGTAAAATCTTGAATAGGAACTTCTGTAAATCCTAGAACATTGTCAATATGTCCAACTTCATATAATTCTCTAATGATGGCAACACATTGTCCTTTGGTGGCGTAGCATTGTTTGTGAATTTCTCTTAATTTTATTGGATAATCTATTTTCCATAAGAAAGGACTAATTGGATATAAGTATATTTTATATTTAGAAATAATGTTTTCGTAAAGTTTGATTTCTGTGTATTTATTATTAGATAAATAATTTAATGTATCATCTAATTCTTCATAAGTTTTTTTTTTATCCTTAATGTTAATATTATTAGCAATATCCTTAATAAATACTTTCATTTTTAATATCTATTTGAATTAGGAGATAAAGTAATTAAAATTTGAAGTCCTTTTACTGTTTGTTTTTCAATTTCAAAGAATTTGTCTTCATATTCATTGTATAATTGATTTATTTTATCATAGTCGTCTAATGTTTTTTGTAATTTCTTTAATTTTACCCAAGAGACAGGATCACTTTCAGATAAACTTCTAAAAGGATGAACCGTCCTTTCATTCCATATTTTTTGCTTTTTTGCTTTTAATTCTTCAATTTCTTTTTTTTTAGCAGGATGTTGAGGGTTAAATTTAAACTCAATTACAAACCAGGATCTAAAACCATTTTTATATCTATTAGGTTTGTAAGTATTAAAATAAACTATCAAATCAGAAAGCTCTTCTTTAAAAAATCTATGATTGTTTCTGTCGTTCACCCATTTTTTGAAAAGATCTGTTGTTACTGCATCTTGTAGTTTGCCTTTTGAGTAATTTTTGAAAAAATTAAAAAAAGATTTTTTAAGAAAAGATTCTGTAGCATTTAATATGTGCCCTGCATAGCTTATAAGCTTTTCTATCGGTTCTAATATTTCTCTAACAGTTAAGTGGTAGTCATAAAATATTTGAGGGACTAAACCATCTGCTTGTAAGATTTTATAAATATCTTCGGGGTCTACTGGGTCATATCTTCGAATTTTTCGTTGCTCTTGATTTTTTAAATGAATAACAGGCTCTCTAAAGCCTTGAACAAAACTTATTTTTATTCCTGCTTTGCAAAACCATTTAATGAAATAGTCTATATCTAATGGTTTGCTTTTAATAGTAGTAACCCCATTTTTTGTAAATCTTGATTCTTCATAAAGTATTTGAGAAGTAGCTAGACCGTTATGTACTTCTGGGGTGACACGATCAACTTTAAATAATATTTTTCCTCCAATATCTAAATTAGAGTTTTCATAGAACTCCGCACAAGCTATTAAAGGATTATTGCCATAAGTGTGCGCGATACTATTATCTCCTCCCTCCCAATAAACATTTAGGTTTGCACCTCCTCTTTTTATAATTAGGATTTGATCTTTACAAGGAATTCTCTCACCAGAAAAGGAAACATCAAAAGCTAACCTTATTTCTTCTTCATCTTTGTCAAACCAAGAAAATTTTGGTTTTAATGTCTCATTAGAATTAAATATTCCTCCTGGCGACCTTCCTTTAAAGATTAATTCTTTTTTACCATCTAAAGTGGGTTTACCATCTAGTCGGTATACATAAAATGTACAGCTACGTATGGTTGGGTCATCATAATAGCATATCAAAGTTTTTTCTTTTCCAACTTCTATAATTGTCTCCTTAGGTGGAGCAGAGTTTGTTATTACAGATTTAACAGAATTTGACATTTAATTGATTTTATAGATGTTATTCCCAATAGGCTCTAAGTGTATATTTTTTATCTTCATCTTTTCCATCTCCAGTTCCACCAGCTCCTCCAGTACCACCTTCACCATTTTTATCATCATCATTCTCATCTTCTTTTTTATTCTTCTTTGGTTTCTTCGGTTTTACATTGGTGACCACGTCACCAGGAGGCAAACCATCTGCCACAAAGCTCATACCATCCATAGATACATTTAGCAATCCTAAGTTTTGACCTGCTTTTGCTATAGCAGCATCATATTTACCACCGATTTTACCAGCGTACTTTTCCTTTAAACCGTCAATATACCCACCAAAATCATCCATTCTTCCTAGATATTTTTCGGCTTTGTCCATATCTTCCTGTAATTCTGTAGATTCAGCTTGGACTTTGTCGATTTTCTTTTGCGCTTTATCATATCCTAGTTTTTGTAATTTCTCATCAAATTCGTTCTGGATTTTGGTGTTTACTTTGACTTTGGAGCGATTAATATTTTTGTCAATAGCACCTTGTGCTTTATCCTTAGCAGTATTTGTTAGGATTTTGGAGACTTCTCCTTTATCAGGAATAGGAGCAGGTCCAGCTTGAGATGGAATATATAGACTATATAATAGCGATAATGCTTTTTTACTATCTTCTCCGTTATCAAAACTAGCATCTTTATTTATGGTAGTCACCTGTTCTGTCATACTGCCGTATTCTGTAGCAGCGATATTTTCTAGATTTTCTTGTTCGATTTTTTTCTGATCCAACCAATTTTCAAGCGGCCCTTTATCCGACATCATAGGAATACCCATTTCCCCACTAGGCTCTGCATCCAGATTCATAAGACTCGCTGTGTTAATCTCGGTATTAAAATGACTTTCTAGCGCATTTATAGAATCCTGAATCCCTTGCCCTATAAAGGCTTGATCTTCTGGGTTTATATCGGCAGTAGCAACGCCAAAAATTCCTGTGTCTTCTAAACTGGGGATTTCAATTCCGTTAATCGTATCAGAAATTTTGGATTTAAGCTCAGGTACTTTTTGTTCTAAAGAGGCTAGTTGCTCGTCTAGCTGTTCTTTAGAAAGATTTGCCTGATCGAGTGCTCCTTTTGCTCCGGTAATCATATTTTGCATAGCAGGAGTATCAAATAGTTGCCCTATAGGTTTTAAGCCATCCAGTGCTGTTCCAATTTCTGTTGAAATACCTTCCGTTACCTTTTTCGCCATATTAGCGGCTTTATTGGCAACTCCATTTATTTTTGCCTTAGCCTTATCCACCATATTAGGCTTTTTAGGTCCCATAATTTCAGATTTCGCCGCAGGAGGCTCAAAGGATACGATTCCTCCACCTGTGGTACATACAAAATCACTATGTTCTACTAACGGAATAAATTTCTCAGAATTCACGGTAGGCTCCGCTATGTCAACCCAATTGGTTAATGCTGGAACACAAGCGCTAATTAAGGGATTGTCGCATTTAGAAAATGGTGGGATATTTGTGACAGGTATTTTATCCATTTCAGTTAGGATCGGTTTACCTCCAATCGTAACCGTTTTAGTAGTTGATTTCATTGCAATCAACTCTTTGCCCGCTTTACACTTATCACATTTTATAGTAAACCCTTCGTGTGAGATCCGTTTCTCTATCATAGCTGGTTCAGCTCCTTGTGGAGGTGGTGTTGGCTTCTGTGACATACTTACATAGCTTTTAATTTGCTGATTTGCCGATAGCTATAGATTCCTGGTATTTCTATATTTAATAATAATGTAGCCTCTTCTACAATATTATGATCATTTAAATCGATAGCTTCAAAATAGTCGCCTTCTATTTTTATATTATACCTATGAACATCAAAAAGATTACTGATCAGTGCTGATGCGCTTTTTTCATCAAACCGTGGAGTATCTATATTTCCGGATCTTACTATTTGATACCCCAGCGTTTCTTCATTCATTGCTATAACCTTAGTATCCATGCGAAATGGTAATGCTGTAGTATCAAAAAAATCATATAGTACTTTTTGTTGTTTAATGGAATTCTCTGCCAATAAGTTATATTGATATATCGGTGGGAATAATAAGGAGGCAACTTCAGATTTCTTTACCAGGTTTAAAAATTCTACATGATCATTAATAATGGAATCTACTCCTTCAATAAATTCATCAACATTCTCAAGACTGTCTTTGTTAGTCTTTTTGAAAATAGTCTTATGATCATACCATTCTTCAGAAATTTCTCCACGGTTTACAATAGAAATGATATCTCCGTGCGCATCTGTATATAGTACTAATTTGTTTTGCAAGTTTGCAAGTTGATCTTCTATATCTAGGATATCTTCTTTATTGCTTTGCTCTCTTTCGAGAACCTCTATTGAAAAAAGATACCCAACAGGGTCTTTTCTTATAAATGATTTTTTGATTTTAGTCTGAATTCTATTTTCTATAGGTTCTTCGGGAGATTTTATATATCTATATGTATCGATTTCATATAGTACAGAATATTCATTCTTATAAAAGTCAATATCTTTTTTTGGTATAGTATTCATAATTAGTTAATATTTACCTTACCTCCTAGTACTTTAACTCTGGCACCGTTTAACAAACTGGTAGCTGCCCCCGTTAAATTAAGAACTCCTGCAGTAATTACGGTTAGAATTGCACCGCTTTGGATGTTTGTCATAACGGAACCGGTTATAGCTACTCTTTTTCCGAAAATGCTAACGCTTTTAGATCCATTTATAGTTGCTTTAGATCCAGCTTTGACTTTTAGATCATTACCAGCATCCATTTTGATATTAGCGCCTGCGCTAGAGGTAATATTTGTCGCTGCGGTAGAGGAGATGTTATTCCCTGCATTGACTGTAAGATCATTACTGGCTTCCATTACAATATCTGTAGAGTTAAAGGTAATCTTATTAGGAGCATTAATTGTAATTTCGCCATTACCACCCATAACAATCGTATTACCGCTAGGATCAGCAATGGTGACGCTACCATCAGCGTCATTAAGTGTTACCTGATTGCCACTACGGGTTTTAATAGCTTTAAGGTGGTTATTACCACTCTTAAAACTTTCTGGTACAGAAGAGGCATTCGTTACGCTCCCTTGTACGATAGGTGATTCTGCATTTCCTCCTTCATGACCCACAATGACTTCATCTCCTTTTTCTGGTACAAAATACATTCCTTGTCCTGGTCCACCGGCAAGACTCGCTTGTCTGATCCAGGGAGAAGTTTCTCCTGTTTCTTTTTGCCATGCATATTGTATTTTAACGCGTCCCATCCCTTCCGGATCTACATTGTCTACAACAACAGCGGTTTGTGATTTACTTTTAGGAAAAGCTTTTACAGAAGTTTTAGGATATATATCTGTATCTGCTGTTACTGCTTCAAAAGTATTTTCATAACGCCCATTTTCACTGCAGGTATGTGTTATTTTAGTAACTCTGTATTTGCCATAAGAGGATGCTTCTCCTTCAATAATAATAGTACTTCCCAGGCTAATAGCCGGATTACTACTTTTTCCTTTAATTTTTACCTGATTGACTTCATTTGCCAGTTTTTGTTTGATTACTTGTTCGTCTATCCTGGATTTCATCTGTGGATCATCGTGAGCACTGACAAAAACCTGCGTTTCTTTTTGGTATAACCGATTACTTTTTTGGTTGACTACAGAAATCAATCCCTTATTCCCAGAAGCTAACTCTTTGGTTTTAACTTCATGAAATGAATCATTTAGGTAATCATTAGTGAAATACTTAAAATTATTGGGGATCGCTTCCATATTCATGGATAACTCTAATAGATCATATCCATAGCGCAGGGTAACCGATTCCTTGTCTTCGGGTTTGCCAAATATCAGTTGGGTTCCGTTATAATAAAACCACTCTCCATATTGAGCCGCTAATCGACTGGCATATTGAAAAGAACTTTCTTCTTGCTGTACGCTATAATGAATTGGGACAGATAATTTAGGTGTAAATTGACAGTGTAGCGCTCCCTTGTCATAGCCTGTAAATGTTTTTTCTAAAATTTCGGAGATCCCAATATCTTTATGAGAAGCGTAATGAGGGCCGTCATCTGCAATAATACTGCAACTTTTCCCAATAATATGAACGAGATCTCCGGTGCTTTGATAGAATCCTTTTACAGTATTGATTGTAGTAACAATACCTTTAAATTCTAATATTTCGTTATCATCAAAACCATTGACGGACTGAATCTTTAATAAAAAGATTTCTCCTAAAAAATTAATACTTTCTCCTGAGATGTCTGAAGACGAGGTTTCCAAAACATCTTTTCTGCAAATAAGCTCAAAATTATGATGATCATCGATTTCCTGATATAATCTCAGATTTTTAAAAGCAGGTATGAATTCACTGCCTATATAAATCTGTATGTGTGTATCTGTAGCCATATCTTAGAATTACGAATTAAGTAGTTGTATGTTGATTCTAATTGCGAATCAATTACTGTCTTGTGCCAATTAAACTACTACTGTAATAGGTATTATAATTCTAAAAGTGGAAGAATGGGAGTAGTATGTGGATTAATGTTGTTTTAAGAGGGATGTTTGTAAAAAAATATGTTGATGCCATACTATATTCGAATTCTCCCAGTAAGGAAGTGCCTTTTTACTCAATCCCTTAAAATAAAAGCGATACTATTACCCATTAAAGTTTGTTCTTTTTCGTTAATATTTCAAAATGAAAAGAAGTTGTAGACTATGGTTATCATAATTTTGTTTAAGGCGTTTTTTCGTTTTATTATGAGCTAATTCAGATCAGAATGTAGTTAGAGAAAATTGATATTCCTCAAAAAAAAAATCTGCTTTTTATAACAAAAGCAGACGTTAATTATAGTTTTATATGTTGAATTCATTTTGCGTAGTGGTTTTCAACCGAAAAGTTTGACTTTTTACAATAATGAAGTAGTTTTTTTAGCATAACCATGCTACGGTTAAAAGAACCAGCAAAATTAGCGCGCAAAATGTAAATTTTGTAGGTCAAATCATTACTCAATATGAGTTCGTTGTATATCATTCGGCAAAACCGACATACACAAAATCATCTTCAATTTTTACAGGGTAGGTAGCAATAGGAGGGAGGTCACCATTTAGGTTTTCTCCACTTTCCAGAGAGAATGTTTTTTTATGGAGAGGACAGGCAACCTTAGGTATTCCATTGTGATCACCAATCATTCCTCTGCTAAGTACCATTTCATTTTTTTCAGGTGATAAGTTTTGGCAAGCATACCATGTGTTTAATCTGCTAAAATTAAATATGGCAATTTGTAAATCTTTGTATTTAACACAAGCTCCTCCATCTTTTGGAAAGGCATTAACTGATGCAGCCTTAAACCAAATTTTCACATCATCTAATTTGATAGTTTTATATTTTTTTAGAATTTCTTCCATTTTATTTTAAATTATAAACTGTTTTGTTATTTCCAAGGTTCTGGCATTTTTTGTTCTCTCAGAGGAACAAAAACAATGTTATCATCTTCTTCTTCACTATTAACAAAATGGTTAAACCGTTTCATTATTTCAGGATCATTGATTGCTTGAGTCCACTCACATTTAAACTTATTAACTAAAGTTTTCATTTCTTTTTCTAAATCTTCGGCAATACCGAGCTTATCATCGATGATCACTTCTTTTAAATAATCCAATCCCCCTTCCAGACGTTCTTGCCAGGCTGCTGTTCTTTGTAATGGTTTTGCTGTACGCATGTAGAACATTAAGTAACGATCTAAGTATTTAATTACAGTTTCGTTGTCAATTTGTTCAGCAAACAATTCTGCATGTCGTGGTGTCGCTCCACCGTTTCCACCAACATATAGATTCCATCCGCCTTCAACAGCGATTAAACCAAAATCTTTTCCACGGGCTTCAGCACATTCACGGATACATCCTGAGACTCCTCCTTTAATTTTATGAGGTGCGCGAATTCCCCGATAACGATTCTCTAGTTCAATTCCAAAACTTACACTTTCATCCATTCCATAACGACACCATGTTGAACCAACACATGTTTTTACGGTTCTTAATGATTTGCCATACGCGTGACCACTTTCAAAACCATGGTTAATCAGATCTTTCCAAATTAGTGGTAATTGTTTTATGGTAGCACCAAATAAATCGATACGTACACCACCAGTTACTTTAGTATATAAATCATATTTTTTAGCAATTTCTCCAAGGGCAATAAGTTTTTCCGGAGTAATTTCTCCACCCGGAACACGAGGAACAACAGAATAGGTTCCATTGCGCTGAATATTTGCTAAGAAGCGATCGTTAGAATCTTGAATGGCATATTCTTCATTTGCAGTATCAGCATTAATTGTAGCCATTAGAGAAGCTATAAGTGGTTTGCACAATTCGCATCCGTGACCTCCATTTCCATGATTATCTAATACTTCATCGAATTTGGTGTATCCTTTTACCTGAATAATTTTATATAAATCTTGTCTGCTTAGCTCAAAATGCTCACAAACACCATCTTTGATCTCAATACCTAAGGATTTTAGCGTGGCATTAGTTAAATCGGTAATCATGGGTTTACAACCACCACATCCTGTTCCAGCCTTAGTACAACTAATAACTCCGGCAACATCGGTAGCTTCTCCGCTTTCGATAGCACCACAAATTTGGCCTTTAGTTACACTTTCACAAGAACAAATTTGAGCTCCGTCAGGTAAATCCATAACATCACCTAACAAGCCTCCATCATCACCTCCGCGGCTACCAAGAATTAGATCTTCTGGTTGTTCGGGAAGTTTCATCCCGTTGATATAAATTTGGAATAAAGAATTATAATCTGAGGAATCACCAATTAAAATTCCACCCAAAAGTTTTTTACCGTCTTTAGAAACATTTATTTTTTTATAAATTCCGCTACGTTTATTTTCGAATGTAATTTCATCAATTTCTTCTTTCGCTTCATTAAGTGCATCGCCAAAACTAGCTACTTCGGTACCAATTAGTTTTAATTGAGTTGACATATCAATAGTGCCTGGCATTTCTGCATCACCACCGATAATTTGTTGTACTGCAACTTCTGCCATGTCATAGCCCGGAGCAACTAAACCATAAATCATGCTATTGAGCAGAGCACATTCACCGATAGCAAATATACTTTTATCAGAAGTTTGCATTTGTTGATTTACAAGTATACCTCCACGAGTTCCAACGTCTAATCCACATTCTCTTGCTACCTCATCGCGAGGGCGAATCCCGGCAGAAACGACAAGCATATCTACTTTTAACTCTGTATTATCAATATATTGTAAACCTTCTATAGCATTATCTCCCTGAATGAATTGAGTTTGTTTTGAAAGATGAACTTGTAAACCTAAGTTTTCGATTTTAGCTTGTAACATATCACTAGCACCTTTATCCAATTGTCTCGGCATTAATCTTGGTGCAAATTCTACAACGTGAGCGTTTAACCCCAGGTTTTTAACTGCATTTGCAGCTTCTAGGCCTAATAAACCTCCTCCAAGCACTGCAGCTTCTGTTTTTCCCTGCGCTTTTAGCTTTTTGGCATATGCTTCTGTAGCTTCCAGATCTTCAATAGTTCTATATACAAAAACCCCCTCTTTGTCCACTCCTTGTATAGGCGGAACAAATGCTGATGAACCCGTAGCAAATATTAAATAATCATATTGATATATGTCTCCGCGATGATTTGCAACCGTTTTTTGTACTCTGTTAATCTCAGTAATCATTTCTGATGTATGAAGTTCTATGTTATTTTCTTCATACCAGTTCGCAGAAGACATACTTAAATCTTCTGCTGTTTTCCCTGCATAAAATTCACTTAAATGAACACGGTCATAAGCTCTTCTGGGCTCTTCTCCAAAAACAGTAAGCTTGTATTCACTAAATTTTTCTGTGGCTGCAAATTTTTCGCAAAATTTATAACCTACCATCCCGTTACCGATAACTATTACCTTCTTCATGAGTTACGTATTTAGACTTCAAAATTAAGTATAAATACGTATTTAAGTAATAAGAATTATGTAATTATTGGGGTTTCAAATTATGAATTTCAGAATAATACATATAAAAGCCTGCAAAATTATTTTTGCAGGCTTTTAGGGTAACATATATGTAAATGAGTGTGGGTGTATTTGCTTATTCGGTTGGTTTAGGACTCCATTTTAAGAAGTTAGGCTTTACAACCAGCATTGCCCACCCCCAATTTTGCAGACCACTTGGGTTTGTAACTCCTTTAAGAACTTCCATGCTGTCTGAAGCAAACATTTGAGAATATCCTATTTTTAAGGTAGCATATGGTAGTATTTTTTGGGTAAATACTAAGTCAAGTTCTGTACCAAGATATTTATCATCTGTGGTTGCTATATCTTCTGCAGCAGAGAAATAGTGAATTTTAGCTAATAAACTGGATTTAGCTCCGGTTTTTACAACTGCTTTGGCATAGATGTCCTGTAGACCAACACTATTCGCATGATTGCCTACAAAAAAGTAATCCATATATCCATTAAATTTATGGTTTGTTCCAAAAATTGGGAAGAAAGATTTTATTTCTCCATCACTACCTCCATTATCATCACCACTTAAAATTTCCCCTCCAAGACCAAATAGTGTCTTGCCAGGTTTATAAGTAACTTCTAGTGAAGCATTATAGGCTGATAAATCGACAGTTTCTGTAAATTTACCAGTTTGACCGTATAGGTTAACGGCAAATTTTAGACCTTTTGCAGGTTTAGCTACCAAATGCGTTCCAAAAGTTTGTCGGTTTACAGTACCATCAATGGGTGTTTGTCCAGCGTCACCCCCTAAGTTTTGGTATGAATTATTTACAAAAAGTAAACTACCTGAAAATTTCTCCCAGTCTTTATGCAACCAGGCATATGCCATTCCTTTATAGTCAAATACGGCTCTTGCATTGCCTCCGTTGTTAGGGTCAAAAAGAGTATTCACTCTGCTTACACCATTTTGATTAAAAGAGAGACCTACATCAAGTTTTAAACCGCTGTCATTATTATATTGTATAAGAGCGGCATCATGAAATCTTCCCTGCATCGCCCAATCTAATCCGCCCAGAATTCTCTGATCATCATAAGAAAGAGCTTGTCGTCCTATCTTTGTAGACCATCCACTGGCAAATTTAAAATTAATCCAGGTCTGTGCTAATGAGAAGCTATTATTGACGTCAGCAGCTGCTATTTGCGGAGTATCTCCCCAAACACTTACGTCCTGTACGCTAAAATATGCTGAAAATTTTTCAGCTTTGTATCCAAATTTTAATCTAGAACGTTGCTGAACAAATAAAGAACCGTCTGCTCCCGAAGGAATCAAGTTTCCGAAACCGTGAGAATATTCTAAACGTGGTCTGATATCAGCATCAATACTTAATTCCTGAGCTTTTCCCTTAAAAAATAATACAGATAGTAGTATTAATAGTTGTAACTTATTTTTCATCTCTTAAATTTTGTTTTTCATATAAGTGTTGTACTTATTTTTGTTCTGAAATTCTTTTTCAATTAATCCTATTAGCCTTTGGAATAATTTATGACACAAAACTAAGTATTAATACGTATTATTTGTGTTTTTTTTAAGCAAAAATACGTAAATTTACTTGGAGAATTATTAAATTTATATGTGTATTTTTGAAGTATTCATATCTTTGACCGTTGAAAGGTCTGATTTGTATGTGTTTCTATAAAATAATACGTAGTAAGATAAATATATGATAAGTATAGTATTAGTAGATGATCACTTTTTAGTGAGAGATGGTATTAGATCTCTTTTGGAAGATGAAGAGCAATATAAGGTTATTGGGGAAGCATCAGATGGAAAAGAGGCAATTAAAGTAATAGAATCATTACAACCAGATATTATAATTTGTGATATCAGAATGCCCGAAATGTCTGGTATAGAAACTGTTCAGAAATTAACAGCTTTGTCTGTTTCTTCTAAAAAGATTATGCTTTCTATGCATGATTCTGACGAATACATATTGCAATCTATCAATGCTGGTGCTGATGGCTATTTGCTAAAAGATGCGGGCAAAGAAGAGTTTCTGAAAGCTTTGGCTACTGTAAGTAAAGGAGGAAAGTATTTTAGTGGTGATGTGTCGTCGATACTAGTGAAAAAATTGTTGAAGGAAGGTGGCTCTAGTATAGTCCAAGATGAGGTTGTGAAAGCTAAAAGTAATGGAATTACTCCAAAATCTAACCCTTTTGATCTTACAAAAAGAGAGATTCAAATACTAAAGTTGGCGGTTTCTGGAATGACAAATAAAGATATAGCAACAGAATTAGATATTAGCAAACGTACAACAGAGGTGCATCGTTTTAATCTAATGAAAAAGATGAAAGTTAAGAATGTTTTGGAGCTTAGTAATAAGGCTAGAGAATCAGGATTGATTCCCTAGCGGCCTTTTTTAGTGCTGATAAGTGTTTCAGTTATTTGATATGCCTTCGTATAAACCTGTTATTTTATTAAAGGATTTGGTAAGTTGATTTGTGGTATTAAATACTTCTTGTAACTGAAAACCATTATTCAATAATTTGTTTTGATTTGTTTGAAACCTTTCCCACAAAGACATTACTGTGCCAAGCTCTTCTTCAATATCAGTAGAGTTGTGATTGCTTATTAATAGACTACCTATTGCGGTATCAAATTCTTTGTAGACCGTATTCAAAGTTTTTTTAAAAACTTCATTTTCTTGTGTAAACATAGCAGAAGCTGTATAATAAAGACATAACCGTTGAGAAAGCATTCGTTGCCTGCCAGAAACATTAATTATGTTGACCAGGTCTTTGTTTTTGTTTTTGAAGAATTGATTGTTGTAATTAAAGTTGTTTTCAATATTAGAAACCACTTCATTACAGGCTTTTAGTAAAGGAGTATTTAGTTTTATAATTTGTGAGGCGTTAGGAAAATCCGGAGTAGTATTAATTAAGGTTTTGAATTCAGTCCATAATTTCTCTACTTTTTTTAGAGATAGTTTTACTGTGGTGCTCGATGCGTTTGTTGATAAAATTTGTAATTGCTTTTCAAAAATGAACTTACTCGAATTTAATTCTTTTTTAATTTCAGGGTCATTAATCCCTTTAGTAATCAATAGATAAGCCTTAGACATTTTTTGAGATAGCATCCGTTGCTTTCCGGATATGTTTATCGCTTTTCCGTAGGTTATGGAGCCAAATTGTTGTGTTTGGCAGTGTGTCTTTTTAGGACTAAATGCAATAAATAAAATAATTGAAACAAAGGAAATTTTCTTTTTCATAGCTGCGTAATTTCAAATTTGTTAAAAAAATATTCAGGGGATCCTTCTTTTATTAATACCAATGATAGATTGATGCTAAAGTTAGATGTGGGTTTACGATAAAAAAGGGTGTTG
Source organism: Aquimarina sp. RZ0 (assembly GCF_008370685.1). Taxonomy (GTDB): domain Bacteria; phylum Bacteroidota; class Bacteroidia; order Flavobacteriales; family Flavobacteriaceae; genus Aquimarina. Next base: position 207,256 of record NZ_VTZU01000001.1, read on the forward strand.
TAAGTAAAAATACTTATTTATTTTAGATATCCAAATGATCATAGATAGTAAACTTCTTTATGAAAAGTATTTTTTGACGTTTTATCTAGCTGGCAACAACAGTGATCGAATTATGGTTATTTTTTATTTTTATTGTTAAATAATTGATAATTAGATATTTGTTAATTTTTTGTTACGAAATTTTCAAATTTACAAGGCTTATTTTCTTAAATATTCAATTTATATTAAGAGATATTTGTTAGAATGTAATTCAACTTAAAAATAAGTATTTAATTTTAAAAACTAAGTATTATTACTTATTTTTGCTTTGTTCTATTAGCGGAATTGTATAAAAAATTAAATTATGAAAACAATGAATTTTAAAATATGGTTAGTCTTTCTTGCTGTTATTACAATATCATGTGGAGGAGAAAAGAAAAAAGAATTAGCGTCTAGTAATAAGGAATCAAAGGATGAGAGTTCAAAGTTGCTTATCGAAAAACCACAATTGACTTTTGGTTTTATAAAATTAACAGATATGGCTCCGTTAGCGATCGCAAAAGAAAAAGGTTTTTTTGAAGATGAAGGGCTTTTTGTTTCTGTAGAAGCGCAATCAAACTGGAAAAATGTATTAGACCGAGTGATTGATGGTCAGCTAGATGGTTCTCATATGTTGGCAGGGCAGCCTATCGCAGCAGGAGCAGGTTTTGGAAGGCAGGCAGAATTGGTGACTCCATTCTCGATGGATTTGAATGGTAATGGGATTACTGTTTCTAATGATGTGTGGTCAAAAATGAAACCCAATGTAGCTAAGGGAGCAGATGGAAAACCAATACATCCGATATCTGCAAAAGCACTTAAGCCAGTCATAGAATCTTATAAAAATGAAGGTAAGGCTTTTAAGATGGGTATGGTTTTTCCGGTTTCTACTCATAATTATGAAATAAGATACTGGTTAGCAGCAGCAGGAATCAATCCGGGGATGTATTCTAAAGATAATATTCAAGGTCAGATTGATGCAGAAGTGTTATTGTCTGTAACACCACCACCTCAAATGCCGGCAACCCTGGAAGCAGGAACTATATATGGGTATTGTGTAGGAGAGCCTTGGAATCAGCAAGCCGTGTTCAAAGGTATTGGTGTTCCTGTAACTACGAATTATGATATCTGGAAAAACAATCCGGAAAAAGTATTTGTAATGACTAAGAAATTTGTAGAACAATATCCTAATACTGCAACTGCTGTAACTAAAGCATTGATACGAGCAGGAAAATGGCTGGATACTCCGGGAAATCGTCCTGAGGCTGTAAAGATATTGTCTATGCCAGAGTATGTGGGTGCCGATGAGGTAGTAATAGCAAATTCAATGACCGGAACATTCGAATTTGAAAAAGGAGATAAAAGAGAAATGCCAGATTTTAATGTGTTTTATAGATATGATGCAACATATCCGTTTTACTCTGATGGGATTTGGTTTTTGACGCAGATGAGACGTTGGGGACAAATTCCAGATAGTAAACCTGCGGCTTGGTATGATAAAACAATTAAGGATATATATAGACCAGATATCTGGACCAAAGCAGCAAATATGCTTGTAGAAGAAGGACATTTAGAAGCATCAGAATTACCAAAAACCGACGGTTATAAGCCGGCAACTACAGATTTTATAGATGGTAATAAATATGATGCCAAGGATCCGGTGGGATATATTAATAGTTTTAGTATTGGAAATAAGGAAAATGCAGAAGGAGTTTCTAGCATTGAGTAATAAAAGGTAAAGGTTTTTTTATTACGCTTTGGCTTAAAAAAATAACTTAATAGTATTCGATAGTTATATATAGCTACAATCATAGGTGTGTATGCAATTGAAGAAGAATAAATGTAAACATGAAAGATAAATCTATACATATTCTCAATTTTGTAGGATTGGGTTTTTTTGAACCGGCTATTAGATTAGCTGCTGGTGAAGAAGTGAAAAAGAATTTAATTGCACTATTTAGAAAGGTGTTATTACCTGTTTTATCTGTGGGGTTATTTTTATTGTTGTGGCACTCTGGAGCCATGGTTTTATATACAATAGAAAAAGATGCAAGAATCGAAAAAGCGTTGACCGAAAGAGGTCAGGAAGCTGCTGATTTAGAAAGAGCTTGTATCGAATCTAATGGTAAAGACTGTAAGATATCTACACTGCCAACACCTTCTCAGGTTTGGTCTGCGTATCAGTCTTTGCTGGCAGATCACTCTATTATTAGTGGGAAAAAAGCAGCGTTTTTGGAGAAAGTATCTGCTACAAATGAAAAACGGATAGCAGATGGGTTAGATCCGATTACATATACAGGAAGACCTTCATTTGTGGATCAGATATGGACAAGTCTTAAAACAGTTTTTGCCGGATTTTTGTTAGCACTCTTTATTGCAGTTCCCATTGGTATCATGTTGGGACTAAGCGATACACTAAGATCCTCTGTTAATTGGTTGATACAGATATTTAAACCAGTTTCTCCTGTAGTTTGGTTATTATTAGTTACTATGATTGTAGTGACAGTTAGTAAAGGTTCTGATGGTGATAGTGCATTTACAATATCATTTATTAGTGTTGGTCTTTGTTCAATGTGGGCAACATTGGTTAATACTACAATGGGCGTGTCTAGCGTGGATAAAGATTACATTAATGTGGCCAAAGTTTTAAACCTTAGCATGAGTCAAAAAGTGTTTAAGATAATTTTGCCATCATCTTTTCCTTTGATATTTACTGGATTAAGAATTACGCTTTCTGTGGCCTGGATGGTATTAATTGCAATAGAATTATTGGCGCAGAGCCCTGGACTAGGTTCTTTTGTATGGGAAGAATTTCAAAATGGTTCAAGTGAATCTAATTCTAAAATAATTGTCGCCATGTTTGTTATCGGTATTATTGGATTCTTATTAGATAGAATTATGCTAACAATACAGAAGTTTGTAACATTTACAGAGGAAACAGTATAAAAATATATAGGATTATGGCGTATATCGAATTAAGAAATGTATCTAAATCTTTTGGAAGCGGAAAAGATAAAACTCAGGTTTTGTCTAATATAAATCTGAAAATTGAAGAAGGAGAATTTGTAGCTATCGTAGGATTCACCGGTAGCGGTAAAACTACTTTGGTCAATCTTATATCGGGTTTATTGATGCCAGATGAAGGACAGGTGTTATTCAAAGGGGAGCCTGTTACGGGGCCTAGCCACGAACGCGGGGTGATTTTTCAGAATTATTCATTATTACCTTGGCTTAATGTTAGGAATAATGTAGGGATGGCAGTAAAAGAAGCTTTTAAGAAAATGTCAAAAAAGGAAAGAAATAAACGAGTTGAAGATTATGTAGAAATGGTGAATCTTTCTCCGGCAATAGGAAAGCTGCCAAAAGAGCTTTCTGGAGGTATGCGTCAGCGGGTTTCTGTGACCAGAGCCTTGTCTATGAGTCCTGATGTCATTTTGATGGATGAACCACTAAGTGCTTTGGATGCTTTGACCAGAGGTAATCTGCAACAGGAGATTTTAAAGATTTGGGAAAAGGATAAGAAAACGGCCTTACTTATTACCAATGATGTAGACGAAGGGATTTTAATGGCAGATCGTATTATTCCTTTAAAACCAGGACCTAAAGCTACGCTTGGACCAGAGTATGAAATAAGTTTAGAAAGACCTAGAGATAAGACTGCTTTAAATCATAATGATGAGTACAAGAAATTAAGGAATAGTATCATAGAATACCTTATACAGATAGGAGAGCAAAGAGCTTCTAAAAAGGAAACTGCATATATATTGCCAGAGATCAAACCTCGGATTAAACCAACTCCTTTTAAAAGATTTAGTTTTAGTTAAAAATATGCATATGGAAACAACAACAGAGAAACCAAAATTAAGAAGATCGGATAATGGGTTATTTGCGGATAAATACATGTTGGATATTTCTCAATTAACTAAAATCTATCCAACGCCAAAAGGTGATTATGTAGTTTTAGATGATCTTGATCTAAAGGTAAAACATGAAGAGTTTATCTCTATTATTGGGCATTCTGGTTGTGGTAAGTCTACATTACTTACAATGATAGCAGGTCTTAATCCTATTTCCAGAGGAACTATTGTGGTAAATAATCAAACTATAAAAGGACCTGGACCAGATCGGGGAGTTATATTTCAATCTCCCAGTTTATTACCCTGGATGAGTGCTTATGATAATGTAATGCTAGGTGTGAAGCAAGTATTTGCACACGGAACTAAAAAAGACAGGGATGATATTGTAAAATATTATTTGTCTAAGGTTGGTCTGGAAGATGCTATGCATAAAAAGGCAAAAGAATTATCTCAAGGTATGCAGCAACGTGTCGGTATTGCGAGAGCTTTTGCATTAAAACCAAAGGTTTTGTTGTTAGATGAGCCCTTTGGTATGTTGGATTCTTTAACGCGAGGAGAATTACAGGATGTTCTTATAGAGGTCTGGAATCAAGAGAAGATTACAGCGATAATGATAACCCATGATGTAGATGAATCTATATTTCTTGCTGATAGAGTGATTATGATGACTAGTGGACCGCGAGCCAGGGTAGGAGACATTTTGGAAATTGATTTTGAACGCCCTCGATTGCGAAAAGATGTGTTAGATCATCCGGATTATTATAAATATAGAGAACATTTAATTAATTTTCTTGAGCATTAACAATCCAATATAAAATTAAATTTACTCGATAATCGAGATTTAAATGCTCTGAGGCTTGCCTCGAAATCAAAACGTTTTTTCAATAAATGCCTCGGGCTTGTCCCAGGTAGTTTACTTTGTGAACAAAAAAAACGATGCTATTAAAAAATAGCATCGTTTTTTTTTTTTTTTTTGTTAGATATATTTTAGTCTTAATAAGTGTCTGTTATGGTAAGTTTGGAGGTTATTATTATAGGTAAAAATATGCTAATGATTATACTCTTTATAGAATCTAAATTATTAAATATTCAATTTGATTAAAGATTTTTTTGCTATAGTATAAATTTTAATCGTGAAATGGATTTTTTTAGGGGTATAATGTCATTTTTATATGTTTTATACATAAATTTGTATCGTTTTATAGGGGTAAAATGTTTGTTATGTTATTTTTTTTGATCAAATACCCTATAAAATTAGGGGTTTGGTTTTTTTTAAAAATTTTAATAAAACAAAGAAAAGTTATGAATATAGAAGAATTAATAACTGTATCGATTACAGAATTTTTAGATATAGAGGTGCATAGAGATACAGGGAATCTTGATTTTTCATCTAAAATTGAAATAGTAAAAAAACGTATTATTAATAAAGTAAAAAATAGTCCAGATTCTTATGGAATGGTAAAGGACACTAATGGATATGAATATGAAATGTTTTTTAGCAGTAATCCTAATGATATGATTAAAATTGATGGTTGGATTCCTATAGATACTAGTAGAATAGAGCAGGCTGATAAGATTGATGAATATATAGAAATAGGATTATTAAGAAAGATAGGAAGTTCATTAAGCTAACAAACATTAGTTATTGATTTTTTTCAATATAAATCTAATCTAATTAGATTTATTTAAATAAGAGTATAAGGTATAACCCAAAACAAATATGATAATGAAAGTAGATGAATTAATTACCGAAGCTATTACAGAATTTTTAGATGTAGAAATAAACCGAGATAGTAGTGAGCTTAATTTTGCTTCCAAAATAGGAATTGTACAAAAAAGAATGGCTCAGAAAGTTAAGAACAACCCTAAATCATACGGAATGATAGATGCTTCTCAAAAGTATGAGTATGAAATGTTTTTTACGAGTAACCCAAATGATATGATTAAGATTGATGGTTGGATTCCTATAGATACAGGAAAGATTGAAAAAGCAGAAAAAATCAATGAATATATAGAAATAGGGTTGCTGAGAAAAATAAAACAAGCAGCAGCTTAGTTAGGAAATAATGTGTGTTGTTTTTGTTATGATTTAATTCTTAAGCATATATTTCTTCTGGGATAACTAGATTCACATTTGAATCGTTGGTTTCATACTTCTGAGATGTGTTTTTGTTTAATAACTGATATAGAGATGAATAGGATAGCTCTCTTATTATGATGACACGCAAGCTTTAAAAGAAATATTATTTCGATATATATATGTAGGTATGTGTTCATTTAAAGGAATCTCTTTAAATGAATACGTACCTTTTCTTATGTTCCCTGAAAATGTTTATTCTTACATTGATATCGATTACAAAAAAAATAGATAATGCCATTTCCGGTTTAGATTTGGAAATAAAAGTAAGTATAAATTTTTCCAAGCTAAAATGACAAGGCAATTACATAATTTTTATAAGTTGCTATTGAGTTGTATAGATGTTGGCATCACCCCAAACGTTGAGACTGGGAATATCCGAATCATACGAGGCTTGTCAAAAAACCAAATTGAAAATGGTATAAATTAAACCGTAATCACTGATACAGATCGATCCGTGTTAATTGTTTTTGTAGTAAAAATATTGGTTATATGTTAAAATTTAAATAATTTCTTAACTATTCAGTCTTATTTGTGTGGATATTGTTTTTATGGGTTTTAGGTTAATGATGAATATTTTTTTTTGAGTGAGCGAAGACACTACAAATTTTAGGATATTTTTAATAGTAGAAGATTCATGTTTATTTTTATTTAAATTGTTTCTGTGTTATTTGTGAATATCGTAATAATAAGGTTTGTTACTTAATTAGTAGACTTTAGAATTATTTTTTTAAGTATTTATACTTAGTTTTGGACTCGATTTAAGTATTTCTCATGTTAAATACTAAAAATTTGATAAACTTAAAACTACGTAATTATGAATACCAATGGCATGTCTACCTCATTGAGGTTATTAAATTTTAAGAGTCTTCCAATCAGAACATTTTGGATTACTTCAATAGCTTTTTTTCTATGTTTTTTTGCCTGGTTTGGTATCGTGCCTTTTATGCCGGATGTAGTAAAGGATTTGGGATTGACTCCTGACCAAAAATGGAATTCTATAATTGTTGCAGTTTCGGGAACTGTATTTGCAAGATTAATTATAGGAAAGTTATGTGATAAGTATGGACCACGTATTTGTTATACCTGGTTATTGACTTTGGGAGCCATTCCGGTTATCTTACTTGGTTTTGTTCAGACACCTTTACAATTTATTATTTGTAGACTATTTATAGGTTTTATAGGGGCATCTTTTGTAATTACACAATTTCATACTTCTATTATGTTTGCTCCCAATATTGTTGGTACTGCAAATGCAACATCAGCCGGATGGGGTAATTTAGGTGGAGGAGCAAATCGTTTGGGTATGCCATTGATTGCGGCAGCTGTTATCAGTTTTGGTGTGGCAGAGACCGAAGCCTGGAGATACAGTATGATTATTGCTGGTGTTGTTTGCTTCTTGATGGGAATTGTATATTTCTTCTTTACACAGGATACTCCTAATGGAAATTATACCGAGTTAAAAGCTACCGGAGAATTACCGCAAGCAAAAAAAGATGAGATAAGTTTTCTGAATGCTATAAAAGATTATAGAGTTTGGATATTATTCGTGGTATATGCAGCTTGTTTCGGGATGGAGCTTACCGTATATGGGACAATGGATGATTATCTTCAGAATACATTTCAGTTAGAACGTACTACGGCAGGTAATCTTGTATTATCATTCGCATTGATGAATATTTTTGCCAGAACGTTGGGTGGTTTTTTTGGTGACAAATTTGGAAAATTAAAAGGACTGCGAGGTCGAGTTTTATTTTTGGCAGTGATCTTAGGTGTTGAAGGGCTTATGCTATCTTTATTCTCTGGAATGACAGGGCTCACCTTTGGGATTATCTTTTTAGTAGGATTTAGTCTTACTGTACAGATGGCAGAAGGAGCGACTTTTTCTGTTGTTCCTTTTATAAATAGAAAAGCAATAGGTTCTATTTCTGGTATCGTAGGAGCAGGAGGAAATGTGGGAGCTTTTGTTGCAGCGATGGTCCTAAAATCAAAGTCAGCAATAGCCGAGAAAACTGCAATTGCAGAGAGTCAAGGTTTAGGACAAGAAGCAATTGATGCTGCTCAGGCTGTAGCTTCGTCAGAGGCTGTATCCAGTGGATATTTTATTATTGGAATCTTTGTGGTTTTTACAGCGATAATATCTCTGGCAATTAAATTTTCGACAGAAGATGAAAAAGCGACAGAAAAAGAAATGAAAAATATTCCTGCTTATAATTAAAATATAAAAAATAGTGTTTCAACTCTTAAAGAATCAGTAGCTTTAAGTGTTTTACCTACCAGTTATGATTTCTCATAACTGTTTTTTTTTAGTATGACTCATAGAAATCATCTTTACTTTTTCTATTTCCTAAAAAAGTGCCTCATCTGGTCAAATTTTAACTCAATTTCGGTTAAACATAAAAAGTAAAGACGCGTTCCATATTATCCAACCTGATTTCTATATAATAAAAGGTCTCTTTTTTTTGTCTAATACGATTTACAACTAAAAATTTCGCATATTCATCGTTTCTTTTTCCTTTCTACTTCGTTTAAAAAATAAACCGTAGCTATAGCTATGCTTGATTTTTTTGCCTTGCATAAAGAAAAAATAATTCAATGAATTTATACGAATTTTTTAATCACAAATCGTATAAACAGTAAATTATAGATTTTTATTTGAGCACGTTAAAACAAGATTGATGTAAAAATCATGTCAGGTCGATTTCGGTAATAAAGGAAGATTGTACCGAGAACCCTATTTTTTGCACAATAATAGAGATTTAAATGTCGGTTGGATTGCTCTGAGATAGTTTGTTGAAATGCATTAACTTGACATTGTTGTTACATTTTTACTTCGAAAACAACTAGTACTAATAATTTCCTTTCAAGTGAACACCTCAATAAAACTCGTGTGAAATCTATTCTCTTTATCATCAAAAAATAGTTGATTTTATATGTATAGTGAATTCAAAAAAGTTTATACCATTTCATTGTATCGGTTAGTAGTTTTTGAGTTTTTAAGCAGGGGGACGACACTTATAATGATTCCCATCAGGAGAGCAATATAGATCCAATTGGGCACAGGAAAGGGATCTCCTTTTGCATAGGAATGTAATCCGGAAAGGTAGTAGTTTACTCCAAAAAAAGTCATAAGGATACTGGCTAATGCAAAAAAACTACAGACGTTGTAGAGGTATATGTAATTTTTGGGAAATATAATCCGTATGTGTAGTACAAATGAGTAGATGATGACACTAATTAATGCCCAGGTTTCTTTAGGATCCCAGCCCCAATACCTTCCCCAGGATTCATTTGCCCAGATACCCCCCAGAAAAGTACCAATAGTAAGCATATACAGACCAAGAGTGCTTGTAAGTTGATTTATTGTCGTGAGTTCTTGTATAGTTTCTTGTACTTTTTTATTATCTCTAAAAATACTAATAGACATCATTATTAAGACAATCAAAGCAAGTAAAGACCCTAATGCAAGAAAACCATAACTTCCGGTAATGACTGCTACATGTATTATTAGCCAGTAGGATTTAAGTACTGGAACCAGATTAGTTATTTCGGGATTCATTAGGCTTCCATGAGCAATACCAAGTAGACACATCGCTAAGATCGAAGCTACGGCTGGAGCAAATGAATTTTTCTTTGAAAAAACTAACCCTGCCAGCACAGTTACACAGGATATAAAAACACTGGCTTCATACCCATTACTCCAAGGGGCATGCCCAGAGATATAAGATCTTAAAACAATTCCAAAAACGTGAAATAAAAAAATACCAATTAGTAAAAAAATGGTAATTCTAATCGCTTTTTTGATTTTTCTTTCTCCGTGACCAAAAATATTTATGAAACTTAAGATGAGTAATACTATTCCCAGCAAAGTATATGCGATCATAGACTTAAAAAAAACAGAATTTTTGTTAAACCACAGTTCCCAATCGACCTTAGCAGAACTTAGAATGAGCTCTTTTTCATTTTTTGTCTGGAACCCTTTCAGAAGCTCTATTGTCTCATTTGCTTTATTCCAATTTTTTATCTTGGTTGCCTGACTAAGTTGTGATAAGTAGGTGGGAATGATTTTATCAAAAAAAAGTTGATCGTCATTCTCAAATATTGTATTGATATCTGTTGGAGCAAACCATTTTTTATCAGGATCACCAGTTTTTGGAAATATCTTTAAAAATTGCCCGTTAAAAACCCCCCATACGATATTAATACGCTCATCTATTTTTATAATGTTTTTATCAAAAACACTTCTTTTTCCTGGGGCTTTGGCAAAAGCATCAGCGACTAGTTGTTTGAGCTTATAGTTTCCTTGAAAATCAAAGAATTGAGATGCTGATGTGTATCCGTTGGTGTTTATACGTAGTAGATGTCTAAGTTCTGCGATGGATTTTTTTTCAATTTTGATAAACTCAATCAGTTGCCAGGAATCTGCTTTGTATTGCATGCCTAGAAATACCTGAGTAGGGGAAAGCTTTTTTTTCTGGTGATGCTTATCAATATAGGTAAAAGAACTTTTTCCGTATATTTTACGAAGCAACTCCAGAGATAATGTATGTATGGGTTTGATTCGCCCCTGAAAATCCTGTACTTGTATTCTTGCAAAATTTTCAGCGTGGGTATCATCAATCCATTGTCGTTCTATCAATTCATAGGGCTGAAGATGATGTAGCTGCTGTGCTGAAATATGCGGTATGCATATGAATAATATCCATAAAAGCTTGTATGTGAAAAGATGTTTCATTTTAATGTTTTTAATAAAAATCCAAAATGAGAACTTTTCCATATCAGACTCAAGAGCATTCCTAATCCTAATAAACCATACCCTATATAGGTGACCAGAGTTCCCCAATAATCATTATTGACCGAGAGTATCGTCCCACTTTCATCAGGTAAATATGCAGATTGAAAAAAGCGATACCCTCTGTAATCAAGAACATTATTCATAAAAATAGTATAATTGGACAGTTTGTTTTTTTCTTGTATTTGTAAATCGCTATAAAATGCAGAAGGGCTATCAGAACCAGGGTAACGCTCTAAGGTAAAATCCTTTAAATATAGAGAGAAAGGTAGTTGAATAGGTTTTGAACCATATCGCAGACTTATATGTAAATCATTAATGAATGTGGTACTGAAAGGATTCATATATCCTCGCCCACCGAATAATGTAATTTCTTTATTTTCTTCTCCAGAACGGATCGTAAGAATAATTGCAGATTCCGGATTTTTTTCGCTCGGATTTTTTTCTGTAGAAATGATTTCGAGATATTTATTTTCTGTAATTTCCTTAAAGACAATAGGAGTGTTGTTGATAGTGCTTAATGCTTTGAATTGTATTGGAACCAAACTATCTTTTGGGTAAGAACTAGCTTTGTTTAGGAGCATTGAGAAATAATCAGTTTCTTTTGGGAAAGAAGCAAGCCATTCGTTATTTTTCTCAGTAATAAAAATATCTTTTTTTGATTTACCAGACGCATCAAAAGCAATTGGTATTCCATAAATGGTTTCTCTTGTGCCTCGTTTGATAAAAAAGTCTCTTCTTTGATCATCATCTGCAATTACAATATGTAGATATGTCTTTCCCTTAGTAGTATCTTTTAGACGGTACTGAGCTCTGGGGATATATTTTTTTAATTCTATTTTGATCTGTTTTTTGTCTAAATCAAAAGTTTCGTTAATGTGATTAAAACCCAGTTCGCTCATTAATAAGGGAGTGCTCAAAAAGCTTTGAGTTATAGCACCATTACTAGCTGTTAGTTGTAGATAGCTATCAATAGATATCATTCGGTTACTGGATTCATTTTCTTTGATCGTCATCAGTGCTTCTTGCCCTCTGTATTTAGTGATACCAGCACCTAGGATAATGATGATAAAAGCAATATGAAATAGGAAAACAGGTGCTTTATCCCAGCTAAAAAGGTTGTATTTAGCAATATTTCCTAAAAAGTTAATACCTAAAAAAAGAATGAGTATTTCAAACCACTTAGCATTATATATAAGGGCTTTTGCAGTTTCTGTACCATAATCGTTTTCTATAAATGTAGCAATTCCCATAGCTGTAGCAAAAACCAACAGCAATAATCCACTAATGCGATTAGAGAAAATTATATATAAAAGATGTGTCAAATAAAAATGTATTAAAAGTTATTTTTTCATTCCTGTTTTGACCCATTTCTTGATTACTTCGATCGCACAACTGTCAATTTTTGTTCCTTTACGATACGGCATGGCAATATAACCTTGGCTATGCGTAATAGAACCTATTAATTGCCCGCTATTCGCCATTTTTTTTAAACTTGGATAATCAAATATCTTATTTCTAGAAGCCTTCTTTTTGTAAACATCGGGTGCATGACAAGCAAAACAGTGAATTTCAATTAAACCAGAAACTTGATTGGTATAGGTTATATCATCAGGCGTATAACATGGTTTTTCAACTTTTCCGTTGCAAGAATAGTGTACTAAAAATGAAGCTAAAATGATTATTTTGATAAAGTGTATTTTTGATTTCATTTTTTATATTTTAAAAATGGTTACTTTATTACTTTTTAATCGTATTATATTTTTTTTTCATATTTAGAAATTCCTCTTCACTAAGCGGTTGGTATTTCTTTTTGTTTGAAAAGGGGTCTTCTCCACCTTTCAGGTAAGCTTGTATTTTTTCTAAGGATATGGTATCTTTGATTTTCTGAGCTACCTTATAAATATGATTTCCATGAAAATCGTGGCATTGGAGACAGGTACTCCATTGCTTATTGGCGATAAGGTCTTTATGAGGAATGTCTATTGGATCGTTTTTTACTTCCAGATCATAGTGGCAGTTCACACAAAATGTAGCATCATTAAGTACTATTCTCGTATCGTTGTGTTCTTGATGGCAGGTTTCACATTCTGTAACATTAATAGTGGCAATTGCATCCTTAAAACGTGGTTCCAGAAAACGATGTGTAGGATGTCTGTCATTGGGGCGATCATGACATTGCAGACATTTTTTATTATCTACATTTTCGGTTCCAAAATCAGCTTTTGTTTTCCGGGCGCCAAAGGTGTAAGCTATGTTAGACTGTAACTGCTGAAGCAGATTTCCTTTTGCATCTGTATGGCATGAATTACACGACAATCCTTCATGACCTGTATTGAGTGGTCCTAAGCTTAAGAAATTTTCTGATTGTTTTAGCGGAAGAATGCTGTATATGACAACTCCGATAGCAATTCCTATCAGAGAACCAATATATTGTCTTTTTCGTAAAGGATTTTTGTTTAACATAAAGAAGTTAATCTTTTAAGAAACTAATGCTTACTTTATCTGTGGTCGGGAAGCTTACACAAGTTAATATGTTGCCTTCTTCTACTTCCTGATCAGATAAAAGGTGACCGTCGATCATTTTTACCTCACCAGAAACACGTCTGGCTTTACAACTATTACACATGCCGGATCTGCAAGAGTACGGAAGCATAATATTATTAGCCATAGCAGCTTGTAGGATCGTTTTATCACCAGAAATACTTAAGGTATGTTTTTTGTCGTCCTGATAGATGGTTACAGTGCTCACAAGATCTTTGGCATCACTGGAAGTGATAAAATTACTGCTAAAAGCTTCTAGCATTATCTTTTTACGTGTGATACCTTTATGAGCTAGTATTTCTTTAGCTTTATCCATGAATCCTTGTGGACCACACATCATATACTTTCCTTCTTCATAAGGTAGTCCGCGTTTTTTTAAAATCTCATCAATCAATTCTTGATTAAGAAGATCTTGATGATAATTAGCAAGTTCTGTTTCTTTTTTTTCGAGTATATGTTCAATAGTAAGTCTGTTTGGGTACAAGCGCTCTAAATCTTCCAGCGCTTTTTTAAAAATGATAGATTGCTCATTTCTGTTAGCATATATTAAAATGATACTGGATAAAGGTTCTTTTTCTAAAACCGTTTTAATTATTGAAAATATTGGAGTTATCCCACTACCGCCGGCAAAAAGAACATACTTTAATTGTGTTTTTTTATTTGGGACTATAAAAAAACTTCCGGCGGGTTTATCAACTTCTATTTTTTGACCCGTTTTTAGTGTGTCACAGATATAATTGGAGACTATTCCTTCTTGTACTTTTTTTACAGTAATTCTTAAAAATTTATCTGATACGGGGCTGCTGCTAAAAGAGTATGCTCTTTTTTCAATTTTATCTTTAATAGGAATTTTTACCGTTAGAAATTGACCGGCTTTGTACTTAATTTTATTAAAGAGTCCTCCGTTTTTTAAAACGATACTAACGGTATCTTCTGTTTCTTGAATTATTTCTTTAACGGTTAATAACATAATTAAAGAGTTTTATTATTTGTAATAAAATACGATCCCTATATGGAAAAACATTAAAAATGTAATGATTATAGATAGCGCTACGTGAGTAATCATCCAGGACTGAAAAATCCAATCTTTCTGACTTTTTATGATATCAAGATTAATAGTACCTAAAATCATATTAATAAAAAATATGTAGGATAGTAATGCCAGGTATCCATATCCAAATTCCATTGCATGTACATAAAAAAATAAGGGAGAGGTAATGCCCACCCATTTGTGTAAAGAAGTAAATCGTACAGCATATATCCTTAATCTTTTAAAAGCTCTGGTTATGGTGAGTATCCATTGAAATATAATAAACGCTCCAACAAATACTCCGGACCAACGCTTATAATTCTCATCAAGTTGCAATTCATAGAGCCATTGCCATCTAAGTTCTAGAAGATACTGAACGATGAATACGGTAAATATAGTAAATCCTATAATTAAAAAGTTATACTCTTTTTTCACAATATATGATGATTGTTTTTTTAGTTAGCTGCCAATCCCTCAGTTTCCTTGTCCTCAGTTACATTATCTGCGAGAAGTAACTTTTCCAAGCTTTTGTAAGAGGTTAGTTTTCTAACACTGTCAACAAATGTTTCTGCAGTAGGTAGGTAAAAACCCTTAGAAGGCCATTTGTTTCCAATAGTTGGTTTTGTGCTATCAATTTTAAATTCTGAAATTTCCTTTAGATATGCATTATAGATTGCTTTTGTTCCGTTTCTATAAGCGTTGATAACACCGATAGCTTCTTTATAAGACAATGAGTCCGATGGATATTGCCAGGTAGTAGCTCCCATAACATCACCAAGCTTCCAGTCTGTTTTAGTTGTGTTTTCGTGGTCATTATGGCAATTGACACAAGGAGCTGCAACTGCTAAGTCTGCAAACATTGAAGTATATAATTTTTGATCTTCTTCAAAAAAGTGTTGTGGCTCTTGGGTGGCTTTTATCTTTTTAAAAAGAGCTGCCTGTTTTCCTTGAAACTTATTAGAAGCATTGATAGGAAAATCCGATCCCAGATATAGCCCTAATGGAATATCACTCTTTCTTATATCAGAAGAGATTCCCCTTAAAAATAAGGCAGGTAAAGGCCCTGCTTCTACATCGTCATCTTGCCAGTCTTCATCAAATTTTAACCCTTGTTTTTTTCCTGCACCCACAATCCCTTTAGTATAGAGAGTGCGGGTAATATCATTTTCTTCAGCAATTAATGTCAGTATTTCTGCTACGGCAAATACTTTATCAGAGGCTGCAGTAGATGGAGTCTCTTCTGGGACTCCTCCACAAGATTGTAGTGCAATAGAGATTATAGCCACTAACAAGAAAAATACTCTTTTTGTTTTCAGGTAATTCATAACGATTTGATTTTATTGATCTTTTTTTAAAAAATTCAGTAATGCTTAAAAATTATGCAACATTTTCATAAGCAGCCGTCTTCATTACCGTAGCCATTACATTATAAGTATCTGCCCAGGCTGTTTTTACTTCTTCAGTAAAATCCTCACCAAGTCCGGCAGCAAGTGTATCTAGTAATGCCGCTCCAACAGTATCATAGTGAGAAGCCTCTACTTTGTATTCTACATGCCTTTTTCCTAAATTTTCTAATATAGGAATGAGTTTGTCTAAATTATTAAGCCCAGCAACAGCAGATGATAACATTGTCATCAATTTATTGCCTTGACCTTTCATTGCTTCTGTATTACTTGCTGGGAATAAACTTTTAAGAGCAGGATCTAGTTCAAAAAGTTTATTATAAAAAATTTCTGCTGCTGTTTCTGCGATTGGGGCAACTTTGGCAAAGGAGTTTTGTACTAATTCGATTGTCTTTTTTTCCATGATTCCAAATTATTAGTTTTACGTTAATAATAAGTATTAATACTTAATTTTGAACCAAATATATTTGAATTTGACTTCAATTACAAATAGTGAATATTCAGTTAAAATGAATTATAGCCCTTTTTAAATCAACAAAATATGGTTTCATTGATAATAATAATTGTTTTTTAATAAATTACTTGACTATTTGATAATATTAACGATTTTAATGGTGGAGACTCGTAAAAATAAGTATTTTCAGATATTTTTTAAAAACCTTAAAAATTTTAGTTTCTACTAGATCTTAACTATAAGAATAACACTTAGCTATCATTATGTTTCCTGTTTTAACTTTCAGGTTTTGTGTTTTTTTTAGCTTTAACCCCCTTTGTATAGTGAGTTTTACGAGTTTTGTTCTTTTGAATATTGATGAGTCAAAGTGCTGTTTTATTTCGAATTCTTCTTTTTACAAGTATTCTTTTATGGATTTCGTAATTAACTTTATTATTTCATTAGTTATTATATTTAGAATGTATTTTTTTAAGTAATAATACTTAATTTTGAAAAATGTAAACTGGTATTCAAGAATAGTATATGACAGCATTGAAATCTTATAAAACTACCTGTTCGTATTGCGGTGTGGGTTGCGGTATTTTAGCTAAAAAAGATGTGAAAGGAGTAATTACGGTAGAAGGAGATCCCGATCATCCTGTAAATAAAGGAATGTTATGTTCCAAGGGGATGAATCTGCATCACGTGGTTCAGGACAAGAGTGATCGAATTTTATATCCCGAAATGAGATGGAGTAAAGGGCATGAACGTCAGCGTGTATCTTGGGATCAGGCGATGGATAGAGCAACAGCTGTTTTTAATACCATTATAAAGAAATACGGCCCTGATAGTGTTGGATTCTATGTTTCGGGACAATGCCTGACAGAAGAATACTACCTGGTCAATAAATTATCTAAAGGTTTCATAGGTACTAATAATCTAGATACAAATTCCAGGTTATGTATGAGTTCTGCTGTAGTTGGATATAAACAAGCTGTAGGAGAAGATAGTGTCCCTATTGCGTATGAAGATATTGAGCTAGCTGATTGTTTTATGATTGCCGGAGCTAATCCAGCCTGGTGTCACCCGATTTTGTTCAGAAGAATTGAAGCGCATAAAGAACAAAACCCTAATACTAAAATTATTGTAGTTGATCCCAGAAAAACTCAATCTTGTGATATTGCTGATTTACATTTACAAATTGTACCAGGTACTGATGTTGTATTATATAATGCAATAGCAAAACGTTTGATTGACAGAAAGAAAATAGATAAAAACTTTATAGTAAATCACACAGATAATTATGAAGATCTTAAAGCATCATTAAGTAAAACATCTTTAAGTGAAGCAGCAAATATTTGTGGAGTAGAAGTTGCTGATATAAAAAAAGCGGTATCGTATATAAGTAATGCCAAAGGTTTTATAACACTTTGGGCAATGGGATTGAATCAGAGCTCTATTGGGGTAAATAAAAATAATGCATTACTAAATTTATCTTTACTTACCGGACATATTGGTAAACCAGGTTCTGGACCATTTTCATTAACAGGACAGCCTAATGCCATGGGCGGTAGAGAAGTAGGAGGTATGGCGAACCTATTAGCGGCGCATCGAGATTTGAATAATGAAGAACATAGAAGAGAAGTTGCTAATTTCTGGGGGGGTAAAGAAATATCCGGTAAACCAGGATTAACCGCTACAGAAATGTTTGATGCCTTAGAAAGTGGAAAACTAAAGGCGGTTTGGATCATTTGCACCAATCCACTGGTAAGTCTTCCTAATGCAAATAAGGTAGAAAAAGCATTAAAGAATGCTAAATTTGTAATTGTTCAGGATATTTCACATCGTTCAGAAACATTAGAATATGCAGATTTGGTATTCCCCGCTGCTGGTTGGGCAGAGAAAGAAGGGACAATGACTAATAGCGAACGACGTATTACGTATCTCAATAAGGTTGTCGAACCGCCGGGTGAAGCACTTCCAGATGTAGAAATTTTATGGAGATTTGCTCAGAGAATGGGCTACAGGGGATTTGATTATACCGCTGCAGAAGAAGTTTACAAAGAACATTGTGTGTTGACAAAAGGGACAAATATTGATATTTCAGGTTTGACCTATGATCGATTAAAAATAGAAGGAAGTTTTCAGTGGCCAGTTCCGGATGCAAACCACTCCGGGACACCGCGTTTGTTTGGAGATAAACAATTCTACACAGATACTGGGAATGCAAAATTTGTAGTTCCCAGATTTACCAAACCAACATCAGAATTGCTGTCTACTAAACACCCGTTAATATTAACGACAGGAAGAGTTCGTGATCAATGGCATACCAGAACAAAAACTGGCAAAGTAAACAGGTTGTTAACCCATATTCCACATCCATTTCTTGAAATCAATCAAGTAGACGCTTTTTTACGAAAACTAAAAGATGGAGATGTTGCGGTCGTAGAGAGCAAGAGAGGAAAAGTGCAGGTAAAAGTAAAAGTATGTGATACTATAGGAAAAGGTGTTGTGTTTTTGCCAATGCATTGGGGAAAAGTATTAGGTAATGATTATGGTAGAGCAAATAACCTGACTACCAGTATTATTGATCCTATATCAAAAGAACCAGATTTTAAATTTTCTGCTGTTGAAGTTTCAAAATTTGTAAAACCAAAACAGAAAATATGTGTCATAGGAGCTGGTACAGCAGCCTATCGATTTATACAAACGTATAGAGAGTATAATACAGAAGATGAAATTAAGGTTTTTTCTAAAGAACCTTACCCATTTTATAATCGTGTATTGTTACCAGAATATGTTAGTGAAGAATTAACCTGGGAGCAGTTGCAGAAGATGAGAGAAGGAAGTATGGAGTCTCTCAGTGTAACTTTGTCGATAAGTAATCCTGTAGAGGAAATCAATCGGCAAGAGAAATATATCATAGATAGTAAAGGAGATAAACACGAGTATGATATTGTTTTGATGGCTACAGGAAGTCGTGCATTTGTGCCCAAAGAAGTGCCGATCCATTTACCAGGAAGATTTACAATGCGTGATCGAGGAGATGCAGATAAATTGAAAACATATTTGGATCAAACAGGACTACCAGAAAACCAGCAACATGTTGCTATTGTGGGAGGAGGATTACTAGGATTAGAACTAGCGGCAGCATTGCGTAAAAAAGGGGTGAAAATCACTATTGTACAAAGAGGGAATCGATTAATGGAGCGTCAGCTTGATATTGTAGCGAGTAGGCTCCTGGCAGAAGATGTTCGCGAGAAAGGAATTCAGATTCATTTTGATAATGAGGTAGATACAGTGTTTAACCAAGAGTCTAGTTCTTTATTAGTAAACCTAAAATCCGGAAAGTCTTTTACTTGTAATGCCGTGGTATATTCTATAGGAACAATTCCTAATATAGATTTAGCAAAAGCAATTGGTGTCGATTGTCGACGAGGTATTTTGGTAAATCAGTATTTGCAATCTAGTGATCCTAGTATTTTTGCTGTTGGAGAAATTGCAGAATTCGAAGGGAATTTATATGGTATTACAGCAGCAGCAGAACAGCAGGCAGATATTGTAGCAAAATATTTATTAGGAGATTTTAGTGCGATTTATAGAGGGTCTGTATTTATGAATATATTAAAATTCGAAGATCTAGACTTGTGTAGTATTGGTAATATTGATATGCCGGGAAATGATCCTTCTTATGAAGAAGTTATTTTTATGGATGTTGGAAAACGCTTTTATAAAAAATGTATTGTAAAAAATGATTGGCTGGTAGGAGCAATTCTTATGGGGGACAAGAGTGAATTTGCAGATTTTAAAAGATTGATAGAGGAGAAGATCGAATTATCCGAGAAAAGGGATGAATTATTAAGATCTTCGAAGCCTGGTGAACCAGTATTAGGTAAATTAATTTGTTCTTGTAGTCAGGTAGGAGAAGGGAATCTTATAGACGCTATAAAATCCGGATGTGAAGATTTTTCAGAACTATGTGTCAAAACCGGAGCAGGATTAGGATGTGGTAGTTGTAAGCCCGAGGTAAAAGAAGTGTTAAACAGTGTAATGCAATTAGCTTAGTTATGGAAGAGTTTATGCACAGAGTAAATATTAAAGGAGGAATATTATCTCCTAGTGAATTACAGCGAATCATAAATGAGGCTTTGGCTTTAGAATTGGATACATTTCATTTTGGATCCAGACAGGATGTTATCTTTCCTGATAAAAATGAAAAAAATAATGTGGTTGCAGAGCATACATCTTTTAATCCGTCTTTTTTTTCACCAGAAACAGAACAAAATATCAGTTGCTCTTATGTTTCTATAGATATTTTTAATTCTACCGTTTGGCTAAGAGGAACTACTTATTTATACATTCTTGAAGAGTTTAGGTATAAGCCTACCTTAAAGATTAATATAGTAGATCCACAACAGCAGATGGTATCGCTATTTTATGGAGACCTTAACTTTATAGCCTCTGATCATGAAGATTATTGGTATCTGTTTTTGAGGTTGCCAGGATGGGAAGAGGTATTTTACCCAGTATTAATATTTACCTGGGATATTGCTAAAGTTGCTCAGGAGATTGAAAAAATTTATCAAAAAGTAGCGGATGTAGAGGAACTTTTTCAATTTCTTAATGAAAATATAGACACTAATAACAGAGTTATAGAAAAACCATTACGAGTTTATTTTAAGCCATTTCCATATTATGAAGGTATGAATAAGATGGGGATCAATCAATATTGGTTGGGGTTATACTGGAGAAATAATAAGTATGATCTTAAATTTCTTAAAACACTTTGCGAATTTTGTATAGAATATCGAATCGGAAAAATATGTCTGACACCCTGGAAATCCTTTGTTATAAAAGGTATTCCTAAAGATTGTAAATTAGTATTAGAAAAGCTTTTGGGGCAATTTGGTATTAATGTTCGTCATTCTGCACTAGAATTAAACTGGCATTTACCTGTAGGAAATCAAAGAGCACTGGATCTAAAGAAGTTTCTGGTCATGAATTTTGATCAAAATGATATTAGTACATATGGGATGACTTTTACTATAAATATGGCAAATAATAAAACGAGATATTTTACTTCTGTGGTAATAGAAGAAAATAAAACTCCAGAAGCCATAAAGGATTTTGTAGTAAGACCTACATACAATGTTTTATACGCTAATAATTTTGATCCTAATAGTAGAATTTATAAGGTATATGCCCAGGATATTGATCAAATGGATCTACCTGGTGTTTTATTAGAGCTTACTAAGACCTATTTTCAGAATTTAGGAGAGATGTCAGATGATAATTTTGAAGGAATTTCTTCCAAAAAGGAAAAAATTGAAATTGAAGTATATCAATGTAGTGAATGCCAGACAGTCTATGACCCTTCTATTGGGGATGAAATATCGGGAATACCTATAGGTACTGAGTTTTTAGATTTGCCAGAGGTATATGAATGTGCTCTTTGTGGAGCGTCTAAAGATTATTTTCAGAAAATGATCTTAGAAGTAGTTTAAAAGCCTTGACAAGCAAATTATAAAAGAAAAAAACCTTTTGATTTTTTATGTGATTTAGTCATTATGAAAATTTCTATTAGGTATTCTAATATCTTCTTGTACATACATATCTACAATTGTTCTTACTTTACTAGAAAATTGAGCGTGCCTGTATTGCAATTGTAATGTGTCTTTAGTCAAATAAGTAATCTGAAAATAGGTATAGTTTTTCTCAATTCCCATTAATTCAGGGAGTTGTTCGCTTTTTAATTTAATGAAATAGTGACCTTCTTTGTTTTGAATAATACTCCAGTTTGCTATTAGGGAATCTCCACAATTATGTTGCTCTCCATTATTATCCTTCATGGTCATATCCGGCAAGTATGTGGCTCTATACGAAAGAAAACAACCTGCCATATTCATTCTATGGCCATCATTATATCGCTTGGCAATTTTCCAGATTTTCCCTTTATCCCCAGCTAGAAGTAGCATCGTATTTTCAGGAATTTGATAAGGTTCTTTCTTGGATGGAGTACAAGAAAAGAATAGTAAAAAGAGTAGTAGCGGTACTACAAGATGTAAACTTTTCATTTCTTAGTTTTTTAGTAAAACAGGTAATCAAAAATTATTCCTATTACCGGCTAGTTAATCTCTTAATTTACTATCGATACGTTTTCCTTCGTCAAAGTACTGAAATTGAAGGTTTTTAATCTTCTGAATTAATCGTTGAGCTCAATCCATTAGTCAGGAATTAGGGTAGATAATCATAAAAAATAGTAATTATTTTAGTAATTTATGTCTAAGTTTACCCCAAATTAAAAACGTTGATTATCAAAGAATCTGGATATTCTAAGAGTTTTATGACGATACGATCCTATAAAATAGAGGATAGAGAATCATTAATGAAAATTTTTAAAAGTAATACGCCTAAATTTTTTGATAGAGAAGAGCTTCAGGATTTTCAGGAATATTTAGATCAGAGAGGAGATACCTATTTAACGATATTATATAAAGGAAAAATCATTGGAGGAACAGGGTATTACGTAAAAGAAAGTGACGCATCAGGACGAATTAGCTGGATATTCTTTCACCCTGATTATTCAGGACAGGGATTTGGAAAGAGGGTAGTCGTATATTGTTTAGATATTTTGAGAGCTGATCCAATAGTCAAAAAACTGGTTATCAATACTTCTCAATTCGCATGTAGATTTTTTGAAAAATTTGGTTATGAATTGGTAAAGATTGAAAAAGATTATTGGGGAACCGGACTGGATCTCTATCTAATGGAAAAAGGATTATGATGCTGTTTTTGACTAAAAATGTATCGAGATTTGACCAAATAATACCATTTGTTGTTTGAATTTATGTAAAATAATTTTTTATTCCAGAAAATTCAAAGGATAAATAAAATGAATCACTTTTTGAGAAATGTAATAATGAACCCAATGTTATGAGTGAGGAAACTAATGAAGTGCAGGGTGAATTTCGGCTCTTTTTCAAGAGATAAAAAAATCAAGGTGTGGCATTAAAAGTTATGTTTTTACCTCTTTAATTACTAAAAGTGGTTCAGGTTATTAGTAGCTGATTTGGTAATTGATGCGCTATACATTATAAAAATAAAAGCAGCTATAGCTTATATGAAAACAGCAACAGTAAGAGAATTAAAAAAAGAACTAGGGAGTATATCACAAGAAGAATTGGTAGAACTTTGTATTCGATTGTCCAAATTTAAAAAGGAAAATAAAGAACTGCTCACATATCTGTTATATGAGGCATCTAATGAAGAAAGATATATAGCAGAAGTCAAACAAGAGATCGGAGCATTATTTCTGGAAATCAACACGAATAATTTTTATTATATAAAAAAGAGTGTTCGTAAGATTTTGCGTATTACAAGAAAGTATATTCGATATTCGGGGAAAAAAGAAACTGAAGTAGAACTATTGATTTTTTTCTGTTCAGAACTGAAGAATATTAAACCTTCAATCCAGGAAAATACTGCGCTTTTTAATTTATATACTCGTCAACTCATAGGAATAAGAAAAGTAATGTCTGTACTGCACGAAGATTTACAATATGATTTTGAAATGATGCTACAGGATATCTAATACTATTTCTCAAATGAAGTTAGCTGCTGAAATCATTTCTTTTTGTTTCACACTTCAAAACAAAACACTTAAATATCTTGAAACTTCCAAGTAAGTGATCTGGAAAAGTTTTGTGTCATTTATCCCCCTCCCCCTATTAATTTTAATGTATATTCTAATTGGGTGTCTTTTCCCATTTTAAGATCCTCTACAGTAAAAGGAACTTTGCGATCAGGAGGAACTCCAGAACCTTTGGGGATATCTGTATTCTTGATATATGATGTGATCTTCGTTAAGAAAATCACCATAGTGATCTTAGAATTCGGTAACTCATAATGTACAGGAAAATCTCCAGTATGAGAATAATAACCACTACCAGTTTCTTCTCCTATTAAAAGAATATTCGGGTCGTTTTTTGTCAATAGGGCAAATGTGGAACCGGCGGCATATGTTGCTCCTCCAATTAAGGTATACACATTGCCTTTAAATCTATTTTTATCAGGAACCATAAGTGCTTCCAGATCATCAAAATTTAATTGCCATCCATCATAGGTAGGGTGCGGATAGAATTGAGTTTTGAAAAAATCTTTTTCATTAAGATATGTTTTGGTAACATATTGTTTTTCTGGGACTTCTATAGTAGTAACATAGGTATTGGCTCTTTGCTTATATGGATTTTGAGTTATAAGAGAAAACAGTTGTATAACATTAGGGCGGAAACCTCCATCATTATCTCGTATATCTATTATCAGATTTTTTATTTTGTTCTTGTCTATTTCTCTAAATATTTTTGTTAATCGAGATTTAAAAGCATTGAATTCCATACTAAAAGAATTAATAACCAACACGGCAGTCTTTAGCTTATCTTTATAATATATGTAAGGTTCTTTGTTATGAATATGTTTTGAAAAAAAATCAACTTTATCTTCTTGATGATGATATGAAGTAACATAAGAATTTCTGTTTAGATTTCTTTTTTTTACCGTTGTAAAACTTTCTGCTGGTAGTATTATGGATTTTTCAGTGCCATTAGGTTCTATATATTCAATTGTGAATTCCTTTTGTATGCCGAATTCATACAGGTGAAATAATCCAAATTTTAATTCGATATCTCTATATTTTCTGGTCAGGATGTATCCATCAGTAGGAGTATATTTCCTGAATTTCTCCAGAATTTGTGGCATTTCAATCGTATTAATCTTACTTATTTTTGATCCAATAGGTATCCCAAAATCATGAGTGTCCGTATAAAATTCTGTATTTATAATTTTTAGAATTAATGGGAAATAATATTGATGAGTTTCTATTGCTTTTGAAGGAAACAATAATAAGTTGCCATCTTTAATATGGTTTGTTACAACTAGTATTTTTTTTAACAGTTCTGTGTCAGAAATCTCTTTGGGTAGTGATTGTTCGGTATGCTTAAAGGTTGAATCTAATTTTCTCTTATCAATATAATCATAAAGCGCCGGATGCCCTTTCAATAGGATGTTTTGTAGAATTTTGAAATCTTCTCGCGCTTGAGTATTTGTTAGTTTTCTCTGACCATAAAAGGTTGATGAAATTATCAAAAAAAAGACAATGCACAGACTGCGATTCATTCTATTATTATTTTTTTAAATATAATATTTAGACCACTTCAAAAGAAAAATGTTATAAAAAGCACTCGATGAGAGAAATTTTTAATCAGAAATCTTCAAAAAGCGTATCATCAATACTATATATAGACGTAGATAAAAGGTATATGTTGCTTTTTATACGATTTGTGATTAAA
Organism: Aquimarina sp. RZ0; assembly: GCF_008370685.1. GTDB lineage: Bacteria > Bacteroidota > Bacteroidia > Flavobacteriales > Flavobacteriaceae > Aquimarina. The sequence goes on from NZ_VTZU01000001.1 coordinate 232,814, forward strand.
AAATTCGTATAAATTCATTGAATTATTTTTTCTTTATGCAAGGCAAAAAAATCAAGCATAGCTATAGCTACGGTTTATTTTTTAAACGAAGTAGAAAGGAAAAAGAAACGATGAATATGCGAAATTTTTAGTTATAAATCGTATTATATGATTCTTCTGCTGTTATTTATCAAAAAAAAACGGATCCATGCAGGATGTGGATCCGTTTTTTTTAGAAGAAAATGATTTTTATTAATTTAGTTTTCTTAAGTTTTTCTGTATTTTCTTAATAGCAGATTCGATTGATTTTTCGGGTTCAATTACATTATACTCACCCCAAAAAGCAGGATCAGAGAATCCAGATGCTTCATCACTAATCACCACAGAAGATTTTAGACGGTCTTTTGCTTTCAGACTTTCTTTTTCTATATTTTTCTTCCAATCCGTAACAGCCATTTCAATATTTAATTTATAGGTAGAATTAAATAACTTTCTTTTCCAGTTTACCTTAAAGGTTAAATCAATCCTTCCATATCCATAATACCACTTACCATCTTTTTCCCGGTAATCAATGTTGTAGCTAGCTTCAGTAGGATATACTTTTGCTCTGCTAGGCTTTTTTCTAACAAATAATTTGCTAGCCTCATCTCTATCTTCCAGATTAAGACTAAAAATAGCTTTGGTCAATGCTAATGTTTCTGAATCTACATAGACTTTACCATAATATAAAAGATCTGCCTTAGAAGGTCTTTGTTTAAAGTTTAGTACATATAAATAACGATCATTAATTTTTGTAGATTTATCAAAACTAAATTCATATGTTTCTAACATGTTTTCTGTAAAAAGAAGCTCAGGGTTCTTCATCACATCAATGTATAGTGTACTTGATGGACCTCCCTGTAATTTTAGTGTAAGGGTATCTAATTTCTTATAATCTGTACTTTTTCTGGCACGATATAATTTCATGATATCGTCTTTACTTGATTTATAAGGGTTTTTATATACATCAACTACTGCTTCTGAAAGAGATACATATGTTCTTCTTTTCTTAATAGTTTCTCTATAGAAAGCAGTCATTATAGTAGGATCATTAAGATAGTTGATACCTCTGTTTTTCATTACGGCACGCATGATTGCATTAGGGTTCTTAGGGTCAATGTTGACCTCTGATAACTCTGTGACAGATAAGTTTAACTTAATTGTCACTTTTTCGCCCTTTATAGAGGAAAGTGCAATGACCTTGTCATTATATCCTAAAAAAGAAACAGTTACTTCGCCATCTGAAATGTTTTTAGGAATTTTTATAAGAAACTTACCTTCATCATTAGTAATGGTCGAGATGTTTGTTTCATTAAGCGTAATGGATGCGGATATTAGAGGTTTGTTAGATTCACTATCCACAACAATACCTTTATATTCGTCATAATTCGTAGGGTTTTGTACATCCGTATCCTGAAAAAGGGCTAATGCTTGCATATTACAGATATATCCAAGACTTAAAAATACGAATAACAAATAGGTCAGATTAATTTTGTTTGAATGGGTACTTTTTTTGTCCATAACTTATTTTTAAAGTTTATTTTTTTTTGTATACCACTTTGGTTTAAAGCTACTTATACAAGATATGAAATATATTGAAGAACTTTATTGTAAAAAAGTTAAAATATTCAGGATACTTTTGTTTTTTGAGTATTATGACAAAAAATGTTATTAATTCAATAATTAAAAGTCAACTATTCTGTTTTTTTCTCATTATCATGTTAATTATGTGTTTTTATTGCGAGAAAAGTAGTTTGCAAAATCGATACGTAAGGCTATACTTACTCGTGAAATTAAAATAATTTCATTTTCAGTACACTATATTTTTAATGATATCTAGTATGATCTCCAAACCAATTCTTAAGTTTTATATTTAAGATTTCTGTTGTAAACGGTTTCGTAATATAATCATCTAAACCTTTGGCAATAAATCTTTCTGCATCTCCTGGTAATGCATTAGAGGTAATGGCAATAATCGGAGGGACTTTTTTATATTCTTTACGGATATGTTTGCTAGTTTCTACTCCATCTAATTCTGGAAGGTTAATATCCATTAAGATCAGGTCGTATACATTATCTTCATATATTTCTAATGCCTCCATACCAGTTTTTGCCACCTCAGTGGTGCAGCCCAGATAACTAAGGATTTGTTTAGAAACGAGAATATTTGTTTCAGAATCTTCTACCAATAAAACATGAAGATTGAATTTTTGGTCAATGGTTTTGTCAAAAGTTTTTTCGAGAATTATGGGAGTACTTGGTATGTGTGTCTTAAAAGTAAACCAAAAATTACTTCCTTTTCCAATCTCACTTTCCACCCCTAATTTACCATCCATAAGATCTACCAGCTTTTTGCAAATAGTAAGTCCTAAACCGCTGCCTTCTCCCACAATTGAAGTGTCATGATATATCTGACTGAAACGATTAAATAAGGCTTCCTGATCTTTTTTGGTAATACCAATACCAGAATCAATAACTTCTATTTTTATAACAACATCATTATTTTTTTGAGAAACAAGCGATGTTTTTATATTGATAGTTCCTTTATTGGTGAATTTAATTGCATTGCCAATAAGGTTGGATATGATCTGTATAAGCCTGTTATAATCTGCAAAAACATATTCTGGTACGTTATCTGAAAATTCTGAGAGTAAATTGATTTCTTTTGCTTTGCTATTTGCAAGAAACAAATCCACACTTTGATTCACTAATTTTTTTAACCGTATTGTTTTTGGGTATAAGCTGAATTTGCCAGCTTCTATTTTAGAAAGATCAAGTATTTGGTTTAGGATATCTAACAAATTCATCGATGATTGATGAATTGTACTTACGTATTCTTTTTGTAACTCATTTAAATCTGTATTTTTAAAAAGCAAATCAATCATTCCAATTACCCCAACCATCGGTGTTCTGATTTCATGACTCATATTAGCCAGAAAATCTTGTTTAAATTTTGAAGCTAGCATGATTTGTTTATTTTTTTCCTTGAGTTTATCCAGGTTGCGACCACCATACATAGCAAATAATCCAAGAAATAAAGGTGCTGTATCAATTATGTAGTGTATCGGATGTTTTTTTTGTACAAACATAATAGATCTTATAGAGAATTCAAGTTTAAGATTAAGGATGTCAATACTGGTTGCAACTATCGGAAATATAAACCCAAATAATACACCGTACAGGGTATATTTGGATGCTTCAGATTTGATCCATGAGTTTCTATTCATAGACAGCAGTTTGAATGAGATTGTTATCTTAGTTAATTATCTGATAAGATATGCTTGGGGTCTTATAAAGATATTTGCTTAAATATAAGCTTTTTTTAGAAACAGGAACTTATAGTTTGCAACAAACTACCCTCCAATAGCAATCATACTACGATTTTTAGTATGTAAATTGGGGTTTTGTATTTTATCAGGAGTATCCATACCTCCCCGGGTTGCGAATTTATGATGCAAGGCCTTTTTAATTGTGGGGAGTATTGATTGATTGGCTCTTAATGGTTTTAATAAAGAAAATTCTTCTTCGGAAAACAAACAGTTTTTTAACTTACCATCTGCCGTAAGCCTTATTCTGTTACAGGTATCACAAAATGGATTCGTCACAGAACTAATGATAGCAAAACTCCCCAAATATCCATTTATTTTATAATTTCTGGAAGTATCATTTGGTGCATCATTAAGACGCTTGAGTTGAAGAGGAAATACATAATTTACTTTATCCAGAATGTCTTGATAGGTTACTAATTTGTCCATATTCCACTCATTGCCATCAAAAGGCATGAATTCAATAAAGCGGATTGTGATATTTTGATTTTTGGTTAGCTTAATAAAGTCTATGATTTCTGTATCATTAAAACCTTTTATCAAAACAATATTTAATTTTACGCTAAAGCCTTCTTTTTGAAAAAGCTGAATGGTATTCCATACTTTCTCAAATTCATCACGCCGGGTAATTTTTTTGAACTTGTCTCGATATAGGGAATCGATGCTTATGGTAATGGTTTTTACATTGGCTTCTTTAAGAATTGGGAGAAATCGATCTGCTAAAATACCATTGGTGGTTATCCCGATCTCTACCGCTAAGCTTGACAGTTTTTTTAGGATAAGAGGGAAATCTTTTCTAACCATAGGTTCCCCACCAGTTAATCGTATTTTGGTAACACCCAATGCCACGAATTGCTGGGCAATAGTATAGATTTCATCCGTTGTCATAAGATGCTCTCTTGGCGTTAACATAATCCCATCTGCTGGCATACAATACGTACATCTAAGATTACATTTTTCTGTTAATGAAATTCTCAGATAGGTATGTGTACGTCCAAAAGTATCTGTTAGTGTAGTGTCCTTCTCCATATTCAGAATAATAATTTATGTTTGATTAGTATCGTGTTTAGCACCTTTCAAAATCCTGAATGTATGCAATATCGAAGGAAAAATAGCCTCCATGGATTCTTTGGCTCCATTAGTTGACCCTGGCAGGGCAAGTACTATCGATTCTCCTATAACACCAGCTACACTTCTGGAGAGCATGGCATAGGGCATTCTGTTTTGTCCATAATTCCTTATAGCTTCTTCTATTCCAGGGATTCTGCGATCTATCAACGGAATTATAGCTTCGGGGGTAACATCGCGAGGCGATAGTCCCGTTCCTCCTGTAAAGAGGATTAGATCCATATCAGCCTGATGCATTTTCTTTACCTGTTCCTGTATTTGATCAATTTCATCAGGAATGATGATATAGGTATCTACGACTACGCCGCATTCTTCGAGTTTTGATATAATGGCTTTTCCTGCTTTATCTTTTTTATGACCTGCAGAAATAGAATCAGAGCAGACAACAACTCCGGCTTTGTACGATATTCCACGATCCGTAAATGTCGATTTACCACCGTGTTTATGAAGAAGTTTGATTGTCTGAATTTCTACATTCTTATCAATAGGTTTTAGCATATCATACATTGTGAGTGCCACTACAGAAGCACCGTGCATAGCTTCTACCTCTACACCTGTTTTATAAATCGTTTTTACTGTCATTTCAATAACTATTTCCAGCGTATTTATTTTATAATTAACACTGGTAAACTCAACAGGTAACGGATGACAATCCGGTATCATATCACTGGTTCTTTTTACAGCAAATAGTCCAGCAGTCTTTGCCATTTCAAAGACATCACCTTTTGGGATGTTTTTTGAAATAATAGCTTCAATAGTTTCTACAGCGCCTACTTTTACAATTGCTTGTGCTACTGCGGTACGCAGCGTATTATTTTTGTGAGTGATGTCTACCATATTTTAACTATTTACTTTCCAGACATGTGTTTCATCTTCAAAAATCTCTTTTCCAAATATGGGAACTTCTTTTTTTATTTCTTCTACAAGAAATTCCAAAGCTTTAAAAGCTTCTTTTCTATGTGGAGAAGATACAAAGACAAATAAGCAGATTTCGCCAGCTTTTACTATCCCCATACTGTGGTAAATATGCATACAGGTAAGATCAAATTTTTGGAAAGTAGTTTCTCTGATCTCATGGAATTTATTTTCTGCCATTTCGGTATATGCAGAATACTCAATTGCCTGTACAATTTTACCATGTATTTGATCAGCTCTAACCTGTCCTAAAAATATATCGTGTGCACCGATACTTGTCTTTGTTTGGTGCTTTTCTATCGAATTAGCAATAAAAGCAGGACTGATCGAACCTTCTACAAATACTGTTTTTCTTTTGTTCATTTTTTTTTCATTTTTAACCTCCAGAAAAAGGAGGGAGTAGTGCTATTTCATTCGCAGATGTCAATAACATATCGGATGTTGAGATTTGTTTATCAACGACTATATTAAATGACAGACCTTGTAAGTTTATGTATGTATCTTTTAAGAAAATTTCTAATTGAGCTACTTTGCATTGATCAGGGACCGCAATAAGTTCCTCGTTACAATCAGTTATTTCTGAAATCATACCAAAATATAAAATCTTTAATTTCATGCAATTGCTTCTTTATATTGTTGAGGAGTATTTATATTTTTAAGGTGAAATGATTTATCTTCTTCTATTATTATAGTTTGAACCTGTAAGGAAGAAAGTAACTTTTGTAATTTTAATTGTTTCTTCTGTATACAATCCAGAAACAGACTGGAAAGTGATTTTTTGTAGATCCCTATTAAGGGATTGTTCTCATAATGAATAATATCTTTTTTTGGTTTAAAATGCTTCATTAATTTTTCTAATGAATATTTTTTAATAAAAGGAATATCACAACTCAGAATTAAATTATTTTCTGTTTTAGTGTGTGATAAAGCTGTGTAAATTCCTCCGATAGGTCCACAATCAGTTATAGAATCGACAATACAGGGGTAACCAAACTGATGATATCCAGTATGATTAGTGATAATTAAAATTTTATTTGTCAAAGTTTTTACTTCATTTATAATATGACTTATAAATGGATCACCATCAAGTTTCATTAGTCCTTTTTCCTGTCCCATTCTGCTGCTTTTTCCTCCAGCAAGTATAATGGCAGTAATACTGTGGTCTTTTGAATTCATAGCTGGTATTCTTTAAGTTGTTTATCTAAAAAATCCCAACAATTTTTATTTATTTTTTCAAAAGAATGAATCATTTCTAAACCATACTCGGTAATAAAAGTTCCACCACCACCACTTCCGCCAGTATTAGTAATAACAATAGGACTGGCAGCATTTTTATTAATAGAATTCACCAAATTCCAAGCTTTTTTATACGACATCCCTAGTGTTTTGGCCGCTTTAGAAAGCGAACCTTCATCGATAATGGTTTTCAGAATTTTGATTCTTCCTTCCCCCAGAAATACGCCTTCTTCACCTTCTATCCAAATTCTGCTTTTTATGGTATACATGATGTTTCGTTATTTCCTGAAAGATATAACGAAAAATAATAATAGCATATATTTTTCAAAATTTTTATGATTTTTTTAAAAAATGAGAGACATATCGGGTATACCGAAAAAAGAAAGTTGATTTATTATAAAATCATTCAAGCTATGAAGGAAGTAAGATTGTCTCAACTTCATTTCCTTTTGAAACTTTGTTGATCGCTTCGGGTATATAAACCAGGGCGTTTGCAATTGCATAGGTATAGAGCATTGCAGAACTTTGCCCTTCAAGAATTTCGACCTGCTCATTATGCACTTTTGCTTTTAAAAACTGTGCTCGATCTCCTTTTTTAATAAAATCAGTAGTAATAATTTTCATAGTCCTTGTCAATCCGGTATTGAATGTACCCAGCATTTTTTCTATGACCGGTAGCACATAAATATAGAAACATGTCAGTGAAGAGGCTGGATTCCCTGGAAGTGCAAAAATTAGTGACGAACCATTTTTTCCAAAAAACAATGGTTTACCCGGTTTTTGCTTTATTTTATAAAATAATTCTTCTGTATTTAATTCTTGCAGTGCTTGTTTTACAAAATCATAATCACCAACGGATATCCCACCACTAATTAGTACCAAATCATTACTTTGTATCGCTTCTTGTATCGTTTTTTTGGTTTTTTGATATTCATCCTGAACTTTATATTTGGTGATATTTTTAATAGACAATTGTTCTAAAACAGCTTCTAATTGAATAGAATTACTTTCATATATTTTACCATCATAAAGTGCTTCTCCGGGAGCAACCAGTTCATTACCTGTAGTGATAATAGCAACCTTAGGCGGTACATAGACATCAACTTTGTTAATACCTAAGCCTGCCAGAAATCCTATGGCAGCAGGAGTTAATGTAGTTCCTTTTACAAGTGCACAATCTCCTTTTTTGATTTGTTCACCTACAGGTCTTATATTTTGATTTTTATGTATTTCTTTGTTTATAATTATTGTATCATCTGATCTGGATACGTGTTCTTGTATAACGATAGTGTCTGCATCATCAGGAACTCTGGCTCCCGTAAAAATTCTGACCCCTTGCCCAGGTTTTAACCTATAATTGGCAGTATCTCCAGCTTTAACTTCTCCAATAATTTGATAAACATTAGTGTTTTCCGGATGCATCAGTAGTGCATATCCATCCATTGCTGATTGACGAAAAGGGGGCATATGCATAGGAGATGCGATATCTTTACTGAGGGTTAGTTTTTTAGCATTTTTTAGAAAAACATTTTTAGAAACCGGTGCATAATGTATTGAAGAAATTATGAACAACGCTTCGGGAACAGAAATCATACGTATTATTTTTCTCCAAAAATATTGTTTTGAAGAAAAGAAACCTAGAATTTCAAAATAATTGAAATTTTATTTAGAGTATGCATAAAAAAACACGGCAATTTTACTTGCCGTGTAACCATATAAAACCTTACTTTTTTATGATTGAGTTAACCTTTAAAAACTATTTTTCTTAGTTTATATCCTTCTATTTTTATAAAATATGTCTTAGGGTCTACATAATTATGAATGAATTCATCAATCAGACCATGTTCTAATAATCTTCCTGTGAGGGTATAAAGATTGTATTTTATACCTTCTGGCACTTCTTTTATGTCTTCAAATGTTTGAAGCCCTGTATTTTGTTGACACGTTGAATCAGCTAAAAACCGATCAATAAATGTTATTTTACCTTTTCTGTCACCTTCTAAGGTTACTGTTGCAGTTTCGTCTACATCAAGTATACCTGTTCCTGAAATATCCCCAAGGATAATTAAACAAGCATTTCTAATTTTAATTCGAGCTCCATTTTCAAGATGTAAACTTTCTGTAATAAAAATTACACCTTCTTCTGTGTTTTCATCTAAACCATTAATTATGGTATTTTCTGTTACTGACATTAACTTATAAGAAATGTCTATTTTTACATTAGCAAATGTTGCGCTGGTAAAAAATAATGTTAATAAAGGTAAAAATATTTTCATAAAGTTCAGCTTTTAAGATTAAATTGTATTTTAAATTTAGTAGGTTAAAACCTACTTTTGTTGGTTTTTTATCGTTTAAAAACGCTTAATCAACGACAAGATACGTGTTTTTTATGTCAAAACCGTAGTTTTCAAATTTTATTTACCTGCTTATTTACTACTTTTTTTAGAAAATATCTCTTTATGCCCAATGGATACTGGATTCTCAACAAATGTTAAAATTTATATTTTTTACAAAAAAAATAAGTGTAATTTTCACACTTATAAGGGAATATACTAATCCTCTGAATTTTTAGTTTTTATTTTAGAATTTAAATAGTAGTTTAAAATTATTTAGTTCTAAATTTGATAATTAATGATGCGCCAACTATTATTATTTTTTCAGAAATTCAGCATTTGGTTCAAGGCTTTGCTTAGAGAGTTGATTAATAATCTTATTAGCTTATTTTTTATTCTTGCATTATATTTGGCGCTTTGGCATTTTCCTCAAACTACAGACTTATTGTTGATTCTTAATCAAGCAGATGCTTTTTTATTAGAAGTGCCTTTATATTTTGGATTTCTAGCAGTTTCGGCATTTTTGATCTGGAATGTTCCTAAATATTTTTATTATCATAATTATAAGGACATATCTCTTAAAAATCTTATAGGTTTTATTCCTAATCAACATTATAGGTTTCAACAAAAGAATACTTCTGTCAATTATGCATATATGGTCAAGGTTCATATGCGAAAAATTGTTCCCAGAATACTTGCTATTTTATTATTGACAATTTCGGCATTAAGTATTCTTAATGCTATGGAAATGTTTGGCTTAGAAAATGTTTACACCAGACTGTTAAATCCAGTGAATACGTTAATTCTAATTATCTTTTTATTACTGTTATTATCAGAACCTAAGTTGTTTATTTTTTTTAAAGATATTTTTAACAGGACTCCTAAAAAGAGAATTGTTCTTATAATGTTATCCATAGGACTGGTGCTGCTTATTTTGTCATTAGGGACTCTTAATACACAGGCAGAAAAGGATTTAGGTAAGTTGTTTCTTGCTAATAGTGCGTTAGCATTGTTGTTTGCTACTTTATCGTTTAATAGTTACCATTTTTTGAAAGAATTTCCTAAGAAATTATTTTATGGAACAATTCTGACAGCTGGTTTTTTAATTTTAATAGCGTTTCTGGTTTTCAATTTTTATCCGGATCTGGCAAGTAATATAAATCCATTATCTATTTTGGTATTTTCATTACTGAGTCTTTTTATGATCATTTTTATTTTGATTTTGGTAGGTAAAAAAATAAAGTTACCCTTATTTACTATTGTTTTTATACTAGCTGTTTTTTCTGCCAGATTTTTCTCAGATACATTAGATCATTACCATCTTAATTTCAAAACAAGTGAGGTAGAGCGATCTCCTATGGATCAATATATGTATCATTGGATAAAAAGCAGAGAGGATAATATCAAGAATCATCGTGGTGTTTTTCCTGTTATATTAGTTTCGGCAGAAGGAGGAGGTTCTCGAGCAGGATTATGGTCTTTTTTAGTACATAGCTATTTATATGAAAAGTCTGAAGGTGCTTATTTTAAGGAGAATTTACTTTCGTTAACAGGTGCTTCGGGAGGAGGAGTGGGAAATACTATGTTTTTTGCAGAAGCGCAAAATGCAAATTTGAATGCCGTAAAACCAAATTTTAAGATTCATAAAAAAGGGGAACATCCAGATATAAAATATAAAGCAAGTGCTATTTATAAGAAGAATTTTTTATCAGTAGCATTATTGTCATTATTGGGGAGAGATTTGTTTAAAGAGGTCACAGGTTTGTTTACTTTTAAAAATAGAGGTCAATTATTAGAAGAACAATGGAATAAAGCAAATAGAGAATATTTTCACAATTCGGATGTGCAAATACCTTTGGAGAAAGATTTTTTATCTTTTTATGATCATGTTTATCATAAAAATAAGTTTATTGATACTTTACAGATACCTCCTTTATTATTTATAAATACAACACATACCCAAACCGGAAGCTATAATATGATAAGTCCGGTTACATACACTAATATTAGAGCGTTTACGGGGATTGATGATTTTTTAGATAATTTACAATCAAGTCACCCTAATAAGTCTATTTCACTTTCTACAGCAATGCGTATTAATGCCAGCTTTCCTTTTATTACACCTGTGGGAGAAGTTAAGAATACTAAAAAATCGGCTGCATATGTAGCAGATCAATATGCAGATGCAGGATATTATGATAATTTGGGAGGTAGGGTTTCTAAAGGTGTTGAAGAAGTTTTTATGCGAGTGATGAATGATCATTTTCCTTTTCTAAAAGAAAAAATAAAAATCAAACACCTTATTATAACTAACGAGAAAATTAATAAAAGAGCAAAAACCGAAAACCAGTTATTAGCTCCATTAGCAACATTAAAAAATACAAGATCCGGGCATACTCAGGAAATTATGGAAATATTAGGTGATGATTATGTGATTGAATTAAAACAAACCAAAATAATACCATCTTCAGCAAAGTTACTATCAAAAAATGCAAACAAGCAACAACTCGAAATAAAACCAGTATTGCCATTAGGCCGATATTTGTCTACAATTGCAATTCGTTCTATGGAAGCCAGACTACAGGAAATAAGTAAACAATTAGATACAATTTTAGAAATTAATTAAGACAGTTGTCCTTTTTTTTTGTATTTTTGTCAAAACCAAAAAATAACCTCAATTATGGGAGCAGTATCGCCATTAGATTTCGAAGGCCTTGAAAATAAAGGTTTATTGCGTTATCTTAATATAAATATACCATTACGTAATGTTTATGATTTTATTGAATTATCAAGGAATGGTATAGATAAAAATTCGTTACTGCATCTTGCCAAAACTATTGATTTTGATATTAGTGAATTAGCTCATGTATTGCATTTGTCAGAACGTACAATTCAGCGCTATGAATCTAATAGAAAGCTAAGCACAGAAGCTAGTGCCAAAGCCTTACAATTAGCTAAGCTTTATGCAAAAGGAGAAAATGTTTTTGGAGATTTAGATCGTTTCAAACGATGGATGGAGCACCCTAATATTGCATTAGCTACAAAAAAACCAAAAGAACTTTTAGATACGACGTTTGGATTTCAGTTATTAAATGAAGAATTAGTCCGTATAGAGCATGGAATTTTTGCATAATGTTGGTATACAGAATAGCCAAACAAAAATATATTAAAGATCTTACCGGAATAGGGGCAAAAACTGTTGGAGGTCGATGGAATCCAAAAGGTGTTGCCGTACTATATACCAGTACCTCTGCGGCACTTTCTGTATTAGAAGTACTAGCTCATTTACCAGTAGCTTACTTTCCAGATGATATGTCTGTGGCTACTATAGAAATACCAGATGAATTAGTTTCTTCTATTGATATAAAAGAACTTCCACGAGATTGGGATAAAATTCCACCATCAACAGGTATTCAACATTTTGCGATGAACTGGATTTCAGAAAATATATCTGTAGGCTTAAAAGTACCCAGTATTATTGTGCCTAAAGAGCAAAACCTTCTTATCAATCCGTTACATCCTGATTTTGATTTGGTAAAACTAATAGAGATAGGACCATTTAGTTTTGATACCAGATTACTAAAATGACGTTATAATCACTAACTATTCGTAATTTTTTGTTAATTAATCACTTGTGTACATATGTTTTTTGCTTTTATTCAATGAGTTAATTTTAATTTTACTCCTGCTTACGTTAAATATTAATAAAGAATTTCTTACATTTTTACATTTTGCATAACTTGCAAGGTTTAATATACGTAATAAATCTTCAGTTTTTACGTCATATTATGGTAGACTAATTTTAATTTAATAAAAAAATGAGTACGAAAATGAAAAAATTGTATTTTTTTGTTGCATTCGTAATTACTTTCGTCAGTTGTAAGAATGAGGCAAAAAAAGAAAAAGAACAGGAGTCCGATGCTATCGCTGAGGTAGAAAAAATTCCGGGTATTGTTTTAGAAAATATGGATAAGGAAGTTAACCCGAAAGAAGATTTTTATAACTATGTTAATGGTAACTGGATGAAGAATACAGAAATTCCGGATGACCGAACAAGTTGGGGCGGTTTTGGGGTATTACGTAAATCTACAGATCAAGATGTACTGGGGATTCTGGCAAAAGCAAAGCAAAGCAAAAAATATACTACAGAAACAGATCAAGCAAAGGCACTAGCTATTTTTGATTCTAAGCTGGATACAGTTGCTAGAAATAAAGCAGGTATCACACCATTGCAGCCAGCATTAAATGATATTGCAACCATAAAAAATCTAGAAGATTTACAAACAGTACTTGCTAAAAACGCTGCAGTTTCTTCTCCTTTTATAGGTATTGGGGTGCAAGCAGATCTGAATAACAGTGCCATGAATGCAGTGTATTTAGGTCAGAGTGGTTTAGGTTTGCCTGATAGAGATTATTATCTGGATCAAGATGAAAAATCCAAAGAAATCAGAGAAAAATATGTAGAACACATTGCGAGAATGTTGCAAATACTAGGAGACTCTGCAGCTGATGCTAAGGTTGCAGCAAATAAGATCCTAACGATGGAAACAAAATTGGCTACACCTAGATTGGATAAAGTAGAAAGTAGAGATGCTAGAAATTATAATAACCCCAGAACATTAGAAGAAACTGACAAAATTTTATCTTCTATTGATCTTACTAAGATGATTAGCGAATTGGGAATTACTAAAAAATTTGATACCATTATAGTAGCACATTTACGTTATACAAAATCATTAGATGGTTTTTTAAAAAAGACACCTATTGAAGATTTAAAAACATTAGTCAGATGGACTACTTTTAATAACGTTACAGGACAATTGACTACTGATATAGAAAAGGCTAATTGGGATTTTTATAGCAAATATCTAAGAGGCCAAAAAGTACAACGCCCGGCAGATGAGAGAGCATTGGCAGTAGTTAATAATACAGTAGGAGAAGCTTTGGGGCAATTATATGTAGATGAAAAATTTCCACCAGAAGCTAAAACCAAGGCAGAGAAAATGATTTCTAATGTTATTGAAGCTTATAAAGCACGTATTGAGAAGTTGGATTGGATGGGAAATGAGACAAAGAAAAAAGCTATAGAAAAGTTAGAGAAGTTTACTATCAAAATAGGGTACCCAGACAAGTGGGAAGATTACTCTAAGATGGAGGTGTCTGCTGATAGATCTTATTTTGAGAATATGACAGCGGTAGGTAAATGGGCCAGAGAAAAGAATTATGAAGAAATAGGAGAACCCGTGGATAAAAGTAAATGGGGAATGTCACCACAAACAGTTAATGCTTATTTTAACCCGCGTAATAATGAAATTGTTTTTCCGGCAGCTATATTACAACCGCCTTTTTATAATTATACTGCGGATGAAGCTGTTAATTATGGAGGTATTGGTGCTGTAATAGGTCACGAGATTTCGCACGCTTTTGATGATTCCGGAGCTCGGTTTGATGCAGATGGAAATTTAAAAAATTGGTGGACAGAAGAGGATCTCAAAGCTTTTACAGAACGAGGAAGTGCGCTGGCGGAGCAATATGACAATATAGAAGTATTGGATAGTGTATACATCAACGGGAAGTTTACACTAGGAGAAAATATTGGAGATTTAGGTGGGGTTTTAGGTGCCTATGATGGGTTACAGATGCATTTGGCAGAAAAAGGGAGACCAGACGATATAGATGGTTTTACGGCAGAGCAACGATTTTTTATGTCCTGGGCTACTGTATGGAGAACCAAGGTGAGGGAGGATGCATTAAGAACCCAGATCAAAACCGATCCACATTCTCCGGGAAAAACAAGAGCAATACAACCTTTACTTAATGTACAGGCATTTTATGATGCTTTTGATATAAAAGAAGGAGATAAAATGTATTTGGTTCCAGAGAAACGAGTAAGTATCTGGTAATACTTAATACTATTTCTTAGAAATAGTTTCGTAAATTTGACACATATAAAGCCTGTAAAATTCGTTTTTACAGGCTTTCTTTATTGAACTCATCTAGAGAGAAATGCTTTGGCCTATAAAATTTACTGTTGCACGCTAATTTTATTCGCTTTCAGGTTTAATACCTCGAGGCTTGCCTCGTTAATTATACGATTTGTGATTAAAAAATTCGTATAAATTCATTGAATTATTTTTTCTTTATGCAAGGCAAAAAAATCAAGCATAGCTATAGCTACGGTTTATTTTTTAAACGAAGTAGAAAGGAAAAAGAAACGATGAATATGCGAAATTTTTAGTTATAAATCGTATTATTACTATTTTGTGACTCGATGTCACAAAATAGTAAATATATCCATAAGAGTCATAATGTTACAGTTTTGCTGTATCATTTGTTGAGTAGTGCTAATTATAGAAGAGTAGTATTGACTGATTCAGTAGATAAGGTTTTAGTCGAAGTTTGTAAAGCTATAAGTGATAGATATGAGATTCATTTTTTGGAAATAGGTACAGATAAGAATCATGTTCATTTTTTGATTCAGAGTGTTCCGTCATATAGCGTTACAAAAATTGTTACCACGGTAAAAAGTTTGATAGCAGGGGAAGTTTTTCGACGTTGCCCGGAGGTGAAAAAACAATTATGGGGAGGCGAATTTTGGGGCAAGGGGTATTTTGTTAATACAGTTGGTCAACATGGCACAGAACAAATGATAGCAAAATATGTCAAAAATCAAGGGATTGAAGAAGAGTATAAGGTTTTGAAAAAAGATAATCAGCTAAAATTATTTTAATGCCTCGTGGGCTTGCCCCGAGGATTATTTACTGTTTTTTTTAACCGTAGTTATGGCTGCGCTGAAAAAAAACTATTTCATTATAGCACAAAAGCGAAACTTTTCGGTTGAAAACCACTGCTCAAGATGCGTTCATTTTATGGCTCTAGTTTTTCAAAAAGAATATACTACCATTTTTCAACTTGAGCTTACTGTGTGAAACAATATCTTTTCATCTAATCATTCAGAATAAAAGCTGACTGTTTTGATTATACTACATTTTCTTTGTTTTAAAATCGCTGTTCAGATAAGTTCACTTTACAAAACAACATGTCATAAAAAAGAAAAAAGCATTTTATACTATTAAACTACCTATATGAGTTTAGTCATTATTTTAGACTTTTTTCCCCTATAAGTATTGTATTGGTTCCTAGAATATTTTCGTAGGAAGTAAATACAAGCTGAGAAGCAAAAGTTGATTTTAAGTCATTTAATTTATCTTTTTCTTTAAGGTAAATTCCAGCATTAAAAAGTATATAACCTTGTGGTTTTAGAAGAGAAATTAATTTTTCCCAAAGCGCTATTTCATAAAAAGCTTGAGGTACTGTATTATCTATAAAAATATCGATAATTATAAGTTCATAGGTATTTTTACAAGTATCCACATAAGTCAAAGCGTCATCACATATAATTTCAAGACTATGATTTGGGATGATATTGAATTCTTGTGCTGCAATGTTAATAATTACAGGGTCAATCTCAATTGCTGTAATCTTTCCAATATGTTTAAAGTCTTCTCTAAGAGATTGTATAACACTACCGCCGCCTAGCCCTAAAAGTAAAATTTCTGAAGATGAAGAAATATTAATTTTTGATAAACTATAACTAAGTATCTTTTGTAGTGTGCCATAGGAATAGTTTGCATTTTTAGTATCTAATACTTTTTTTCCATTTATCCATGTAATTTCAAGAGAACCATTAATTCTTGATTTTGTTTTTTTAGTTACAGGCCATAGGTAGCTCAGCAGTTGTTTCATGCTTTATGATTAGCTTTGTTCTTATTTAATATATACCTATATAAAAAATAAGCATACAGAAAAAGCCGCAAATTATGAATGCTAATTTCTAAGAATTCACGGTTTATTGTTTTTATAAAAAGTATTATAATGCTATAGCTGCAGTTTCTGCAATAGCAGGGTTATTTTCTACTGTACTGCTGCTTACTCCAATTGCTCCAATAATTTCATCTTTTTCATTTTTAATAGAAACATCTCTAGGAAAAGTAATGAATGTTCTATAGTGAATATTGGACTTCCTGATAGGGATAGTTCTCCTATTGCAACCAGTATTCATACTATAAGATTGCGCTGTTTTTACTTTTTTAAGAGAAATATCCAGCGATCCTAACCAAGCTCCGTCCATAGGTACAAATGCAACTAGGTTTGCCACAGAATTAACAATAGATATATTCCTTTTAGTATTTACATCAATTGACTTTTTTTTGACAGCCATTATAATCTTTTTTGATTGTTCTAAATTGATATTCAATGTGTAATCTATTTTTAGGGTAAAAAAGTGTAAACCAATTCAAATAACAAACGACAATATCACGAATAATTAATATTCACAAGGTGAATTATTTCATAAAGTATACATAAAATTTTAAGGCGTAACATCAAATGATTGCTCAGCAATGTGGTATGTTGCTCTAAGTCGTTCCAGAATCCTGTGTTTGTATAATATTTTAATGAATACCAGTCATAAATTGGGGGTTGTACAGCATCATTTTTCTTGTCCAAATTTATCCGCTAGTAATTCCCAGAGTTCTTTGTTTTCCCGATCGTATCCTAATGCCCATATTCCAATTCCTGCTATATTTTTACTTTTCATCCAATCATATTTAGAAGAAAGCGACAAGCTGTCATCAAACCAGATTTGTTTATCTTTTCCCTGTGTGTCTTTGTATACTACATAAGCCGTAGCACTGTTAGCATCGTATGTAGGTGTTAGTCGTAATGAATTGATCTTTTTCTTTATCTGATCGTAGGTATAGTGATTCGTAAATTTGATCACTTTACCTGGAATTGATTCTGTATTTGTTTGCCATTCTCCACCATAATAGGGGAGGCCTACAATTAGTTTGCTGGGTTGGACTCCCTGTTCTATGTAGTAATTAACAGAATGCTCTAAACTGTTTTTACCCCAGGTAGTGCTGCTTTTTAAAGGAGCTATGGGACCTGCATGATGACTAAAACTTCCATAATAATCATATCCCATCATAGTATAAAAATTAATATAGGGATCAATTGTTTTAATATCAAAAATTCTATTTCCATCCACAGCATATAATGCCAGAGAGATTTGATATTTACTATTATCATTGCGCAACTTCGTAGATAGATTTACAAGAAAGTTACTGAATTCTTGTTTATTCTTTTTGGAAACTCCTTCAAAATCTATATTTACACCATCAGCATCTCTCAATTTTAGCAGCGCGCTTACACTATCAATAAGAGTTTCCTGAGCTTTTGGGTTTGCTAAAAAAGTAGCATTATTTTTGGCTCCAAAATTAGTTACAGACAAAAATACTTTACAATTATTTGCTTTGGCACTGTCTACAAGGTTTGTGGTTTTCCACTGATGTATTTCGTGATAGCTTCCCGTTCTGGGATTTATAGTATATGAGAAATATGAAATACCCCACAATAGAGAAAAGTCGTAATTTTTGTAAGCAGATCCTTCTGAATACATATGCCATCCGAAAGTTTTATAATCTTTATGACGACGATACCCGGACTCGTGCTTATAATGTTTTTTTAATTCATTAACGCTATCCCATTGTGCTTCTGTTTTGAGATTTATATCACTAGATTTTATATTTTTTCTAAAATCTGAAGTGCCGTATGATTTTGTTATATCTGTAGTATCGGGAGTGATTACGATTTTTTTATTTTTCTGATCCGTAGCACAGCTAATCAGGATAAGAGGGAGTAGTAAAAGTATTTTATTTTTCATAAAAGTAGATATGAAACAAACAACTATATAGTGTTTATTTAAGGTTTTTAAATTATCAATATCTAAGATATGCAAAATATGATACCATTTCCGATTTAAAAATTCCCTATTCAAAGTTATTGTTTTGTATAGAAATATTTTCAATGCATATATGGAAGTGATTTATACTTTTTTTAATTCGCTTACTTTGAATAATGCTGAATAATGTACTCTAATCAGAATTACTTTTTAAAACTTATTATATGTATTCGTTAGGCATTTTGGAGATAAGATTCGTTAGTTCGAGTGCTTCGACTTTAGGAGAAGTGTATCGAGAATAGAATTTTAATCCAAAAAAAGCTGTTCTTGATACATTTTGTCTTCATTTCAATTAGACAAAACATTACTATTGACGTATTCTTTAACTCGTCAGTTGATACATTGGATAAAATTTTTATTGGCTGTCTCGAATTGACTCTTTTTTAATATAATTATTTCTAAATGTACAACAGGTTATATGTATCTACGGTTATAAAAAATGCTTGATTTTATCAACTATTTCATTTTTTTTGATGTGACCAAACCAGGAATGTAGCAATTCACTTTTATCATTAAACAGGGCAAATGTAGGAGTACCTTTAAATTGATTACTAGTAAATGTTAAGGATATTTCTGGTAGCTTTTTTAGGTAATTACTAACTTGTAGACGTATGAGTTCTTGTTTATCGATGCTATAGGTTAGAAAATTAGAGTATAGACTGCAAATATTAGCAGTTACTTCTTCTAATTGAGAAACTTCCATTTTTTTATCCATAATAATAGGAAATTCGGGTTGAATTTGAAGTGTTTCATATCCATATTCCTGAAGTGCTTTTTTCGTGTGCCCCACCAATGTTCCTTTTTCTACTAAACCCGTAGTGTTTTGGGATGTATTCAATTCAAAATCTTCAAAAGCTGTTGAGAGTGCTATAATGCCAATGTCATCTTTGTACTTTTTGTATAATTGATTAAAGGTTGGCAATGCGTATAAGAAGCAACCGGGACAATTAACCTGAAACATTAATAATAAGTTAAGTTTTCTTGAAATAAATTGGCCTTGTATCTTTTTTCCTTGATACAAATGAAGTGGAGTACTTTTCATATGTTTAAAAACGACATTAGATAGGTGTTATATTTCCTTATTTTTTAAGTCGAAAAGAAAAAGGAATGTTTACACAGAGATATGATTCTGTTGTAGTTGTCGGATTTGTATTTCTTATAAAAATATTTTTTATAAATCAAAAAAAATCCAATCACAGTGCTGCGATCGGATTTTTATATTTTGATTTGTTATTTATTAGCTATTAAGCATTACTGGCATAACAAGCATCGTCACACTTTCTCCTTCATCTAATCCATCTATGGGTGTGAGTATCCCAGCGCGATTGGGTAAAGACATTTCTACCTGTACATCATCTGCATTAAGATTATTTAGCATTTCGCTTAAAAAACGAGAGTTAAAACCAATTTGCATGTCATCTCCCTGATAATCACAAGTAAGTCGTTCTTCAGCTTTGTTAGAATAGTCAATATCTTCTGCGGATACATTTAGTTCTGCTCCAGCTATTTTTAGACGTATCTGATGCGTAGTTTTATTGGAGAAAATAGAAACTCTACGTACAGAGTTTAAAAATTGTGAGCGAGGAATCGTTAGCTTATTAGGATTTTCTTTGGGGATTACTGCTTCATAATTAGGATATTTTCCATCAATTAGCCTACAGATCAATTGCGTTTCATCAAAAGTAAATTTAGCATTCGATTCATTGTACTCGATCAATACTTCAGAATCACTACCAGCGAGAATACCTTTTAAAAGATTTAATGGTTTTTTTGGCATTATAAATTCTGCTGCTTGAGAAGCTTTTACGTCCTCCCGAGAATATTTAACTAACTTATGTGCATCTGTCGCTACAAAGGTAAGACTTTCTGTAGAAAATTGAAAAAACACACCACTCATCACGGGGCGTAAATCATCATTACCTGTTGCAAAAATCGTCTTACTTATAGCAGTAGCCAGAATATCTCCTAACAAAGAGGTTGCACTTGGATCTTCTAATTCTACCGCTTTCGGAAATTCTTCTCCATCGGCATATGCTAGTGCATATTTACCATGGTTAGAACTGATTTCAATGGTATTATTATTCCCTACAACAAAAGTTAGGGGTTGTTCAGGAAAAGTTTTTAATGTTTCTAACAATAACTTTGCCGGTATTGCAATGATTCCTTCATCAGATGACTCTACATCCAGTTTTGCAGAAATAGTAGTTTCTAAATCTGATGCAGAGACCATTAAGGCGTTATTATCTAATTCGAATAAAAAGTTATCTAGAATCGGTAAAGTGTTGCTACTATTAATAACTCCACCTAATACTTGAAGTTGTTTTAGTAAGTATGAACTGGATACTATGAATTTCACCCGTTTAATTTTTTTTGATTAGACTGTAATAAAACAGTTGCTATAAAATTATAACTACGCAAATATAATTGTAATCTGCAAGGATTTTGGTATGCCAAAAACTATAGTTATTAACAAAGCTGTAATAGTTATTGACGATGTTTTTGCAAGAAAAGCTTATTGGGCTCATTGTATGATATTTCTGATAAAAAGTAAAAAAGACAACATTATAGGATTAAATCATTTAAGCCAAAGGCGCAATTTGATTTAATCCGCTGTTGTACTATGCGTTTTTTTTTTTTTTT